>CAYSCT010000008.1:0-202781 GCA_964429845.1 uncultured Ohtaekwangia sp.
GAACTGTCAAAACCAAAATGAAATACGGTCTAGTTATTAGGGGGCTAAACCACCACCACATTCCACTGGCCGGACGGTGAGTTTCAAATACAATGGCCGTTAAAAAACGCTCTGAGCCGAAAACCAAGTTTCCTATCTAGATATTCCCGGCACACCAGAAAATTTGATACATTTAAGCATCACCTACGCTTTGATGTAATGATGTTACGACTGTTGTTGCCTGTTGTCCTTTTCTTTCTCGCTTCCTCTTCTTTTGCGCAGCCCTTCACACCCAAAGAAATAACTGCCTGGAAAAAGCAGGCGCAGCGGGTTGCCATTGTGCGCGACACATGGGGCATTGCCCACGTATACGGGCAGACAGATGCTGATGCGGTGTTTGGCTTTCTTTATGCGCAATGCGAAGACGATTTCGAGCGGGTGGAGATGAACTACATCAATGCCGTGGCACGCCTAGCCGAAGTGGAGGGCGAAAGTAAGCTGTTCCACGACCTGCGCATGCGCCTTTTCTACGACACGCTGGAGGCCCAGCAGTACTACCGGCAGGCGGAGCCCTGGCTGCGCGAACTGTGCGATGCTTTTGCGGCCGGTGTAAACTATTACCTGCACACACATCCCGAGGTGAAACCGAAGTTGCTGAAGCGCTTTGAACCGTGGATGCCCTTCCTCTTCAGCGAGGGCAGCATCGGCACCGACATCGAATCCATTTCGGTGAACAAACTCAAGTCGTTCTATGGTAATGGTGTTGCTGCCACGCGCGAGGAAGAAGACCACAACCGGCCTCAACCAGAACCCGAGCCCCGTGGTTCTAACGGGTTCGCTGTTGCGCCTGCGCGCAGTGCCAGCGGCAAGGCATTGCTGATGATCAACCCGCACACCTCGTTCTACTTCCGTCCCGAAATGCACCTCAGCAGCAAGCAGGGGCTGAATGCCTACGGGGCCGTTACGTGGGGCCAGTTCTTCATCTACCAGGGCTTCAACGAACATTGCGGCTGGATGCACACCTCCAGCCAGGCCGATGCCATCGACCACTACCGTGAAAGCATGGTGCGCAAGGGAGAAAAATATTTTTATAAGTATGGCAACGAAGAACGCCCTGTACAGACGAAGCAGATACGGTTAGCCTATCGCGAGGGCGACCAAACGCGCTACCGCACCTTTACAACCTACTATACGCACCATGGCCCAGTGATAGAGGGGGAGGGCGACCAGTGGATTTCCATCAGGCTGATGAAGGAGCCTGTAAAGGCGCTCACACAATCGTACCAGCGCACCAAAGCGAGGGGGTTGGAAGATTTTAAGAAGACCATGGATTTGCGCACCAACTCATCTAACAACACTGTGTATGCCGACCGCCACGGCAACATTGCGTACTGGCACGGCAACTTTATACCCAGGCGCAGCCCTGCGTTCGACTGGGAGAAACCGGTAGACGGCAGCAACCCTGCTACCGAATGGAATGGCCTGCACGAAGTAAGCGAAACCGTGCATCTGATCAACCCTGCCAACGGATGGATTCAGAATTGCAACTCCACACCCTTCACTGCAGCTGCTTCGGCCAGTCCCGATAAAAACAACTATGCCCGCTACATGGCGCCCGACTTCGAGAATGCGCGTGGCCTCCATGCCGTGGCCGTCCTGCAGCGCGAACCCCGTTTTACCCTCGACAAGCTGATTGCTGCAGCCTACGATCCGCACCTGACGGGCTTCGAGGGGTTGATACCCTCCTTAACGCAAGCGTACGACCGCTATGTGCGACAACGTCCTGAAGTGGCATCGCAACTGGATGCACCCATCAATGTGTTGCGCTCCTGGGATTTTAATTATTCCGTTACGTCTGTGCCCACCACCCTGGCCACCTACTGGGGGCAGGAGTTGCGGCAACGGGTGCTGGCGAAAGGTCCGGTGGAGGGAGGGCAATTGGGTATCATCGAAGCCATGATCAAAAATACCTCCGATGAAGAGAAAGTGCAGGCGTTGCAGGTCATGGTAGACGAGTTGGTACGCGACTACGGCACCTGGCAGGTAGGTTGGGGCGAGGTCAACCGCTTTCAGCGCCTCACCGGCCACATCAACGAAGTGTATGACGACAGCCAACCCAGCCTTGCCGTTCCGTTCTCTTCGTCCTTTTGGGGGTCGCTGGCCGCTTTCGGTAGTCGCAAGTTTCCGGGCACCAAGAAAATGTACGGCTACGTGGGCAACAGCTTTGTGGCGGCCGTAGAGTTTGGCGACAAGGTAAAAGCGAAGTCCGTGTTGGCCGGAGGCGTTAACAATAATCCATCGTCACCGTACTTCACCAACCAGGCAGAGATGTATAGTCAGGGCCAATTCAAAGACGTGTTGTTTTACCGCGAAGATGTAGAGAAACAGGCGGTGAAAACATACCGCCCTGGAGAGTAAAATAGTTATTCGCTGCGCCAGCGCATCGCTGCAGGGTAGGTTTTTAGCATGCGTACCGAAATGAACGAAAGTACACCGGTGTATTTCCCCTTGCAATATCCCCTTCTTCGTTTCATTTTGAAAGCAAACTAAAAAAACATGCGCTTCCTGTTCATCAAGACTTCCGGATGGATTACCATTTTTGTGCTGTCGGTCATTGTTTCCCTGCACGCCCAGACATACGACCCGACTCTTTTTAAAAACCTGAAAATTCGAAGTATTGGTCCCGCCAATATGAGCGGGCGCATTACGGCCATTGATGCCGTGGTGAGCAACCCAAAAACCATTTACATCGGTGCCGCCTCCGGGGGTGTGTGGAAATCGGAGAATGGAGGCAGCGCGTGGCGGCCGGTGTTCGATACGCAACCTACCCAAAACATTGGCGCTATCGCCATTCAGCAAGATAATCCCAGCGTGGTGTGGGTGGGTACAGGCGAGGGCAACCCGCGCAACTCTGTGAATCTTGGTATAGGCCTTTTCAAAAGCCTCGATGGTGGTAATACCTGGCAACGGGTAGGGTTGGAAAACACACGGTCCATCCATCGCTTGCTGATTGATCCACGCAATCCTTCTGTGGTGTATGCAGGCGCCATGGGCGATCCGTTCATGCCAACAAAAGACAGGGGTGTTTACAAAACCTCCGATGGCGGCAGTACCTGGAAGCAAATACTCTTTACCAATGAACGATCGGGCGTGGCAGATATGGTCATGGACCCCGCCAATTCCAACAAAATTTTTGCGGCCCTGTACGAACACCAACGCACGCCATACAGCTTCACCTCCGGTGGGCCGGGGTCTGGTCTCTACCTCACCTTCGATGGCGGCAACACCTGGAAGAAGCTGGGTGTGGAAAACGGATTACCTGCTGGTGACCTGGGCCGCATCGGAATCGCCATTGCGCGCAGCAATCCCCAGCGGGTCTATGCCAAGGTGGAAGCCGCTCGCAATGCCATCTATCGCAGCGAAGATGGAGGCCTTACCTGGGCGATGGTGAACGACCAGCCCGCCTATGCCAATAACCGCCCTTTTTATTTTCAGGAACTGGCAGTCGACACGAAAGACGAAAACCGATTGTACAATATTTATCAACCGCTTACAGTGAGCGAGGATGGCGGTAAAACATTTCAGCCCGAGCCCATGATTCCGGCCGATGAAACCAAGGGCATCCATGCCGACTTTCATTCCTTCTGGATGGATCCGAATGATCCTACTTTCTTCATCATCGGGGGCGATGGCGGCATCGGCATCACTCACGACAAAGGCAAGAGTTGGTATTTCCCCGAGTCCATACCCGTGGGGCAGTTTTACCACATCAATGCAGACAACGACTTGCCCTACAATGTGTATGGTGGTCTGCAAGACAATGGCAACTGGAGCGGCCCCGCCTATGTGTGGAAACGCGGGGGCATCCGCACCCTCTACTGGCAATACCTGGTGGGTGGCGATGGCTTTTATATTTCGCCCGACTCGGCCGACTCACGCTTTGGTTATGGCACCTCGCAGAACGGCTACCTCTATCGCTACGACAAGTTGACCGGCTACTACCAGAGCATCCGCCCCCCTGCGCCCGATCTGAACACGCGGCTGCGCTTCAACTGGAATGCGGGCTTTGCGCAAGACCCCACCCACAGCCACGTAGCCTACTACGGTAGCCAGTTTCTGCACAAAACCACAGATAAAGGTGCCACGTGGCAAATCATTTCACCCGACCTGACCACCAACAACCCCGCCCACCAACGGCAGGACTATGGAGGGCTCACCATCGACCAGTCGGGTGCGGAGTTTTACAACACCATTCTAAGTATTGCACCCAGCAAACGCAACAACCGGGTGATCTGGGTGGGAACTGATGATGGCAACGTGCAACTGACGCGCGATGGGGGCAACACGTGGACCAACGTAACGGCCAACATCAAAGGGTTGCCGAAGGAAAGCTGGATCGCTCAACTGCAAGCCTCGCGCCACCGCGAGGGCGAGGTGTGGCTGGTAGCCAACCAATACCGAAAGGGCGACTACGCTCCTTATGTATTTCGCACCAAAGACTTTGGTAAAACGTGGGAACGCGTGGCAGATGCCACTAAGGTGAAAGGCTATGCGTTGTGTGTGATGCAGGACCCCGTGCAGCCCCAACTGGTTTTCGTGGGCACCGAAAATGGTTTGTGGATCAGCTTGGATGAAGGTAAGACCTTTGCGCAGGTGCACAATGGTTTCCCTTCGGTGTCTACCATGGACCTCACCATTCAAGAAAGGGAGGCCAGTCTGGTGATCGGCACTTTTGGGCGCTCCATCTGGATACTGGACGACCTGGTGCCGTTGCGCCAGGCGGCAGCGGGTTATGCCAAGCCGCTGACCGCGCTGCCCACCCGCGAGGCGGTGCAGGTGAAAGGCATTTTCATTGCACCGCCCGGCAACATCTGGACAGGCTTCCACACTACCTTCGAAGGCGAGAATCGCCCCTTTGGGGTGGCGATGATTCCCTTCTTTGTGAAGCCGCCCCTGCCGGGCGAGACCACCACTGCATTGGCACGGGTGTACGATGGTGAGCAGACGCTGGTGCGCACCTTAACGGTGGAGGGCGTTACCGAAGGACTGAACTACGTGCGCTGGCCACTCGATTGGGAAACCGCCAGGCTGGGCGCCTATGAAGACGATGAATACAAAGGCATACCGGTATTGCCAGGCACGTACACCGTGCGGATTGACTACCAGGGTGCGATCGATTCCACCACGGTAACGGTGGTGCCAGACCCGCGCTTTCCTTATGTGCGCGAAGTGGAAGAGGCCAACCTGGCGCTGCGCAAGCGGCTGGATGGGACCGTGGCCGCCCTGGCCGGGGGGCTAAAAGACGTGCGTGAATTCAACGCCACCGTGGATAAGGTCATTCAACAACTCGATCAGTCCGGCCAATCTACTGCGGAGCTACGAAAACAATCGGGCGAGGTGAAGGAAAAACTGAGAACACTGAATGAGGCAGCTGTTGGCAAACGACCGAACCGGCAAATAGGGGCGTGGAGCAGCTTTGATGTTACGGCCCGATCGAAAGTGAATGATGCACTCTCGGCCACCCGTGCGCGCAACAACGGCCCCTCCGAACAAGATGTGCGGCTGGTGGAGGAAGCGGAGCAGCTCACCAACGCCTGGCTGGCACAACTGCGCCAATTCAAAGACACCGAGTGGCAGCGCTACCGCGCCCAAGTGGAAGCTGCGAAGCTGACGTGGTTTAGGGATTGAGGTGTGTAATTTAAGATTTAGGATCTTAAGATTTGAGATTTTGAGGTTAGGATTAAATTACTCAACTGACTGTAATTACCGACCTGAGGACAGCAGGTAGTTTTCCCTACTTCAACTGCGAGGCCATTTCCATGCATAGCGGATGATGAGACCAAGCAGAACAACTTCTACCGCAGCGCCCAACACCATGTGCATCCAGGCCTCGCCTGCCAGGTTGAACAAAGAATAGGGAATATACACTGCGGCAACAATGAGGTTGATCCCGCGATTGACCGGGGCCGGCAACGCAGTAGAAAGAAAAATCATCAGTGCCGGAAGGGAGACGGAGACGAGCGCGGCCAACAGAAATCCTGGCGTAATATCAAAGAGAAACACCCGCCCTTGCAAGATATGATCTACCTTACCCGGCATGTACAAGGCGAAATAATCCACATAGATATAGAGAAACATAAAGCCCGCCCACAGCGCGGCAAGCTTCAGTTTCACGTGAACCGGGGTATCATCCAGTGTATATTGGGAAGTTTTTTGTGCATGCATAAAATGATCCACTAAAGATTAAATCCAAAATGAAAGCCCGGCTCTCCGAAAACAAATTTCGACCATTTGTCGTCTTTCTGTTTGAACCCATCTGGCAGCGTGGTGTGATAGGCGCGGTGGGTAACAGCAATGGCAGGTTGAATAAAGAACCGATCCTTAAAAAGCTTGATATGATAACCCACGCGGTAAGTATTGAAAATCTGAAATCCCGTGTCGATTTTTTTTCCATCTTCATCTACGAAGTTTTGCCGCGTAGGCATAACATTAAGTTCAGCATATAACCCTTTCCACAAGAAACGTTGGTAGGCTACAGATAAACCATACTCCCGAACATATCCCGGAAATTTTTCTTCTGCCTTTCCGTATGCTTTATTGAAAAAGGGGTGAATGCCATTGGGCCAGGCATATTTCCAGGTTTTGGGTTCCAAGGTAATTACATCTAGTCCGGTAATTCGGTAGCCTACGTTGAGTTGCGCGAATGCGGGCGGATTGGTAGGTGCCAGGTTGCCCAGCAAGAATAACGTGCTCCCCACAAACCACCGCTTGTACGTGTTTTCACCTTGTGCATATTGCGCCCAAAGTGGCATCAGTGAGGTCATCAGGAAGAAAAAGCCGATGAATAAGATTTTCTTTAGCATTTTATTAGATAGTTATTAAACAATGCTGCAAAGAAAAAGAGGCGCTGGGTTTTCGCACGTTCACTTAAGTGAAGAAATGAAGGTGCACTTAACTTTTTTCTCCCCAGGTTATCATTAATCAGGCCCAGGGTGGTGGGGTGATACCCAAATGTGGGTGAGCTCAATGTTAGAACTTAAATCCAAAGTCGAGCCCGGGTTGAATAAAGTAGTTGGGCCATCCATTCTCAGCCGCTTTAAAAGAGGCCGGAACATCCGTTCTCAGCGGCCAGTAGCTACAGCCAATCGCTGGTTCAAAAAAGAAGCGATCGTTAAAAAACTTGAACTGGTAGCCCACATAAAAGTCGGTATACAATGTGAACCCGTTTCCGATCTTCTTCTTATTCTCATCCATGTATTTTTCAAAAGCATTCAATACATACAAAGCCGTATAAGCGCCTTTCCACCAAAACCGCTGGTATCCTAGTTGAGGAGCCAGGATGCGTGCATGGCCGGGATAGTTGAGTCCGGGGCCATCAAAATCCGGCCCGAAGGGGATGCCAAGTGGCCAGGCATAAATGGATCTTTTGAATCTGACTTGAATAACATCGTTGGGTGTAATCCGATAGCCTGCATTTAACTGTATGTACTCAGGATTGTTTGTTTGATCAAAATTTCCGAGTAACAATAACGTACTTCCAATGAACCACTTTCTGTCAGCGTTGGCTTTTTGAGTGCTTTGTGCATTCACCTGCACACTGCCCGCCAACACCAGGGCAAACCCCATCCATAAAACTTTCTTTTGCATATCTTTTTTAGAATTAAATGATCATGCAAAAGTAGATTCGGGAAATGCGATAACCCATTCACTTAAGTTAAGTAACCATTTACCCCTTCATTTTCTCTACGATCCTTGCTCTTAACCTGCTTAACGATTGTGGCTTGATGCCCAGGTAACTCGCTAATTGATGTTGAGGAACACGCTGAATAAGGTCTGGTCTTTTTTGCAGCAAGTTCAGGTATCGTTGTTCGGGGGAGGAAGTTTTGAACGCGTCAAAGTCAATTCGTTGCTTGGCCAGCAATTCTTCCGACAACATGCGGCACATGATGTCGAACTTGGGGAATTTGCTGTTGATTTCTACTTCCATGTCGGAATTTGAAACCAGCAAGATGGAGTCTTCGATACAACTTACGTAGTAGTCGGACGGAGTTTTGTTGATGACGCAGGGGGGTGTCAGTGCTTCCATTTCGGTGTAGAAGGCAGTGGTTTTTTCTTCACTGTCCAACACGTAATAGGTACGGATGCAGCCTTTGAGCACGAAGTAGCTCTCCTTCGATTTTTGACCTTCTTCAAGTAAGATCGTGCCTTTCTTGACCGTGCGAAACAGGTCTAAAGAAACGAGTGCGTTCTTCTCCTCTTCCGTCAGCGTAATGTATCTGGATATAAAGTCGAATAGGATGTTTTTCATGTTTTGGGGTGGTTATTACAATAGGCTTCCCTCAGTGCCGTTTTGGTAATATTTTTTCTGTCAGTTTTCCTTCATGTCATCAAGATACAATTGTGTCGATGTTAGCCACTTGCCCGGGTTGAAGTTGCCGAGAAACAAATAATGTGCAACTACGACTTGACAACCACCGTTGAAAAGTAATACCCGACCGACCAATCTCCGCCAATTTAGGGCATTAGAAGCAGTTTTTACCAATTAAGATTTGGAGCGCCTTATGTAAAAGAAGTTTTTTGCAGTTTTAGCGTGAACAAAATTTTGGGGTAAGATTCGATCGTCATCATTCTATGACATCCCTATCAATCAGTGTACGCACTATTGGTACTTTAATCCGCCTATCAGGCCGTACAATCCGGGTTGTATCCAGGGGTAGTGAAACAAAAAAAAATATTCATTCGTAAATGAGTGAATTTTGATGCTATTTCTAACGGTATGGGAAGATTCATCGTTTTATTACTTATTAGTTATTTTATTTCATCTTGCCAGCAAGATGAAATAGTTCAGCCTGCTATTAGATACGTAAATCTTAGCGGGGCCATAACTAACCATGAACAATCATATCACTTAGATATTGATCAGGATGGAGATACAGATTTTTTGTTTACCACCGTATTTTTGACTGATGAGTTGGGTGCCCAATATCAGTTTTTAGTTTATCCTTCCCGCGCTAATCAGGTCTTTGAGATAGCGGGTCGTGTTGGTGTTTTGGCAGCGATGCAGGAAATAGCCCCTGGAAATCCCTTTGATAGCAAAGTTCAACCAATGGTTGTAAAATCGATTACGGCTGATGGTATTACCTGGATGGGAGATTGGAAGGATGCGACTAATCAGTATGTCGGAATTCGATTTACGCTGCAGGATCAGGCATATTACTATGGATGGATTCGTGTCTCGTTTGATCGGCTTAAAGAGCAATTGATTATTCATGACTTCGCATACCGCACTGTTGTTAATTCCAAAATTGAGGCAGGAGACAAATAGTTCAGCAATGCCTGAATTCAAAAATACGCAGTACCTTGCCGCCTCAATGCGTGCTTCATGATGCGGATCATCGTTATCTGTTTTATGTTTTTACTTCACGCCTATGCACAGCCTATGAAATACCTGGCCCTGGGAGATTCGTACACTATCGGAGAAAGCGTGGCCCCCGAAGAGCGGTGGCCGGTGCAATTGGCCCACCAATTACGGCAGCGGGGTAAGGCGGTGGAAGGCCCCACCATTATTGCCACCACGGGCTGGCGCACCGATAACCTGCAGAACGGCATGACCATCGCGCGCCTGCAACCCGAGTACGACCTGGTGTCGCTGCTCATTGGCGTGAACAACCAATACCAGGGCAGGCCGCTGGCGCAATATCAAACGGAATTTGAAGCGCTGCTGCGCGAGGCCATCCGCCTGGCCAGAGGCAATAAAGCAAATGTGTTCGTGGTATCCATTCCCGATTATGGCTACACACCTTTTGGCCAGCCGCGGCAGGAGAAGATTTCGCGCGAGCTCGATGCATTCAACGAGGCCAACCGGGCACTGACGGAACAGTTGGGGGTAAAGTACATCTACATCACCGACATTTCACGGCAGGGCCTGCAAGACCCCGCGTTGGTGGCGGCAGACGGGTTGCATCCTTCGGGCAAGATGTATGGCCTTTGGGTCGCACGCATCCTGGAGTCGCTGAGGTAGTAGCCTCCGGACACCCTCCATCAGTCTAAATATTGGGGATAGGTGGGTCGATAGCCAAAGAGGTACGCCACGGGTGTGAGCATGGCAAACAGAATTCGCTGCACCGCAAAAGAAGGTTTGGCCAGTCGAAAAACATCGGCAAATGTGTGGGCCATCACTACCCGCTGCAACAGCAGAGGTATACCGTGGTCATCTACCTTACCATCTTGCGCCAGCCCCATGGCCGTCTCCAGAAAATAATCGGTTTGCAGGGCCGGCCGCACCTTCCAGTTCACTGTGGCGGGAGCATCGCTGTGGTTCCACATGGCATGGACTTGGTTTTTCGGAATGTGTAGCGATTGCCCCGCTTGCAACACTTTTATTTCTCTGCCCAGACGCACACTTACCGACCCGGCCAATACGGTGAAGTCCTCGTCCTGAAGCGGGTGAAGGTGGGATGGAGGCTCAACGGAATGAGGCTGGTAGATGGTCTCCATTTCCAGCAGGCGACCGTTTGTTTCGGCACTGGTTTGCAAAAAGCGTATGGTCTGCCCGGTGCGTGGGTTGCGGATGATTTTGTTTCGTAATGCCATGGAGTGAATTGTTCCGCCCCCTTTCTACGTGTATACTTTGGCAGGGTTGCTGCGGATCGTGCGAAACAATGTCGCTGATATGGCACTTCCAGGTCTATATTTGGTGAACAATGAAAACAGCGGTGCTTCAGACCCATCCCGAAAAGGGCCATGTGGAAGTAAACATCAATCGCCACCTGGCGCTGGCGCGCGGACCCATTGCCCGCGGTGCTGAACTCCTGGTGTTTCCCGAGCTGTCGCTCACCGGTTATGAGCCTTCGCTGGCGCACGCACTGGCCATGCCGCTCAACGATGCGCGCCTCGCGGTGTTTCAATCGCTCAGCGATGTGGCGGGCATCACGTTGTTGGTGGGGGCGCCTGCCCGCGTGGGCGAGGCCGTGCACATCGGTACCTTTCTTTTTCAGCCGAAACGGCCGCGTGCGCTGTGGGCCAAAGAGCACCTCCACCCCGATGAGTTTCCTTTCTTTCAACCAGGCCCCCGCGCGGATGTGTTCAGCGTGGGAAACAAAAGGGTAGGGTTGGCCATTTGCTATGAGTTGTCGGTGGCGGCCCACCTGGCGCGCTTGCAGCAGGCCGGGGCCGCAGGGCTGGTGGTAAGTGCCGTGAAATTCGTGCGGGGTATTGACAAGGCCCACCTGCAGGCGCAGCAAAGTGCGCAGCACGTGGGTTGGCCGGTGCTGTTGGCCAACAGCGTGGGGCAAGCCGATGGCGGGATGTGTGCCGGGCGTTCGGCTGTCTGGAACCGCCAGGGGCAACGGTTGGCTTGCCTCCAGCCGGACCGGGAAGGTTGGCTGCTGTATGATGACGAGACCGATGCGGTGGAAGTGGGTAATGGGTAATGTGATTCCTCCTACGCCTGGCGCGCACGAAACCGCACCGGCAAGAAATCAAATGGTCGTTCGAAAGTTGAGCTTCGTTGAGAAAGCAGATGGCCACGGGCTTGCTGCGCCTTCGCCATGAGGCAGTTCAACTAGCCAATCATGCCCAGTTTCAGCTTTAGCAGCAACTCCAATCCCAGGCCACTGGTAAAGAGCCGCTCCTTGCGATTTTGCGTAAGCAGCTGACTCCAGTCCACAAAGCCGCCATCGCCCAGGTTGAACGTGTTGCCTTTGTGTTGCACATCAAGCGAGAAGCGCATCAACTGGTAGTAGCGGTGGGCCGCGGGGTTAACGGCCTCGTGCGCTAGCCGTTCGGGGCGGAAGTGGGGCTGCAGGTAGCTTTTTATTTTGTCCACAGCCGCCTCTTCTTCGGGTGTGGTTGGAAAGGTTTTCAGCGTAAAGCAGAACGGCACCGGCAATAGGGTTTCCAGCAGGCGTTCGTAGTACGTCAGGTGGGCGAGGAGTGCCTGCGCTTCAAAGGCCCTGCTGCCGGTATCGCGCCCGGCCGTTACGGCACAGAATACCTGGAAGTGTGCGGTGAACCCTTTGCCGGGAGGCAGCGCCTGCGCACGCACGTGCCGGTGAATGGCGCAGAGGTGCAGGGGCGTGGTGGCCGCGGGTTGCTGTTGCCTGCGCATGGCTGCTTCCAGCGCCAGCAGGTTGGTGGCATCGGCCACTACTTCGGTGCCCCGTAATGCCGTCACTATTTTGTTTTGATCAGCACGTGCTATCACTGAGCAATTGCCCAGCGGAGCCAGCGGTGACAGCGTGAGCGCTTCAAAGCCTTGCTGGCTTGCCAACGCAAGCAGTTGTTGCTCTGCCTCCGCGATTGCCAACGGAGGAAGTGCGGAAGGCTGCACAAAGCGATTGTTCCGATATTGGTTCATCAGCTCAGCGGGTGTTAGCTGTGCAGCCTTTTGTTTCATCACCTCCATCAGCAAGGAGTTGAGATCGGACAGCGAGAGTGTGTCTGTTAACGCCTGTAATAGCTGCGGATGCCCTGTTTTCTGCAACAGCCGGGATAGGGTAGGGTTGGCCATGGTCGGTTTATTTGGAAGCAAGTTCGCGGTTAGGCCGCGCGATTGCTAAACCTGGCTGTTAAAAATAGGTGGACAAGTTCTTAAAAGCGAATACGTTCAACGAAAGGTGCGCGCTTTGAAGAATTCTTCGTACAAAAGAGTGCCATCCTGTTTGCGGATGTGCACGTTTTTCACTTCGCCTGTTCCGCGAAAGCGAAAGACCAACCCCGCCAGCGGCAGGGGGTTCATCTTGACTTTAAACTCACCGGCCACCCGGTCGTTTACCTTTACCATCCCGAGGGAGTCCTTCACCTCGGCACGTACTTTCACCCAGTCGCTAAAGTCCACACCAAAAGCCGACAAATCGCTTTTCTTACCATCGCGGTCGAGGAACTGCAGTTCTGAAACACAGCCGGGTATGGAGAGCGGTACAATCAACGCGCCCCCTTGAAACAGTAGGTGTACCTCGCTGTGCTGGCACGCGCCCGCGCCCTCGTTGAATGTGTTTTTCACTTCTGACTCAAACACGAAGTCGTTGGTGTACACTTGGGCCAGCGGCCCCACATTGTAATAACTTACCCACGGGGGAGTGGGCTGCAGTGCGATGTGCTGTGCTTCGATCTGTTCGCGCGTGAGGCCCAGTTTACCTTGGTGGCGCGCTGCTTCCGCAGGAAAGTAGACAGGCACGGGTTCCAGGTCTACCAACGGTAGCCAGCCGTCTGTTTGTATGAAGAGGCTATGCTCTTTCACCACCTCTTTGTTCACGCGCAGCTTGGCATGGAAGAAGCCGGGGCGGTAGTAGATGGCGGTATGCTGCTGCTGGTCTCGCGCCACCTGCTGACTGAAACGCGGATCCCAGGTTTGCTGGATGAAGATGGAGTCGGAAGGTAGCGCAGCCGTTGCATCGTAGTTGAAGATGACGGTGTTGGGCACACCTACGGCCACTATTTTTTTGCTGGTAAAGGTAAACTGATCGTGATTTTTTGGGAGTGGTTGGTCGGCCCGCATACTGTACAGCCACCAGGCCAGGGCGAGGGCCGCCACCACCAGCCCCACAGGCCAGGTGAGGCGCAGCCACCGCACCCTGGCTTTCGCAGGTGCCATGTCCACAGGTGTAACTGCGTCTGCTGCGGTGTGGCTGTGGCCATTTACCGCCATCGACAGCGCCTGTTGTTGGCGGAAGGTGCGCCAGTTTTCAAAGTCGATGAACTGGGCCAGGGTATTCAGGGTGGTGATGGTGGGGCGGCTGTCGTACCGGATTTTGCCCCAGATGCGCTTGAGTGTGACGACACTCAGGCGCACTTGTGTTTTTTCGAAGATGCGGTCGCTCAGCGCTTCGAAATCTTGTGTAGACCATTGCTCGCCTTCGCCCCATTTCAGGCGTTCTTCAATCAGCGCCCGGCATTTCTGTACCAGCAGTCCTTCGGTTTCCAGTTCCATGGGTAAGTAGCGGTGCCTTGTACCAACTTGTACCATCTTGAACAAGGGCCGCGGCAGCTGCAGTAGACAAATTTCCGTTTTTCGCTGCAGATATGCATCACCGTTTGGCACAATATCTCTCAGATAAAAACCCCCGGCAAGTCAACACATTTTCTCACCCTGGCGGTGGTAGAACACCCTCATCCGGCAATCAAAACCCTTTCGTTTATGAAATACAATTACACGCTGATTTTCCTCATGTTGACAACCGTTGCCTTCGCACAGCCAAAAAATGCGACCGCTGATTTCGATCAGTTGCCAACCGTAGCGTGGCGGTTCAGCAGCACCCAGCCTTTCATCGCTTCGCCTGTGGTGAGCGAGGGACTGGTGTATGTGGGCGGCCTCGACAGTACGCTCTATGCACTGAACCTGACCACGGGGGCGGTGCAATGGAAGTTGAAAACCAACGGAGAGATTCGCTCGAATGTGTTGGTGCATGGCCCCTACGTGTTTCTGCTGGGTGGCAATGGGGTGCTGTCTTGCCTCGACAAACAAAGTGGGAAGGTAGTGTGGCGCCAGCTGTTCGACAACACCGCCCTGTTTCTGGGAGAAAGAAGGTACGATTGGGCCGACTACTACCACACTTCGCCTGTGGTGTATGAGGACCTGCTGTTGTTCGGCACGGGCAACGGTCGCTTCCAGGCAGTGAAGGTGGCTGATGGAACACCGGTGTGGTCGTTCCAGGCCAGCGACATCATTCACAACACCGCGGTGGTGCAGGATGGCAAAGTATATTTCGGTTCGTTCGATGGCCAGGTCTATTCCCTGCATGCGGCCACTGGCCAGTTGCTGTGGCACTTCAAAACAGTAGGGCACCGTTATTTTCCGCGCGGTGAGGTGCAGGGCTCGCCAGCGGCAGGCATGGGCTCGGTATTCATCGGTGCTCGCGACTACAACTTCTACGCCCTGAATGCCACCTCGGGTTATGCGCACTGGAACCGCACCTATCCCAATGGCTGGGCGCTGTCGGCTACTTACCGCGACTCAGTGATCTATGTGGGCACTTCTGACGACCGCGTGTTGCTGGCGCTGGATGCCGTGAGCGGGCAGGAGCGCTGGCGCACCAACGTGAAGTTCAATATTTTCGGAGGTTGTGCATTTACACCTCAACTTGTTTACGTGGGTACCTTGTGGGGAAAGTTGTATGGTATTGATCGCAAGGCAGGCGCCATACGCTGGGCGTTTGCCACGGATGGCTACCAGGCCCATCATTTGAAATACTTTAAAGAAGACGATACCTACCGCGATGACATTGGTCGCATATTGCCTTCGGCCCGGCACGCCATTGAAGCTGAATACCGCATGGGCGGCATTTTTTCCACGCCCGCAGTATCGGGCAACTGGCTGGTGTTGTCTACGGCCGAAGGCAAGGTGTATGGATTGAAGCGATGACGCTTGAAAGAGCGAAGGCGCCAGACGACTTGCTAGCGGAGGTAACACCCGTCTGACGCCTTGGGCACGTGTTTCCATTAATTTTTCATCTCGCCCTGACGCACCAGCCGTTCCACATCATTGTTCACCGATAAGATCAGCAGGCAGGTAGCCGTGCAAAACACAGGACTGGTGATGCAGTGGTGGCCGTTCCAACTGCCATCGTTGTTTTGTATTTTCAGCAGGCGGCCACTGGTGTTATCGTACCACTGCTTCCACTGTTGGTCTTTGCTGATTACGAGGCTTTCGCCCGTCTGCAGGAAGCTGAGGAATTCCTCACCGCCATTGTTGCCAAATCCTTCCAGCACATCTTCGCGCTGGGCTTGCACTTTGGCAGTCTCATACACTTCGTAAGCGGTGGCATACTTCAGTGCATCGTCTTCATCGAAACCGATTCTACGCAGGTTCTCGGCAGAGGGAGGTGCGTTTTGCTCCAGGCGTCCATCCCTGCGCGCTTTCTCCATCTCTTCCTTCACCTTGCGTGCCTCTTTGGCGCTGGCACGCGAAGAGCCGGAAACAGAATACAGCACAATACCTGCACCCATGTCGGTTTTTACTTCGCCTGTGCGTGCGTCCACATTGTTTTTCTGAAAGGCACGCGCTTTGTCCAACACTTCCTCCTCTACCTCGATACCCAATGCCACAGCCGACTCCAACGCATTGGTGGCAAAGGAACTTTGCAACACCCCTGCCCAGCCCGAACCAGCAATGCTGCCATCATTGGTCTGGGCTTTCTGAATTTTTGCAACGCAGATTTCGTTGGCTCTTTTCACCCGCGCTTTCAGTTGTGGGGTGTCGTCCAGGTATTCCAGCAGGTTCGAGAAAAACTGGGAGGTGAGGATGACATCGATGTTCGCGCCCAGCTTGGTTTGTATCTGTGTGCCCGTTTCGGTGGTAATGTTCAGGCTGTTGACCGGTGCGGTTTCTGCTGCGCGCAGCAGGTAGTCCAATGCTTTGGTCAACGGGTGCTGGTAGGGTCCGTTCTTCAAGGTAGAGCCCGTGCGCAGCAACGCCATGGCTACCATGGCGGTGGTGGCAGGGTCGGTGGCTACGGCATGAGGGTCCATTACATCTTGCCGGTAATGGCTGCCGGCACCCCATCCGCCATTTTTGTTTTGCGCCCGCAACATCCACTGCAAACCGCGGTCGATGGAGGCGAGTACGCGCTCATTCGTTTTGAAGACAAACATCGAGTCGGCCGATTCTTCTCCCATCACGGTGCGGAACACGCAACCCCGCGGATAAGGACGAAGTGCTTTTTGCTGGTTCTTCTGCCCGGCAGAGAATGCCAGTAACAGGGCGGTGCCGGCCGCTGCAGCCAGCACCACCATTGGTTTTCCATACTTCATAAAATGGTTGTTTAAGATTTTTAATCCCCTGATGCAGCGAAAGACACTTTTCCATAATAAGACATAAATATTTTGAATAGAGAGAACTAGTTTGTAAAATATACCGTTTGGTATATTTTTGCGCATGAGCAAAGCCGAACGCACCCGTGAGCAGATTTTGCAGGCCACGGCCCCTGTATTTAACCAGCGGGGCTACGATGGTGCCACGCTGCAGGCCCTCTGTGAAGCCACGGGTCTCACCAAGGGCGCGTTATACGGCAACTTTGGCAGCAAAGAAGTGTTGGCGCGCGAGGCGTTTCGCCATGCCATGAAGACGGTGCGCAGGCTGCTGGCGGACGAGCTGAAGGGGAAGCGGACGGCCAAAGAGAAGTTGCTGGCGGTGCTTGGGTTTTATGCCAAGTACGTATACAACCCTCCGTTGCCGGGTGGGTGCCCGCTGTTAAACACATCCATCGAAGCCGATGATTACGTGGTAGAGATGAAAGGGGAAGTGGCGACCGCCTTGGAGGCCACCATTATGTTTATCGCCCGCCTGATAGAAGAAGGAAAGAAAAATGGCGAGTTCATGGCGGGTATACGTGCGCGGGAATATGCCACCTTGTTTTTTTGTGCCGTGGAAGGGGCCCTGATGGTGGCCCGCGTATCGCCCACCGATGAAGCGATGAAGACGGTGGTGCGCCAGTGCAAGCGATTGGTAGAAGAGATCAGTATTTCAAAATCTTAATCAAATAACTCAAATACATGCAAACAAGACGTGTGGTGATTACAGGTGCCGGTGCCATTACACCGCTGGGCAATTCCGTTAACGACTTCTGGCAGAACCTGCTGGCCGGGAAGAGTGGTGCGGCCCCGATTACGCGCTTCGATACCTCCAAATTCAAAACCCATTTTGCCTGCGAGGTAAAGGGGTACGATGCGCGCAACCATTTCGATGTGAAAGAGGCACGCAAGATGGATCTCTTCACGCAGTTTGCCGTGGTGGCCGCCACCCAGGCCGTGGAAGATGCCGGCATCCTGTCGGACAAGTTGAATAAGCGCAGGGTGGGAGTGATCTGGGGTTCGGGCAACGGGGGCTTCCTTACCTTTCAGGAGCAGGTGCTGGAGTTTGCCAAAGGCGATGGCACACCCCGGTTCAGTCCTTTCTTTATACCCAAAGTCATTCCCGACATTGCTTCCGGGTGGATTTCGATGAAGTATGGATTCATGGGGCCGAATTTTATCACCGTATCGGCTTGTGCCACTTCTACTACGTCCATCATCGATGCCATGAACTACATCAAATGGAATAAAGCCGATGTGATTATTGCAGGCGGATCAGAGGCCGCCATCAACGAATCGGGGATAGGCGGCTTTGGCGCGCTAAAGGCCTTGTCGACACGCAACGAGAGTCCACAAACTGCGTCACGCCCGTTCGATGTGTCACGCGATGGCTTTGTGATGGGCGAAGGCGGTGTAGCCCTGGTGTTGGAGTCCTATGAGCACGCGAAGGCACGCGGGGCCAAAATCTATGCCGAAATGGTAGGTGGCGGCATGTCGGCCGATGCCTACCACCTGACCAGTACCCACCCCGAAGGAGAGGGTGCGCTGCTGGGCATGCAACTGGCGCTGGAGGATGCGGGGCTGCAGCCCACCGATGTGGACTACCTCAACGTGCACGCTACCTCTACACCGCTGGGCGATGAAAGTGAAAGCAAAGCCATTGTGCGCCTCTTCGGTGAAGACCCGAAGCACTTGCACATCAGCGCTACCAAATCGGCAACCGGTCACCTGCTGGGTGGGGCGGGTGCCATAGAAGGATTGATTGCGGTATTGGCCGTGCGCGATGATGTGGTGCCCGCCACCATCAACACCACCACGGTAGACCCGCAAGTGCCTGCCAGCTTACAACTGACGCTCGGTAAGCCCGTGCATAAAAAAGTGCAGGTGGCCATGAGCAACACGTTTGGATTTGGCGGCCACAATGCCACGCTGATTATGAAGAAGTGGGAGGGGTAGGCACCTATTTTCTTCCGGCAGCCGACTCTCCGTAGAGGTCTTCGAAGGTAAGCATGTTCGATCCTTTGCCGCCAGCGCTGATGATGTTTAGGTGGATAAGTAATGCAATGGCCATCAGCACAAAAATAAGGAGGTAACCGGCACTAAAAACGATGGAATTGTAAGAGAACCAGCCCTCGTAAGTGAAGATGTCGTAGCTGAAGATGGCAATGGCGAGCAGCGTGGACACCGTGAGAAAGGTGGCACCTGCCCGCTCATTGATGAGCGCGCGCACCACAATGATGGCACCGTAGAGCAACAGCAAACCCGAAGTAAACAGGTACACGGCCAGCATTTTGGTAAAGTACAACGGTGGGTTCAGCACGGTGAAGGCAACGAAGATGCTGTTAAGTGTAACCAGCACGTATTTTACAATCTGGCTGCCATCGTTGGCAAAGAGTCTTCCCAAAAATAAAATAGCCCAGATCATGGTGAGATACAACGTAATGTATTCTATGCGTACCATGGTATTCCAGTCGAAATCGGGAACGAGGGAGATGAAGGTGTAGTCGTTAGAAAACATGGAGCGTATGGCCCACGTGGCGCAAAGCAGCGAAAAGTAGATGACCACCTTCTTGCGGCCATGGGCCCAGTAGATGGCCAGGAACACCAGCGCCAAGAGGATCAGCAGCCCGCATTCGGCCAGTTTGCTGGTCATGGCAATGGATTCTTTAATACGCATGGTGCTTTCGCTGCCTAAGAAAATGGGATCTTTACAACCGCCCTTGTGGTGGTGAAAATTGGCGATTTGCAATGTCAAGCGCATCGAATCGCGTGCTTCGCAATACACCGTTTGCGGCATCCACTGCGGAACGGTGAACACTTCGCTGATGCCCGGTACGCCATTTTCAGCAATCAGTTTTCCGTTGGCCCACAGCCGGTAGCTGCTGTAAATCTGCGGCAACTCGATGCCAAAACGCTGCGCTTCGGCAGGTAACAGCACCAGCAGGCTATAGGTGGCAACGCCTTGGCCGCTGCGCGAGAGGCGCGCGTCATTCCACGTTTGCGGAAAGGCCACCCAAGCGGGTTTTTCGGTGGCTTGTGCCGGTGCAACCAACTCATTATCATACCAGGCCCAGACGCCATTGAGCGCCAGCCGGTGCCCGGAAAAATCGAACAGCCGTGCGTCCAGCACACCATTTTGGGCCACGGGTTGTGCCATAGCAGCACTTATTACCAGCATCACTGGCAGCAACAGACATCTCTTGAAAAGGTGAAGCATTGAAAGGGGCAGGAAAGTGCGTGAAGATAGATAAAATTTCTTCACCACCTCCTTCCGGTGTCGGTGGGGGCCGTTCAAAAAAAATGAGCTGCCGTTCCCGGCAACCCATTTTAAACCTCTTACAATATTCCTGTTTACAGTCGTGTGCGAATGCCCACGCGCCCAAACACCAGGCCCTTGCTCAGGTGTGCGGGGCCTTCCACCCAGATCATGGATTCGCCAAATGCGTTCAGGCGTACTTCGTCACTCACCTGCATGGCCACCGTGCCCTCGCCATATACCGTGGTGGCGGCTGTCTTGCTGGTTACACCACTGGTTTCGATCGTGTTTTCGCCATAAAGTGTGTATTTCTGGTGGCCTGTTACACCAGCCTCAATGCGCAGCGTGTTTTCGCCATACATCACCGCCTTGAACTTGTCTGTTTTCACTTCGGCCAGTTCCACCCGGGTGCGGCCGTAGGCTTTCAATTTGAATTTGCGCGTCTCCAACACCTCATCGCACACCAGCCGTTCTTCACCCCGAATTTCAACACCTTTCAGCGAGCGGTAGGTAACATATGCCGTTACCGAAGCATTGTGGTATTGGCTGCGCCTGCGCGAATAACCATCCTCCCAAACCTTTAGGCTTTTTTCGATGTAACGGGCATCGTCCAGGTAGATGTGTAATTTGTTACCCCGCACCACGATGTTCAGTTGCGAAGCATCGATGTTGGCGGCCGTTACGCGAATGGATTCTGTTTCGCCTTTTTTCAGCACCAGTTTTATTTTGGGCGACACCACTATTTTTTGAAAGGGGTCAAGTGGTCTTTCTTTTTGCTGTTTGTCTTGCCCGAAGGCGGCCAGCGTGAGCAGCAAGAGCAGCGGGGTGATGAGTTTGTTCATGTATTTGTTATTTTGAATCTAAGACAACCGGGGGGCGTTTGACCCCTATGCGGTATCTAAAAAATTATTCTGTGCGCAAAGAGTCTACCGGGTTGCTCAGGGCTGCTTTCAGCGCGCGGTGGCTGGCCGAAACCAGTGCCAGGAAGAGGGCCAGCAGTGCGGCTAGCACAAAAGCGCTGATGGGCAGTGAGATATGGTAGGCGTACTGTGCCAGCCACGTGTGCAAGGCCCAACCTGCAAGGGGGATGGCCGTCAGGAAGGCAATCAGTATGAGGCGCGCAAACTGCAGCGTGAGCAGCAAAACAATGTCGAGGGTGCGGGCGCCCAGCACCTTGCGGATGCCGATTTCTTTGGTGCGCTGCTCGGCCATGTAGGTAGCCAGCCCGAATACACCCAGACACGCAATGAAGATGGCCAGTATCGTGAAGATCAGGAACAGCGTTCCCAGCCTTTTTTCGGGCGCGTATTGCGAGCGGAAGTTGTTGTCTACAAAGGTGTATTCAAACGGGGCCCCGGCCGCATACCGGTGCCAGACTTGCTCAATAAACACCAGTGCAGAGTCGGGGTTTTCGGTGCGCAGGCGTATGGCCATCTCCCAGTTCGGCTCCCTGCTTTTTACGATGGCCAATGGCTGAATGGGATCTTTGAACGAACGGAAGTTGAAATCGCTGATAATGCCGATCAGTTTTCTGCGCACCGGGGCGTGTGCATCGTAGGTGGAAGTGAGCCACACGCTGTCGGTGGGGGTGTTGAGCAGGTCCAACGCCAGCGCTGCCGACTCGTTGATGATGACGGCCGTGGAGTCGGCCGGCTCGGCAGCAGAAAAGTAGCGCCCCGACTTCATGCGGTAGCCCATGGTGGTCAGGTGGTCGCCATCCATTTCGTATACCGTCAGCAGGTAGTCTTGTTGGCGGCCGTCTACCCTAAATACAAACTGCCAATCGATGTTGGGAGGAAGGCGGTTGGCAAAGCTGGCACTGGCGATGTGCGGGTTGGCCAGCAGCGCTTTTTTGAAGTCGGCTGCGTGGTTGCCCAGGTTGGCGGTGTGCAGCAAATTGATGGTGTGGTGGGTATCGAAGCCGGGGCTTTGGTTTTGAATGTATTGCAGCTGTCGGTACACCACCAACGTGGCGATGATGAGCGTGATGGAGATAAAAAACTGAAACACCACCAACGTGTTCCGGATGCCGTACTTCCTGCGCCCCATGCGTACGCGGCCTTTCAGCACTTCAATGGGGCTGAAGCGGGCCAGGTAGAGGGCAGGATAGCTGCCGGCCAGAAAGCCGATCAGCAGAATGAAAACCAACAGGCCCACGATCATCCCTGGTTCTGCAAAAACGGCAAACGAAATATTTTTTCCAGTCAGCAGGTTGAAGGGCAGCAACGCCATGCGCACCAGCCCCAGTGCCAGCAACACCGACAACAACGTGTAGAGTACAGACTCCAGCAGAAATTGCGCCATCAGGCGCGACTGGCGCGCACCCACTGTTTTTCTAACACCCACTTCCTTGGCACGCGATGCGGAGCGGGCCGTGCTCAGGTTCATGTAATTGATGCATGCCAGCAGCGTAATGAAAAGTGCGATGGCCGCCAGCAGGTAGATGGTTTGTATGTTGCCATTGGCTTCAATCTCATCGGTCAGGTTCGACCGCAGGTGAAGACTGATAAGCGGTTGTGTGAAGAAAGCCAGGTAGTTGCCCTGCCGCTCGAACTGTAGCAGCGTTGTTTGCATGGTTTCTTCCAACTCACTGGCCACGGCCGTCTCCACCAGGTTTTCTAGGTAGGCCTGTACCTGCGGCACCGCTTCCTTGTCTTTCAGTTTTACGTAGGTCACCACCAGGCCATCCGTCCAACGGCTGTCTTTCAGTTCCTGCCACGAGTCGAGCGAAAGCAGCACCGTGTAGTGGAAGTGGCTTTGGTGAGGCGGGTCTTTGGCAATGCCGGCCACGGTGGCTTCGTAGCCCTGGGCCAGCGCCATGGTTTGCCCGATGGGCGAGGGGTCGCCCGGCCCGTTGTAGCCAAAATACCTGCGGGCAGCCGACTCCGACACCACCAGTTTGTCTTTACCTTTCAACACCTCTTTGGGGTTACCGGCCACCAGTTCAAAATCAAAGAACCCGAAGAAGTTTGAGTCGGCCAGCAGCAAATAGGGTTCGGTGAAGGCCTTGTCTTTGAATCGAATGGGGAATGTGGGCCAGTTGGCCAGCCTTAACACCGACTCTACTTCGGGCGATTGATGCAGCGCTGCCGCCAGGGGAGCACCTGTTTCTGCCGATACCGACTCGCGCCCCTGCAGCCTGCTTTGGTAGGCAATGCGGAAGATGCGGTCTGCATCGCGGTGGAAACGGTCGAAGCTCAGTTCATCGCGTATGTAGATGAACAGCAGCAGGCTGCACGCGATGCCGATGGTGAGGCCAGAGACGTTGATAAAAACGAAACCTCGCTGGCCCATCATTATGCGCAACGCGAGGGTGAGGTAGCTTCGGATCATGTGCTGTTCAAGCTACCGCAATTATACCATTTTCAATCTTGTTTTTTACAGCAGCGGCCTGTGCGGCCACACTCATTCACTCCTTAGTGCTTTGGCCGGGTTGCTGTTGGCAGCGCGGAATGCCTGCGAGCTTACGGTGAGCAGGGCCAGCAGCAGGGCTGCGCCCCCAGCCAGGCTCAGTGTCCACCACTGCACTTCTACGCGGTAAGGGTATTGTTGCAGCCAGCTATCCATGGCCCACCAGGCCAGCGGACCAGCTATGGCAAAGGCAATCAATACCAGTAAGGTGAAATCGCGCGAGAGCAGAATCACCACACTGCTTGCACTGGCGCCCATTACTTTGCGAATGCCAATTTCTTTGGTTCGTTGCTCGGCTGTGTAGGCGGCCAAACCAAAAAGACCGAGGCAGGAGATGACTATGGCCAGCAGGGCGAACAAGTTGGCCACCTGTGTGATCAACTCGATGCGCGAGAACTTGCGCTGAAAGTCCAGGTCGGCAAACTGATAATTGAAAGGGTAGGCAGGATTGTATGTGCGAAACACTTTTTCCACTTCGCCCAATGTGGCTGACAGGTTAGTGGCTGGCAGCCTGATCATCATGGTTGAATACCACTCGGGGTCGAAGGCAAACATGGTGGGTTCAATTGGCTGATACACAGAGCTCATCAATACGTTTTCTACCACGCCAACGATTGTGTAGTTACGGGCATTCCAAAAAATTGTCTGGCCAATGGGATCCTTAAGTCCCATGTAATCAATGGCCGCCTGGTTGAAAATAATACTCGTTGAGTCATTAAATTCCCGCGAAAAGCTGCGGCCTTCCTTCACACGAATACCCATCGTTTCGATGTAATCATAATCGGTGGCAATAGTGGCAAAGCTGGCTCGCTGTTCGGGTCTTTTGCCTTCCCACGTGACGTCTCCCATATAAGCATATACCCATGTGATGGGACTGTTGGCTTTCGTTACCGACAAGGCCAGTTCTTTTTGAAGTAGCTCGTCTTTAATAACCTCATAGTTTTTACCTATGTCACCGGTAGTTTCGATCAGTAACAGGTTTTTCTGGTTGTAGCCCAACGCTCTTTCTTTGCCCAATTGCAGCTGTTGGTTAAACACAATCATACCGGTGATCAGGAAGATGGAAAATACAAACTGCAATGTTACCAATACCTTGCGCGGTGACGCGCTGCCGGGTTTCATGGTGGCCTTTCCCTTCAGTACCGTGGCGGCATTGAATGAGGAAAGGTAGAAGGCAGGGTAGCTGCCGGATACCAAACCCGTGAGCAGCACGATGCCCAGTGAGGCAAGCCAGAAAAACGGGTTGCTGTAATCGATGAACAGGCGCTTGTCTACCATGTCGTTAAAGAATGGCAACGCCATTTCGGTAATGCAGATGGCCACGGTGAACGCTATGAAAGTGACGGCCACAGACTCGCCCAGGAACTGAAAGATCAGTTCGTTTCTGCGAGAGCCCACCGACTTGCGAATGCCCACTTCGCGGGCTCGTTTTTCGCTGCGCGCGGTAGCCAGGTTCATAAAGTTGATGCACGCGATGACCAGTATGAACACGGCCACTAGCGAAAACATACGCACCTGTTCGATGGCGCCCCCCACGGAGCGGCCGTTCTCGAAGTTGGAATACAGGCGCCAGCGGGGTAAGGCGTGTAGCATCACCTCCATTTCACTCTGTTCCGAATTGGATTTGATGAGGTTCTGTTGTCTTTTTTCCAGCGCCAGCGGGTCGGCACCGGGCCTCAGTTGGGCATACATCTGGAAGGCATTGTTGCCCCAGTTATCGACCGAATTTCTTACCCAACCTTGCAGCGACATGTAGGTGCCGAAGGGAACAAGGTATTCGAATTGGAAGGTAGAGTTGGAGGGCGGATTTTTTACGATGCCCGCCACCTTCAGGTCAGCCGCGTTGTCGAAGCGCAGCACTTTCCCCATGGGTTCATCGTTGCCAAACAACGCCAGGGCTGTGGCTTCGGTCAGAACAATGTTGGAAGGTTCCTTCAGTGCTGTTTCCACATCGCCTTTCACCAGTTCAAACGAAAACATCTTCAGAAAATCTTCGGTGGCGTACAGACCTTCTCTGGTTAAGCGCTCATCTTCAAACTGCAGCAGGTGTTCTCCACCCCAATCAGTTACACTGATGTATTGAATGTCGGGGTCGGCCGTTTTTAATGCCTCTGCCAGCGGAAGCGGCATGGCCCGCTGGGAGGCGATGCCGTTGTTGGCAGGGGAGTTGCCATATACCTGGTAGAGCTCGTTCTTGTTGGCGTGGAACTGGTCGAACGAAAGTTCATCGACTACCCACAAAACAATCAGCACACTACACGTGAGGCCAAAGGCCAGACCAAAAATGTTGATAAATGAGTAGACACCGTTTTTAAGGATGCTGCGCAAGGCTATTTTCAGATAGTTCCTGATCATGTAAAAGCGTGTTAGTTAGGTGAAAGATGTTTCAGGTGCAGAGAAAGTTTATTCGGTACGCAAAGAATTTACAGGATTTGCAGACGCGGCCCGAACAGACTCGTAGCTAACGGTGAGCAGTGCCACCACCAGGGCCAGCACTCCGGCAAATACAAAAATATCAATGCCGATGTCGATGCGGTAGGCGAAACCACCCAGCCACTCGTTCATGAGGTACCAGGCAAGCGGAACCGACACGGCAAAGGCAACCACCACCAGTTTAACAAACTCGAGGCTCATCATGGTTACAATCTGGTTAACGTTGGCGCCCAACACTTTGCGCACGCCAATTTCTTTGATGCGCCTTTCTGCCATGTAGGTGGAAAGTCCATACAAGCCCAGACAGCAAATTACCAGTGCAATGAAGGTGAAGCTGGTAATCACCTGCGATACTTTCTCATCTTCCTCGTATTGTTTTTTCAGGTTGTCGTCCAGAAACGAAAACTCGAAGGGCGTGTCGATGATGTGTTTCTTCCAGGTGGTTTCCAAGCTGGCAATAATTTCGCTGAAGTTGGTACCGGTTGTGCTGAGTAAAAGGTGATCGAACGTATTTGCTTCGGTAGGTATTTGAAACAGAATCGGTACGATGGCATCCTTCAATGAATTCTGGTGATAGTCTTCCATCACACCGATTACATTGAACGCGTATTGCTGCCCTTGCCAGTCGAAGTAAATATGCTGACCTACAATTTGATCCGGGCTTACCCCCAACTGATCACAGGCTGTGCGGTTAAGTACTACCCTGCGGTCGCTGTCCATGGTGCGGTTTTCCGTAAACGACCGGCCCGCAATCAGTTTGATTCCTAGCATTTCAATGTACTGGTGGTCTACTGTGTTACGTCTCATCAATACCGCTTTGTCCATGTTGCTGCCTTCGGTGTAGAAAGACATGTCGCTCCAAATCATAGAGCCAGGAAGGTACTCTACACCTGCGGCAGCGGTAATGGCGCTGTTGTTGTTGAGTTCTAATTTCAGGGCCTCGTACTTTTCGCGTGCTTCGGTAGTGCGCAGGGGCAAAACAATTTTCGCGTCTGCATCGAATCCCAATTCTTTATCTTCCATGAAATCCAATTGACGATAGATAACTAGCATGCCGCACACCAATGTAATGGCGATCATAAATTGGAATATTACCAACCCCCTGCGCAGCCAACCCGCTGAATTACCCAACACACTTTTGCCTTTCAATACCTGAGCTGGCTCGAACGAAGAGAGGTAAAAGGCAGGGTAGCTGCCTGCCAGCAGACCGGTAACGATGGCAATGCCGCCCAGTGCAGCGAGGAAGTAGAAAATGTTGGACGTGGCAAATGAAATTTCTTTGCCTGTAAGGCTGTTGAACCACGGCAGGGCTGCCTGCACCAACACAGTGCTGATGATGATGGATAACACTACGATCACCATCGCCTCGCCTAGAATTTGGCCAATCAATGAACTGCGAAAAGCGCCCATTACTTTACGCACGCCTATTTCTGCTGCACGCTTGGTTGCCTTGGCCGTGGATAGATTCATGAAGTTGATACAAGCGATGAGTAAAATGAAAACCGCGATGGAGCCCACCACGTAGAGGTAACGTATCCGCGGGCTCCGGTTGATGTCGGAATACAGGTAGATGTCTGCTAATGGTTCCAGTCCCAGAGTTTTGCTGAAGCCGATGGCCTTCATGTCTTCTGCGCCATACTTCACCAGAACTTCATTCATTTGCTTTTCTACTGCTTCTTTGCTTTGCCCAGGTTGCAACTTCACAAAACCAGGCACGAAGTTTTGGCCCGCCCATTCGTTGATGGCTTCTGGGTTGGTGCGTATGTATTCTGCCCAACCCGAATTGCTGGTAATGGAGATGAAGAAGTTCGCTTTGATGAAGCTGTTGAGGCCCTCGTCAAAGACGCCCGTTATTTTATAATCAGCCGCAGGCCCGTTTTGGCTGATGTGAATGGTTTTATCGAGTGCCGGCTCGTTGCCAAAAAGTTTTTGAGCTAGCGACTGGGAAATCACGACTGAGTTAGGATCGGTAAGTGCCTTGGCAGGATTGCCTTGCAGTAACTGGTAGGTAAGCACTTCAAATAGGGTAGAGTCGGCCAGGAAGCCGTCCGTTTCATAGAAAGTTACGTCATTGTATTTGATGAGGTTTTGTGCCACACCGGGCGGGTTGAGCAAGCGTGTGGCCGTTTCGATGCCTGCAACTTCTTCGCGCATCGTCATGGTAACAGGGGGCGAAGTGGTGGCCATCTTACTCTCGCGGTTTTCTGTTTTGATAACGGTGGTAATGCGATAGAGCCGGTCGAGGTCGCGGTGGTGTCGGTCGTAGCTCAGTTCGTCCTGGATATATAGTGTTAGCAACAGGCAGCAGGCTACCCCGAGCGAAAGGCCCAGAATGTTGATGAGGGAATAAGACTTGCTTCGCACCAAATTGCGAAGCGCTACTTTCAGATAGCTTTGAAGCATGGCGTGTTGGTTTAGCCGGTGGCTATTCCAAATCGGTGCCAAATAAAAACTGACTTTTAGAGGCTTTTTTGTAAGAATTTGCTAATCAGGCTTGCACGACTTCGAACGGGGGCGTCCGGTATCGGTCAATTCAAGCACGCCCTTTTTGCTCGGAATACCGCATTTCCTTTTCTCGGGCCAGGTCTTCTTTCTCGCGTTTGATGTGCACTTTGGCGGGCGGGCCTACCATGATCGGCACCCGTTCCACTTCTACGTTGGCCAGTTCCAGGCCATACATTTCTTCGGTGGAGAGGCTGTGTTTTTTGATGAAGCGGTAGCCCTGAATGATCAGGTTATCGAAGCTGGATATCTCGCTGTCAACCGAAGCCAAGGAGTGTAAAATCACAAACTTAAAGTCTGCCGGCATGCTGTGCCGTTGTAACGAATCGTAATGGCTCACCAGGTCGATCTCTGCATTCTCGGCCATGTCGTGCAGAATTTTGTTGAAGAGCAGGTTCACGCGGTGATCGGCCTTGAAGCCCAGCTTGATGCGCACGAAGAAGCACTTCTTGGGGATGATGGTATCTACCGAATATTTCGAGGTGTAGGGGCTGTCGACCGTGTCTACGTGGATAAACCAATATACATCGGCCCGCTTGGGCCGCTTCTTAAAAATAGAGTAGATGATGTTTGAGTCAATAGATCGTTTGCTGTCTGCTACTGCCATGTATACCAGGTTGGTGGCTTCTTTGGGTATAGACGTATCTGCCTGTAAATCCTGTATCATGGGTACATAATGTTTCAGGTCTACAAACTCAGTATGGCGTTCGCGCACCCCTCGGGCCTTGTACAGAATAAACATCATCACAAAAAAAACGGACGCTATGGTGAATGAAAACCAGCCACCGTGGCTGAACTTGCTCAGGTTAGATACCAGAAAAGCCCCTTCAATACCAAAAAACACTAGCGCCATCGCAGCCGAGCGTATCCGCGATTTTTTGGACGTAGAGAAGTAGTACACCAGCAGCGAGGTGGTCATCAGCATATCGAAGGTAATGGCCAATCCATAGGCCGCTTGCATGGCATCCGACTCTTTGAAATACAGCACCACCATGATGCTGCCAAACATTAAAATCCAGTTAATAGACGGAATGTAAATCTGCCCTTTGATCTGGCTGGGGTAGCGAACGCGCGTGCTGGGCCACAGGCGCAACTTCATGGCTTCGTTTACCAGTGTAAACGTTCCAGATATCAACGCCTGGCTGGCAATAACCGTAGCCATAGTGGCAATCAATACACCAAAAAACAACAACCCCCTGGGCATTATTTCGAAGAAGGGAATGGTGCCATCTAACGTGGTGCCTTCGTGTTGCAGCAGCCAGGCACCTTGCCCGAAGTAGCTCAGCAGGAGGCAGAGCTTAACAAAACTCCATCCTACGCGAATGTTACTTTTGCCGCAATGCCCCAAGTCGCTGTACATGGCTTCGGCCCCGGTGGTGCATAAAAAAACGGCTCCCAGTATCCAGAAGCCGCCCGGGTATTTGGTGAGCAGTTCTACTGCGTAAACCGGGTTCACCGCCTTCAGCACAGAGAAATTTTCCACCAGGTGTGTTGCCCCGATGGTGCCGATGAACACAAACCAGATCAGCATCACCGGTCCGAAGGTTTTACCCACTACGCTGCTGCCAAATTGCTGGAAAACAAAGAGCGCCAATAGGATGGCGATTACAATGGTGATGATGGTTTCTTCGGTGATGTCGGGGTTGAGCGACCGCAGACCCTCTATGGCAGACGTAACGCTAATGGCTGGCGTTATAAACCCATCGGCAATGAGTGTGCAACAGCCAATGATGGCGGGAAAGATAACCCAGGTAGCCTTGTACCTGCGCACCAATGCATACAAGGCAAAAATACCACCTTCGCCTTTGTTGTCGGCATTCAGGGCCAGGTAGATGTATTTCAGCGTGGTGATGAGGGTGAGCGTCCAGAAAACGCACGAGAGGCCACCGAGGATGAGGTCTTCTGAAATCACATGGTCGCCCACAATGAAGCGAAGCGTATAGATGGGGGAGGTTCCAATGTCTCCGTAGATGATCCCCAGCGACACCAATACGCCTGCTGCGGAGAGTGAGTGAAGTTTATGTTTGTCGCCCATCAGGCAGATTTTACTTCTTCCGGATTCAGCTTTTCCTCATTTCTTCCGATGATCAACCGGTTGCTCCTGTCGTAAGAGAAGTAGCTGATCATCCAACTGAAAAAGGTAAGCACTTTATTCTTAAATCCTACTATCGACATCAGGTGAACAAACATCCACACATACCAGGCAAAAATACCCTGGAAGCGAATGCCTTTCAGGTCTACAACCGCCTTGTTGCGACCAATGGTGGCCATACTGCCCTTGTCGAAGTAACGAAAAGGCTTTAGCGGCTTGCCCTCCATCAGGTTGCATATGTTCTTAGCCAGCAGCCTGCCTTGCTGCTGGGCGGGAGGTGCCATCTGCGGGTGGCCTTGCGGAAATTTCTCATCGCCCTGCATCAGGGCTACATCGCCAATGGCGAAGATGTTATGGTATCCTTTCACGCGGTTAAATTCGTCTACCAGCAATCGGTTGCCCCGCCCGATGGAGGCGGCTTCGAGACCTGCAATGGGATTGCCTTTTACGCCTGCGGCCCATATCAACGAGCGCGATATCAACTTTTCGCCTGTGCTCAGCAATACATCATGTCCATCGTACGATTTCACGGCCGAATTGAGGTATACTTTTACGCCCATCTGCGTTAAAAACTCCAGAGCCTTTTCACCGGCCGCTTCCGACATGCCGTTGAGCAGGCGGGGAGATGCCTCGATTAGGTAGATGTCCATTTGCCGCATGTCGAGCTCAGGGTAGTCTTTGGGGAAGACGTTTTTCTTCAACTCCGTCAGCGCCCCTGCCAGTTCCACACCGGTGGGTCCGCCCCCGACAATTACAAAATCCATGAGGCTGTTCATGGTTTCAGGGTCTTCTGTCAGCAGGGCGTATTCCAGGTGGCGGATGATTTTGTTTCGCAGCTTGGTGGCATCCACAATGTTTTTCATGAAGGATGCATTCTTTTCCACCTCGCTGAGGCCGTAGAAGTTGGTAACTGCCCCCGTGGCCACCACCAGGTAGTCGTATTTCACTACGCCAATAGACGTCTCGATCAGGTTTTCGGCCGGGTTGACCTTGCGCACATCGGCCAGCCGAAAGAAGAAATCCTTTTGGGAGCCAAATAATTTCCGGAAAGGGGCAACGATTGAATTGGTTTCCAGGCCAGAGGTAGCTACCTGATAAAGAAGAGGTTGGAAGGTGTGGTGATTGTATTTGTCGAATAAAACCACCTGGGCTTTACGGCCGCGGAGCCCCTTGATTACTTCGAGGCCGCCAAAACCGCCCCCAATTACAACCACTCGGGGTTTGCCCAGGTCCGCAATACGCGTACGCGTGGTAATGAGTTTGGGCATTGAATAAGTGCTAATCCAAAAGAAAGGCCGCAATTTACGCCATGTGCCCCCATTTTCACCAACATAAATAAATATTTTAACACCTCAGGAGCGTGCCCAAAAGGCCCTTATTTTTGCCGTTGTACATACAACCCAAAAAATATCTGTTATGTTGAAAAAACTTCTTTTCGTATTGTCTGTGGCGGCATTGATGACGGGCTGTGGGGGCGAAGCCGAAAAGCTTCAAACGCAAGTAGACTCGCTTAAAAACCAGCTTCAAATCAGCCAGGAATTTGCCCAAACGTTGCAAGAGGTGGGTGTGCTGATGGATTCCATTGACGCCAACCGCCAGTTGTTGCGTGTCAATATGGTAGAAGGAACCACTTATGATGATTACACTTCGCGCATGAAGGATATTAATAACTACGTGAAGGATACGCAGCGCAAGATTGAAGACTTGGAAACCACCCTAAAAAAGTCGAAAGGTACTGCCAATGCCTATGCGGCCACCATCAAAAAATTGAAGGCAGACTTGGAAGCGAAGAACCAGGAAATACTGGCTTTGCAGGAGCAGGTAGATAAGTACAGAAATGAAAATGAAAACCTGGTGCAAACCGTAACGCTGCAATCGAAAGAAATTGAAGACCAGGAAGTGGAGCTGCAGACCAAACGCCAGGAGTTGGCTTTGATTGAGGCCCGCATTCAGGAACTGATGGTGCAGAGTAAGGTGAGCGAGGCCGATGGCTATTACGCCCGTGCTATGGCGGTGGAAGAAGCAGCCAACCGCACCAAGCTGGCACCACGCAAGAAGAAAGAAACCCTGCGCGAAGCGCTGGAGTTATACAAAAAAGCCCTCTCGTTGGGTAAAGAAGAGGCGCAGGCTAAAATTACCGAGTTGGAAGAGAAAATTTAGCATGGCTCTGGCTGTTAAACACAAAAAGGGCGATTCACTCCGAGTCGCCCTTTTGTGTTAAGAATGCCTTAATATGGGGTATTACACAAGCAAACGAATGCTGCTACTTTAGGGAACTCATTCGACACGGTTTATCATAGGTGTTTAGTGAAGAAAGGCTACCAGGGGTAAGGGGTAGCCTTTCCCTTTTTTAAGGGGCGTTAAGTCATCATCCCTTCTTCCATCGCAATTAAAAACACAGTGTAGGCAATGTATCCAGCCAGCAGCATAAAGGCCTCCCAGCGGTCTAGCTTACGCTGGTTCAGCGTAAACATAAAGATCATTAACACAACGGTGGCTCCACACAGTATATAGATGTCGAAGTTCATGGCCATGCTAAAGGGAATGGGGCTTACAAGGCCTGTTATGCCCAGTATAAAAAATATATTGAAGATATTGCTGCCCACTACGTTGCCAATGGCAATATCTGTGTTTTTGCGATAGGCCGCCACGGCAGACGTGGCCAGTTCTGGCAATGAGGTGCCCGCGGCCAGAATGGTTAATCCAATGAGCTTTTCGCTGAGACCAAACTGTTGAGCAATTTCAATGGCGCTGTCTACCACCAGTTTACCACCGCCCACCAACATGGTAATTCCCAGCACCATCAGCCCAATAGAGATAAGAGGATGATATAGTTTGATTTGTTCTTCGGGAGCGTTTACATCGGTTCCCTGCGTCATGGTGCGGTATACGTATACCATAAAGCCTAAAAAAAACACCAACAAAATTACGGCATCCCACCGCGAGAGAATGTTTTCAGAACTATTCCAAATACGGAGGTCATTCACCAGCAGGTACAACACCAGCGCTGCCAAAAGCGATAGGGGAACTTCAAATTTTACCGTATTGCGTTGCACCACCAGCGGATAGATGATTCCGGCTATACCCAGAATGAATAGAAGATTGAAGTTGTTGCTGCCGATCACATTACCGAAGGCGGCATCGGTTTTTCCATTAATGGCCGAGAGGAGGCTTACCACCAACTCGGGGGTGGATGTACCGAAGGCAACTACGGTAAGGCCAATGGCTATATTAGAAATGCCCAACTTTTTAGCTGCCGAAGAAGCGCCACCCACTAGGAAATCCGCGCCCTTAATCAATACCACAAATCCTATCAGCAACAGGATAAAATTCAGCCACATAGCAAGTAAGAGGTAAACAGGTTGGCCTCTAAAGTATGTTTTTTTTGGGTCGGGTGGATGGTTGCACGGTAAATTCTTTTAACGATAAACGCCCGGACAGCACGTTGTGCAAATAGTTCGTATCTTTGATTCTTCATTATGCCGCTTGATATCTTCCTAACCCTGTTCCTGGTATTTTTGAACGGGTTTTTTGTGGCAGCAGAGTTTGCCATCGTTAAAGTAAGGTCCTCCCAGATTGCGCTTCAAAAAGGCGGTTTGGCTAAAAAGTCGGCACAACTCATTATTGATAACCTAGACGGTTTTCTGGCGGCTACTCAATTAGGTATTACGTTGGCCAGCTTGGGCCTTGGTTGGATAGGTGAGGACGTGGTGTCGCGGCTGATACTGAACCTGATGAGTGCGTTGGGGCTGGAGATGACCGAAGATGTGGCACATCGCATTGCCATGCCTGTGGCCTTTGCCTTGCTAACGGTATTGCACATTGTATTTGGTGAACTGGCACCCAAGTCACTCGCCATTCGTTACCCAGCAGCCGTGTCCATGTCCATTTCACTTCCACTGCGCCTGTTCTATGTTGTCTTTCGCCCATTCATCTGGTTTCTCAACGGTCTGGCCAACACCCTGTTAAAGATGATCGGTATTAAGCCGGTGAGTGAGGTAGAAATACACTCTGAAGATGAATTGAAGTTGATTATTGCCGAGAGCGAAGAAGGGGGTGCCATTGAGGCATCGGAGCGCGAGCTGATACAGAACGTGTTTGACTTTGACGACCGTGTGGTACGCCAGGTGATGATACCCCGCGTGAAGATCAGCGGCATGCCTTCTAACCTCACCATTCGGGAGGCCATGAACCTGGTGCTGGTGGAAGGGTTTTCGCGTTATCCGATTTATGAAGGTACGTTAGAGGAAATCATCGGCATTGTGCACAGCAAAGACATTGTGCAGGCGTATGTACAAGGCCAGGATATATCTTTGCGTGAAATCATGCGTCCCGTTCACTTTATCCCCGAGACCAAGCCGATCGATACATTGTTGCGCGAATTCCAGGTGAAGAAAATTCAGATGGCCATCGTTATCAGCGAGTTTGGGGGCACCATCGGGTTGGTAACCCTGGAAGATATTCTGGAAGAGTTGGTAGGCGAAATTCAGGATGAACACGATCACGAGTCGCAGATTGTTACTTCCGTGGGAACACATACCTATCAGGTACTGGCGCGATCACCCTTGCATGATATTAATAAGTTCTTGGATGTTCCCTTTCCCGAGTCGGATGATTACGAAACCCTGGCCGGCATGATTACTACCGAACGGCCTACGGTGCAGCAGGGTGATGAATTCGACCTGCGCGGCTATAAGATGAAGGTGATGAAGATGTACAAAACGTTGCCGGAACTGGTGGAGATTAAGTTGAACAATGCCACCTTGTATTAAGGTATAAGTACATTACTTTCGCACAGCATTAGCCATTTCTGGTACGGGCGCTGTTTAAAACCACTTTCTGTGCCGGAAGTAAATAATCATGCCAATCATCACGACCAACATTACACCCAATACCGCAAAGTAGCCGTAAGGCCACTCCAACTCGGGCATGTTTTTGAAATTCATACCATAGATTCCCGCAATGAATGAAAGCGGAATGAAGATAGTGGTGATGATGGTAAGCAGTTTCATGACCTCATTCATCTTGTAGTTGATGGTGTTCATATACAGATCCATCATGGTAGAGGTGAGGTCTTTGTACGTGTCCAGCGAGTCAATCAGGTGAATGATGTGGTCGTACACATCGTTGTAGTATTTAATGGTGCGGTCTTCAATGAAGCCTCCCTCGTTTTTGATCAGTTTGTTCAGGGCCTCGCGCAGCGGATACACTACTTTGCGCAGGTAGATGAACTCTTTCTTCAAATCCTGTATCTGGCGGAAATCTTCCACCGAGGGATTGTGCGCAATGTTGTCTTCAATCTGTTCCACCTTATAGCCAATCTTTTCCAACACCTCATAATAGCTGTCTACAATGGTGTCCATCAGCCGGTACAGCAGATAGTCAGATCCACGGTTTCTGAAGACGCTGTTCTCTGTCTGAATGCGGCTTCTGACCTGCCCAAAAATATCGCCTCCTTCTTTTTCCTGAAAGGATAATAAGTAGTCTTTGCCCAGCACAAAACTCACATGCTCGTAGTCTATACTGTCGCCTTGTTCTCGCACCAGCATTTTAAGAGTAAGGAACAAGTGGTCGTCATATTCGTCAACCTTCGGGCGATGCTCGGTGTTCATAACATCTTCCAACATCAGGTAATGAAGACCAAAATATTCTCCAATCCGCTGAATCAGTGCGGAGTCTGCCAGTCCATCTACATTGATCCAATGTACCTGGCCCTTTTGGCATTTTTTCAGTAGATCATCAACGGGTATATTGCTATGGCTTGTAAAGTGCTGCTGGTTGTAACTGATCAACTCGATGGACACCGGCAGGGTAGGTTCATTGTGCAGAACCTCGTGGGGAAACAGTTCTTGCGAAAGACGCTTCAATGCATTTTTGCGGGTCGATTTTCCCGGTTTCATTGTTTAATCGATTAATAAATCGTTTGATGGCATGTTCAAAACCCGCCTGCCACTCCGGTGTTGGAGCGCAGTGTATGGCTATTTCATTGGTTCATTTTGCGCGTGGTCATCTGCTGAGCGATGACTACCCGCTACCAAAGTAAAGAAATTGCTTTGCATCACTTCAGCCGTTGACCTGATTTTTTTGGATGGCCTTTGGCCCACATGGTGGAATGCCGTGCGACTACTATATTGCGCGCGCATGTCTTTGCGGTTAGACGATATCAAGGCCCCGGTAGCCCTTCACATGGATGAATTCGAGCAGAAGTTCAGGGCTTCCATGAAAACCAGGGTCTTGCTGCTCGACAAAATCATGAACTACATTGTGAAGCGCAAGGGCAAACAGATTCGTCCGCTCTTTGTTTTTTTAAGTGCCGGTGCCTGTGGCGAAATTACAGAATCAACGTATCGGGGGGCCTCGCTGATTGAGTTGGTGCACACGGCCAGCCTGGTGCACGATGATGTGGTGGACAACTCTAACTACCGCAGGGGCTTTTTTTCCGTCAACGCATTGTGGAAAAACAAGATTGCCGTGTTGGTGGGCGACTTTCTTCTAACCCGTGGTTTGTTTCTGGCGTTGGAACACAAAGAGTACGATCTGTTGGGCATTTGTACCGATGCAGTGAAGGAAATGAGCGAGGGGGAGCTGATGCAGATGGAGAAAGCACGCCACCTCGATATTACGGAGGATATTTACTATGAAATCATCCGGCAAAAAACCGCTTCGTTAATTGCTTCGTGCTGTGCTGCGGGTGCCAGTTCTTCGGGTGCAGACGCACAACGCGTGGCCCACATGAAAAAATTTGGCGAGGCGGTAGGCATGGCCTTCCAGATCAAAGACGACCTTTTCGATTATGGCGATGATGAAATCGGGAAACCGCTGGGCATCGACATCAAAGAAAAAAAGATGACCCTGCCGTTAATCTACGCATTGTCGAAGGCGGGGTGGCTCAAGAAAAGGTCTATCATCAACATGGTGCGCAACGAGAGCGACAAGCCCAGGAAGGTGAAGGAAGTGATTGCCTTTGTGAAGGAGTCGGGGGGAATTGGCTACGCCAAGCAGGCCATGCAAAAGTATTATGAAACCGCGCTGGCGTTGCTGCACGAATTGCCACCCAGCACGTACCGGCAATCGTTGGCCGATCTGGTGCGGTTTACCATCGAAAGGAAAAGCTGATGGATGTAACGAAATCGTTGGCTATTGTAACCGGAGTGAGCAAAGGCATAGGCCTGGCGGTAACGCAGGCGTTGCTGCAGGCAGGTGCCCGGGTGGCGGGCTGGAGCCGGTCGCCCATGGTGTTGCAGCATCCGCGCTTTCGTTTTTATCAGACCGATGTGCGCCACGTGGAGTCTGTGGAAAAAGCTTATCAACAAACCGTAAGCGATTTCGGCACAGCGCCCACCATTTTGATTAACAACGCGGGCCTGGGGTATGAAGCCAAAGCGGAAGACCTGTCGCTCGACCAGTGGCGCGACATGTTCGACACCAATGTGAATGGACTTTTCTATGCCACGCGTGTGGCCCTGCCGGCAATGAAAAAGGCCGGAGAGGCGCACATCGTCAACATCTCCTCCGTGGCGGGCACCACCGGCATTCCCGGCATGGCGGGCTATTGTGCCACCAAGTATGCCGTGCGCGGCTTTTCCAATGCGCTGTTTAAAGAAGTACGGGCCGATGGCGTTAAGGTGACCTGCATTTACCCCGGCTCGGTGAACACCCACTTTTTCGATCGCATCGATTCGGTTACCGCCAGCGACCAAATGATGGACCCGGCCGATGTGGCAGCTACAATCTTGCACTGCCTGCAATCTCCGGCCAATTACCTGCCGGTAGATATTGAAATCAGGCCATTGAAACTGAAGGGTTAGCGCTTTTGAATCATCGGGCACAAATCCATAAAATTCTTTTTCTTTCATGGGCCTATTGATAACTTGGCGCCCGTTTTAGAGCGTATTCATTCATTCAAAACCATAAACGCATGAAGATAACTGTTGTAGGGGCCGGAAATGTGGGAGCCACTTGTGCCGATGTATTGGCTTATCGCGAAGTTGCCAATGAGATTGTGTTAGTAGATATCAAAGAGGGGCTGGCGGAAGGTAAAGCCCTGGATATCTGGCAGAAGGCACCCATCGATTTGTACGACAGCCGCACCATAGGCTCCACCAACGATTATGCCAAGTCGGCCAAATCAGATGTGGTGGTGATTACTTCGGGGTTGCCCCGCAAGCCGGGAATGAGTCGCGATGATTTAATCGGCACCAACGCAGGCATTGTAAAATCTGTTACCGAAAATATTGTCAAGCATTCGCCCAATGCCATCATCATCGTGGTGTCTAACCCGCTGGATGTGATGACCTACCAGGCGCATATTACCTCTCAATTACCACGCACCCGTGTAATGGGTATGGCTGGTATTTTAGATACGGCCCGTTACCGTGCTTTCCTGGCCGAGGCATTGAACGTATCGCCCAAAGACATACAAGCCATGTTGCTGGGCGGTCATGGCGATACCATGGTGCCGCTGCCCCGCTACACTACCGTGTCGGGTATTCCGGTAACCGAATTGATTGCCCCCGATAAACTGAACGCCATCATCGAACGAACCAAAGTGGGAGGTGGCGAATTGGTGAAACTGATGGGCACCTCCGCGTGGTATGCTCCCGGTTCTGCCGCAGCGCAGATGGTTGAATCGATTGTGAAAGACCAGCGCAGAATTTTGCCCGTGTGCATTCAACTCGATGGCGAGTATGGCATCAACGACTGTTATCTGGGTGTGCCGGTAGTGTTAGGTAAAAATGGTGTTGAGCGCGTGATTGAGCTGGAACTGAACGCAGCAGAAAAAGCGTTGCTTGAAACCAGCCGTAAGCACGTAAAAGAAGTGATGGATGTGCTTGACAAACTAGGTAAGTAATCCATCTCACAAAATATCCATCGCAATGTCTCACTTAACTTCGGTTGGGTGAGACATTTTTATTTGGAATCTACCTCCACCCACGTATGGTCGGCCAGCATTTTTACGGTGCCGAGGTGTTGTTTGTAAGGGCTTCCGTTGCGTCCCCACTCGCGGGGGCCAATCATGCTCAGCAGGTGCGTGCCATCCTGCTGCTCGTATAGGTGGTAGGTATGCCCGATGACGGGCGTAAAACCAAGCCGCGACTCGTAGATCAGAAATGAAAGCTCTTTCCGTCTTTGTATTTCCCGGGCTTGCGCGGCCAGTAACTCTACCTGCTGCCGAATTTGGTCTAATTGCATGTGGGTTTGCTCGTCCATGGCGGCCAGCGCCTGGTGGCGTATCATGCCCTCTTCGGTTTTGCGAATAGCCACGCTGCCCACCGAGGCAGCATACGGCAACACACTCAGTTGCTTGTGGTAAATCTCTACGTCCCGTTGCGGGTTTTCATCGTGCAGGTATTGTTGGGTAACCTGCAGCAGACCTTTGGGCGTAATCTGATGATGTACTACCCAAACGGCTCTGTTGCCTTTCTGGAATTGCGTTTCGAAGTGTACAGAAGAGTGCATCATCAACTTCACCGTATCTGCCACGTCATGGTCGGGCAGGGGCTGTGCCTCTCCATTCGGGATGAGCGTGTAGCGGGAGTGATACGCGTGGCCTTCCAGCGACACGCGGTGCATGCTGATGGTGAGTAAGTCGGCTACCAGTTCGATTTTATAAATACCCGACTGCGGACGCGTACCCTGCTGGTAGGTTCCGCGTTCGGGATATAATTGCCATGAAGCCAGAAAATTATGTAAGTCGGCAGCTGTTGTTCCATTCATCGCCTTCAAAACAACTAAATTACCAGGTTGTTGCAAAAGCATTTGTTATTACTTCTGGTTTCTCCGCCTGTACAAAATTAGGTGCGTAGGTTGGGCGATTGCTCTTATCTTGGAGGAAGAAACAGGCCACGAATGGGTAGGGTGCTTTTTACGAAATGCTGGATTGTGGGGTTGCTATTGAGTTGTCAAATAGCGTGGGGTCAGGATATTCTTCAGATAACGCTAGACGGCAGTGAAGAAGGTAAATCGCTGCCGGCTTTTTTGGCCGACTTTGCCGAGGCACACCAGGCCCGCTTTTTTGTCAACCCCGAATGGATTCAGCACCTGCGCATCGATCGCTCATATGCGGGTAGCACCCTGGAGGCCGCGCTGCAGGATGTATTGCAGGGCACGAACATCAACTTTTTCGCTATGTATCCCTCCGTAGTGGTGATCGTGAAAGATCCGCGCCAGATGGTGGAGCGTAAACGTGTGTTGGAATTGGCGCGGCAGCAAGACAAGACCATCATGAAATTGAGCATTGGTGCGATGGGCGAGGGGAGGAAGGACCCGTTGCGGTTAAGCGGGCAGGTGGTGGATGAAAAAACGGGAGAGCCTATTCCAGGCGCCACCATTCAGATAGGAGATGGGTCAGGTGGCGGAACCAGTTCGGATGAAGAAGGAAAATTTTTGCTGCAACTGCCGGAAGGCAGCCACGCGTTGGAGGTAGCCTTTGTGGGCTACGACCCGCAGGTGGTGGACCTGGCGATCTACAGCGATGGTACCCTCAACATTCAGTTGCACAAACCCGCCCAGATGTTGGAAGAGGTGATCATTCAGGATGAGGCCCAGCGCGATATGGCCACCAGCCGACTGGGGCAGATTCGGATTTCAGTGCGCAACCTAAAACGGGCCCCTTCCTTTTTGGGTGAAGCAGACATCATCAAGCAAGTGCAGGCGTTGCCAGGGGTAACCACCGTGGGCGAGGCAGCCATGGGCTTCAACGTACGCGGGGGCAGCGTAGACCAAAACCTGGTGTTGTACGATGGCATGCCGGTGTTCAACAGCGCCCATGTCTTTGGATTTCTCTCGGCCTTTAATACCGATGCCGTGCGCGATGTGTCTTTCTACCGCGGGGGTATTCCTGCGGAGTTTGGCGGTCGTGTTTCTTCCGTGCTTGATATCCGATCGAAAGATGGTGATTTTGAACGGTGGAAAGGTTCCGTTGGCATCGGTTTGTTAACCAGCAGCTTCCATTTACACGGCCCGGTGCAGAAAGATAAGTCGTCACTGGCGGCTTCGTTCCGCACCACCTATTCTAACTGGTTAGTGCAGTCGGTAAGAACGGATTATGCCGACTTGCGCAACAGCCGTGTTTCGTTTTATGACGGTACATTCAAGTGGGCGCAACGTTTGGCAGACCAGTCGCGGTTGTCTATTACCGGCTACGCCAGCGCAGATGGCTTCCGCCTGATGGGCGACACCACCTATCAATGGAATCAGTGGTTGGCCTCTGCCCGGTGGGATCGCCCTGTGCGGAATGGCTGGAGTTCGGACTACACAGTGGGCGCGAGTTCGTATGGCTACGAGGTGGTCAACGACAACGTCAGATCTGCATCGCGCTTGTCGTACCGTATGTTAACCAATCTGGCGAAGGTCGGCTTCCATCGTTACGAGGGCGTACACAAGACACATGTGGGCGCCCAGTTGAGTTATATGCTGTTTCAACCGGGAACTTTACAACCCGGGTCTTCCATCTCCACCACACGAAGCCTGCGCTTAGACAACCAACATTCACTCGAACTGGCCCTTCATGGGGCAGACGAATGGATTTTGAAGGAGCGACTGATATTGGAGGGGGGGCTTCGGATGCCTGTTTTCCTGTCGCTCGGCCCAGCCGATATTCAGACCTACACGCCCGGTTTGCCACGCGAACAAAAAAATGTGGAAGACACGTTGTCGGTGGGCGGGGCGGGCGTCATCAAGGCTTACGTGGGCGTAGAGCCCCGGGCCTCGCTGCGTTGGTCGTTGTCGCCTCTGGCCTCTGTCAAGGCCGGCTACAACCGCATGTATCAGTTTTTGCATTTGGTTACCAATGCAGCAGCCGTTACTCCGGTCGACATCTGGCAGCCGAGTGGCTATTATTTTAGGCCACAACGTGCCGACCAATTATCTGTTGGCTATTTTAAAGATTCCAAAGAAAAGAAGTACCAGGCTTCGGTGGAAGTCTACTATAAATACATCGCTAACCTGCTCGACTTCAAAGATGGAGCGAACCTGATACTGAATTCGCACCTGGAGACAGCGTTGCTCCAGGGTTTTGGCGAATCGTACGGGGTGGAGGTGTTGCTGGCCAAGCTACAGGGCAGGCTCACGGGGTCAGCGAATTATACGTACTCCAGGTCATTCCGAACCATATCAGGACGTTCTACCAGTGAATCCATCAACCGTGGAGAAAAATACCCTGCCAATTTCGATCAGCCCCATGTGGCGAATGTTACGTGGCGTTACGAACTATCGCGAAGGTATTTTTTTACTGGCAACTTCACCTTTCATTCAGGCCGGCCCGTAACGGTACCGCTGTCGGCTTTTGCTTTCGAGAATACGTCAGTTGCCTATTTTTCCGGACGGAACCAATACCGTATTCCTGACTACCACCGGCTCGACCTGGCTCTGGTGCTCGAAGGAAATCACAAAAAACATCAGCGGTGGAAAGGTACGTGGACACTGTCAGCGTACAATGTCTATGCGCGTAAAAATCCTTACACGGTGTTTTTCCGGGCATCGGGCGCAGGCATACCGCAACCCTACCAGCTTTCCATTGTGGGCACCGTAGTTCCATCGTTAAGTTATACCATTCGGTTCGAATGAAAAGCGTATACCACATCTTCCTGAAATGCATTGTACTGCTGGTGATATCAGCGTGTGTTGATCCCATTCAATTTGAAATGGCTTCTTCGTCATCGTTGCTGGTGGTGGAGGCACGTATTGACAATTCGCCCGGTCCCTATGTACTGCAACTCTCGCGAAGCGTTTCGCTGGATGCAGCCTCTGCTGAAAGGGTGCCTGTGCAGGGTGCCAGCATTCAGTTGTTTGATGACCTCGGGCGAGTCGATCAATACATAGAGAAGCAGCCCGGTCTCTATGAAACATCGGGCGCTGTTCGGGGCCAGACCGGAAGGAGCTACTATGTGCGTATCGAGACGACCGATGGCGATGTGTTTGAATCAGAACCCGACCCCATGTTGCCCGTGGGTGATATCAATGAAATCCGGCAGGAATTTGAAGCCCGAACCGTGGTGGAAACCTTTGGCGAAGTAAAGGCCGATGTGTTCAATATTTATATTGATGCAGAGGCCGGAGGCGCACAAGATACCTACGTGCGTTGGCGCTTTACTGGGACATATGAGGCAGAAACGTACCCCTCTTTGCATATGACGCATACACCACCGTACAGGCCTTACAAAGATCCTTGGCCGTGCAGTGGCTACATATTAGTGGGCGGACCGGAGGGCAGTGGCGGCTTGTTGCAACAGGTAGGCGGGTGCACGTGCTGTAGCTGCTGGGCGCAACATTACGAAGATGTTATGCAGTTGTCTGATGTTTCATTGGTGGCCAACGGTAAATTTCAAAACGTAAAGGTGGGCGAAGTACCCATTAATAATGCCACCTTTCACAAAAAATACATGGTAGAGGTAGAGCAGATGAGTTTGTCGGAACAAACATTCAAAACTTTTGAACTGATACGAAACCAGAAAACCAATGCCTCCAGCTTGTTTCAACCTCCCTCGGGCGAAATCATTGGCAACGTTCGGGCTGTCAACAATTCCAAGCCGGTGGTGGGCATTGTATGGGCAACTGCTATCGCCAAAAAAACATTGTTCCTTCTTCCCTCCGATGTTCCTTACCCGCTAACGCCTATCGATTTCATCACTTTGCCTTGCCAGGATTTCTACGGGAATGCGTCTAATCAACCTCCTGCCGCATGGGAATGAGGGCGCTGCTTTTTTTATCTGTATTTTTTCTGGGTCGCGCACTGTACGCACAACCAGAAGCTGAGTTGGAAACCCAATGGAAAAATTTTCACCAGCGTTGGCCTCAGACCCAACTCAAAGTAATTTTGAATCAAACTGACTTTGTGCCAGGTGATACCGTATGGCTGGCGATTTACTTTATGGATACCGACAACCGTTTGATTGACGGTATTCAATGGGTAAACGTGGATCTTTGGAATTCAAGTGGTGAAATCATCGCCCACCAGGTGGTGGAACTGAAAGGGGGGTGGGGTGCTAACCAAATCTCGCTGCCTGCCTCTCTTCCGGAAGGATTCTATCGGTTGACCGCACACAGTTCCTGGATGAAAAATTTCGGCACCAGTCATTTTTTTGAACAAGAAATTCGCGTGCTCCACCGCCAAGAGTTGGGTGCGCAAAATCCATGGCGCACCGTAATGGTGGCAGGCGGCCCGCTGGTAGCCGACTTACCAGCGGAAGTGCTGATTCACAGCACCGCCCGTCAAAGTTCCATTTCGTTGGTGAATGCAAAGAACGAAGTGGTGTCAGCTACAACCACCGATTCTTTGGGCCAGGCCACCCTTACCTTCACACCTCAACTGCAGTCCTATCACCTTGTAGTGTCTACTGATACCACGCGCTACTTCTTGCCTGCCGTGAAGCCTGAAGGCGTACGTGTGGATGTTTCGGCAGTGGATTCGTTCAATCAGACACTTGCTGTAAGGGTAAGCAACACCCGTGCGGAAGCCCTGAGCTTGACGTTGGCTGCCACCTGCGGAAGCCAGGTTGTGTCGATGCACCGCATGGCGGTGTTGCATGGGGAGCCAGAGGTGCGCACCGTTTCGGTAAGAAACCTACCCGCGGGAATGCTGACGCTTTCTTTATTGCAGGGCGACTCGCTGGTGGCATTCAATCATGTTCATTGGACCGGCAACCGTTCCGTTGTTTCATTCCAAACCCACAAATCAAGTTATGCACCACGCGAAAAAGTAGACCTGTCGGTTGCGCTACACGATGGGTCTGGTAAAGCGGTTGATGCCCGGCTTTCGGTGCGGGTTATAAACGAATCGCTTTTCCCCCGACAACAGCATACTTCGTCAGCGCAACAGATGGTCGGGCCGCCTCCCTGGCAGTGGATGAAGGATAGGTCAACTGCGCAGCCGGCTTTCGGATTCACGAATGTATTGGAAAGGAGGGGCGTTGCCCGCTACTCGGAGACGGGAAAGGTATTGCCCGACTTCACACAGGTGCAGTTCTACTTGCAGAAGAGCAAGCTCCGCTATCGCACCTTTACCTACGATAGTGGAAGAATCAGTTTTGCCTTGCCGGGCGTTACCGGCCGTGACGAGTTATTTTACGTTGCCCAACTGAAGGACAAAGAGTTGCCCGCCAGGATAGACTGGGATCAAGAGGCGCCCAGCCCTTTTCATGCTTCTGCCCTGAAGAAGTTGGATGACGAAAATGCCTATGCGCGTTTCGCCAGAAACAGAATGTTGACCGAGCAGGCGTTTACCAACCCTGAGTTGCCTGCCCCGAGCGAACGTACCTCGGCTTTGGCTGACTTTGAGACAAGGGTAGCAACCGCAGATGTAATGGTGGACATAGCGGACTTCGTGCAGTTTGAAACGATGGAGGAGTTGGTGAAAGAAGTAATCCCTTCGCTGTTTGTACGAACCCGCAAAGACGAGAGGCAGGTGCGAGTGGTACTCCCGGGTCCCATGGAACCCGCCAGGTATGCCCCCATCTTTATTGTTGATGGCTATGCAACCAAAGACGTTGATTTTTTTCTTGGCCTCAAGCCGGCAGAAGTAGCCAAAATAGGAGTAGTCTACAATCCCAGGAAACTGGTACCCCTGGGAATGTTGGGGGCGAATGGCCTGGTACTGGTGGAGACCAAATCTGGAAATCGGGTAGGGCCTTCCAAAGATCAAAGCCGCCAGGTTGTTGGTGTGAATCCGGCAGGGATGTTCGATAACAGTCTGGACCCCTTGCCGGAAGGTGTACCCGTTTTTAGGAGTACCTTGATTTGGCTACCGCAGGTACAAGTTGCAAATGGCCAGGTCGATTTCAGTTTTTATCTGTCTGATGATGTGACGACATGGGGTGTTTATGTGGAAGGTGTGAGCGATCGTGGGGAGTGGTTTTCGGGCTATCATCAAATAGTTGTAAGCAGTGGAAATTAGTTTAATTGTGGTCGGGGCAGACGTTAAGAATTCATTAACACAATTCTGATTCTTCTTAGAATGAATTTTTGTTTGATTCATGACAATTTCAGCCAACCCAACCGGCCTTTAGGCCTTTTGCGTAAGCTTTCTAACCTTCCTGTCCCTGAAATCGTTTGCTGGTAACGATTCGTTGTGTAAGTTGCCCGATAAACTGAGTTTGAAAATGCGTGTTTTAGTTCTGATTGCCGCTCTTCTGCTGAACCTTTCACCGGTTCAATCGCAAGTTCACCAGCCCAATGCTTCTGAAATCAGGCTGAAACTGAAGAAGCTGAATTTCCTCGGCTCTGTACTGTACGTGGCGGCACATCCTGATGACGAGAATACGCGTGCCATCGCTTACCTGGCCAACGAAAGATTGGCGGCCACCGCCTACCTATCTATGACACGGGGCGATGGCGGACAAAACCTGATCGGCCCCGAAATACGCGACCTGCTCGGATTGATACGCACGCAAGAGTTGCTGGCGGCACGCAGAATCGATGGTGGTGAGCAATTCTTCACCCGCGCCAACGACTTTGGCTTCTCGAAGAACGCCAACGAAACGTTTGCCATCTGGAACAAAGAAGAAATCCTGTCGGATGTGGTGCGCGTGATACGCCAATACCAACCCGATGTTATACTTACCCGCTTTCCGCCCGATGAGCGTGCGGGCCACGGCCACCACACAGCCTCAGCCATACTGGCACAAGAGGCATTCGACCGGGCTGCCCAACGCACCAGCTTTGCCGAGCAATTGAAATCGCTGGAGCCATGGCAAACGAAAAGGCTCTTTACCAACACGGGCCGGTGGTGGAACACATCCATCAATGAAAATACGCCAGGAGTAGTTACCCTCAACGTAGGAACCTACAATGCACTGTTGGGAAAATCCTATTCTGAGTTGGCAGCCGAAAGCAGATCGCAGCACAAAAGCCAGGGGTTCGGCTCCACCGGCAGACGTGGCGATGCGCCAGAGTATTTTGAGTTTGTAAAAGGAGAACCGGCTCAGTCGGATATTTTTGATGGTGTCAACACTTCGTGGACCCGTGTGAAAGGGGGCGAAAAAGTAGCGGCATTGGTAAACGCAGCACTGAAAGAATTTGATGCAGACCAGCCACATACTATTATTCCGCGGCTTCTGGAAATCAGGCGTGCCATTGGCCAACTGGAAGCCGGTGTTTGGCGCGACCGCAAGGTGAAAGAAGTGAACAGGCTGATACAGGATTGCGCGGGGTTGTATGTAGAGGTAACGGCACCAGTACCATCATTGGCCCCCGGAGAGCAGACCACTTTCTCTGTGGAACTGGTGAACCGCTCGGCTGCCGCCATCGAGTTGAAGTCGATGAGTAGTAAAACCATCGGCATGGATTCCAGCGCATCGCTCAAGCTGGGCAACAACCAACTGGTCACCTTTCCGGCACGCAAAACCATTATGGCCGATGCGGGTTATTCGGCTCCCTACTGGCTACAAGAAGACCACAGCCAGGGGCTCTTCGTAGTGAAAGATGACAACCTGATCGGCAAACCCGAAAACAGTCCGGCTGTTACGGTGAATTTTGCTTTCCTGGTGGCCGGTGAATTGCTGATAGTGCAGACACCGGTTGTAAATAAGTGGACCGACCCGGTGAAAGGAGAGTTATGGCAGCCTTTCGAAATCACGCCTCCGGTATCGCTCACCCTCGATGAAAAAGTCTTTTTGTTCCCTGACACCCAGTCGCGGCCGGTGCGTGTAAAGGCCAAATCATATTCAAATGCTTCCTTGAACGGCACCTTGCAGTTGCAGCTGCCCTCAGGGTGGCGTTGCGAGCCGGCCAATCATGCGTTGGCGCTCGGCAAAAGAGGAGAGGAAGCTACGTATGAATTTACCGTCTTCCCGTCCACTGCCATCTTTAGTGGCAAAATTTCTGCGTCTGTGGCCATAGGTGGTAAGACCTATGGCCAATCCATTCAAACCATTACCTACGATCACATCCCCACACAAACAATTATGCCGCCAGCGGCATCGAATGTAATACGTATGGACATCCGGAAGGCAGGCGACCGCATCGGATACATCAAAGGGGCGGGCGATGATGTGCCTGCCGCTTTGCGCAACCTCGGCTACGAAGTGTGGGAAATGAAAAACGAAGAGATCGTGCCGGCCAACCTGCAAACGCTGGATGCTGTGGTGTTAGGTGTGCGCGCGCTCAATACCAACGAACGCATCCGCTACTTCATGCCCACGTTGCTGGATTATGTGAAAGCGGGCGGCACCCTGGTGGTGCAATACAATACCCAATTTGGACTCGAGATTGACGCCAATGCTTTTACTCCTTACCCGCTGAAACTTTCGCGCGAACGGGTAACGGAAGAAGACAGCCCGGTTACAATTCTAAATCCGGAACATCCGCTGTTGCGCAGCCCCAACGTCATCACCTCAGACGATTTCAAAGGGTGGGTACAAGAGCGGGGACTTTATTTCCCGGGCGAGTGGGCCCCTGAATTTGAGCCACTGCTCTCGATGAACGACCAGGGAGAACCTGCACGCAAAGGCAGCTTGCTGGTAGCTAAATATGGCAAGGGCACCTACATCTACACGGGGCTCTCTTTCTTCCGCGAGTTGCCCGAAGGGGTGCCTGGCGCATTGAAACTTTTTGCCAATCTGGTTTCTGCCGGCAAAGTGGCGGAAGCCAATAACGGCAAAACAAAAGCATCGCGCAAATGACAAACTTGAACGAAAAACCACCCGTATTCAGTAAGTGGTCGGGATGGTATTGGTTGGTGATGGCCGTACTGCTGGTGCAGATACTGGTGTACTACTTTATAACCCGCTCGTTTTCATGAATTCACTCGATTGGATTGTACTCTTCGGCACACTGGGCCTCATTGTGTTTTATGGCGTTTGGAAAACCCGTGGTACCAAGAACATGCAAGGCTACCTGCTGGGAAGCCAAAGCATGCCGTGGTGGACGGTCTGTTTGTCGATCATGGCTACGCAAGCCAGCGCCATTACCTTCTTGTCTACCCCAGGCCAGGCCTACGAAGATGGCATGCGTTTCCTGCAATTTTATTTTGGCCTGCCGTTGGCCATGGTAATATTGAGCGTTACGGCCGTGCCGCTCTACCACAAACTGAAAGTTTTTACCGCCTACGAATATCTGGAGACCCGCTTCGATGTGAAGGTCCGGTCGCTGGCTGCTTTTTTCTTTCTGATGTTGCGAGGCCTGTCGGTAGGTATCACGGTATATGCACCTTCTCTCATTTTATCTACCATTCTCGGCTGGAACATCAACATCACTACCGTTCTTATTGGGTCTTTGGTAATGATATACACCGTGAGCGGTGGCAGCAAAGCAGTGAGCCTGACGCAAAAATATCAGCTCACCATCATTATGGGTGGCATGTTACTCACCGGCTATATTGCCTACCAAGGTTTGCCCGATGGCATTTCGTTTGGCGACACGTTCCAGATTGCCGGAGAACTCGGCAAAATGAATTTGATTAATCTTGAATTCGATCTGGAAGACCGCTACAACATCTGGTCGGGGTTGATTGGCGGCCTGTTCCTTTTCTTGTCGTACTTTGGTGCCGATCAATCGCAAGTGGGGCGTTACCTGGCAGGAGGTTCCATTACCGAAAGCAGGTTGGGTCTGATCTTCAATGGCCTGCTGAAAATACCTATGCAGTTCATTATTCTCTACATCGGTATTCTTGTTTTTGTTTTCTATCAGTTTAACCAGGCGCCCGTGTTCCATAACCAGGCGCTGCAGCGGCAGGCAGAGGCCGTGGCGCCCGGGCAATTTGATCCATTGCAGGCGGAGTACAATCAGATTTTCGAGCGCAAGCAACAGGCGGCTACAGCCCTGGCGCAAGCCATTGAAAAGGAGGATGCTGCTGCAGTGAGTGCATCGGCTGCTTCCGTTCGCCAGTTGATCGAACAGGAAAAGGACTTGCGCGGACGGGTGAAGGAGCAGATACAACAAACGATGCCCAAGGCCAACACGCTCGACAAAGACTATGTGTTTATACAATTTGTAATGACGTACCTGCCGCATGGCCTCATTGGTCTGCTGTTGGCAGTGGTTTTTTCAGCCGCTATGTCATCCACTGCTTCCGAGCTCAACTCGTTGGCTTCCACCACCACGGTGGATATTTACAAAAGATCAATCCGCACAGGGGGCGATGATGGTCATTATGTCAAGTCATCGAAGTGGTTCACCGCCATGTGGGCCGTATTTGCCATGTTGTTTGCTTCCATCGCCAACCAGGCCGAAAACCTGATACAGTTTGTCAATATCATCGGCTCGTTGTTTTATGGCACCATCCTCGGCATTTTCCTCAGCGCCTTCTATGTGAAGTTTGTAAAGTCAAAAGCGATTTTTTGGGCCGCCATTGTGGGCGAATTGATCATTCTGTACTGCTACTTCTTTACCGATATCGCCTTCCTGCTCTACAACATCATTGGCTGTGTGGCCGTGGTGGGCGTGGCCGTGCTGATGCAGATGCTTTTCAAAACCAAATGATAACTGGTTTGTTTGGAGAACGCTGAGGCGATTTTTGTACACCTGTTTTTGTCGTGTTTGCACCCGGACGGGTAGCCGGTTAACTATTTTGTACGATCATCGTGTGCCGAACCACTGTTGCCATAGGGTTGTCAGCCGTGGCATATTACTTTGTTTCGTAAATTGTTAACCATGTCTGAAATAACCCCCGTCATTCAGTCGCGTTCGTTGTGGCAAGAGTTGAAAGATGCCATTCGTGGCACCGAAGCCGACTACACCCAAATTGGGTTGAAGCGCGCCATTTTTCTGCTGGCCATCCCCATGATTCTTGAGTTGGTGATGGAATCTACCTTTGCCGTGGTAGATATTTACTTTGTGGGTAAGTTGGGCGCCAGCGCGGTGGCCACGGTGGGCCTTACGGAAACGTATCTGTTTCTGCTTTATTCCCTGGCCATGGGTCTGGCCACCGCGGTTACAGCCATTGTGGCGCGCAGGGTGGGCGAGAAGCAGAACGAAGGAGCCGGAGATGCTGCCGTGCAATCCATTCTGCTGGGCGTATTGCTGTCGTTGCCGTTTGCTGTGGCCGGCATATTTTATTCGCGCGAGTTGCTGGCGCTGATGGGTGCCGATGCGTGGAGCCAAGAGTATGGCCACGGATACACGCGATGGATGCTGGGCGGCAACGTAGTGATTGTGCTGCTGTTTGTGATCAACGCCATCTTCCGCGGTGCGGGTGATGCAGCCATTGCCATGCGCGTGTTGTGGGTAGCCAATGGCGTAAACATCTTGCTGGATCCGTTGCTGATCTTTGGTTGGGGCCCGGTGCCCCCCATGGGCATAGAAGGCGCGGCCATGGCCACCACCATTGGCCGGGGCGTAGGGGTGGCCCTACAGTTGTATACCTTGGTGCGAGGTGGTAAACACATACAAGCCACCTGGGCACAGGTACGCTGGCATGCAGAAACTATCCGGCAAATCATCAAAACTTCTTTGGGAGGCATTGCCCAGATGATTGTGGCCATGACCTCGTGGATTTTTTTGATGCGCATATTGGCCGATGTGGGCAGCGAAGCGGTGGCAGGTGCCACCATTGCCTTGCGCGTAATGATGTTTACCATGATGCCCGCCTGGGGATTGTCTAACGCAGCGGCCACGTTGGTAGGTCAGAACCTGGGCGCGGGCCAACCCGACCGCGCAGAGTCTTCTGTGTGGAAAATCGGATTTTACAACATGCTCTTTTTAGGTGCCGTATCGGTGGTCTATTTTTTCGGCAACGAGTGGCTGATGAGTTTCTTCACCACCGAGCCCAGGGTAGTGGCCATCGGTGCGGAGTGGTTAAGAATTCTTTCTTATTCCTATCTGGTGTATGGCTGGTGGATGGTGTCTGGCCAGGCTTTCAACGGGGCGGGCGATACACAAACGCCCACCAAGATCAACCTGGTGTTCTTTTGGCTGATACAGATTCCTTTGTCTTATTACCTCGCCATTCATTTAGGCTGGCAGCATTCCGGTGTGTTCTGGGGCGTGTTCATCTCCGAAACATCGGTGGGCCTGTTTACGTTGTGGCTCTTCTCGCGGGGTGGCTGGAAGAACGTGAAGGTGTAGGGCAGCGTTACCTGCTCGGTTGTAAGCGAGATGATTTTCTCCTTTGATTCGCCTGCCTCAGCCGATTATTTAATATTGACCCCGTTGCCGGGTTTGTAGGTAAAGCAGATTATAAGCGGCTAATTCCCCATTACAAACTTGGGGGTAATCATCTGATATTTATTGTATTTCAATAAATATTCATTAAATTACGACTATTATAATTCCATTTCAAATGAAAAAGGCCCCGATTGTATTTCTTCAGACCGTCATCCTGCTAATTGGAATAGGGGTGCTGGTCATTTTGATCCGGTTCCCGCTCATGGAAGGACGGGCCACCGATCTGGACTTGTTTAGTATTTACGCAGATCCATTTATATGGTATGGATATGCAACCTCTATGGCATTTTTTATTGGGCTTTACAAAGCATACAAGTTGCTGGTCTACATTGGTCAAAATAAGGTGTTCTCCACAGACGCAGTGAGTGCGCTAAAGGGTATTAAGTTTTGTGCAATTGCATTGAGCATCTGCATTATAATGGCGGCACTGTATATTAAGATGACGCACCCGAAAGACGATGACCCCGCTGGATTTCTTGCCATGTGTATCGTGGCTTCATTTGCTTCGATTGTGGTGGCAACCGCTGCCGCCATCTTCGAGAAATTAATGCAGAATGCGGTAGACATGAAATCTGAGAACGACTTAACCATATAGTGCCATGCCCATTATTGTAAACTTAGATGTGATGATGGCCAAGCGAAAAGTCTCTCTGAATGAGCTTTCTAGCCGGGTGGATTTAACATTGTCCAACCTTTCTATTTTAAAGACCGGGAAGGCAAAGGCCATTCGTTTTAGCACGTTAGATGCTATTTGTAAAGCGCTCGACTGCCAGCCAGGCGATATATTAGAATATGCGCCACCTAAAAAGAATACAACGAGCCGGTAGCCGTGGTTGATCGAGTGCTGCAGACCAAACCTGTTTTTTCTTATCTTGAAAATTCGTTTGAACTGCCTTATGGATTTGTACTACGCCTTTTCGATCCTCATCGTCCTTTCTGCCCTGTTCTCTTATATTAATAGCCGCTATCTCCGGCTTCCGCCTGCCATCGGCATCATGCTGCTGGCCATTATCACATCCATTAGTTTGTTGGCTATTGGCAAAACGTTTCCTGAGTTTGCCAGCTATTTTTCAGGCCTCATCGCCAGCCTCGATTTCCCGGCCGTGCTGATGGGTGCGATGCTGAATTTTCTGTTGTTTGCCGGAGCTATTCACGTAAGCATGCAAGACCTGCATAAGCAACGTATGCCGGTGCTGGTGCTATCCACGCTGGGGGTTACGCTCTCTACCTTTTTGGTGGGAGGGTTAATGCACCTGGTGCTGATGCAGGTGGGATTAAATGTTCCTCTGATACAATGTTTTGTTTTTGGTGCACTGATTTCACCTACCGACCCGCTGGCCGTGATTGCCATTTTGCGGAAGGTGCGCATCAGCAAACCATTGGAGATGAAGATTGCGGGCGAGTCGCTTTTTAATGATGGCGTGTCGGTATTGTTGTTTGCTATTCTGTTGCAGTTGGCACAGGGCAGCGAAGTGGACATTACATTTAAAAATATTTCAGGGCTGCTGGTGCAGGAGATGGGTGGCGGCTTGTTGGTAGGCCTCGTGTTGGGTTACATCGGCTCGCAAGGTATCAAGCGCATCAACGACTACCAGGTAACGGTGCTGATAACGGTAGCCATCGTGATGGGCGGCTACATGATCACGCGCTACCTGCACATCTCAGGACCTCTTACCATGGCCGCGGCAGGACTGGTAATCGGTAACTACGGCAAATCCACCGCCATGTCGATAACCGATAAAGACTACCTCGACAAATTCTGGGAAATGATTGACGAGATTCTCAACGCCATGTTGTTTCTCATCATTGGCCTGGAGTTGCTGCTCATCCCCAACATTCAACAAGACTGGATCATCGGGTGCTGTGCCATCTTGATTGTGCTGGTGAGCCGTTATGTCTCCATCTGGTTGCCGATGTGGGTCATTCCCCATATCGATAAGTTTGATGCCCGCACCATGGCCGTGTTGGTGTGGGGTGGCCTGCGGGGTGGCGTATCCATTGCGCTGGCCCTGAGTATCGACCCGCATTTGCATCAGCCCCTTTTTCTTTCGGCCACTTACTATGTAGTGGTGTTTTCCATTGTGGTGCAAGGTCTCACGATCGGCAAGCTGGTAACTGCAATTAACAGACGTAAGAAAAAGTGATACATGTTGGCCGACCAAAGTCGAAACGAAAACCATTCCGTTCTTGGAGCCCTGGGCTTGTTTCTTTTATTTATTATACGTTTACACCAAAAATATAGCCCACTAATGCCGATAGGCCCATTGCCAGGGTTCCCCAAATAACGATCCGAGCGACTGCCTTCCCGATACTTGAGCCGCCTGTCTTGGCAGAGATGGCCCCAAGAATAACCAGCGAAAGAATGGTGAACGCGTAGAGGAAGTACTCCATGTTCTGAACCGGTGCAAACAGCGTAACCAGCAGCGGCAGTACGCCACCCGCAGTAAAGGCTGCGCCCGATGCCATTGCCGCTTGCGTTGGGTTTGCCTGGCTTACCTCATTGATGCCAAGCTCATCTCGTACATGTGCACCTAAGGCGTCCGCTTCGGTTAATTCCCTGGCTACCTGCCAGGCGGTTTCCTTCTTCAAACCTCTGCGTTCATAGATTTCCGCAAGCATTCTCATCTCATCTTCCGGCATGGTGGCCAACTCGTGCTTCTCGCGTTCAATGTCGGCCTTCTCAACATCTGTCTGCGAACTGACGGATACATACTCGCCTGCGGCCATCGACAATGCACCGGCCACCAGGCCCGCAGTGGTGGCCAGTAAGATGGGATCGCGGGTGGTGCTGGCGGCAGCCACACCAATCGCCAGGCTTGACACCGATATGATGCCGTCATTGGCTCCCAACACTGCGGCACGCAGCCAATTGCTGCGGTGAATGTAGTGGCTGTCCAAATAGTTGTCAATTGTGATCATCTGGTTCTGCGATTTTGAACTTGGTCAAGCTCGTTCAAGATAAGGTTTCAAGACTACTTTTGCCAGTTACGGTTGCAATGCCGTAAATTTTTCTGTTTTTAGATTTCAGTGGTGTAGAAGATTTGAGATTTGGGTTCCCAACCCACGAAAATTTTCAGATTGTGTTCTTATTAGATGCTGACAGTCGGCCTGCCGCTGGGCGCGGTAGAATCAGGAGAGGGGCTCATGAAACACCATAACAAATGGGCGCCAATGAATAATGCAACGTATCAGAGAGGGTAGATGCTTCCGCCCTCAGGAAGTTCGCGGGTGTCACGGAGGGTACATGCTTCTGCGCTCGGTAAATACGCGAGTGTTATGGAGGGTACATGCTTCTGTGCTCAGTAAGTACGCGAGTGTTCCGGACGGTAGGTGCTTCCGCGCTTGCTTCGACTCCGCCCAGCAAGCTTCGACCGTTAAGCCGTCTCCAGTTTCAACTGTACTTTCTTGTCGAGGTAATCCCACACCAGGCTCGATGCACCCAGTATCGGGGCGGCCTGGTTCTCCATGGCCGAGGGCAGCACTTTCACTTTGTTGCGGAACAGCGGCATGAGGTTTTCTTCCATATGGCGAATGGTGGGCTTAAAAATCAGGTCGCCCGCCTGTGCCAGGCCACCGAAAAGGAAGATGGCCTCCGGGTCGGTATGCACCACTGTTTCCGCTAGCTTCATACCAAGTATGCGGCCGGTGTATTCAAAACAGGCTTTGGCAACAATATCGCCACGCAAAGCCGCTTCCGTAATCATTTTGGTGTTCAGGTCTTCAAAGCTGATGCCGCGCAGTTCGCTTGGCTCTAAATAGTCGGCCAGTAGTTTGTACACGGTGCGCTTGATGCCCGTGGCCGATACGTAGGTTTCCAGGCACCCGCGCTTGCCGCAATTGCAGTAGCGGCCCGTAGGGTTTACAGAGGTGTGGCCCACTTCTCCGGCAATACCATGTTTACCATTCAAAAGTTGACCGTTGCAGACAAAGCCGCTCCCCAAACCCGTGCCCAACGTAATCACCACAAAGTCTTTCATGCCTTTGGCGTTGCCGTAAATCATCTCGCCTACGGCTGCCGCGTTGGCATCGTTAGTCAATATGCAGGGTATGTTGAATTCTTTGTAAAACAAGTCGGCCAGAGGTAATACACCTTTCCAGCGCAGGTTGGTTGCCTGCTCAATGGTGCCGGTGTAGTAGTTGCCGTTGGCAGCACCCACACCAATACCTACCAGCTTCGAGGTTTTGCCGGCCAGGTCAATCGACTCGCGGATGGCATCGGCCATGGCGTCAAAGAAATCCTGAAAGTCTTCATAGTCTGTGGTGGCAATGCTGCCCTGGTGCACCACGTTTCCCTCGCGGTCTACAATGCCGAATTTGGTGTTGGTGCCGCCAATGTCTATACCGACTGTCAGTTCTCTCATGACCTGATTTTTAGATGGAAAGAATTTTTGCTATCCGCAGCGACTCGCTGTCTATTTCATGCCGATTGCTCATGATCAGATCGAAGGGGTTGTACACGATCTGGTTGTTCTGTACGCCCACCATTACATCGTTCTCGCCTTTCAATAAACCTTCTACCGCGGCAATGCCCATGCGGCTCGCCAACACACGGTCGAAGTAAGTAGGGGAACCCCCACGTTGCAGGTGGCCCAGAATGGTCACTTTAATGTCGAAGTAGCTGGAGCGCTCTGCCACCATGCGTGCCAGCTCGTTGGCACCACCAAGTTTAGAGCCTTCGGCTACTACCACCAGGCTCGATTTACGGTTGGTCTTTTCACCTTCCGTTAACCGGGCGTACAACTTTTCGAAGTCCGATTCTTCTTCGGGAATGATGATGGCCACCGCACCTCCGGCAATGCCACTGTTAATGGCGATGTAGCCCGAATTGCGGCCCATCACTTCAATGAAGAAAAGGCGGTTGTGCGAGAGGGCTGTATCCCGAATCTTATCGATGGCTTCCACGGCCGTGTTCGTGGCGGTGTCGTAACCAATGGTGTAGTCAGTGCCGGCCAGGTCGTTGTCAATCGTGCCGGGAATACAAACAGAAGGAATCTTGTGCTCTTCAAAGAACTTGTGCAATCCTGTAAAGGTGCCATCCCCACCAATGGCAATCAGCGAATCGATGCCGTGTTTCCTCAGGTTGGCCAGCGCTTTCTGTCTGCCTTCGGGTGTTCTGAATTCTTTGCTGCGTGCCGACTTCAGGATGGTGCCGCCACGTTGTATGATGTTGCCCACCGAGCGTGCACCCAACTTTACGATTTCCCCGTCAATCATGCCCTCATAACCGCGCATGATTCCGTATATCTCTTTGTTATAATAGATCGCTGCTCTCACCACAGCGCGGAGTGCTGCATTCATTCCGGGGGCATCGCCACCAGATGTGAACACTCCGATTTTCGAAATTTTATTCTCCATTCCGTGAATCGAAGCATCAAAAATAAGGCATCAAACCAACATTCCAAGAACCTCTTCTTTACACCTCTTTCAATCGTTTGAAATAGTTAATTAGGCCATTGGTTGACGAATCGTGGCTGGTGATTTCTTCGGATGAGCTGAGTTCGGGTAAAATGCGCTTGGCTAAAACTTTGCCTAGTTCCACACCCCATTGGTCGAAGCTGAAGATATTCCAGATGACTCCCTGCACGAATATTTTGTGTTCGTACATCGCAATCAGGCTGCCGAGGGTGAATGGTGTGAGCTGTTTGAAAAGAATGGAGTTGGTGGGGCGATTGCCATTGAATACGCGGTAAGGCAAGTGAAAACTGATCTGCTCGCTGTCCATACCGGACTTTTGCAGTTCTTCTCTTACCTGCTCTTCGGTTTTGCCCAGCATCAACGCTTCGGTTTGTGCAAAATAGTTGGAGAGCAGTTTTTCGTGGTGGTCGCTCACAGGATTGTGGCTGATGGCAGGCGCAATGAAGTCGCACGGAATCAGCTTGGTGCCCTGGTGAATCAATTGGTAGAATGCATGCTGGCCATTGGTGCCCGGTTCGCCCCAGATAATGGGCCCGGTTTGGTACATCACCGCATCGCCATTTCGGTCGATAGACTTACCGTTGCTTTCCATGTTGCCTTGCTGAAAGTAAGCCGCAAAACGGTGCAAGTATTGATCGTACGGCAGAATGGCTTCCGAGTCGGCATCGAAGAAGTTGGTGTACCAGATGCCCAACAGGGCCAGCACCACTGGTATGTTTTGGTTGAAAGGCTCATTCTTGAAGTGCAGGTCCATGGCGTGGGCGCCCTCGAGCAGTTGTACGAAATATTCGTAGCCAATGGTGGCGGCAATGGAAAGACCGATAGAGGACCATAAAGAATAACGGCCGCCTACCCAATCCCAGAACACAAACATGTTTTCCGGGGCAATGCCGAACTTGGTTACCTCCACAGTATTGGTCGACACGGCTACGAAGTGTTTAGCCACATCACCCTTTTGCTGCGTCTGTTCCAGAAACCAGCGCTTGGCAGACTCCGCATTTGTCATCGTTTCTTGCGTGGTGAAGGTTTTCGAAGCGATGATGAACAACGTTTCTTCTGCGTTCAGATGTTTCACCGTTTCGGCCAGGTGCGTACCGTCTACATTCGACACAAAGTGGGGCAGTATATTTTTCCAATACGGTTTCAGGGCTTCCGTCACCATCAGAGGTCCCAGGTCGGAGCCGCCAATACCAATATTTACAATATGCCGTATGGGCTTGCCGCTGAAGCCTTTCCAACTGCCGCTGTGCAACGCCTCGGTAAAGGTTTTCATCTGCTGCAGCACTTTGTTTACCTCGGGCATTACATCTTCCCCATCTACCAGCACCGGTGTGTTGGATCTGTTGCGAAGGGCAACGTGCAACACCGAACGGTTTTCGGTGCGGTTAATTTTGTCGCCCCGAAACATGGCTGCAATGGCCTCTTTCAACTCGCACTCTTCGGCCAGCCCCAGCAGCAACTGCATGGTTTCTGTGTTGATGTTGTTCTTGCTGAAGTCTACCAGCAGGTCGTTGAACTGCAGGTGAAATTTTTGGAAGCGCTCCGGGTCTTCAGCAAACAATTCGCGCAGGTGCGTGGCCTGCATTTCCAGAAAATGAGCGGTTAACTTTTGCCAGCTTTGTGTTTCGGTGGGGTTGATTGCGGGAAACATAGGGTATTGTAAATGGGTTTATTTTTTGAACTTGCCAACCAACTGAGCCAGTTTGGCTTCCATGCTTTCTTCGGTCTGTTTCTCTTTTTCTTTTTTGATGGACTTGCCGGCAGGCCGTGGCGATTCGTTGAATGGATCGCTCTTCAGCGAGAGGGCAATGCGCTTCCTGCCAACATCCACCTCCAGCACGGTTACTTTTACCTTTTGTTGAACGGCCAGCACCTCTTTCGGGTCTTTCACAAACCGGTCGGACAAATGGCTGATATGCACGAGACCATCCTGGTGCACACCAATATCTACAAACGCACCAAAGTTGGTAACGTTGGTAACAATGCCGGGCAGTTTCATGCCCACTTTCAGATCGGTTAGGGCGTGCACGCCTTCTTCAAACTGAAATACTTCGAACTGCTGGCGCGGGTCGCGCCCCGGTTTTTCCAGTTCCTGCAGAATGTCTGTTAGGGTAGGCAAACCAACGGTAGGGCTTACGTATTTTTTCAGGTCCAGTTTTTTACGCAACTCCGCATTGGTCATCAAATCGCGCACGGTGCACTGCAAGTCTTTGGCAAAGTTTTCCACAATCGGGTAGCTCTCCGGGTGCACGGCACTGGCATCCAGGGGGTTTTCGGAGTGCCGGATGCGCAAAAAGCCTGCACACTGTTCGAATGCTTTCTCGCCCAGTCGGGTCACCTTCTTTAACTCCTGCCGGTTTTTAAACGGCCCGTTTTGATTTCGGTAGGCAATGATGTTTTCTGCCAGGCCCGGGCCCAAACCCGACACATAGGAGAGGAGTTCTTTGCTGGCCGTGTTTACTTCCACACCCACTGAGTTGACACAACTCATCACCGTGTCGTCCAGGCCACTTTTTAGTTTTTGCTGGTCTACATCATGCTGGTATTGGCCAACACCAATGGCTTTCGGGTCTATCTTTACCAATTCGGCCAATGGGTCCATCAACCGCCTTCCGATGGACACCGCGCCCCGCACCGTTACATCTTCGGTGGGAAACTCCTGCCGCGCTACATCAGATGCCGAGTAGACGGAGGCCCCGCTTTCGTTCACCATCACTACGATGATGCTTTTATCGAGGCCTATGCTCTTTACAAACGTTTCTGTTTCGCGACTGGCGGTGCCGTTGCCGATGGCAATGGCCTCAATTTGAAAGCGCGTACACAATTCTTTCACCACTACAGTCGATTTGGCTGTTTCGCGTTGCGGCTCGTTAGGATAGATGACTGTGTGGAAAAGCAACTCGCCCTGGTTGCCCAGGCATACCACCTTGCAGCCGGTGCGAAAGCCGGGGTCGAGCGCCAGCACACGCTTCTGTCCTAACGGTGAGGCTAAGAGCAGTTCCTTCAGATTGCTGGCAAATACTTTGATGGCTTCCGCATCGGCCTTCTGCTTGGTTTCCATGCGCACCTCGGTCTCCAGCGAGGGCTTCATCAGGCGTTTGTAGGCATCGGCCACTGCCAGTTTAATCTGTTCCGCAGCAGCGCCCGGCTTTTGTATGAACTGGCTTTCCAGTTGGTGAATGGCCTCACCTTCATCGGGCGCCATGTCGAGCGTGATGATGCCTTCTTTCTCAGCCCTGCGCATGGCCAGGATGCGGTGCGAGGGAGCCGACTTGATGGGTTCCTTCCACTCGAAGTAGTCTTTGAACTTTTGGCCTTCTTGCTCTTTGCCTTTGATGAGCTTTGTTTCGATGATGCCTGTGTTCCAGAACAGGTCGCGCACGTGTTTGCGCGCATCGGCATTTTCGTTGATCCACTCGGCCATGATGTCGCGTGCTCCGGCCAGGGCTTCATCGGCAGAGTTTACACCCTTCTCGGCATTCACATAATTGTCTATCTCTTTCTCGAAAGCGTTTACATTATCGAAGATGAGTTTGGCCAAAGGTTCCAATCCTTTTTCTTTGGCGATGGACGCGCGGGTTTTGCGCTTTGGTTTAAACGGCAGGTAAATGTCCTCCAGCTCTGTTAAGGTGTCGGCTTTCTCTATCAGTTGTTTCAACTCTGGCGTCAGAAAACCCTGCTTCTCAACAGATGTCAGGATCGTTTCTCTTCGCTCCTCCAGTTCCACCAGTTGTTCGTTCCGGTCGCGTATGGCACCGATCTGCACTTCGTCCATGGTGCCCGTTACTTCTTTGCGATAGCGGGCGATGAACGGTATGGTAGCTCCTTCGGCAAGTAGATCGAGAACGCGCGCTACTTTGTCTGCGCTCAGGTTCAGTTCGTTGGCAATGCGTAATGCGTATTCCATTTTTAAAGATTGGCTGGCAAAAATAGAACTTGGCGCAACGCCCGAAAGAAGATCAAAAAAAATAATTCAGGTTCGATACCTCTTAGCCGCCCACCACTTTGCGCAGGTTTTCCACCAGGCCATCCCATAAGTCTTTGAGTTCCTCCATGTCATCAAAGTCGGAGTAGTCGAATACTTTAAGGAACGTAGTTTGGGTAAGTTCATTGATTTCGAGTCGCAGCTCGAAGTAGGAGGGATCCGCCTTGTCGTCTTCCGTCTCCGGCAGAAATTCAAACTTGCTGAAGTGATTGGTGCGGTGGCCGGTCATCATGGCTTTGTGCGTTTCATTTTCCCACACAAACTTGAACACCTTTTCGGGGCTGATGGTCACATCATCGGCAAACCATTCGGCCAAACCACTCGCGGTGTTGATGTAAGGATATAGCATTTTCACCGAAGCGTGTATCTCGTAATCGGCAGTGAAGAGCGTTTTCTTGGTGGTGCTCAGGTTGCGTGCCATGGTGCCTGGTGATTGGTTTTTAAGTTATACCAATTTTTATTCAACGACAAATTAAAATTTTCTCTGCACGTAAGGTGGGCCGCTGTGAAGCGAATTTCAGGACAACAGCGAAGAAAAGGGAAGTAAAATTTTGTTGAAGTAGCGCGGGGGGGAGTTGAACCCCCGACCTTTGGGTTATGAATCCAACGCTCTAACCACCTGAGCTACCGCGCCATTCCAGAAAGGAGGCGCAAACTTACAAACTTTTATCAATTAGGCCAGTTCCGATTCAATTAATCGCAGCGCTTGGGCAACTATTACATGCATCTATAATCGGTGGCTTCATTTTTGATTATAACTTTGAGCATTCGGGAATGAAGAAAATAGATAAGCTTATTCTGGGCGCCTTCATCGGCCCTTTCGTACTCACCTTTCTGGTCGTGGTGTTCATTTTGCTCAACATCCACATGTTGAAGTATTTTGACGACATCATAGGCAAAGACCTTGGCTGGGATGTAATCGGCACCTTGCTGTTCTACTTCGCCATCTTCAATACCCCGGTTGCCTTGCCGCTGGCCGTGTTGCTCTCTTCGCTGATTGCCTTTGGTAACCTGGGTGAGCATTTTGAACTTACCGCGGTGAAAAGCCTGGGCATTTCGTTGGTGCGCGCTCTTGTGCCCATTTTTGTGTTTGTAATGTTTGTAACGGCCTTCGCTTTTTACACGGGCAACAACCTGGTACCCAAGGCCGCCCTGGAAGCCTACAGCCTGCTGTACGACATCAAGCAGAAGAAACCCGCGCTGGACCTTAAGGAGGGCACGTTTACCAGTTCCATTCCCGACATTAGTATTAAAGTAGACGACCGCCTGCCTGATGGGAAAACAATACTGGGTGTAACCATTTACGATCACCGCAATGTTACCGGCAACAAAAAGGTAATCAAGGCCGACTCAGGCCGCATGTACACCATTCTGAACGACCAGTATCTGAAACTGGAACTCTTCAGGGGCTATAGTTACACCGAGGGACAAAGTGGCCAACAGGACTTTACCGGCCGCACAGCCACCCGCGAAACGCTGAGCAAAACCCACTTCGAACAGAGCGACCTTGTTTTCGACTTGTCTTCTTTCGGGCTAATGCGCACGGACAAAAAGTGGTTTCAGGGCAACCGCATTATGCGCAACATGGCCGAACTGGAACTTGACATGGACTCCATCCGCGAGGAGGGGAGCAAACAGATCTTGTCGCTCTACCAAACCAAAGAAGCCTTCTTCACCTTTCATGCCCGCACAGACTCACTTCCGCTGCCCGAGCGGGCAGAGAAGTATCGCGTCAAGCGCGACTCAATACTGCGGGCCAAAAATGCCACCGCCACCATTAGCAGCTATCGGCCTGTGTTGGTTCGTAAGCCTAAACTGAATGAGCCAGTGAGGGCGAAGGCAGACAGCTTTTTTGCGCCCGGCTTCAAGAAGGCATCGGAAATTGCCACCGCAGCCAGCAGCGCCCGTAACGTGGTAAACCAGTTGCGCAACATCAACGCACATTTAGAGAGTTATGAAGATGAGTTGATCATATTTCGCATCCAGTGGCATAAGATACTGTCGCTCTCCATCGCCTGCTTGGCCATGTTCTTCATTGGTGCCCCGCTGGGCGCCATCATCAAGAAAGGAGGTTTGGGTATGCCGGTGCTGGCCAGCATCTTGTTTTTCATCGTTTTCTATGTGCTGAACCTGTTAGGTGAAAAATGGAGCAAACAGGGGCTGATGCCCGTAGTGGTGGGCATGTGGATGGCCAATGCGGTACTTTTTGCCTTTGGGCTGCTGTTTTTAAGGCAGGCACGTTTAGATGCACGCCTGTTCGAGGCTGATTTCTACCATATTGTATGGGATAAGCTCAAAAGCTGGTTGAAGGCGCGGGGCTGGCAACGCGTGGAAACCGCTTGATTTTTTGCATTTTGATGTCGTTTTTTTACCTTTGCGCGATTAAAAAAAGAGATTAAAGAAAATTTTTTAGCGATGTATTTGACTTCAGCCAAGAAACAGGAGTTGTTCAGCAAGTATGGATTTAACAAATCTAAAACAGACACCGGCTCGCCAGAGGCACAAGTGGCGTTGTTTACCCACCGTATCAACCACCTGACCAACCACCTTAAAGACAAGAAGAAAGACTATTCTACCCAGCAGGGCCTTTTGAAGCTGGTAGGGCAACGTAAAAAACTGTTGAACTACCTCCAAAAGACCGATATCAATCGCTACCGCGCGATTATTGCCGAACTCGAACTTAGGAAGTAAAAAGATAATTATCCAAGAACAGGGAACCCCAAACAAACGTGGTTCCCTTTTCTCATTTTATTCACCGGGGTTCTGCCGAACGCCCATCATCACATCTGACATTCAATGAAACCAACTGTTACAACCAAAACCTGTAAACTGCCCGATGGCAGAGAAATCACGATCGAAACAGGTAAACTTGCCCGCCAAGCCGATGGGTCGGTGGTATTGCGCATGGGTAACACCATGCTGTTAGCTACCGTAGTAGCCACCCAGGATGCCAAAGAAGGAGCTGACTTTCTGCCCCTTTCCGTAGATTACCAGGAGAAATTTGCGTCTACCGGTAAAATTCCCGGAGGCTTTTTGCGCAGAGAAGCCAAGTTATCCGACTACGAAGTGTTGATCAGCCGCCTGGTAGATCGCGCCATTCGTCCGCTTTTCCCCGATGATTTTCATGCCGAAGTGCAGGTAAACATCCAACTCATTTCGGGCGATGCCAACGCCTTGCCCGATGCGCTCGCGGCTTTTGCTGCTTCTGCCGCCCTTTCCATTACCGATATCCCTTTCCAGGGACCGATTTCTGAAGTGCGCGTGGCCCGCGTGGATGGCCAGTTTGTGATCAACCCCCCGCTGGAGCAAAAAGAACGTGCCGACATAGACCTGATTGTGGCGGCCTCTCTCGATAACATTCTGATGGTAGAAGGCGAAATGAAGGAGGTAAGCGAAGCCGATATGCTGGAAGCATTGAAGCGCGCCCACGATGCCATTAAAGTACAGTGCCACTTGCAAATTGAACTGGCCAAAGAACTGGGTAAAACGGAGAAACGCGCCTACCAGCACGAGGAGAAAGACGAGAACTTGCGCGAAGAAATGCAACGACTGCTCTACGACAAAGTTTACGAAGTGGCACGCATGCAATTGGCCAATAAGAAGAAGCGGAGTGAACTTTTCAGCCAGATATTGGAAGACTACCTGGCCACCCTGCCCGAAGACAGCACGGTAAACAAAGACCTGATCAAAAAGTATTACAAAGAAATAAATAAGAAGGCCTGTCGCGAGTTGGTGTTGAATGAGAAGGTGCGCTTGGATGGCCGCAAGACGAATGAAATACGCCCCATATGGAGCGAGGTAGATTACCTGCCCTCTGCCCATGGCTCAGCCATCTTTACCCGTGGCGAAACGCAGTCGCTCAGTACCGTTACGTTGGGTACCAAACTCGATGAGCAGTTAATTGATGGCGCCATGTTTTCGGGCAGCAGCAAATTCATGCTGCACTACAATTTCCCCGGCTTTTCAACCGGTGAGGTGAAGCCTAACCGTGGCCCCGGCCGCAGAGAAGTGGGCCATGGCAACCTGGCCCTGCGTGCCCTGAAACAGGTACTGCCTGCCGAGGCAGAGAATCCCTATACCATTCGCATTGTATCCGATATCCTCGAATCAAACGGATCGTCTTCCATGGCTACTGTTTGTGCCGGTTCGCTGGCACTGATGGATGCAGGTATTCAGATTTCAGCCCCGGTTTCTGGTATCGCCATGGGTATGATCTCCGACAGTGCGACAGGCCGCTATGCAATTCTTTCTGATATTTTGGGCGATGAAGATCACCTGGGTGATATGGACTTTAAAGTAACCGGCACAGAGAAGGGCATCACCGCCTGCCAGATGGACCTGAAGGTAGATGGACTGACCTACGAAGTGCTGTTTGAAGCGTTGAACCAAGCACGCGAAGGCCGTTTGCACATCCTTAACGAGATGAAGAAAACCATCAGTAAGCCCAATGCAGACCTCAAGCCGCATACGCCACGCGCCTATACTATCTTCATCGAAAAAGAAATGATCGGTGCGGTAATAGGCCCCGGTGGCAAAGTGGTACAGGAAATACAGAAAACAACTGGTGCTACCGTGGTGATTGAAGAAGTGAACAACAAAGGCATAGTAAACGTATTTGCCAGCAATCAGGCTGTGATGGACGCGGCCGTGAAGCGTATCAAGGCGATCGTAGCTGTGCCCGAAGTGGGCGAAGTGTACGATGGCATAGTAAAATCGATTATGCCTTTTGGCGCGTTTGTCGAGTTTATGCCTGGCAAGGACGGCCTTTTGCACATCTCTGAAATCAAGTGGGAACGCCTCGAAAACATGGATGGTGTGTTGGAAGTAGGCGAGGAGGTGAAAGTGAAGCTAATAGAGATAGATAAGAAGACCGGTAAATTCCGCTTGTCGCGCAAGGCCTTGCTGCCCCGCCCCCCCAGAAAAGAAGAAGCACCGGCCGCTTAAATCGGTTGCAGAATAGTGAAATTGGAACTAAATTTTCATTTTTACGTGTTAGCTAACTGAAACAGAAAAAGGTAAATGAGACAGCTTAAGATCAGTAAACAGATCACTAACCGCGAAAGCCAGTCGCTCGACAAGTATCTCCAGGAGATAGGTAAGGTGGATCTTCTTACTCCTGACGAAGAAGTGGAGTTGGCCAAGCGCATTAAAGAAGGAGATCAGATTGCGCTGGAAAAGTTGACGAAGGCAAACCTTCGCTTTGTGGTGTCGGTGGCGAAGCAATACCAGAACCAGGGATTGTCGCTCGGTGATCTGATTAACGAGGGCAACCTCGGTCTCATTAAGGCAGCTCAGCGTTTTGATGAAACCCGTGGTTTCAAGTTCATCTCCTACGCGGTATGGTGGATCCGCCAATCGATTCTGCAGGCGTTGGCCGAGCAGTCGCGTATTGTGCGTTTGCCGCTGAACCGCGTAGGTTCTCTCAATAAAATTTCGAAGACGTTCTCCGAACTCGAGCAGAAATACGAGCGCGAGCCATCGCCCGAAGAATTGGCCGAGGTGTTGGAAGTAACCACAGCCGAAGTGGTGGACACCATGAAGATTTCCGGCCGGCACGTATCGATGGATGCACCGTTTGTGCAGGGCGAGGAAAACAGCCTGCTGGACGTGCTCGAAAACGACAGTGAAGAAACACCCGACCAGGGCTTGATGACCGACTCGCTGAGACGCGAAGTGCAGCGGGCCCTGTCTACGCTGACCCAACGCGAGTCGGACGTGATTACGCTGTACTTTGGTTTGAATGGGGAGCACGCCATGACGCTGGAAGAAATTGGCGAAAAATTCAATTTAACCCGCGAACGCGTTCGGCAGATTAAAGAAAAGGCAATCAGGCGGTTACGTCATACTTCAAGAAGCAAGGCTTTAAAGCCTTACCTGGGTTAAAAATCCGCAGAAATTATAGTAGAAAAAGGTCTCCGCTGGTGAGACCTTTTTTATGAAAAATCGGTTTATTGAATCATGGAAAAGAAGCTTATTCCCGTTCTGATTATTGGTTCCGGCCCAGCCGGCTATACCGCAGCCATTTATGCGGCCCGTGCAGGCCTTACGCCTGTTTTGTTTACCGGTGGCCAGCCCGGAGGGCAACTCACCACCACCAACGATGTAGAGAACTTTCCCGGCTACCCGGAGGGCATCAACGGCCCACAGATGATGCTCGACTTGCAGAAGCAGGCCGAGCGCTTCGGTACCCAGGTAAATTATGGCCTGGTAACAGCCGTAGACTTCTCCTCCCATCCCTTCCAGGTAACGATCGATGATAAGGATACACTACAGGCCGAGTCGGTAATTGTAGCCACCGGAGCCAGCGCCAAATACCTGGGCATTCCCTCGGAGGAGAAATTTGCCAACAGAGGTGTTTCGGCTTGCGCAGTGTGCGATGGATACTTCTACCGTGGAAAAGAAGTGGCAGTAGTAGGGGCGGGCGACTCGGCAGCCGAGGAAGCTACCTACCTGGCGAAGTTATGTACCAAAGTACACCTGTTGGTTCGGAGAGATGAAATGCGCGCCTCGAAAATTATGCAGGAGCGCGTGAAGAATACACCCAACATCGAAATCCACTGGAACACCGAGACCGATGAAATTCTGGGTGATGACAGTGGCGTAACCGGTGTGCGTATAGTGAACAACAAAACCGGCAAGAAGCAAGACATTGCCATTCAGGGGTTCTTCCTCGCCATCGGTCACCAACCCAACACACAGATATTCAAAGGTCAGCTCGATATGGACGAGGCCGGATACATCAAAGTACAGCCCGGCTCTACCCGCACCAGCGTAGAAGGTGTGTTTGCCGTGGGCGATGTGGCAGACCGGGTGTACCGGCAGGCCATTACCGCAGCTGGCACCGGTTGTATGGGCGCGTTGGATGCAGAGAAATTTCTGGCCGCACGTGAGGCCGAAACCGTGCACACCTGATGAAGCTGGATATACTGGTTCTGGCCGCTCACCCCGATGATGCAGAATTGGGCTGTGGCGGAACGATAGCCAAACACGTTGCCATGGGGCACAAAGTAGGCGTGGCCGACCTTACGCAAGGCGAATTGGGTACACGCGGAAATGCCACCACGCGGGCAGAAGAGGCCGCAGCCTCCGCACAACTGCTGGGCTTAGCGGTGCGCACCAATTTGGGCCTGCCCGATGGTTTCTTTCAGAATGACCGCACGCACCAACTGGAGGTAGTGAAGGTGATCCGCCAGTACCAACCGGATATTGTGTTGGCCAACGCCATTTACGATCGCCATCCCGACCACGGAAAAGGTTCTGAACTGGCTTTTACAGCGTGTTTTCTCGCTGGTTTATCGAAGGTTGAAACCATGCTGGAAGGAAAACAGCAGGCACCCTGGCGGCCGCGCGCAATCTATCACTACATTCAGAGCCAGCACATAGCCCCCGATTTTGTAGTAGACGTATCCGAACACTGGGAACAGAAGATGGCTGCCGTGCGTGCCTTTAAAACGCAATTCTACGACCCGGCCAGCAAAGAACCTGAAACGTTTATTTCCAATCCTGGCTTTATGAAATTGCTGGAGGCACGCGGCATAGAATACGGCTATGCCATAGGGGTGCGTTATGGCGAAGGCTTCACCGTGCGCAGAATGCCCGGTGTGCGCTCTTTGTTCGATTTGTTTTAGGGTGCCAGTCGGTTAAGTATCCACTTACCGTCTACCAGCGAGTAGAGAATCCTGTCGTGAAGCCTGTTGGGGCGCCCCTGCCAGAACTCAACTTCAAATGGTATCACCACATAACCTCCCCACTGCTGAGGCCGTGGTAACACAGCCTGTCCTTCAAACTTTTTAGTTATTTCCGCCACGCGGTCTTCCAATAGCTGGCGATTGGCAATCACTGCGCTTTGAGGCGATGACCAGGCGCCCACCTGGCTACCCCGCGGTCTGCTTTGAAAATACCGATCGGACTGGCCGGCAGAAACGCGTTCGGCCACTCCTTCAATGCGCACCTGCCTCTCTAACTCAGGCCAGAAGAAGTTCAACGCACAGCTATTGTTCTGTGCCAGTTCCCTTCCTTTCTGGCTTTGGTAGTTGGTATAAAACACAAAGCCGCCATCTTCCAAACCTTTTAACAGCACAATGCGGCTGGTAGGCCTGCCTTGCTCTGAAAGCGTTGCCAGGTTCATGGCGTTGGGCTCCAGCACGTTTGCCTGCACGGCTTCCTGAAACCATTTATCAAATTGCTGCAACGGGTCAGGATGCACGTCTTTTACATCCAACGATTCGCGTGCATATTCCTTTCTTAAATCGGCCAGGTTTTTCATGTGTGGCAGTTAGCGGAAAAATAATAAAACATATCATTTGCAACTATCTGGCAACTGTATTTTATTCAAACACAGAAACCATTCAAGAAGGGCGAGCCGACAAACCTGGTGCATGGAATTTTTTAACTACAAGAACAAAGTGGAGGCTGAGAAGGGAAAGATACTTGTGTCGGAACCTTACTTGCCCGATCCCAATTTTGAACGAACCATCATCTTGCTGTGTGAACACAACGAGGAGGGATCTTTCGGTTTTGTGATGAACAAACCCAGCGAGGCAAAAGTGGCCGATATCATGGACGACCTTTCTAAACTGGACGCACCTGCGTTTGTAGGCGGCCCTGTTCAGCAGGATACGCTGCATTACCTGCATCGGTTACCAAACCTGGAGGAAGCGGTGCCTGTTATGGAAGGCGTTTATTGGGGAGGCAATTTCGAACAGTTGCTACACTTGATCGATACGCGGCAGGTTACTGCAAGTGATATCAAGTTTTTTCTGGGTTACAGCGGATGGTCGGCCGGGCAACTGGAAGAAGAGCTGAAACAAAGCTCGTGGATTGTAAGCGATAAGGTTAACCAGGAGTTACTTTTTGAAACTCCCGCAGACGCCATGTGGCAACGCGCACTAAAAGCCATGGGCGGCCGTTTCTCTGTTTACTCCAAATACCCCGTTGATCCCAGGATGAACTAATAATTTCTTATTTTTACCTACTTTTCGAACCGATGGAAGGGATCATGGAAAAAGAGCAAGAACGTGTGGAAAATGGAGTGATGGCTGCGCAGGAAGAGGCTGTGTCGGAAGAATCACGTAATATGGGTGAAGAGATGGATGGGCCAGCCACGGAGTTGGAAGAGGCAGGTAAATCCACTGACTACCATAGTCTTTCTAAGAAGGATTTTGTTGATCTGCTGAAGGAAACCCTGAAGAGCAACGATTTCCGTAAAGCCGATATGGTGCTGAAGGAAGCCAAGCACCACTTTGATGAACTGCGCAACAAGGAACGTGAAGAGGCATTGCAGCGCTTCTTGGCTGAGGGGGGTAAGGCCGATGACTTCGACTACCGCCCCCAAGAGTTGGATGTGGCCTTCGATGCGCACTACAAGTTGCTGCGCGACAAGCGCAATCAATATTTTCGTGAGCAGGAAGAGCAGAAGACGGCCAACTACTACAAGAAAACAGAGCTGTTGGAACGACTGCGCGCACTGGTAGACGCAGAAGACACTGAGCATGGTTTCCATGCTTTCAAAGAAATTCAAAAGGAATGGAAGCAGACGGGGCCGGTGCCCAACGCCCATGTGAAGTCGCTGTGGGCCAATTACACCGCGCTGGTGGACCGATTTTACGACCACCGCAGCATCTACTTCGAATTAAAAGAACTGGACAGGAAGAAGAATCTGGAAGCCAAGCTGGAACTCTGCATACGCGCTGAAAAGCTCATGGATGCCGAGCGGATTTCTGACGCTGTGCGCGAGTTGAACGAGTTGCACAATGAATTTAAGCATGTGGGCCCCGTGCCCCAGGAGGAGAAAGAAGCCGTGTGGCTGCGCTTCAAGGCTGCCTCAGATGCTGTGTACAAAAAGCGTGATGAGTACCTGGAGAAAGTAAACCAGGAGTTGGCGGCTAATCTGGAAAAGAAGAATCAACTGGCAGAATCCATTGCTGCGTATGGATCGTTTCAAACCGACCGTATCAAAGAGTGGAACCAAAAAACGCAGGAACTGCTGGCCATTCAAAAGCAATGGGAAAGTATTGGCGGTGTGCCGCGTGCCAAAGCCAAAGAGGTGAACAAAAAATTCTGGACGGCATTTAAGTCATTCTTTAATAGCAAAAGCGCCTTCTTTAAGAAGCTGGACGAGGAGCGTACCGGCAACCTGAAGAAAAAGGAGGAGATTGTGCAGCAAGCCGAAGCGTTGAAGGTAAGCACCGACTGGGATGCGACAGCCGAGGCGTTGAAGCAACTGCAAAATCAGTGGAAAGAGATTGGTCCCGTGCCTGAAAAAATGCGCGAAAAAATCTACCAGCAATTCAAGGCTGCATGCGACTATTTCTTTGAACAACGCAGGGGGCAGATGGATAAGGTAGGCGAGGAGCAAGTACAAAACCTGGAGAAAAAGGAACAGGTGTGCGCTGAGTTGGAAGCACTTGCCGCCAACGGCCAGGCGAGCCCTGAACAGGTGAAGGAGCTGGTAGAACGCTTCAATAGCTTTGGCTTTGTACCGAAGAAAGCGATGAATGCCTCTCGTGCTCGCTTTCAGAAGGCAGTAGATGCGGCCGTGGCTGCCTTGCCTAATATGAGCGAGGCCGACCGCGAGCGATTGCTTCTGGAGTTGGAAATGGGCAACCTACGCAACGACCCACAGGCAGACCGCAGAATTTACCAGAAAGAACAACACATACGGAAGAAAATCACTAAGGCCGAAAACGACTTGGCGGTACTGCGTAATAACCTGGAATTTTTCGGTCGTTCTAAAAACGCCACGAAGCTGAAAGATGAGTTCACCGTGAAAATTCAGGAGGCCAGCGATCAGTTGGACAGCCTGAAGAATCAGCTTAAGATGCTGAAAACAGCATCTTAAAACCTTTGTAAATATAGGGTAACCTTCTATTTTTGCGCACTCAATTTTAGAGGACCCGCTCCTTAGCTCAGCTGGTAGAGTCCCGCACCTGCGGGATAATCAGTAAGGTTGGGGAGAGATAGAGAAAGGCCTCCTTAGCTCAGCTGGTAGAGCAACTGACTTGTAATCAGTAGGTCGTTGGTTCGATTCCGACAGGGGGCTCACGAAAGATGAACAAAAGGGCGATTCGAAAGGATTGCCCTTTTTTATTTCCTGATTGTGGTGATCTATTTTGTTGGAGGGTTCACTCAGTTGGTAGAGTCCCGCAGGTGCGGGATAATCAGTAGGTCGTTGGTTCGATTCCGACAGGGGGCTCAAAAATCAAAAAAAGACAATACCGAAATGTTGCTTTTTTTATTTCCTGCCTCCGCTGGCCTTGGGCGCTTTTGTTTTTTGTGCCTGCCTTGATACCTTCGTTCATGATCATTCTATTGCTGGTAACTTGGTTAGGGGCGGGCCAGCCCGAAATTCCCTACAAACCCAACGATGAATTTGCCGTGGAAATAAAATTAGAACTGCGGCCAAAGCCAGTAGACCGGTACACCGTAGACTACACTGAAACGGTTGATCAGAGAAATCGGAAACTGGCTGGAGACTTGCCGTATCTGACTGTAAAGATCAAATACAAAAAGTTTGCAGATAATGAGGTGCGGGTGAAGGGATATAACAACGCCCGTCACATGATATGCAACAAAAAGGCCGAACCTGAATTAGAAATAAAACTTAACCTTGGCTTTACTGATGATTTGAAAGACCGCGTAGCGCCCCATGAATTCATGGTTTATACACTTGATGATAAAAAGAAGGAGGTTGCCCAAATTCACATGGTGGTACAGGATGACGGTACCTTTCTGGTGAATGGTGAGGTGAGGGGCAAATTTTAACACTAGTAAGCCGCCCACTTGGGAATTGTGCGTGAGACCATTGATGGATAATAAAAGCAAAAAGCCCACCGTTGGGCGGGCTCTTAATGAACCTGATAAAACTACTATCTCCGTTTACCTTTCTTGGTAACCTTTTTCTTCGCGATCGGTTTCTTTACCGTGGCCTTCTTAACCTTCTTGGCAGCGGATTTTTTGGTCAGCTTCTTTGCTACTTTTTTAGCAGATTTTTTAGAGTTTTTTTTCGCAGCGGGCTTAGCCGTCTTCTTCGCTGTTTTCTTCACCGATTTTTTCTTCGGGGTTCCTTTGGCCGCTTTACTGGCTGTTGCCTTTTTACTGGCCGGATCTTTGTCTTTCTTTTCTGAGCCCCCCATCAGATTCAAGGCAGAGCCGGCTTTAAACCACTCTATCTGATTCTTGTTGTAGGTGTGGTTAACCTTGATGGTGTCTTTCGAGCCGTCTTTGTGGTTCAGCACTAATGTCAGTTGTTTGTCCGGTGCGAACGAAACTAAATCAATAATGTCTACCAGGTCATCCTCCTGAATCTTATTGTAGTCGTCTTTGTTGGAAAAAGTAAGGGCCAACATGCCCTGCTTTTTCAGGTTGGTTTCATGTATCCGCGCAAAGCTTTTCACCAATATTGCGCGCACACCCAGGTGCCGGGGCTCCATGGCGGCATGTTCGCGCGAAGAACCCTCTCCGTAGTTTTCATCGCCCACCACAATACTCGCAATGCCAGCGGCTTTGTAGGCACGCTGTACTTTGGGCACCTCATCATAAGTACCGGTTAACCCGTTTTTCACGCTGTTAATCTTATCGTTGAAGAAGTTGGTGGCACCAATCAGCAGGTTATTGGAAATATTGTCGAGGTGGCCGCGGTACTTCAGCCACTTGCCTGCCATCGAAATATGGTCTGTGGTGCATTTGCCTTTTGCTTTGATCAATATGCGCATGCCCATCAGATTTTTTCCGTCCCAGGGCTTGAATGGCTCCAGCAATTGCAGACGATCTGACTTCGGATCTACAATTACTTTTACCTTGCTGCCATCTTTGGCCGGGGCAATGTAGCCAGGGTCTTTCACATCAAAACCTTTGGTTGGTAGTTCATCTCCGGTGGGAGGATCCAACTTTACCTGCTCACCGCGTTCGTTGGTCAGGTAGTCGGTCATCGGGTTAAAAGACAAGTCACCGGCAATGGCCAGCGCTGTAACCAACTCGGGCGAACCTACAAACGCATACGTGTTGGGGTTGCCATCATTGCGGCTTTGGAAGTTGCGATTGAAAGAATGAACGATGGTGTTCTTTTCTTTTTTCTCTGCACCGTATCGGCTCCACATGCCAATGCAGGGGCCGCAGGCGTTGGCGAACACTTTGGCACCAATCTTATCGAAAGTGGCAATAAATCCATCGCGTTCGATGGTGTAGCGCACCTGCTCAGAACCCGGGGTAATGGTGAATTCGGCTTTCGTTTTCAAACCCTTGTCTGCCACCTGGCGGGCCAGACTGGCTGCACGCGAAATGTCTTCGTAGGAAGAGTTGGTACACGATCCAATCAAACCCACCTCCACTTTGGTAGGCCAACCGTTGCGGGCGGCTTCTTCCTTCATCTTAGAGATCGGTGTGGCCAGGTCGGGTGTGAACGGACCGTTGAGGTGTGGCTCCAGTTCCGACAGGTTGATTTCGATCACCTGATCAAAATACTTCTCGGGATTGGCATACACCTCAGGGTCGGCTGTGAGGTGTTCTTTTACCTTGTTGGCCATGGCGGCTACTTCGGCACGGCCTGTGGCGATGAGGTAACGTTCCATCGAGGCATCATAACCAAACGTGGACGTGGTGGCACCAATCTCTGCACCCATGTTGCAGATGGTACCCTTGCCAGTACAACTCATGGAGGTAGCGCCCTCGCCAAAATATTCCACAATGGCACCCGTTCCACCTTTTACGGTAAGGATTCCGGCCACTTTTAAAATCACGTCCTTTGCGGATGCCCAGCCGTTTAAGCGGCCGGTCAGCTTCACACCTATCAATTTGGGGAACTTCAATTCCCAGGCCATTCCGGCCATCACATCTACGGCATCGGCACCGCCCACGCCAATGGCAATCATACCCAGGCCACCCGCGTTTACCGTGTGCGAGTCGGTTCCGATCATCATGCCACCAGGGAAAGCATAGTTCTCTAATACAACCTGGTGAATGATACCCGCGCCCGGCTTCCAAAAGCCGATGCCATACTTGTTCGACACGGACGAGAGGAAGTCAAATACCTCCCTGCTTTCTGCATTGGCGGCATTCAGGTCTTCTTTGGCACCCGATTTGGCCACGATGAGGTGGTCGCAATGTACCGTGGATGGAACAGCCACCTTGGGGCGTCCGGCCGACATGAACTGCAGCAAGGCCATCTGGGCGGTGGCATCCTGCATGGCTACGCGGTCGGGTGCGAAATCCACATAAGATTTACCGCGCCCGAAGTTTTCCAGCTTCTGATCGGCATGGAGGTGGGCGTAAAGTATTTTTTCTGAGAGGGTTAGGGGCTTGTTAACCACCTTACGGGCTTTGGCGATGCGCCCGGGCAATGCCGCGTACACGGCTTTGATCATGTCTAAATCGAATACCATAGAAGTCGATTGTTTAAGTTGCTAAGCTACAAATTTTTGAATGTTTTAATCCGGAATTATAAAATCAGAAACAGTCCGATTGGTGAAAATCATTCGCTGTCGCCAAAAGTATCGGATTCTGGTGACGAGGCGCGACCAGCACGTTTACCTGCCCGGAACGTATTGATTTACAGCGCTCTGAAAATAACAAAGCACCCACTACAGGTGCTTTGCTGATGTATGAGGCTGAACGACTTTAACTATTTGGCATTGATGTAGTTAAGGAATTCGCGCTTGATGTTCTCGTCTTTGAATTTGCCTGTAAAATAAGCGGTGCCGGTTTTGCTGTTGGTGTCGCCTACACCACGCGAGGCTACGCACATGTGGTTGGCATCAATCACCACGGCTACATCTTGTGTGTTGAGCACGCGCGCCATCTCCTTGCCAATCTGGACGGTTAACCGTTCCTGCACTTGCGGTCGCTTGGCAAAGTATTGCACAATGCGATTGATTTTGGAGAGGCCAATTACCTTGCCCCCCGAGAAGTAGGCCACGTGTGCCTTGCCATAGATGGGCACAAAATGGTGTTCGCAATGCGAGTAGAACGTAATGTCTTTCTCTACCAGCATCTGGTCGTAATTGTACTTGTTTTCGAAGAGTCTGGCGTGGGGGCGGTTTTTGGGGTTCAACCCGCTGAACACTTCCTTTACATACATTTTTGCCACCCGCTTGGGCGTACCCTTCAAGCTGTCGTCATTTAAATCTAACCCCAGAATGGACATGATCTGCTCGAAGTGCTTTTCAATTTTTGCAATCTTTTCGTCATCGTCCATTTCGAATGCATCGGGGCGTAACGGAGTATCCCACGAACTCAACACATGGTCGTCCTGTTCATCATCTGCATCGTAGGGTTTCATTGGTCGCACTTTCATGGCCATCTGTTTTTCTGTTTGGTTGCCGTTGTTTATTAAAATTTGTTAAGCATGAGCGGGATACTCCACGAAGTTGCGTTCCGTTTCATACAGTCTCACCTTCAATTCGTACTTCATGTCTATGCGCTGCCTCAAAATCCGCCAGATCACCACCGCAATGTTTTCGGCCGTGGGGTTCAGGTCTTTGAAATAGCTGCTATCTAAATTAAGGTTTTTGTGATCAAATTGTTTCAGAATATTTTCCTTGATCAAGTCACTAAGCACTTTCATGTCGTACACATAACCCGTTTCCGCATCGGGTTCGCCCACCAGCGTTACAATCAATTCGTAATTATGGCCATGGTAATTAGGGTTGGCACATTTGCCAAAAACCTGTTCGTTTTTTTCATCCGTCCAGGCGGGATTGAATAGCCGGTGGGCCGCATTAAAATGTTCTTTTCGCGAAATAGCAACCTTCATGCTTACGAAGAACAGCTATTTGAACGAATAGTTCAACCAAATGACCTCTTTCGGCAAGGGGTCGGCTCTAAATATTTGGGCTTTACTTGTTTAGAATTCGCTATACGAACGGTCGTGCATGTTCAGCACAGAGGTTTTGATGCCGATGGTGATTTCGTGCGAGGTAAAGGATGTGCCTACCGACTTGTTGGTGGGCACCTCGAAGGTGTAACCAAAGCGGTATTTCTCGAAAAACCAGCCCTGCACCAAAAGGCCGTAGGCCTTGAAGTTTCGGGTATAGGCTCCGGCTGTGTATTTGGTGTCGATGTTGATGTTGAAGTTCAGGTCGGTAGAAATGGGTGCACCCTTTACACCCCGGAACAGGATGGAGGGTTTGAGGCGCAACCTCGTGCCCAGGTAATGCACGTAAGAACCAAACAAGTAATAGTGCTGATTGTACAATTGAAAGTCTTGCCCGGCACTGGTTATTTTGGTTTGGAGCAAGCGCGGTACCGATAGGCCCACCAGAAATTTGTTAGCTTTTAAGATGGCACCTGCGCCCAGGTTGGGCTTGCTGGCGCGTTCGGTTTGCGCAAACACCGGATCAGGGTCCACATTCAACTCTGAATAATCGTTGCGGAAGCCCACTAGCCCAAACTGCATTCCAAAACTCAACACCATCTCATCCTGCAGTTCCAACTTGTACGAACCAAAAGCATGGAATTCTGTTGTCTTGGAGATGCCCATTTTATCCTGCAGCAGCAGGGCGCCTACGCCCACCTTATTATCCACAATCGACATATGCGCATTGGCATTGAGCGTGGTAGGTGCCCCCTCAAACCCTGCCCACTGGTTGCGGTAACTGAACGAAGCGTTGAAGGCATTGTTCAGGCCTGTGTAGGCGGGATTGAAAATGAGCGGATTGGTTAGGTATTGCGAATACAGTGGGTCTTGCTGAGCGTGCAGCGCAAGCGATGATACCAGGCAGGATAACAGTAGAATTTTCTTCATCGCATTCAACGTTTTAAGGTGAGGTAGCCGGTGAGGGTTCGGCCCTGGGGTGTTTCAATTTTATAAAAATAGGTGCCCGAAGCCAGCTCGTTACCGTTGTCATTCAGGCCTTCGAACCTCCTGTTTCGGTCGGTGTTGTCGTAATTGTTCTCGCTGAACACCAGGTCGCCCCAGCGGTTGTAAACCGACACGCGTGTTCCTGTGGGCAGGTAGCGAATCTTAAAATAATCGTTGGCACCATCGCCATTGGGCGATACACCGTTGTAAACCCATATGTCCGCTTCCAATTCGATGTCGATCGACTGTGTGCTGCAACGACCAGCCAGGTCGCACACGGTGATCGTGAGCACGTCAGTGCCCTGAAAGTCATCTACGTTGGAATAGTCGATCACAATCTGGCCACCACTGATGGTTACCGTGGCCCCTTCGGCCGAAACTACCTGCAACGTAGACAGATCGAGGTTGTCGTCAGGGTCGGAGAGGATGGAGGCTACACTGAAAGCAACATTGCCGCCTGCTGTTGTGGTTTGCGGGTTGGCCGACACCACCGGGGGGCGGTTAATCGAAAGTACGGTGGTAACGCTGTTGCTGGTGTTGGTGCCATCTGTAACCGCGAACGTGATGGTACGACTCGCCACATTCGGGCTTGCTGCATTGTTGCGGTATTGAACCGACCGCAATGCTGCCTGGTAGTTGGCCAACGAAGCGCTTCCGGCCAACGTGAGTGTTCCCGCTGCATAGGTGCCGGTAATACCGTTTTGGTTGGTAAAGACGAGCACATCTTCCGCGGTTTGTAAACCTGCAGTTATCCTAACCGTTGCGCCCTGTAAGGTGGTGTTGTCGCCATCTGTAATGGTGATGGAATTGTTGATCACCAACTCGCCCGACAGGTAAAAGCCGGTATCGGTGGTGGGGGCCAGCGTGGGTGCATTGTTGGGCACCACTACCAGCACAGCGGCACTGGTACTGGCGGCTTGCCCGTCATTTACCACAAAGGCAATTTCGCGGTTGCCTGCGGAACGGTTGCCAGATGTATTGCGGTACACGATTGTTCGCAAGGCCGCCTGGTAGTTAGCCAGGCTGGAAGCGCCTGTGAGCGTTAGCACACCCGTTGTGCTATTGAAACTGCCTGAAATGCCCGCCTGATTGGTGAACACAAGTTCATCTTCCCCTGCCACATAGCCGGATTGAAAGGATACCGTAGCAGTAGTAAAATTAATGTCATCTTCATCGGAGAGGACGATTCCGGCATCTACCACCAGATCGCCTCCGGCATAATTTGCAGTGGGCACCGAGAGGGTAAGGGTAGGGGCTACGTTAGGAACCAGGAGCGTGAGAGCAAGTGTGTTGCTGTTCACGGTGCCATCGTTCACGCGGAACGTAACCGTGCGGTTGGCATTGGTGCGATTGGCAGCAGTGTTATTGTATTGAATGGAGCGCAAGGCTGCCTGGTAATTGGCAACTGTGGTTGTGCCACTTAGTGTTAAGGTGCCGCTTGTAGCATCGAAGGTGCTAGAGATGCCGTTTTGGTTGGTGAAGACAAGTTGATCCTCTCCATTCCGGTAGCCCGCTGAAATTTGAACGGTCGCTGAGGCAATGGCATCGTCTCCATCGGTTAGTGTCAGTGCGTTGTCGATGGGGAGTGCTGTGCCGGTGAAGGTGGTTGTAGTGGTGGTGGTAGTTAACGAAGGCGCAACATTGGGAACCGGATAGGCAACCGTCATACTGCGGAGTGTGCTGTTGAGTTCTCCATCGCTTACTTGGAAGCGGATGCTGCGATTAGCCGGAATAGGAACCGGATTGTTGTTGCGGTATTGAATACTTCTCAAGGCTGTCTGATAATTGGCCACCGAGGAAGGGCCCGTTAGTGTAAGCACACCTGTAGAAGTGCTGAAAGTACCACTAATGCCATTTTGGTCGACAAAAAGAAGTTCATCGTCTCCGGGCACCTGGCCTAAAATGGTAATTGTAGCAGATTCAAGGTTAACATCGGTGGCATCTGTAACGGTTAGGCTGGGTGCCAAAGTGATAGGAGAGCCAAAATAAGTAACCGTGAATACACCCAAATTCACCACAGGTGCCTGGTTTGTGCCAACATTCACACTTACGTTCGCATCCGGAGTGGCATCCAAACGCGGGTCGGTAGCGTCATGATCGAATACATAGTAGGTAATGATGCGGGTAGACGAAGTAGGTGTGGAACTTATATTTTGATAGGTAATCGATTGCAACACCTGTTGATAATCGTCCATGGAGCCCGGGCCTGTAAAGACGATTTCGCCTGTCAAGGAATTGAATCCACCTGTGGTGATGTCGCCTGTGAGGGTGAAGCTGAGGATATCCTCGGCTGCCACAAAGTTTTGACTGATGCGCACGATGGCACTGATGGCCTCGGTATCATCATCGGCAATATCCAGGCTTGCCCCCGGATCGAGCAGCAGTGGCGGATCGCCTGCCGCGAATGTTAACACCGGATCGGTGCTGATGGAGATAGCCGGTACCGGATTCTCATTTTCCACAAAACTGATCTCACCGTTGACGTTTCCGATAAACAGATCCAGGTCACCATCTTCATCAATGTCTGTAAAAATAGGTGAGGCCTCACTCCCGACATCCAGTCCGGGTAACGGATTTCCAGCGTCTACCATTTCCTCGTACTGATAACTTCCGGCCGAAATTACACCGGTGTTAAGGAAGATTCTCACCGTTCCATCCTGCACGCCTGCAACGATATCATCTAACCCATCGTGATTAATATCAGCCACAGAAGGCTTTATACGATTTGTGCCCCATAGTGTGGGTGATGAGTTGAAAGGTATTGGAGCATTGGAATTATCCGCTGTATAGCTTCCAGCAGTGTTTCTGTAAAAGGTTGTGCCCAGGCCCTGGGTACCAACTAAAACATCCTTATCCCCGTCTCCATCCGCATCAAAAACCGCATACTTGGTGGTGAACTGAGCAATCTGGTCGGTAATGTTTAAACCAAATTCTTCTGTAAAATTTTCGTTTCCATCGAACCTAAACAGATAGTTACTATTCGCATCACCTACTAGCAGTTCTACTTGGTCGTCACTATCATAATCAACGAAGCGAGGTGTTACTTCTGAAAAGAAAGAGATTACGTCAAAGGGATTGTCCGCTCCCGTTCGTTGAATGTGAAAGTTTTTCGAGGGATCAAAACGGTAATAACGGAGATCACCTCCATACTTTGAACCCAACAACACATCCAAATTACCATCTTCATCAATATCTAAGAAGTCAACCGATACTTCCCGATTAAAATCGGTCAGCCTTCCTCCCAAAATTCCATTGAATGGGTTTTCCAATTCTGTTTTCTCCTCGAATTCAAACACGCCTGTCTCACTGAATTTGTTTTCGAGGTAGGCCAGGGAATGGTCGAAACTCCCAAAACCACCATATTTGTAATTTCTACCCACTATGGCATCCAAATCGCCATCGCTGTCCAAATCAACAAAAACGGGTGCCGCGTAATCTCCAAAAGGAATTCCATCTAACGGATTTGAAGCTCCGGTTTCTTGTAAGAAATCACCCGCTGCATCTTGTCTAAAAAAAGAGATGTATGTATCTGAGAAGCCAACGGTTTCACCCAGAAATAGATCAAGGTCGCCATCGCCATCTACATCGGCAAAGGCAGGGGCATTGGGGCTTCCGGAGGTTAGAGCAAGCCCGTTTAAAGTGGTGTTAGTAGTGATGTATCCCGGACCGTCTTTTTCAAAAAGTTTAAGGTATTCTCCCGGATAATATTCGAATCCGGCAACGAGGTCTAAGTCGCTGTCGCCATCTACATCAGCAAATGTAATTTGCGGACCTAGTCCACCCGCAAGCACTCCATCCACCGGATTTCCAGGTCCCGTTACAGGAGTGAAGGAATTAGGTCCATCCTTCCGCCAAAAGGTGGAAGCGCTGTTATAATCTACCAACACCAGGTCTTCGTCTCCATCCTCATCTACATCTGCAAAGGCTATTGTGATCGATGAACCGGATGCGATGCCATCGAAAGGATTTTCCATGCCACTAATCCAGTTAAATGAAGGCTTGGTGGGGGTACCATCATTACGAAAGAAGCGAACAGTACCATCAGGGAAACCCACTAGCACATCCACATCTCCATCATCGTCTACATCGCTGGCGGCTGGTCGCATGTCTCGGCCCAACAACGGTGGCCTTAGCGGGTTTTCTGACCGTGGCTTTTCCACGAAGGGGCCTATCTGTGCCTGGCTATCGGCCACGCTCAGAAACAGCGCCAACGCGGCCCCACTCATGCCCAGCTTTAGTTCAAAACGAAGTTGCTCGAGTTTACGCCATACTTTTTTAATACGCTGCAGCAAGCTACGCTTTTTCCTGGCGTTGTATTTATGAAACTGTCCCGATTGGAGGGACTTATCGAGTCGCTTTTTGAATTTTAGATATTTGCCTAGTGTAAGCCTGTATAGACGGTACGAAAAGTTCGCACTTTGCATGGTGTGGCTCAATGGGTTTGTTCTAAAACGTTAAAATAGTAAAATTCAACGACTGTTAATGAATACCTTCAGCCGATGGTAACTGATCTCCCCCAAAGAAATGTTCAATTTGTGCCGGTTTGGGGCAAAGTGGGTGCTGCTGAGCAGCAGGAGATTGTCCATTTTTGGTTGCTGCATCGTGCTATGGTCCCCCGGGAGGCGCTTGCCCGGGCAGGGCAGGCAGCCGTGCTCATCCGCAACAACGAAGGCGTACTGGTGGGTATTTCTACTGCCGAGCGCAAGGCGGTGAGGTTGTTAAATAATAATTATCTTTTTAAAGTAAGGTGTTTCATAGCGCCCCGGGCGCGCCAACCGGCATTAGACACCATGCTGTTAGTGGAAACCAAGCGAGAATTGGGCACGCATCGGTACTTCAACGGTCGGGATACCATTGGCCTTCTGCTGGCGATTGAAAGCGAAGCCCCAAAAAAGTGGACCAAGGCATACTGGCCGGGCAGCGATTACTATTTTATAGGCTTTACCTCGCAAGGGCACCATGTGCGGGTTAGCTACTTCAGCGATGCGAAAATCTAAGAAGATCGGGGCTGCAGTTCTTCTACAATGAATCTGGCATACTTCGCCACGGTGGGGTGATTCCAAAAGTAGAGCGGGTTCAATTCCATTTCCAAGAAGTCTTCCAACGCATCCATGATCATCATGGCGTTAACAGAGTCCATATTCAAGTGCTCGAATTCAGCATCCTCATCAATCTGTTCCAGAGGCACCTCACATTCTTCTGAAATCCTTTGCTTGAGGAAATGAATCAGTTCAACTTGGGTTACGCTTCGCATGGGGGAATTATCTTGCTAAAGGTACGCACAAATGAAACATTTAGGCACTGCGTGCAACCAAATGGATGTCAATAAAACCTGGATACCCGATTCGGCCTTGGAGAAATAGAAAATTCGATACATGAATGTGAAATTTGAGAATGTTTGGCAGCAACCTGTGAAGCCCGTGCAGGAGGTATTACGCGTGTGGACAGATTATTTTCAGATGGATGAGGGGGAGCAGCAGCGTAGAATGGATGAATTGGTATACGTGGTGCGCGGGGCAGATGATCAGGTTATTGGCATCTCTACTGCGAAACAGGTGTTCATCAAGCAGTTTCAAAGCAACTTTTTGGCTGTGCGCTTCATGATTATCCCCGGACACCGCTTTCCGGGACTCATGAGTAAGTTGGTGATGATAACGCGGGACTACCTGGAAGCGAAGTGTGGCCATCTGGGGGTGGGATTGATTGCGCTGATAGAAAATGAGGAAATGAAACGTACGTTACGTGCGCCTGTTCTCCCTTCCGGATTTGTTTATGCCGGCAACTCTGCTGCGGGGCATCACATCCGCATATACTATTTTAAAGGGGCCCGCATTGCCTAGCCCACGGCCACCATTAACCTATTGAGGCTGCGGAATGTCAGCACGCGATTCCACTCCGGTGCCTCTTTTGCCAGGCGCAGTGTTGGAAATCGCTGGGTCAGTGTTGTGAACGCAATGGCTGCCTGCCTGCGCGCGAGCCAATCGCCCATGCAATGGTGAGTACCCAATCCAAAGGTAAGGTGTCGGTTGGGGGTTCGGTCAATGCGTAATTCGTTGGGGGCTTCAAAGGCGCGTTCATCGCGGTTAGCCGACCCAATTACCAGCGACAACGTTGAACCTGCCGGTATCTTTTTGCCACCGAGGGTCAAATCGTGGAGTGCGGTTCGGCCTGCGATCTGTACGGAGGGATCGAAGCGAAGCAACTCTTCCACACTGGTATTTGCAACGTGCGGATTAGAACAGAGCGTTTGCCAGCTTTCGCGATGTTGCATCAAGTTGTAGGTACCGGCCCCCAAGAGGTTGGCCGAGGTTTCCTCCCCCGCAATGAACAGGAATATGTAGAGTGAGATCAGTTCCTGATCGGTGAGGGGCGCGCCTTCTGTTTCGTTCAGGATCAGGATTTGGCTGATCAGGCTGTTATCCGGATGTCGCCTCTTGTCGTCTAACCACTGTGTAAAGTAATCGATGAGGTCGCGTGCGGCACTGTTGATCGCCACCAGTTCTTTCAGGGTAACATACAACCCAAGGGTTTCCGTTAGTTTCGCGCCCAGGTGTTTCAACTTGCGGTAGTCCTCCGGTGGTAAACCCAGAATGGAACAGATGGTGAGCACCGGCAGCGGCTGGGCAAAGCATTGGATAAAATCAAATGTACCTTGTTCTGGGAACTCAGCCACCAGTTGCTCCACATTTTTGCGCAACAGATCATCTACGATGCGATCTGTCCAGGCCCTCGCCACCAGGTTTCTGATTTGGTGGTGCTTCTGATTCGACAACAACACCATGAACGATTGCATGGCCTCGTAGATCAACGTAAGGTCTTCGCCCTTCTGGTGAAAATAGGGCAGCGCTTTCCGGAGCCACTCCAACCGGTTGCCTGCCGTGCAATGCGGACTTCGCAGCAATTCCTTCACATCTTCGTAGCAGGTGATGATCCATTCTCCCGTCTGGGCTTTGTGCACCGGGTCTTCCTGGCGCAGCCGCGCATACATCGGGTAAGGATCGGCTATGTGCGAGGGCTCCAATGGATTCCAAAGCATCATGACTGGTACAGTTGGGCAACATGGCCGGCCATGGCACGAATGGTGGGGAAATCCCAGAACAGCGATGGGTTCAGCGGCCAACCCGTGCGCTGTTCTACGTTGTGTAAAATGTAAATGCAGTTGAGCGAGTCCAGCCCCAGTTCGGTAAACGATTTATCCACGTCAATACTCTCTACCGGCACTTTCAATTCTGCGGCAATTTCTGCCCTGAGCAGCGATGCAAATGCTTCCTGGGTCATGAGTTGGCGGTGTTTTGTTCGGGCATCACTGCCCAAAACGAAGCATGGGGCAACGTAATGGCAATCTGGTGGCCGTCTTTGTCTGCCGTTAAGATGCTCGGCCTGCGGGTTTGCTGCAGAACCTTCACATCGTAGATCTCTTCCACGCTGTTTTCATACTTCAGGTGACCTACTATTTTTTGTGAGGGCAGGTGGAAAACCAGGAGGCCACAGTACACCGACTGCTTTGCGATGGGCAGGTCGCGAAAGGCTTCTGACGTTTCTCTTAATTTCGATAAACCAATGAACAGAAAGTCGCCCAGTCGGTCGAGCCCGCGCGCGAACCCTTCGCAACCGAGTACCGTATTCAACTTACCACCCTCTAGGCAAGCCAACTCGCCCGTGGCCGATAGTAGCAGGAAGGTGCCCTCTTTGTAAATGCGGGGCGAGTGCGGCATGGACAGTCCATCTGCAACAATCTCATTCCGTTGTATGTCCATTAAAATCCCCCCGTTCTTTTTGGTGGGCCGCCAGCCTTGCTGTTGATCAGATTTTCCCAAAGCGGTTACGTACTTTGGCTCGCCCTGGTCCATGGCCAAACCGTTCAGGTGGCATTTGTCATCGGGTGTCAAATCCCCGATGAAGTGCGGCTTCCAGAAGGGCCTGAAGCTGTATTCGAAATCGAAGTGGGTAAGGCAGGAGAAGCGGGTGTTGACGCCTATGAGCCCAGCGTTGCCCCAGGCCAGGTCGTGCATGTCGCATTCACCGGTAAAGAAAGTGCCGCGCGGCAGGTATAGGGAATCGTACTGGCCGGGTTGGCGCGGATAGTTGGGCGCCATGTCGCGCGCGTTGTTGAAAAGCGAGATGTTGAATTTGGTGGCAACGGCCAGCCGGTTGCCTTCTGCGGCCATGCCCATGGGCTTCTCAAAATTGCGCGGCAGTTGAATGAGCTTATCGCGCTCGGGCGCGCTGATGAAGATAACCTTGCCGGCCTGGTAGGTGCTGATGGCGAGCGTGCATTTCAGGCTCCACAGCAACTCGGGCAGGTTGGGGGTGAAGGTGCACGAAAAGGGTGGCAAAGGCTGACTCATCGTGCGCCTAAACTATGCAAAAAAAGGCTTTCCGCGAAAGCCCCGAAAGCTGGTCAGAACTCGCTGAAGGTGCGGTCGTGGAACCGGAGGGCGGCCATGCGAATGCCCAGGGTTAGCTCGTGGGTGGTGAATTGCGAACCTACCGATTGGCGGGTGGGCACTTCAAAGGCATAGCCCACGCGGTATTTTTCGAAAAACCAGCCCTGCACCAATAGCCCATACGCTTTGAAGTTGCGGGTAAACAAGCCAGCCGAGTAGCGCGTGTCGAGTTGGATGTTGAAGTTCAGATCGGCCGAAACAGGCGCTCCCTGCACTCCCCTCAACAGCAGCGAAGGCTTGAGTCGCAAGCGTTCACCGAGATGATGCACGTAAGAACCAAAGAGGTAATAGTGCTGATTGTACAGTTGAAAATCCTGCCCGGCACTGGCGATTTTTGTTTTTAACATGCGCGGTACCGACAGCCCCAAAAGCCAGCGGTCGTTTTTTACAATGGCGCCCGCCCCCACATTGGGTTTGGCTGCGCGTTCGGCCTGGGCAAAGACCGGATCGGGGTCGATGGTTAGTTCGGAATAGTCGTTGCGGAACCCTACCAGGCCGAATTGCATGCCGAAATTCACCGTCCATTCCGCCAGTTGCAGCTTGTAAGCACCCACAGCATGCAATTCGGTGGTTTTGGTTACACCCAGTTGGTCCTGTATCAGCAGCACACCCGCGCCTACCTTGTTATCAGCCAGCGACAGGTGGGCGCTGGCATTCAGGGTGGTAGGGCTCCCTTCGAAACCAGCCCATTGGTTGCGGTAGCTGAAGGAGGCATTCAGGGCGTTGTTCAGGCCGGCATAGGCTGGGTTGAACAGCAGCGGGTTTGTGAGGTACTGGGCATACAAGGGGTCTTGCTGTGCGCAGAGCGGAAGCGTGGCAAAGCAGACGAGGAAAAGAGAAGCTATTGACTTGATGTTCATGATGGCTTTATCGTTTCAGTGTGAGGTAACCGGTTACGGTTCGCCCCTGGGGTGTTTCGATTTTATAGAAATAGGTGCCGGAAGAAAGCTCCTGGCCGGATTGGTTCAGGCCACTGAAGCGTTTGTTCACATCTTCCGGGTCGTAGTTGCTTTGGCTGAAGACCTCATCGCCCCAGCGGTTGAAAATGGAGACGCGCGATCCGACTGGCAGGAACCTGATTGTGAAGAAGTCATTGGCCTGATCGCCATTGGGTGAAACGCCATTGTACACAATCATGTCGGCTTCCACCTGAATGTCGATGGTTTGCGTGGCACACCGCCCGGCCGCATCGCACACCTGTATGGTGAGTTGGTCAACGCCCTGGAAGTTGGCTACCCGGGCATAGTCAATTACTATCACATCATCCAGCCGTGTTACTTCGGCACCTTGCTGCGAGGTGATGACCAGTGTGCTCAGATCCAGGTTGTTGTCGGGATCGGACAGGATCTGATTGAGCGACAGCGACACGTTGCCACCTGCCTGCGTCAACTGCGGTTCGGCCGCTACCACGGGAGGTTTGTTCACCGTCACACTCACCTGCAGCAAGTTGCTGATCTGGTGACCATCGTTTACCACAAATGAAATGATGCGGTCGTGGGTGGCCGGGGCAGCGCTTTGGTTGCGATACCTCACAGTTCTCAACGCTTCCTGGTATTCCTGAAGGGTAGCATTACCCGTCAACTGAAGGATGCCTGCTTGGTAGCTTCCGGTAATGCCCGATTGAGAAGTAAAGAGCAATTCATCTTCTGCTTCCTGCAGACCCGATTGAATCATCACTGCGGCCGATTGCAGATGGGTATTGTCGGCATCGTTCAGTGCAAGGGCACTGTGCAAAATCAGCTCTCCCGACAGGTAGAACAAAGCAGGGCCGTTGCCGGAAATTACCGGTGCTGTGTTCACCACGCTAACGGTCAGGTCGAGCACGTTGCTTGCAGCCTGTCCATCCGAAACACGTAAAGTCAACGCACGGTTGCCGGGTGTTCGGTTAGTTGCGTTGTTTTGGTATTGAATGAAGCGAAGGGCAGCCTGATAATCTGCCTTCGAGGCTTGCCCCGAAAGCGACAATGTTCCGGAAGTTGCATCAAAGTTTCCGCTGATGCCATTTTGATTCGCAAACACCAACGCATCCTCTGATGACCGATAGCCGTTTGTTATCTGTATTTCTGCTGACTGAATAAAAGTATCATCGCTGTCTGTGATAGACAGGTCGGGCGCGATGGCAATCCCTCCGGATGTAAAGGTGTGCGTGTGGGTGGTTATTGTTACCGCAGGCGCCTGGTTGGGTACTTGCAGGGTAAGCGATACGGGTACACTGGAACTGGTGCCATCGGATACGCGCCATTGCACAATTCTGTTGCCGTTGGAACGATCGGCTGCGGCATTGCGGTACATCACCGCCCGCAGGGCTGCCTGGTAGTTGGCAACGTTGGCAACACCGTTCAGCATCAACGTGCCGGAAGACACATCGAAGTGGCCGGTGATGCCGTTTTGGTTGACGAAAATCAACTCATCTTCGCCCGCAACAAATCCGCTCGTGAACGCGATGGTAGCCGAAGCAAGGTTTACATGGTCTGTGTCGGTTACGGACAGGTCGCTGTCAAGCGATAGATCGGTTCCCATGAAAGTACGATTGGCAACCGACAGTGTTAATGTAGGCGCTTCGTTGCTTACAGTCAGCCCGATGGTGAGTGCATTGCTTGCGGTGGTGCCATCGTGTACGGTTACGGTGAGTGTTCTTGGCCCTGAAATTTTATCTGCGGCAGTGTGCTGATAGGTGATCGAACGCAGTGCAAGCTGATAGTTGGCTACGGTGGCCGCTCCGGTAAGCGTGAGTACGCCCGCTGCGGAAAAACTACCCGTAATGCCATTCTGGTTGGTGAACACCAGTCCGTCACCCGCAACAAACCCCGACTGAAAGGCAACCTCAGCGGACATAATTTGATTGTCGGCATCGGTTACTTCTACATCAGGAAGAATGTGCAGACTACCCGATTGGTAGGTGAAGTTGAAGGTGGAGCCTCCCAAGGCCGGAGTGGAAGCAGGATTTACGACCACTGTAACATCGGCCGGGTTGCTGTTGTCTTCTAGATCGGCCACCCGGATGCGAATGGTTCTGTTTTGTTGCGTTGGTGTGGATGACAGATTGCTATAACGTATGCTTCGCAATACATTTTGGTATTGGGCTACCGAGGCAGCCCCGGAAACAGACAGTTCGCCCGTTGTCAGGTTAAAGGTTTGAGTCAAACCTGTGGGCACAGTGGCCTGCAACAAGTCTTCACCTGCCACGTATGTGCCGCCCGTAAACTGGACAGAAGCTGAAGCCAGTTGTGTGTCGTCATCATCCGTCACGGTAAACAGGCTGCTCAGTGCAACGGGTGTATTTTGGTAAGTGGTGGTTACCACCGAAGGGCTTACTACCGGTGCATGGTTAGCATGTGTCAGCGTTATGGTTTTGATGTTGCCCGTTGCACGGGTGCGGTCAATGTCCAGCACGGATAGCGTGAGGGAGCGGCTGATGGTTCTTGCAGCCGAGGGTGGTGCTATCTGCTTCGCTGCAGATGACGAAACGCCTGCTTCACTGTATTGGTAGCGCACGCCACGCAACGCTTCCTGAAAATTCGCCACCGAAGCCGGGCCCGTCAAAGTAAGGGTGCCATTTTGGAAATGCGCGGTGATACCCTCCGGCAGATTTCCGGCTACCAGGGTTTCGTGGCCAGGTTCAAAGTTTTCAATGGCAACGGTAACGCGCATGATGCGGTCATTGTCACTGTCTGTTAGCACCATATCGGGGTCGATGGTGATCGACTCTCCATAAGCAAAAGGAACGGCCTCTGCTACCGCCAACTGCGGAGCGGGGTTGTTGTTGCGGAAGTAGCTGATCTCTCCATTGTTGTTTCCAATGAAGGTATCCAGGTCGCCATCGCCATCGTAGTCTAAAAAGGTAAGCCCGGGGTTGCGCGGGTTGCCATCGGGGGCGGGCGTCTGAAAGAAATTATCGGTGCGGAATTCAAACACAGGCGACTCTGGCGTGCCAGTGTTCTCCAGCAAAATCACTTCGTTTCCATCCATGCCATCATCGTTGCTGCCGTGCTCTCCGATGATCAGATCCAGGTCATCATCGCCATCCACATCTACCAGCCGGGGGCTGAGGGCATATTCTTCGCTCACAAACCCGAAGGGGTTTTCTTCCACATCATCAAAACGCGGTTCTTGCAGCCCTTCTTCCACCTGAAAGTTCTTGAAGAACAAAACTACATATGGGCCAAAGCCACCCAGTTGGGTGCCAATCACCAGGTCTACATCGCCATCGCCATCCAAATCGCCAAAATCCGCACGGGTATCTTCCAGGTCATCATATAAATCAAGGTCTTTAAATGGACTTGCCGCAAAGGGTACGTGGTCGAAACTGCCGCTTGCATTCTTGAAGTAACTCAGCCGTACAGATGGATCGCTGCTGCTGGCCAGCACATCGGCATCGCCATCGCCATCGGCATCCACGAAAGTGGGGGTTACATCGCGCCCTATGTCGTGGCCGTTGAGGTTAACGGGAGAGAACGGGTTGTTGGAAAATTCACCTTCTTCCTGGTGCCAGATATATTGGCCATTGTCGTTCTCGATAAAATCAATCCAGCCTTCCATGCCCGGATTGTTAGAGCCTACAATCACATCGAGATCGCCATCGCCATCCAGATCGCCAAAAGCGGGTGATGCTTGCGATCCGGTAAGGTAACCATGCATGGGATTGGTGAGGAACTCTTTTTTGTCCACGCTGCCATCACCGTTGTTAACATAGTAGTCGATGGCGCGGTGCCCTGTTCGCGACCCAAAAGTGCCGGGTGCTGTGCCGGCTATCAGGTCAGGATGCCCGTCTCCGTTTAAATCAGCCACATGGATCGCCAACCTCAACAAGTAATTGTCGGTATATTGATTGAAGGGGTTGCCGGTCTTGGTATGCTCATTCCACAGGCCGCTCTGCTCAACAAAGTTGCCTGCTTCGTTGCGATAGTATTTCATACGCACATACGAAGAGGAGGAAGGAAAATCGTAGGTATATACCGATGTGATCAAATCCAGGTCGCCATCGTGGTCCCAATCCGCAAAATTGGCAAAGTCGCCTATGGGGTTGCCCGGTAGTGGTTCGCCTGTGGTGGTATGTGCAAAGAGGTTGCCGGTGCCATCGTTGCGAAATAGGCGTGGCACATCTCCCTCGCTGCTCAACACAATATCGATGTGTCCATCGTTATTTAAATCCACAGGTGTTACCGTGGCGAAGCCGGGGGGGAAGTAGCCCACTTTTCGCATGGGGTTGCCGGTCAGTTCGCCAGGAGTACCCCAGGGTTGCAGTTGCTCTGTAAAAGTGCCGTTGTCGTTGGCGAAATACCTGATTTGTCCTCCCGAGCCGGTGCCTATGAAAAAATCATCATCGCCATCGCCATCAAAATCGGTGAAGGCAGGCTTGCCGTAGGTATCGCCCAGCACAATGTCGCGGAAGGGATTGTTTTCATATTCCACGTAGGTAAAGCGAGGTTCGGTGGGCGTTCCCTCGTTCAGCACCAGGTGCACATACCCCAGTTGTTCGCCAATAACCAGGTCGAGGTCGCCATCGTTTTGGTAATCGAATGTACCCACAGAGGGCTGCATAAAGGGCAGGGGTGGTGCCAATGGATTGAAGGCACGCGCCATTTCGTTGAAAGGCCCAAATGTATTTTGCGCTTGCGCGGGATCAGCAGCCAGCAAAAGAGATAGCCCTCCCGTGGCAACGGCCCATTTCACGCGCAGTTCAAGGCTGGCAATCCGCTTTTGAAGCTTTCGGATTTTGCGATACAGGTATTGGCGTGTTTGTAACGAAAGGTGATAAAACCGGCCCGTTCTTCGACTTCTTTCTACTTGTTCGGTAAGTTGATTGAGTTTCTTGCTTTTCTTGTGGAGTTGCTCCGCTAAGGAATCTGGGTTCATGGGTAAGTAAGTGAATAACGTCTCGTTTTTTTAAAACAAGGTCTTTATACGCAAAACCTACCTGGGGGTTAACCCTCACGGTGCAGATGAGTTAAATGGCAATATCCTGTTGATTAACAGTTACTTGAGTCTGGATGGTCTTGATTTTTGGTTTGCCCCGTAACCGACACGTCAGGCGTGGGTCGAAGAAATCTTTCATCAGGGCCGGCCTGGCCGATTGCAGCAAAAAGTCGCGGGAAATACCTAAAATCTGCGTAGGAAGCTCACGTTGAGGCCATTGGATGTGCTGCACCACCACGGGCACGGCACCCACACCGATGGACCGCAGTGCATAGAGTCGGTGGAAGCCATTGTGCAAAATCAGGCGGTTGTTTACCTTAAGTATACTTGCCAGGGGGCTGCCAAACCCCACCAGGGCCGTAACAGCCAGGTGTGCATGGCCGCTGGTGGGCCATTCTTCGTGCGGTTGCAGCCTGCGAATGTGGGTACCCAGAAACCGCAGGTCTTTGCTGGCCGATGAAAACACGAACTGGCCTGGAGCATTTTCGGTTACACGTATCGCCACTTCTTTGCCCGACCCGAGACAGATGTTCACCAGTTCTGCCTCCGTGGGTTCTTGGGGCCATCCCTTCTTTATCTGTTCGATGTAGTCGAGGTCGAGGTTGCGTTGGGGCGCAATCAGCGAGTCGATGTTAACCCAGTGGAGGGTGGTGGCCACATGCGGGAACGTGCGGGCCACAGTGGCTTGCAGTGCGGCTGCGGGTCGCTCTAATGGCTGTAGCAGCGGGGTATTTCCTACGGCATCTTTTTGATGCAGCGTTTGCAATAGGGACTGTACTTTCTTCCATGCGGCCGTCAGGTCGGTAACGCGCGCCACCTCCTGCTCCTCGCAATGAAGGCGGAGGTGCTGGTGCAGCTCTGAAAGTGAGCAGTGCGCAAACAAGAATAGTTGGTCGTATCCGTAGGCGTTTTTCATCAATCAAAATTCAACGCAACCGGTAACATGTTGGTTAGGAACAAGACCGAAAACTTTAGCATATTGTGCAGCGCAAGGACGGAATCATTTAACAGGTTATTCCGTTGTAGCGTTTCCGAAAAGATATGAACAACTTCTCAATCGTCATCATTCTGCTCACCATCGTAACGGCTCTGGCCCAGATTACCGACCGGGTGCGGATTCCTTACCCTATTTTGCTGGTGCTGGCGGGTATGGCCATTGGGTTGACACCGGGCCTGCCCCGGCTGGAGATAGATCCCGATGTGGTGTTTTTGATTTTCTTACCACCCGTATTGTACGCAGCCGCCTGGACAACTTCGTGGCCCGATTTTAAGGCCGCCAGCCGACCCATCTCGTTGCTGGCCATTGGTTGTGTGCTTTTCACCACCACCATGGTGGCCGTGGTGGCCCACTATTTCATTCCCGATTTTGGGTGGGCCGAATCGTTTGTGCTGGGAGCGATCATTTCTCCACCCGATGCCGTAGCAGCCACCGCGGCAACCAAGGGGTTGAGTATTCCCAGGCGTATCATTACTGTATTAGAAGGTGAGAGCCTGGTGAATGATGCCACGGGCCTGATAGCCTATCGTTATGCCATCGCGGCCACGGCCACCGGTACCTTTATCTTCTGGCTGGCCTCTATCAATTTTGTTTATGTGGCGGGTGGCGGTATTGTATTTGGCCTGCTAACCGGCTACGCGTTCCTGTGGATTCACCGCATCACACCCGACAACCCGACAACCGATACCGTGTTTACGCTCATCACGCCATTTGCCGCCTATCTGGTGGCAGAAGAATTTCACACCTCTGGTGTACTATCCGTTGTTGCCTGCGGGCTTTTCCTTAGTTGGAATTCCGCACAAATATTCAATCACCAAACACGATTGCAGACCAACTTTGTGTGGAACACGGCCATCTTTCTGCTGAATGGTGTGATCTTCATTCTGATTGGGCTTGAACTGCCTATGATCTTGGAGAATATCAGAAGCTACTCCCTATGGACACTTATTGGTTACGGGGCCGTAATCAGCGTGGCAACCATCTTGCTGCGGATAGTATGGGTGTACCCCGCAACTTACCTTCCCCGTTGGATCAGCAAACGGATTCGCACCCAGGAACCGCGCCCACCGGTACGGTGGGCAACGGTGGTGGCGTGGTCGGGTATGCGTGGCATTGTTTCGTTGGCGGCTGCGCTCGCGCTGCCGGTAGCTTTTGACAACGGGAATCCTTTTCCCCATCGCGACCTGATCATATTCCTCACGTTCTGTGTCATCTTCGCCACCCTGGTGCTACAGGGGCTTACGTTGCGTCCGCTCATCCGCTGGTTGGGTATTTCTACCGATGGGCAGGAACATCAGGAGGAACAAGAAGCGCGTCTCAAAATCAGTTCGTCCATCATTGAGCACATAGAAGAAAATTATGCTTTGCTGAATGATGATATTCTTAATCAGATCAAAACTAAGTATGAGATCAGAATACAGCGGATACGGAAAGACCAGACAGAGCGTAAGCTAAACGATGAACAAATCCTGGAATTGCTGCGCATTCAGCAAGAGCTGGTACGATTGGAACGTGCCCATATTCTACGCATGCGCAGAGAAGCTAAAATTAGCGATGAGGTGTTGCGTAAGTTGGAATACGAACTTGATCTCGAAGAAACGCGTTTGTTGTTGGAACAACAGTGATCAGGAAATCCAACGGGGAGGTTTTACCGTAAGGTCTTCTATACCTTACATGAGGAAACGGGCAAACTCACGTGTGCCACGAACAAGTAGGTCTTTATCGTTCCGGGTTATCAGGTCCAGGGTTCCGTTGTCCATCACCAAAGTGGCCGTAAAGTCAATCCAGTCGAGCTGGCGAGATTGAATGCGCGAGTTCAGGGTTTGTGCGTAGCTTCCCTTTGTAATTACAATCTTCTTCAATTCATTGTACGACTTTGCTTCAACATTCAATGACAGTCCCATCAATGACAAATAATCGCGCAATTTTTTTTATTCAAGTTGATTTCTGTTACGTAGTAGGTAGTGAAAATCAGCAGGATAATCAATAAGGTCAATGAAGCCCACACCGGGTGCAAAGTATAAAACAAATGGCCGGCTGCCCACACAGCCACAGGCGAAACGTAGCGCAGTTCTTTAGGGAAGTAGGGAATTCGGATAGAGTGAATCATGGCGCCCGTATTGAGCATGGAAGATAAGAACCCCTCGTAAAAAATCAAAGGGCTTCAGTTGGAAGCCCTTTTTTGATTCAGTGCAAGTGCTGCTTAACAGAACTCGTCAAAAACTTCTACCAGGTGTTGACCAATCATCTGCGCGTTGCGGCCTTCGATGTGGTGGCGCTCTACAAAGTGCACCAACTCACCATCTTTAAACAGGGCAATAGAGGGAGAGGAGGGTGGGTACGGCAACGTATACTCACGCGCTTTCGACACAGCCTCTTTATCTACACCGGCAAAAACTGTGGTCAGGTGGTCGGGCTTTTTGGCAGAATTCTGCAGCGCCCATTTAATGCCCGGGCGCGCTGCGCCCGCGGCACAGCCACAAACGGAGTTGATTACCAATAGGGTGGTACCTTTTTGGTTCTTCAATTCCTGGTCTACCTGGTCTGAAGTCTTAAGTTCTTTAAAGCCAGCCACGGTCAAATCCTGGCGCATGGGGGCTACTAATTGTTCGGGATACATATCATTCTTTGATTAAAGGCATTGTTATTTACGGTTCAAAATTACGAACGCCAAAGGTAAAACCATCAGCGGGGCCACTTAGTTCCATTACAAAAATCCCAGCTCCAGTTTGGCCGCTTCGCTCATCATATCCTGCGAGTAAGGCGGATCGAATGTCAACTCCACTTTCACATCGTTCACACCTTCAATGGCCTTTACCTTCTGCTCAACCTCTCCGGGAATAACCTCGGCCGATGGGCACGAAGGGGAGGTGAGCGTCATGCGGATGTAGACGTTATTAACGGGAAATACATTGATCTCATAGATCAGCCCGAGTTCGTACACGTCTACCGGAATTTCCGGGTCGTAAACGGTCTTGATGGCAGTCACAATCTTGTCGCGCAGGTTTTCTGTTGCGCTGGGTGGTGTTTCTGTCTGTGGTGTAAGTTCGCTCATTGCTTCACTTCCGCTTTGGTTTTGTACGCCAGTGCGTATAGTTTCATCTGCTTGATCATAGCAGCAAAGCCATTAGAACGCTGGGTGCCGATGAACCGTTCCATCCCAATGCGCTTCATAAAGTAAAGGTCGGCATTCAGAATGTCATCAGCCGTTTGCCCCGAAAAAATCCGGATCAACAAGCTCACCAGCCCTTTCGTAATAGCCGTGTTGCTATCGGCTTCAAAAAAAATCCGGTTATTCTCTTCGCGCGCTGTGAGCCACACTTTTGACTGGCAGCCCTTCACTTCATTTGCTTCGGTATGGTCTGCCTCTGGCAGGGGTGGTAGCTTTTGGCCCAACTCCATGATGTACAGCACGGTCATCTCCATGTCGCCATCGAGCAGCGAAAATTCGTTGATGATTTCGTCCTGGAGTTCTGCGACTGTCATTATCCTTTCAGGAATGTAATTACCCTATCCACGCCCTCAGCCAGTTGATCGATCTCTTTCCGTGTGTTGTAAACAGCAAAAGAGGCACGTACGGTTCCTTCTATACCCAATCGATCCATCAGGGGTTGTGTGCAATGATGACCGGTGCGCACGGCAATGCCCCGTGCATCTAACATTTGTCCGATGTCGAAGTGGTGAATGCCATCCACCACAAAAGCCAGGATACTTACTTTGTTGCGTGCGGTGCCTACCAGCCGCACACCTTTGATCTGCCCAATTTTTTCAGTGGCATAAGCCAGCAGTTCGTGCTCGTAAGCAGCCATGGCTTCTTTACCATACTGTTGAATGAATTCGATGGCAGATTTCAGGGCTACTACATCGGCAATGTTAGGTGTGCCTGCTTCGAACTTATAAGGCAGGTCGTTGTAGGTGGTTTTGGCAAACGTAACATCCTTGATCATCTCTCCGCCTCCCATAAAGGGCGGCATCTTTTCCAGCAGCGCCTTCTTTCCATAAAGTATGCCTGTTCCGGTAGGGCCATACATTTTGTGCGAAGAGATGCAATAGAAGTCGCAGTCGAGCGCCTGCACATCGATGGGCAGGTGGGCGGCCGCCTGGGCGCCATCTATCAGAACAACGGCTCCTCTTTGGTGCGCCAGTTCAATTATTTCCCGAACAGGGTTTACCGTACCCAGGCTGTTGGAAGCATGGTTCACGGCCACCAGCTTGGTATTGTCGGTTAACAGGCGCTGGTAAGAGGCTAAATCGAGTTCGCCTTCGTCCGTCACTGGGATGACTTTGAGAACGGCACCTTTCTCTTCGCACAGCATTTGCCACGGCACAATGTTGGAGTGATGCTCCAATGCGGACACAATTATTTCATCGCCCTTCTGAATGAAGGCGCGGCCATAAGAATAGGCTACCAGGTTAATGCTTTCTGTTACGCCTCTGGTAAAGATAATTTCCTCCGCAGCGGACGCGTTAATGAATGCACGCATGGTTTCGCGCGTATCTTCATACGCCTTGGTAGCTCTCTCTGCCAGTGTATGAATGCCCCGGTGGATGTTGGCATTGTAGCCTTCGTAATACCCCACCAGGCTATCAATTACCCGCTTCGGCTTTTGGGTGGTGGCCGCGTTGTCGAAATACACCAGGTCGCGATTATTCACCTGCTGGTGCAGCACGGGGAACTCCCGTCTGATTTCCTCAATGGCCAGTTGAACCCGAGCAGAAGTGGTAGAGGTCATCATTAAAAATCTTTATGGAGACGTTCCGATACCAATTGATCCATGTAAGTGCGCAAGGTTTCGTTGGGCACGTGCTGCAGCACGTCCGAAGTGAAGGCATAAAGCAACATGGCCCTTGCCGTATCTTCATGAATGCCCCGGGCCCGTAGGTAAAACAGGGCTTCCTCATCCAGCTGGCCAGTAGTGCAGCCGTGCGAGCACTTCACATCATCGGCCCAGATTTCCAGTTGAGGCTTGGTATTGATGGTGGCCTTATCGCTGAGCAGAATATTTCTGTTCGACTGGAAGGCGTTGGTCTTTTGCGCGTGGGGGCGCACGAAAATCTTTCCGTTGAATACGGCCTTCGATTGGTCGTCCATCACACCCTTGTACATTTCGTTGCTGAATGAATTGGGTTTGATGTGATCTACCACGGTGTGGTTGTCGGCCAGCGTATCACCTTTCAGCAGGTATAAGCCATGGAAGTGCGATTCGCAACGTTCGCCATCGATGGCGATGGTAAGGTTATTGCGAATGGCCAGTCCATCCAAGGTGAGAGTAAAGGTGTTCACCTGGCTTTCTTCCGATTGGCGTATCAAGGTGTTGCTCACCTGGATGATCTGACCGGGATCGTCCTGAATTTTATAGTAATCGAGGTGCGCGCGCGGATGCACCTTTATTTCTTCAACCACGGTGTGGAAAACGGGCTCGCGGCCCACATTCAACGTGCGTTGGATAATACTTGCTTTGCTGCCTTCGCCCAGGGTTACCTGCAGGCGGGTATGTGCGGATACGGGCTGCGATGCATCATGTATGTACAGCACCACGAAGGGTGTTTCTACGTGGGAGGATGCTGGAATGTCGATGGAAAGGGCGTGCTGAGCGGCCGCCTGGTTAAGCAGCGCAAAAGGATCGTTGGAAACGGCTGCCCCAGCGATTGGTGCCCAGCTTACCTTCGCCTCGTTCTTGTGCACGCGCGACCACTTTTCGGCCCACATGCCATTCACCAGCACAATCACGGCAGCTTCTAACCCGGCCGGTATAGCCGATTCGATGTGCAGATCAGTTTTATTTGACGGGGCATTGAATGCAGGCCACGAGGTGAAATGCTTTTCAAGTAAACGTGCGATGGGAGCGAAGCGGTACTCTTCCGCTTTGGCCGCAGGCAATTGAACCCTTTCGAATTGGGCAATGGCCGACTGACGCGCAGACGCGCTATCGTTCTGGCGCAGTTGCTGCACCAATTCGGTTGTCAGGTTTCGTTTTTCTGTTACAGTACTCATGACCCAACGGCTGCCATTTCACTCTTAATCCAATCGTAACCCTTTGCCTCCAGCTCCAGCGCCAGCTCTTTGCCACCCGATTTTACAATACGTCCCTTATACAGCACGTGCACAAAATCGGGTACGATGTATTCCAACAAGCGCTGGTAGTGCGTTACCACAATGGTGGCGTTGTTTTTATTGCGAAGCTTGTTCACGCCATTGGCCACAATGCGGAGCGCGTCAATATCCAGGCCGGAGTCTGTTTCATCCAGGATGGAGAGTTTCGGCTCCAGCATGGCCATCTGGAAAATTTCGTTGCGTTTTTTCTCGCCTCCCGAGAAACCCTCATTCAACGAGCGGCTCAGCAGCGACTGGTCTATTTCGACCAGTTTCATCTTTTCCTTCATTAATGACAGGAAAGACACGGAGTCCAATGCAGGCTGGCCGCGGTGCTCGCGTATCTGGTTGATGGCGGTTTTCATGAAGTTGATGGTGCTCACTCCGGGAATTTCGACCGGGTATTGAAATGCCAGGAAGATACCTTCGCGCGCACGCTCTTCGGGTTCCAGTTCCAGCAAATCTTTGCCCTGGAAATCGACCAAACCTCCGGTTACTTCATAGTCTTCGCGGCCGGCTAAAACGGAAGCCAGCGTGCTTTTACCCGAGCCGTTGGGCCCCATAATGGCGTGTACTTCTCCAGCATTTACTTTCAGGTCGATGCCGTTAAGTATCTGCTTTTCCCCAATTCTGGCTTGTAGATTTTTTATCGTTAACATAGAATGCGTTCAAATTTCAGGTTCAAAAATAACGGAGCGCTAGCCCACACTGCCCTCCAGCGTAAGCGCCAGCAACTTCTGCGCCTCTACGGCAAACTCCATGGGCAATTGGTTCAACACTTCTTTGGCGTAGCCGTTCACAATCAAGGCCACCGCAGCTTCCTCATCTATGCCGCGCTGCAGGCAGTAGAAGATCTGGTCTTCGCCTATCTTCGAGGTAGTGGCTTCGTGCTCCACTTTCGAAGAGTTGTTCTCTACATCGATGTAAGGGAACGTATGTGCCCCGCATTGGTCGCCCATCAACAGCGAATCGCATTGCGAAAAATTGCGGGCATTGATGGCACGTTTCATGATGTGTACCTGGCCACGGTAGCTGTTCTGAGATTTGCCGGCTGAAATACCTTTTGATACAATCCGCGACTTAGTGTTCTTGCCGATATGGATCATCTTGGTTCCGGTGTCTGCCTGCTGGTAGTTGTTGGTAACGGCAACGGAATAGAATTCGCCTTGGGAGTAATCACCTTTCAGCACACATGATGGATACTTCCAGGTAATGGCCGATCCGGTTTCTACCTGCGTCCATGAAATTTTGGAATGGTCGCCTGCACACAAGCCGCGTTTCGTCACAAAGTTGTAAATGCCTCCTTTGCCTTCCTTATCGCCCGGGTACCAGTTTTGCACGGTAGAGTATTTGATTTCCGCGTCTTTCATGGCATACAACTCTACCACGGCTGCGTGCAACTGGTTCTCATCGCGCATGGGCGCAGTACAGCCTTCGAGGTAACTTACATAAGAACCTTCTTCGGCCACAATCAGCGTACGTTCAAACTGCCCCGTGTTGGCGGCATTGATTCTGAAATAGGTAGAAAGCTCCATCGGGCAACGCACACCCTTGGGTATGTAGCAGAAAGACCCGTCTGAGAATACGGCTGAATTAAGGGCAGCAAAGTAGTTGTCATTCATTGGCACTACCGAGCCCAGGTATTTTTTCACTAGTTCAGGGTGTTCTCTCACTGCTTCGCTGAAGGAACAAAAGATGATGCCCAGTTCACCCAGTTTCTCTTTGAACGTAGTAGCCACAGAAACGCTATCAAGTACCGCGTCTACGGCAATGCCCGTTAAGCGTTTTTGCTCAGTAAGCGAGATTCCTAATTTTTCGAATGTCTTCAGTAGTTCAGGATCTACTTCGTCCAGGCTCTGTGGCTTCACTTTCTGCTTGGGGGCAGAGTAGTAGATAATATCCTGATAATTAATGGCCGGGTAGGTAACATTGGGCCATTTGGGCTCTTTCATGGTAAGCCAATGCCTGTAGGCTTTCAAACGCCATTCCAACAGCCACTCAGGCTCGCTTTTCTTGGCAGAGATAAACCGAATGGTATCTTCATTCAGACCTTTGGGTGCCTCATCAACTTCCAGGTTTACCGTCCAGCCGTGTTCATACTCTTTCGAGGTGATTTCCTCCAGAACCTGATTACTTTTGCTCATGCTGTCTATTTAGACTAATTTCAAATAAACCTTCAAAATTACTAACAAAAATCGAGTTTTAAGGTTCAGCACGCGGCATTATTTAACCCGAATTATTGACGAACGAAAATCACCTACCTGACCTGAACCAAACTCTGACCGTGCTGGTGATTTTCATTGTCAGGGTTTGAGGTTTAACCATCGGCTATCTATCGATTGAATCGGAAAGTTTGAGCGTTCGGTCCAGGCTTTCTTCCAGGCTGATCATTGTTTCGGTACGTTCAATGCCTTCCACCTGCTGCATCTTGTCGTGCAGCACCTCCTTCAGGTGGTTGGTATCGCGGCAATGTATTTTTACAAACATGGAGTAGTTGCCGGTGGTGTAGTGAATGCTCACTATTTCGGGAATGGCTTTCAGGCGCTCCAATACGCTTTCGTACAAGGCACTTTTCTGCAGAAATATACCGATAAAGGCGGTGATGTCGTAGCCTAGTTTGGCGTAGTTGATCTTCAGCGTGGTTTTTTCTACCACGCCTGCCTCCTCCAGTTTGCTCATCCTCACATGTACCGTTCCTTGTGAAACAAACACCCGCTTTGCCACTTCGGTATAGGGCTTTTTGGCGTCCTGCATCAGTATTTCGAGGATTTTAAGGTCTGTATTATCGATTTCATAATTTTTCGCCATATCAATCGATTGATTTTGATGATCTGTTCAATAAAACCTAAATGTATTATAAATTTTACATATTTTATTATCTTTTGTTGATATAAAATTCAATGAAACATTACTTTGCATCGTTGATTTATAATGTAGGGTGTTGAAATTGGCAGACAAGCCCTCCTGTCTCGGGGGTGGGGAGTCAAGGATAAACGCAGGATAATGGGTTGACCACTAAAGTTTTCTTTTTGTCCTGTAGCTAACTTCCCCGTGGAGGTTCGAGCCCTCCCTCTACAGCAATTGCCCCGCTGGGTTTTACCTGGCGGGGCTTTTTCGTTCCACACGCCTTACAAACGATTGCTTTGCCTTGGTTTTTTTGGGTAATTGGGCTTTTTAACAGATTGCAGCATGAAAAACTTTCCATGGCTTGCCCACTACCCGGCTGGCATCTTAAAAGAAATTGGTGCCCCTAATTATCCTTCGCTGATTGAACTCTTTGCGGATGCCTGCCGGAAGTATGGCAACAAGGTGGCCTACGAGAACATGGGCAAAACGCTCACCTTTAGCGAAGTGGATCGTTTGTCTACCGCCTTTGCCGCCTACTTGCAAAACGTATTGGGGCTGAAGAAGGGCGAAAGGATCGCCATACAGATGCCCAACCTGCTTCAATTTCCCGTGGCGTTTATCGGATCGCTGAAAGCGGGACTCATTGTTGTGAACACCAACCCCTTATATACCCCGCGCGAAATGGAACACCAGTTTCGCGATGCGGGTGTTTCGGCCATTGTGATTGTGGCCAACTTTGCCCACAACCTGCAATTAATTCGCGACAAGGTGCCCGCCAAACACATTATTGTTACCCATATGGGCGACATGCTGGGAACCCTGAAAGGGGCCATTGTAGATTTTGTGGTGAAGCGGGTGAAGAAGCTGGTGCCCGATTACAATTTGCCAGGCGCCATTGCATTTAAGGAGGTGCTAACCAAAGGGGCAACCCTTAACTGGACAAAGCCATCCGTTGGACTGGAGGAGGTAGCAGTGCTGCAATACACAGGTGGCACCACAGGTATCTCCAAAGGTGCCCAACTGTCGCATCGCAATATCATCAGCCACAACCAGATGATTACCGAGTGGTTCAAGCCTTACATGTCGCCCACAGGCGATGACCTGATCATTACAGCCATACCGATGTACCACATTTTTGCGCTCACGGTCAATGGCGTGTTGATGTTTTCTTCGGGTGTGAAGAACGTGCTGATTACCAACCCACGCGATATGAAGGGTTTTGTGAAAGAATTGAGTAAACACAAATTCTCGATCATTACCGGTGTTAATACACTTTTCAACGGCTTGCTCAACCACCCCGACTTTAAGAACCTTGATTTTTCGCACCTGAAGGGTGCCGTGGGCGGAGGCATGGCCGTGCAGGACGTAGTAGCCAAGCGCTGGCTGGAGGTTACCGGCAAGCCGCTGGTAGAGGGGTATGGGCTCAGCGAAACCTCGCCCGTACTCTGTTGCAACCCGCTGGATGGCAAGCACAAGATGGGTACCATCGGCATACCGATGCCCAGTACTGAAGTGGCGATTTTCGATGATGCGGGCAACCAATTGGGGCAGGGCGAAACGGGTGAAATTTGCGCGCGCGGCCCGCAGGTAATGAGCGGGTATTGGCAAAAAGACAACGAAGGCGTGTTCTTCCATAACGAATGGTTCCGCACAGGCGACATTGGTTATATGGATGAGCAGGGCTTCTTCAAGATTGTAGATCGGAAGAAAGACATGATCAAGGTATCGGGCTTTAATGTGTACCCGAACGAAATAGAAAATGTAGTGGCAGGTCATCCTAAAGTTTTGGAAGTAGCGGCCATTGGGGTACCGGATGCCAAGTCGGGTGAAGTGATCAAAGTATTCATTGTGAAGCGCGACCAAAGCCTTACCGAGAAAGAGGTACTTGACTTCTGCCACGAAAACCTCACCAACTACAAGGTGCCCAAACACGTGGTGTTCCGCACCGAATTGCCCAAGTCGAACGTGGGAAAAATCATTCGCAGAATATTGAAAGAGGAGGAGCAGGGCAAAGCAGCGTAATGTCTACTCCATAGTTGCCCCCCTTTTATCGCAGTTCATGAACATTCTACTCATCACCCAGGAAGATGTGCTGCAGGGGTCTACTTATTCGGTCAGCTACCTGGCCAAAGGGTTGGCCAACCGGGGTCACAATGTGTATGTGGCGGCCAGACCAGGTTCTCTCCTGGAGGAACTCATACAGGGGTCGAAGGCTGTCTTCGTACCGATGACGCTGGGGTCGCGCTTCAGCCCACAATCGCTGCGCGAGTTGGTGGCGCTGGTGCGCGAAAAGAAAATACAGGTCATCAATGCCCAGTCCAGCAAAGACCGCTACCTCGCCATCTTCGCGCGTTGGTTATATGGCATCAACTGTGTGGTGTTGCACACGCGCAGGCAAACTCCCAGGGCAGATGGAGGCTGGGTTCAGAAGACCATTTATGTGAAGGGCACGGATAAGATCATCGTGATCAGTGAGGAGCTTAAACGAATTTTTGTAAAGCTGGGCTACCCGGAAAAACATTTTCAGGTAATTCACAACGGCATCCCTGCGGAGAAGTACCAGATGTGGAGCCCCGAAAAGGTGGAGCAGTTTCGTCAGCAGTTGGGCCTGCAACCAGGCGATGTGGTAATTGGCAGCGTGTCGCGATGGAAGAAGCAGGAGCAAATCATTCGCGCGTTGCCTTTGCTAAACCGACCCGACATAAAGGTGGTGTTGGTAGGTGTGCGCACGGGTGTATTTGATGCGCTGGTGAAAGAGCTAGGCATTACCAACCCGATACTTTATGTCGATGAGGCTCCCGGAACGGAAGTGCTTAACTATTACAAGCTTTTTCATCTCAATATTCTTGCTTCCATTACCGATGGATTTGGCCTGGTGCTGCTGGAATCGATGGCCATGGGCTGCCCCGTTATTGCCACCAATTTTGGAGGTATTAAAGATGTGGTGCAACATGGCTACAATGGCCTGCTATTCGAAAACGAAAACATTGGTCAACTGGCCGCGCACATCAAACAACTATTGGCCGATGACGGGTTGCGCCAGCAACTCATTAAAAACGGACTGACTACGGCACACGATACCTTTTCGATGGAGCGCACCTTAGACCGCTATGAACGCTTCTACCAAACCATGTGGACACAGCGATCCCAGGCGCACCCAAACGGTTAAAAGAATTACTTCCGCGGCTTTTTTCACTCCCTTCTTTTCATAAGTTTTGCCGATAAATTTGATCACCACATGAAGTATTTGTTGTCCGTTCTGGTTGCCTTATCTGTAAGCTGGGCTGCCTGCTCGCAAGAGCTGGCTTATCCGCAAGAGAAACATTTTAAGAATTTACGTCAGCTTACGTTTGGTGGCGACAATGCCGAGGCCTACTGGAGTTTTAATGGAAAGATGGTCAGCTTCCAGTCGAACAACAAAGCCTGGGGCCTGTCGTGCGATCAGATTTTTTATATGCCGGTGGAAGGCATGGATTTGAAAGCATCTGGCGTGAAAGCACCGTTGATCAGCACGGGGCTGGGCCGCACCACCTGTTCCTTCTTCATGCCTGGCGACAAAACCATTCTTTACGGATCTACGCACCTGGGTGGCAAAGAGTGCCCGCAAGACCCAGGCCGCACACCGGGTGGCAAATACCTGTGGCCCATCTACGATACCTACGACATTTTTGTAGCCGACCTGAAGGGCAAGGTGAAGAAGCAACTCACGAACACGCCCGGCTACGATGCGGAGGCAACGGTGTCGCCCAAAGGCGACAAAATTGTGTTTACCTCCACTCGCAATGGCGACCTGGATTTATATGTGATGGATATCAACGGGAAGAACATAAAACAAATCACCCACGAACTGGGCTACGATGGCGGTGCTTTCTTTTCACCCGATGGCAAAAAACTGGTATTTCGCGCTTCGCGCCCCCAAACAGAAGAGGCCAAAAAAGAGTACCTGGACTATTTGAAGCAGGGCCTGGTGGCACCCACCGAAATGGAAATTTACACATGCAATGTAGATGGCAGCGACCTGAAGCAGATAACCAACCTAGGTAAAGCCAACTGGGCGCCTTTCTACCACCCTTCGGGAAAGAAAATCATCTTCAGCTCCAACCACAAAAGCACGCGCGGGTTTCAGTTCAACTTGTTCATGATCAACGAAGATGGCTCGGGGCTGGAGCAGATCACCTTCGACCCGGTATTCGACTCATTCCCCATGTTTTCGCCTGACGGAAAGAAAATCATCTTCTCCAGCAACCGCAACAACAACGGCACGCGCGATACCAACCTGTTTGTAGCGGACTGGGTGGAATAACCCTGCGGTTGCCTGTTGTTGATTACGGGGGTAGTTTTTACATTTGAAAGAACAGACGTATTCTCCTGTTTCATCAAACGTTGCAGCTATGATCGGCTTTTTCGAGCACCAATACCTTTCTTACAAAAAGAACCACATCAAGAACCTTTTGGCGTTGTCTCGTGCAGATGGCCACATGCATGCCAAGGAGGAAGTGATGCTGTTTAAGATCGGGAAGAAGTACGGCCTGAAAGATCGCCAACTGCGCGAGATACTGGATTCGAAAGAGAAATTCACCATTAACGTGCCCGATAACCACAACGACAAAATGAACGTGCTGTACGACCTGATGCTGATGGTATATGCAGATGGCGTGGTGGAAAAAAGCGAGATTGCTTTTTGCGAAGACGTGGTGAAGAAATTCGGTTACAAGAAAGAAATTGTGCAGTGGCTGATACACGAAGTGTTTGACAAAGGAACGCCTCCGCGTGCCAACGAGTGGGAGGAACTGAAAAGCGAGGCTGCGGAGCGCTTCAGCAAGTAATGTAACCAACGGGAAGAAATACCCGGTAGTGATCGGGCCGATCGAAAAGCTGCACGCCTTTCACAAAACCCACTGGTCATCAATTGAAATTGCAGATGGGAGTTCTGATCCCCGACTTCAAATGGAAGATCGCGAAGTAAGATTCAAAACTTTTGGTTAAAACAAGTTCGCCAGCCCGAAGAACTTGTCGATAATAATCAACACCGACATGATTCCCAGTATTATGGGGCAGACCCATCTAATCATAAATTGTATGTATCGCTTCAGAAACGAAGAAAGGTAGCCGGGGTTGCCAATTGCCAGTTCCTCGTGCATATTTTCAATCTTCCACACGTTGCGGATGAAGATGCACATCAAACATCCGCCAAGTGTCAATGTAATGTCGCACATGTCGGCCACAAACGTCAGGAAATCACGCTCTTGATAGAACGGTAACTTGTTTAAGATGGGCACCATACCCTGACTGATCATACTTGGAATGCCCACGATAAAAATACCCAAGGCCAATCCCCACACCACACGCTTTCGCGGCAAGCGCTTCTGATCTACCAAATAGGCTGCAGGTACTTCCAGAAGCGAAATGGTAGAGGTAAGGGCTGCAAAACACAACAATAAGAAAAATCCACCGCCTACCACTCGGCCGAGTATCGGCCCCATGTCGTGGAAAACCTGGGGAAGCACCACGAACACCAAACCCGGGCCTTCCGTTGGATCCATGCCCTTGGAAAACACCAGGGGGAAAACCATCAGACCTGCCAAGAAGGCAACCATGGAATCGGCAAACGAAATAACTGCGGCAGAAGAAACTACGTTTTGCTTTTTGTCAACGTACGATCCGTATGTGATCAACGCACCCATGCCTAACGACAGGGAGAAGAAGGCCTGACGTAAGCCATCGAAAATAGTCTGTGCGTTGATTTCGTCCAGTTCAGGAACCAGATAAAATTTTACACCGGCCATGGCATTAGGAAGCGTAAGGCTGTAGGCAATCAAGGCAATGAGGATTGCATACAGGCTGGGCATCATGATTTTATTGGCAGCCTCGATGCCTTTTTGAATTCCTTGCGAAACGATGATGGCCGTTAGCACCATAAAGGCCAGCGAGAACCAGAAGTTATCGCTGATATCGTTAATATAGGTGCCGAAAAACCCACCGAAATCAGGTTGCGACAACAAATCCCCAAAAGAAATCTCCAGGAAATAACCGAAAGCCCAGCCGGCCACCACGTTGTAGAACGAAAGAATGAATATGCCAGCGAGTATGCCAAATATGCCCAGCATACCCCAGTTCTTGCCGCCCAGTTTAAAGTAGGAGGTGTAGGCATCGCTGCCCACCTTGCGGCCAATGGCAATTTCGCCCACCATTACGGGGAAGCAGAGCGTGAAAATGCAAATCAGGTAGATCAGCAAAAAGGCAGCACCCCCGTTGTTGCCGGCCAGGTAAGGAAAGCGCCAGATATTGCCCAAGCCTACGGCCGATCCGGCTGCAGCGAGAATGAAGCCCAAACGACCGGAGAAACTACCTCTGTTTGCCATTATACATTTGTTAAATCGCGGCAAAATAGGGGTTAAACCAAAATATTCAAAAGTGGGTTATTAAAAGCAGTCCGAGCGAATGACGACTAATGGGTGACGTTTATCGTATAATACCTGTTGGATGCATTTCGGAAGCACGAGGCTCCGGTTAATTCAAATTTTTATTGGAAATTACCAACGGAAAAAGTGTAGCAGTATGGAAGTAGCCAAGAAACTCACCACACAGGAGAAAGCCTTGCGTATCAATCTCGCCAAAACCATCTATGGATCGTTTGCGGAAATAGGGGCGGGGCAAGAGGTGGCGGCCAATTTCTTCAAGGTGGGTGGCGCTTCCGGCACGGTGGCTAAAACCATGTCGGCTTACGACATGAAATTCAGCGATGCGATTTACGGGGCGTGCGACCGCTATGTGTGCGAGGAGCGCCTCTATTCCATGCTCGACAAAGAGTATGCCCTCTTGCCCGAGCGACTTCCGCATCGCATTCAGGACACCCGCTTTTTCGCTTTCGCGGATACGGTGGAGACCATCAACTTCGAACGCACCAACCAGGGCCATGGCTGGGTGGGGTTGCGCTTTCAGCTCAGACCGGAGAGTGAACCCAACGATTGCATCTTGCACGTAAAGTTGCACGATAACGACCCCCTGCAGCAACAATTGGCCCTTGGCATTGTGGGCGTAAACATGCTCTATGCCTGTATGTTTCTATCCGACCCGGAAGAGATCATGCTCTCGCTGCTCGATGGTTTGACCGCGCGCAGGGTGGAGTTCGATATGTTCAGCCTGAAGGGGCCTGACTTTGTGCACGTTGACAATCGCCTGCTGGCGTTGAAGTTGGTGAAAAACGGACTTACCAAAGCAGCGATGTTCGGCCCCGATGGCTCCGTGTTGCAACCCTCCGAAGTATTGTACAAAAAGAACGTGTTGGTGTTGCGCGGCCGCTTTAGGCCGGTTACGCACGTAAACGTAGATATGCTGCTGACCTCGCGCAGAATGTTTAAAGTGGAGCAGGACGTAGAGAAGAGCCGGATTGTTTTGTTGAGTGAACTTACCCTGAACGACCTCAGTGCAGACGGGCAGATCAATGAAAAAGATTTTCTCTATCGTGCCGATATTTTATGTTCGCTTGGCCAAACCGTTTTGGTTTCGAATTATTTTGAATACTACCGCTTGGTGGAATACCTATCGAAGATCACAAAAGGCCGAAAAATCGGAATTACACTGGGCATTTTTGCCTTGCAAAAAATCTTTGAAGAGAGAACGTACGAAAACCTTCGCGGGGGCATCATGGAAAGTTTTGCCTCTCTGTTTGGAACCAATGTAAAACTGTACATCTATCCGGCCCTCAAGCCAAACTCGAATGAACTATTTACGCTGAAAGACTTCGAGGCCTCCTTGCCCGCCAACCTCAAGCACTTGTTCCGCTACCTGATGGACAATAACAAACTGATAGACATTAAAGACGCGAACAAGAACATTTTGCACATCATTTCCGACAATGTGTTGGCCATGATCCGCAAAGGCGAATCCGGCTGGGAGAAATATGTGCCCAATAAGGTGCAGGAAGCCATCAAAGAGCAGGGACTATTTGACTACCCGCTGGCACCACAGAAAGTAGAGGCCTGACGTTAAATTTTTCCTTTCATCCGCTCGAAATAAGAGCGAGCCTCTTTCATCACGTTCGGTGCAAGCATAAATCCTGAAATCATAGTGGGAAACGCCATGAGTGCGTAGGCAATGTCAATGATATTGATCACCAGATCCATAGATACAACCGCACCAAAGATGATGGTGGCCAGATAAAAGTAGTTGTAGTACTTACCCTTGTCGGCCCCCAGCAAAAAGGACAGAGCCTTGTTGCCATAGTAGCAATAGGAAAACAGCGAGGTAACTGAAAAAAAGAAGGCCGCCAACAACAGGAGGTATTCTCCAAAGCCAGGCAATGCCTGCCGGAATGCATTCGCAGTCATGCTTACACCTCCGGGGCCATCGTTCCACACATCGGTCACCAGAATTGCCAATGCGGTAAGCGTGCACACAATAATAGTGTCGATAGCGGGGCTCATCATCGATACCAGACCCTCGCGTATGGGTTCCGAACTCTTTGAAGCGCCCAAGGCCATCGGTGCGGTGCCTATGCCCGCTTCGTTGCTGAAAGAGGCCCTGCGCACACCGGTTACAATCAAGCCGCCCAACACACCGCCAAAGGCGGGATTACCGTGGTAATTTTCGGCAGCAAAGGCGTCCGTTATAATCATCCAGAAATAGTGAGGTACCACATCTATGTGCAGCATTAAGATGGTGAGCACAGATCCGAAATAGATCACAATCATCAGAGGTACCATTTTACCGGCCCACTTGCCGATGCGTTGAATGCCACCAATGATGACTATGGCCGAGCTGATCGTCAGCACCATGCCTATTATCAGTTTCGCAATCCCTACTTCAAAGTTTCCAATGAAGAAATGGTGGTTAGCCAGCGAAGGGAACCCGATATCGATAATGGCTTGCGTCAATTGATTGGCCTGAAAGATGGGGAGCGTGCCTACCATGCAGCAAACGCAAAACAAAATAGCCAATGGTTGCCAGTTTTTTCCCATGGCCTCGCGTATCACGTACATGGGGCCGCCCTGAATTTCGCCTGCAGAATCTTTTCCTCGGTACATTACCGAGAGGGTGCTGGTAAAAAAATTGGTAGACATCCCCACAAAGGCTGTTACCCACATCCAGAAAAGTGCACCCGGCCCACCAGCTGCAATGGCCACCGCCACACCTGCAATGTTGCCCATGCCCACGGTAGACGCCAGCGCAGTGGATAGCGCCTCGTATGCATTGATTTGTCCAGGGTCGTTCGGATTATTGAATTTACCTCTCAAGATATCGATGGCGTGCAGAAAATATTTGTACTGAATGAAGCGGGAGTAGAAGAAGAAAAAAACGCCTCCCAAAATCAAGAGCAATAAAACCGGATTCCATAGTTCGTTCGCAATTCTACCGACCAGTTCATTCATGGGCACGTTACATTTAATTCAAACCGTGCCCAATAACGGGCTAAATTGCGGCAGTTCAAAATCAGATTTGACAGGTGGGGCCAATAAAGGCAACCTATTCGGGAATGAATTTTTCTACCAGGTGCATCGAATCCTTCGTCAGGTCGGGCCAGTTGTGCCGCGATGTGCGCAGAATGATCAACATGCCAGGCGATACTTCGTGCAGGGTTTCGCCTGAGTAATACTCGGCAAAGTAAGTTAGGGTAGGATTGTGAGCCACCATGACTATATGGTGACACGCCTCATGCTCACCGAGCAATTGCAACATTTCTGGAATAGACGACTGGTACAGTTTACCTTCATGCTCAATGTTTTCGAGCGGGTAATGAATGTACTCAGCTATTCTGTTGGCCGTGGCCACTGCCCGCAAAGCATCACTGGTCAGTATCAGATCAATCGGATATTTTTTGGATTGTAGAAATGCACCGATGGAATGGCATTGCTGTTCTCCCAGCGCACTGAGGTTACGCATTTTATCAGATTGCCCTGCCAGCTTTTCGAGCGTGTGTGCGTGCCGTACTAAATACAGGTGCTTCATTCCATTCGGTAAGTCAAATCTACACAATGTTGAAGTTACTTTGTGAAAATTATATTTGCTCGTTAAAGCGCTGACAATCATTTGTATTAAAGCGCGCATCCGGCAAGGTGTGTGATCCATCGGCAGGCCATCAAAATTTGCGTTTTTAAAAAATTGCGGATATTTGACGCGATTGAAATAAAAGAAGTACATGTCGAAGAACCTGGTTATAGTAGAGTCTCCTGCCAAAGCGAAAACGATTGAAGGGTACCTTGGAAAAGATTATAAGGTTGCATCCAGCATGGGCCACGTGCGCGATTTGGCGAAGGGCAATGGTGCCATCGACATAGAAAATAACTTCGAACCTAAGTATGAGGTCTCGCCCGATAAAAAGGAGGTCATCAAGAATCTCAAAAAACTTGCCGAGGATGCAGAAATGGTTTACCTGGCCAGTGACGAGGACCGTGAAGGAGAGGCCATTAGCTGGCACTTGAAAGAAGTGCTCGACCTGAACGACAAGAAAACGCGGAGAATTGTGTTTACGGAAATTACCAAAAACGCCATTCTGAATGCCATCAAAAATCCGCGCGGCATAGATATCGACCTGGTAAATGCGCAGCAAGCCAGGCGGCTGCTCGACCGACTGGTGGGCTTTGAGTTGTCGCCTATATTGTGGAAGAAAATTAAGACAGGTCTGTCTGCAGGGCGTGTACAGTCGGTGGCCGTGAGGCTGGTGGTGGAGCGTGAACGCGAAATTGAAAAGTTCGATGCCAAGTCATCGTTCAAAGTATCGGCCGTATTCGATCTGGGCAAAGGCAAACAGTTGGTGGCCGACCTGGGTGAAAAATTTGAAACAGAGAAGGAAGCCCTTGCTTTTTTGGAATCGTGCAAGAATGCTGAGTTTAAGATTGGCGATCTGATCAAGAAGCCCGCCAAAAAATCGCCTGCGCCACCTTTCACTACATCTACCTTGCAACAGGAAGCGGGACGTAAGCTGAGTTTCTCAGTTTCGCAAACCATGATGGTGGCCCAGAAGCTGTACGAGGCGGGTAAGATATCCTACATGCGTACCGACTCGGTGAATCTTTCGGAGGAAGCTGTAGCTGGCGCGGTACGTCAGATTCAATCTGCATACGGAAATGAGTTTGTGCAGACGCGCAAATTCAAAACCAAGTCGGCCAGCGCGCAGGAAGCCCACGAAGCCATACGCCCTACCGATTTCTCGGTGATGAACCCGGGCATGGACCGCAACGCGCAGCGTTTGTATGAGTTGATTTGGAAGCGAGCCATCGCTTCGCAGATGGCCGATGCAGAACTAGAGCGAACAACTGCACAGATAACCATTTCCACCAACTCCCGAACATTGTCGGCCACAGGTGAGGTAATCAAGTTTGAAGGCTTCTTGAAGGTGTATATGGAATCGAAAGACGATGGAGAAGAGGATGAAGAGAGTGGAAAGGTATTGCCCCCGCTTACTGTGGGCCAGGTGCTCCAACTTCATCAGCTTTCGGCTACACAAACCTTTAGCAGACACCCTGCACGTTATACCGAAGCCAGCCTGGTGAAAAAACTGGAAGAGCTGGGCATCGGCCGCCCTTCCACCTATGCACCTACCATTTCCACCATTCAAAAGCGTGGCTACGTAGTAAAGGAAAGCCGGGAAGGAGTGGAGCGCGCTTACCAGGTGCATACCTTGCAGAACAACAAGGTCAATTCAGCCACCCATACGGAAACCACTGGTGCCGAGAGCAACAAATTGTTCCCCACCAACATTGCGATGATTGTGAACGATTTTCTGGTGGAGCATTTTCCGGATATTACCAATTACTCTTTCACGGCCGAGATTGAACAGGAGTTCGATGAGATAGCCAGCGGAAAACTGAAGTGGCAGAAGATGCTCGACCAGTTTTACACACCTTTCCGTAAGACGGTGTCGAAAACGGAGCTTGTGGAACGCTCGTCTGTACAAAACAAGGTCAAGGAACTGGGTGTTGACCCGAAGACAGGTAAAAATGTGTACGTAAAACTCGGGCGGTTTGGTGCTTATGTGCAACTGGGCGAGAATCCCGATGACAATGGTGGCGAGAAGCCCAAGTTTGCGGCCCTGCGCCCCGGGCAGTTCATAGAAAATATTACCTTGGCGGATGCGCTGGAGTTGATGAAGATGCCCCGCGATCTGGGCACTTTTGAAGAGAAACCGGTGGTAGCCAACATTGGTCGGTTCGGTCCCTACGTTTTACACGATAAAAAATTCGTTTCTATACCCAAAGGGGAAGATCCTTACACGATTACCCCGGCCAGGGCCGTTGAGTTGATTCAGGCCAAGCGTGAAGCTGATGCCAACCGGCTGATCAAAACATTCGAAGGCAACGATGATGTGCAGGTATTGAACGGCCGCTTCGGCCCCTACATCAAAGCGGGTACCAAGAATGTAAAGATTCCCAAAGACAAGGACCCTAAAGCCCTTACGTTGGAGGAATGCGTGGCACTGGCAGCGGCTGCTCCCGAAAAACGCGGCCGGTTCGGCAGGTTTGCTAAGAAAAAAGAAGCAGAGACGGTGGTAGCTGCACCCCAAAAAGTGGCTGCTAGGGCGGTGAAGAAGGTGGCTAAAAAGGCTGTTGCCAAGAAAACGGCTGCCCGGAAGCCAGTGGCCAAAAAGGCTGCTCCGAAAAAGAAGAAGTAGCGAAACGGGAACGGTCCAACGCAGGCAATCGGTTACTTTCTAGTGATTGTATGAAAAAACTGGTAGTGCTTACTGGAGCGGGCATCAGTGCGGAAAGTGGCATTCCCACTTTCCGGGATGCAGGCGGCTTGTGGGAAGGACATCGCGTGGAAGATGTAGCCACCCCGGAAGGCTGGCGAAAAGATCCTGCATTGGTGCTTGAATTTTATAACCAGCGCAGGAAGCGGGCATTAGAGGTAAAGCCCAACCGTGGTCATGAAATTCTGGCTGAGTTAGAAGCCTATTTCGATGTAACGATTGTAACACAGAATGTAGATAACCTGCACGAACGTGCCGGCTCAACCAATGTGTTGCACCTGCACGGAAGTTTGTTCGAAGCGCGAAGTACGCTCGACCCAGCGCTGGTCTACGCCATTCAAGGCTGGCAGCTAAACCTGGGCGATCGCTGCGAAAGAGGCTCGCAATTGCGTCCTAACATTGTTTGGTTTGGTGAAATGGTACCGTTGATGGAGACTGCTGCGACCCTGGCCAGCGAGGCAGATGTTTTTCTGGTGGTGGGCACCTCCATGGTGGTGTATCCGGCCGCGGGCTTAATCGATTATGTGAGAACCGAAGTGCCCAAGTTTCTGGTTGACCCGAAGAAGCCAGAGGTATACCATGTGCCGAGCCTGGAATTTGTGCTGGAGAAAGCCAGCACGGGCATGGCTAAGCTGAAACCACGTCTATTGGAATTGCGATAGGTCAAAGATTTTATCCATCAGCATCCACTTCTCGCCCGGCTTGGCTCCAGGCAAGGCTTGTTGGTATTTCCACATCAGCGCTTCCCATTCATGTACCTTCGCATTCCCATGGTCTGTCTGCGCCTTGCGTTCGAATGTAAAATGGTCGGTTGTTTCCATGATCATGAACAGCCTGTTGGCGATGCGGTATATTTCCATTTGCGTAATTCCCGCGCCACGGATCGAGGAAATGATTTCGGGCCACACCTTTCGATGGTGTGCCTCGTAGGCGGCAATCAATTCCGGGTCTTCTTTCAGATCAAGGGCCAGACAATATCGTTTCATAGGCTTTTGTTAATCTGGTATCCCCGTGCACCGTAGAAAACCACGGTACAGAAACACAATAGAGGCAGTATGAATGATGCTTGTATGCCCACATGGTCAGCTACCAGCCCCATGACGGGGGGAACAATGGCGCCACCTACGATGGCCATAATGATGAAAGAAGAAGCTAACTTCGTTTGTTCACCCAGGTCTTTCACGCCAAGGGCGAAGATGGTAGGGAACATGATCGACATAAAGAAGTTGATGGATAGGATGGCGTAAACCGCCACTTTGCCTTCAGCAAATATGCCGGCAGCACACAACACAACCGCAGCAGAACCATAGTAAGCCAGCAACTTATGGTCTTTGATGAATGTTAATAACCAGGTTCCCAAAAACCTGCCCGCCACAAAAAGAAACGTGCCAATGGCCATGTATTCTTTCGAGGCGGCTTCGCGCGAAGTGCCGGGAATCAGATCTACGATATAATTAATGGTAATGCCCCAAATGCCTACCTGGGCGCCTACATAAAAAAGTTGGGCGATGATGGCCCACCGTAGGTGTTTGTGTTTCAACACCGACCAATCGAACACCAGCTTGCCCTCTTTGGAGGGCTCAGGCATGCGCACCAGGTAGATGAGCAGTGCCACCAGTAGAACGGCCCCCGCTATCCAGACATAGGGCAAGATAACTGCATTGGCCGCCTGCTGCCGAAGCGCTTCGGTGTGCATGGTGCCTTCGTTACCTGCGAAAATAAACTGACCTGCAATCCACGGACCTACAACCAAAGCCACCCCGTTGAAGGACTGCGCAAAGTTGAGTCGTTGCACCGAAGTGTTGGGATTGCCCAAGATAGACACATAGGGATTGGCTGCCGTCTCCAGAAAGGCGAGGCCGCTGGCAATGATGTACAGCGCTACAAGGAAAAAACCAAACGTGAGCGTTTTTGCGGCAGGGATAAACAGCAGTGCCCCGGTGGCGTAAAGCAGCAGCCCGAACAGAATACCGCTCTTGTATGAACGTTTTTCCATGAACAGCCCTGCAGGGATGGCAATGGTAAAATAGCCGAAATAAAAAGCCGTCTCCACCAGTAAGGCTTGCGCCCTGCTTATTTCAAAAACAGGTTGAAAGTGCGCAATCAGCGCGGAGTTGAGAATGTTGGCCAGGCCCCATAAAAAAAACAGACTGGTAACCAGCACAAAGGGCACAAGGTACGGCCTGGTGGGTTCGGAAGATTGGGATGTGGGTGAGGAGGGAGGGATGTGGGGGATTGCCATAAAATTAGATTGCACGGTCGAGGTGAACGTAGCCGCCATCTACGTGCACCAACTGCCCGGTAGTATGACTGGACTTTTCTGACAACAAGAAGGCTACCGTATTGGCAATTTCCTCCGCGGTGGTCATCCGGTTTCCGAGCGGAATTTTTTGCGTAATAGAAGCCAGCTTCTCTTCAGGATTCGGAAACGTCTGTATCCACTTTTCGTAGAGCGGAGTATAACTCTCGGCAACGATGACGGCATTCACACGAATACCGTATTTTAATAATTCCACGGCCCACTCGCGCGTTAGCGCATTGCGCCCCCCGTTGGCAGCGGCATAGGCCGATGTATTGCCTTGCCCGGTCTCGGCTGTTTTCGAACCAATGTTCACAATGGCTCCTTTGGATTTCTTAAGCGCGGGAAGGCTGTAGTGGGCCAGCAGATAATAATGGACCAGGTTGCGGTGCAGAGACTGCATAAACCCCTCGTAGCTACCATGCTCCAGGCCAACGCCATCGTTCACACCGGCATTGTTTACCAGTCCATCGATGCGGTTGAATTTTCGCATGGTTTCCTCCACCACTTTTTCGCATGCTTCGGGTTGCGTTAACTCTGCGGTTACCGCAAAGCATTCTTTTCCGGCCCGCCTTAAATGTTCGGCCAATGCTTCGTTGTCTTTTTCACTTCGCCCGGCAATAACCGGTAAAGCCCCCTCGTTGGCCAGTACACGAACAATACCTTCACCAATGCCTTTGGCACCGCCACTCACAATCACCACTTTGTTTGTTAGCTGAAGGTCCATTCACTAAAGATTATAAAAGTGGATGGCATTTTCACCCATGATCGCTTTTTTTTCTTCCGCGGAAAGCGAGGCAATGAAATTCTTAACGATGTCTATTACCTGTTGATACGAGGCGGCCAGCAGACAAACCGGCCAATCGCTGCCGAACATCAAACGCCTGGGCCCAAAACAATCGAGCGCCACTTCCAGGTACGGTCTGCAATCGGCCTCCTTCCAGTTACTCCAGTCGGCCTCTGTTACAAGACCAGAAAGTTTACAATATACGTGTGGGTTAGCCGAGAGTTCTTTGATCTGTTTTCTCCATTCGGTTATTTCTTTGTGCCTGATGGAGGGTTTTGCCAAATGGTCGAGCACAATGCGCTGCTCGCCTGTTTGCCTTACAAACCGGATGGCTTCTGCCAACTGGTGCGGATAGATGAGCAGATCGTACGTATAGTTGAAACGATCTAACATTTTTACATTTCGCACGAATGCTGGGTTGTCCAAAAAGCCGGCAGGTTCGGCCTGCACAATGTGTCGAAAGCCTTTCAATAAGTCCGAGTGGCTACTCCATTCTTCCAGTCTTTTGTCAAGATCGCCAGACAGCAGGTTTACCCAACCAACTACCCCACGAATAAAATTATTGTCCGCAGCCAGTTGAAGGAGGAATCGGGTTTCATCAATTGATGAATCGGCCTGCACAGCCACACACCCATCGATTGAATTTTCGCGCAGCAGGCCTTGTAAGTTTGCCGGTAGAAAATCCTGTCGGATTACCTGCATGTCGTTGGTGATCCATGCATCGCGCTGCGGATTGTACTTCCAAAAATGCTGGTGCGCGTCAATTGTCATAACGCAGCCACTGCCACCTGCCGTTGCTCGCCAAGCCCTTCGATGCCCAACTCCACCACATCGCCTGGCTTTAAATACACGGGCGGGTTAAACCCCATGCCCACACCGGCCGGGGTTCCCGTTGAAATGATGTCTCCGGGAAGCAGCGTCATAAACTGGCTGATATAACTTACCAGGTACGGCACTTCAAAGATCATGTCATCGGTGTTGTTGTCTTGCATCACCTGCCCATTTACTTTCAACCACATTTTCAGGTTGTTAAAGTCGGCCACTTCATCGCGTGTAACCAGGTAGGGCCCCATGGGGGCAAAGGTGTCGCAGCTTTTGCCTTTCACCCACTGGCCTCCGCGCTCCAATTGAAAGGCGCGTTCGCTGTAGTCGTTGTGCAGGCAAAAACCAGCTACGTAATTCAGTGCATCTTTTTCATCCACGTAGGTGGCTTTCTTTCCCATCACAAACGCCAACTCTACCTCCCAATCTGTTTTTTCACTCTGGCGTGGAATCACAACCGGGTCGTTGGGGCCACTCAACGCAGTGGTAGACTTAAAGAAAATGATGGGCTCTTTGGGCAGCGGCATTTTCGACTCCAGCGCATGTTTGGTGTAGTTGAGGCCTACGCATATTATTTTTGACGGACGCTGCACGCAGGGGCCCAGCCGCACACCGGCCGGAATAGCCGGAAGTTTAGCCGCGTTGGACTTCAGCCAGTCCGTCAACCGATTCAATCCATCGGCAGCCAGAAATGACTCTCCGTAGTCTTCGCCAAAGGAAGAAGCATCGAGCATTTTGTTGTCTAAAAAAACGCCTGGCTTTTCGTGGCCGGCACTGCCAAACCGAAATAATTTCATGGTATAAGCGCTAGTTGGATTCTTAGGTGTTCAATTTAATAAAACCACCATCGATGGGATAATCCGTTCCTGTAATAAATGCGGCCTCGTCCGAACACAAGTACAGCGCGAGGTGGGCAATCTCTTCCGGACGTGCCATGCGGCCAATCGGTTGCGTCTTCGACAGCTTGTTGAACATTTCGACTTCTTTGCCAGGGTAGTTGGCTTTCAAAAAGCCCTCTACAAATGGCGTATGAACCCGGCCGGGTGATATACAATTGCACCGAATGCCCTCTTTAATATAATCTTTGGCCACCGATAAAGTCATGGACACAACGGCACCCTTAGTCATAGAATAGGCAAATCGTTCGGGAATGCCTACGGAAGAGGCCACGGAAGCAATATTGAGGATAACGCCCTGCTTTTGGGGAAGCATTGCCTCTACCGCAGCCAACATACAGTTGTACACACCTTTTACGTTTATCTGGAATAGTCGCTCGAAATCCGCTTCGTTGGTGGTGGTGAGTTTGCCGATGTGTGCAATGCCCGCACTGTTTACCAAGATGTCCAGTTTGCCATAACGATGGTTTATGTTGGCCACCGCATCCATCACTTCGCGTTGGTTGGCTACGTTGCAGGCAAAAATTTCGGCCTTACCGTTTCGGGCATGGATAGCTTGCTGTGTGTGGCTGGCCGCTTGTTGGTTGATTTCAAGGAGACATACCTGGCCGCCCTGCTGTGCAAATAATTCTGCGATGGCCCTGCCGATGCCACTGCCGCTGCCCGTGATCAGCGCTACTTTGTTTTCCAGGCTGAAGAGTTTCGTTTCCATACCGGAAGCGAAGATGACGATTGCTTTACTCTTCTGCCAGTTGCTGTAAGAATTTCTTGAAGCGTTTGGTATTAAAGTTGGTGGCACCCACCTCGGTAGATACAATTTGCCCCTGTTTATTGATGATGAGTGTTGTTGGTATAGAGGGCACATTTAGTGCGGCCGGCAGGTTGCCAATGGGTGTGTAGGCAGGAAACGAGTAGGATGCCTTGCTGATGTAATCCGCCACCTTCTGCTTGTGTTCACTTCGATCAAGCGATAGCATTACAAACTCGATCTGGCTTCGGTCTATGGTGTTATAAAGTTGCTGTATGCCCGGCATTTCGGCCCGGCAAGGCCCGCACCAGGTGGCCCACAGGTTCAAAAACACCACCTTGCCTCTGAATTGCTGAAAATCTACCGGCTGACCTTGCAGCGTGCGAATCTTGAAATTGAAATCGAACGGTTCGGGTACAGAGGTGTGGCTGTCGTCTGCATTGCGAACACCAGTTTTAAGTAAGGCAGCTTGCGCCACCTCAGAAATGCCACCCAACAGGCCGGTCCATTTCAGCACCAGCAAGAGTGTAATGGCAATGACAGCCGGCTTTACCCAATCGATGATTTTTTTCATAGTGCTTCGGCCCGGTTCTTGGTTACCTGTTTAACAAATGTCTATAAATTGATACCTTCGAACAAGAATAGACCATGAAGCGTTCGTTTTTCGCCATTCTTATTGCCCTTTGCGTGTTTCCGGCAGCCGCACAGAAAGTGAAGTACAAGGATTTGTATATTCTGCTCAATGCCAGGCAGTTCGACCAGGCCGAGCCCTTTCTGCGCAAATACCTGGCAGACGAAAAGGAAAACCCGAACGCCCACCTGTTCATGGCGCAGTTGCTGCAGGAAAAAACCGTGAAGGCAGATGTGTTGAAAGAGGCAGACCGTGCCAAGGTGCTGGCAGACTCCGCTATTTTGTATTACGACCTGGCGATGAAAGGAATTACAGAACGCGAATTGAAGCGCAATGGCGAGTACTACGAGGCCTACAGCCGCAGAGATTTAAGGACAGGCGAATTCGGCATCAAAATTTCAGACATTCACCTCGACATAGAAAAGCGCGTACAGATGCTGAAAGAGCGCAGCTCCCGCATCACGTTGCTCAATCGCCAGTTTCAACAAGTTCAGAAATTGTATACATCTGCTGTTAGCCAGTATGTAGCTGTTCAAAAAAGCCAGCCTGGATGGAAAGAATTTCTGTTGCGCTCCGATGAGCAGACGCTGGACGCGCTAACAAAAATTCGGAGCACGGCCGACTCTTGCACTGCCGCCTTTCAGGAGTACAAAATCACGCTGGCTCAGTTAGGTAAAACAGGCTATAACCCAACACTGACACCTCGCGCCCTCACCGACTTCCATGCGCCTGCCGATGTCTCGGTAGATTTCTATGCCGACCAGGTGGCTGTGCACGACTTTGCCGCGTGGGCCAAAGAGGCAACAGGTCTTATTGAAAATGAGGTAATCCCCTTGCGCAAAGAACTGATTGCCCGCGATATTGAAATCAACAAGTTGGCAGAGAAGGTGAAAAAGGATTCCGTGTCGGTGAACACAGAATTATCCACCATGGAGGCGCGGCTGCGCGACAACCCGGTGAAAAAGTTCGACCCGGCACCTATGCCGCTCGAGGTCTTTAAGATGAAAATTTCGGAACTGAAATACGGGTCGTTGCGGGTGGAGAACAAAGCCGCGCGCGATTCGGCAGACCTGAGGCTGAAGGCCAGGGCGCTGGAAACAGAATGGAAAGCCGTGGCCCGCGTAGACAGCATCGCTTCTTTGTTGATGGCCCGGCCGCTGGAGGAAGAGGCTACGAACTACGCTCATTTTGTAACCAACGCCTACGGTACCACGCAGGTGCTGAAGAGCCTGATTCAGGCTACGCAAGACTATGCTGCCAACGAGAAACGGAGGCGTGAGGAACAGTTGCGGCAAGTAAAAGAAGCCATGAAATGGCTGGTGATCGAAAAAGACTCCGTACCGTTGGAGTTTGGAAATTCCTCATCGACTTACAAGCCCCTGATTATTAAGGATGACGGGTATACTTTGGGTCTTAAGTTTGGTGCCGACTCTTCTTCTGTGGGCTACTTTTACACCATCACCCCTTCGCGGAAGCCAGATTTGAAGATTAATTTCCCCCTTGATAAAAAGATTTTCAACACCCGCAGCCTGCCTGTCATCAAAGGGCTCGCCAATGCCGATGAGCAGGGACAATTGTATTACGGCCTGGTGTATTCTGAAACGAAGCAACAGGAGAAATTTCCGGTTTGCATCGCCAAAATTTACCGCACCGATGGGTTGGCTTGGAGCAACACCTACCAAATGGAATACAGGCCCACCGAACTGATACTGAATGCCACCACCGGAGAACTTACCGTGAAGACTACGGATACAACGGGAGAGAGTAAGTTGGTGATCATCGACAAGTCAGGCAAGATAGTGGTGCAATAAAAAAACCGGCTTAGTTGCCGGTTAGTTTCTTCCAATCTTGGTGACGCATCGAGATACGGTTTTTAATTTTTTCGTAGTTGTCCCAACTGTCGGTTACATGATAAATGGAAGGCAGGTTCTTCACAAGTATCTCGTCATAGTCGGCCCGGTACAGGCCGCCACCGTAATAATAGTAGGTAAACATGTTGCCTTCGCGGTTAAAGAGTTCATGGCCCAGGTAGCCATCCCAGATTTCGCTTAAGATGGTGCATGAAATCTCCCTGCGGGTGAAACGGAAAATCTGAATGGCCGCTTCCTCTTCGAAGTATTCTGAATACAAACCGGTATCAATGATCCAACCCAGGTACATACCAATATGTACGTAAGCCTGTTCGATGGGTAGTGAGTCGGGAAAGTTGCCAAGGAAGTGACTCTTGGCGTTGTCGTAAATAGTCTTTTGAATTTCGGCTTTCTTTTCCATGCAACAAGTTTAGTGATTTTTCAGTGGAAAAATAGATAGGCTACAAAAATTGCGGCCACAATTCCAATCATATCTGCCAGCAAGCCCACCGTAAGTGCGTAGCGTGTTTTGCGAATGCTGACCGATCCAAAATAAACCGCCAGTATGTAGAAAGTGGTTTCGGTGCAGCCGCGGAAAATGCTGGCCAGGCGACCGGCAAAGGAATCGGGGCCCAGCGTTTTTACCGTCTCCACCATCATGCCTTTGGCGGCACCTGCACTGAGCGGTTTCAGCAAAGCCACGGGCAGGGCGTCTACAAAGTCGGTATTGGCACCCAAGAGGCCCACCAGCCAGGCTATTCCATTCACCACATATTGCAGCGTTCCCGAAGCACGAAACATGCCGATGGCCACCAATATGGCTACCAGGTAGGGTATGATTTTGATAGATGTTTCAAACCCCTCCTTAGCGCCTTCAATAAAGGTTTCGAATAGTGGTAATTTCCTTCGGATGCCGAGTAAAAGAAACCCAACGATTACAGAAATGATAATGAAGCTACTTACCAGGTTCGATTGCCGCTGCAGGTCTTCTTGCGGCAGCGAAGTGAAGTACCAGACTGCCCCGATTAACAGGGTTAGAAAAGCTGCCAGATAAGCCAGGATAACTTTGTCGAACAGGTTGATGCGTTGGTAGATGGAAACCAGTAACAGCGCACCCACCGAGGAAAATGATGTGGCGATCAATACCGGAATGAAGATATCAGTTGGGTTAGCTGCTCCTAAAACTGACCGGTCGAGAATAATGGAGAGTGGAATAACCGTGAGCCCGGAGGTGTTAAGTGCCAGAAACATGATCTGGGCGTTGGAGGCCGTGTCCTTTACGGGGTTCAGTTCCTGCATCTCTTTCATGGCCTTGAGCCCCAAAGGGGTGGCCGCGTTGTCGAGGCCAAGTATGTTGGCACTGAAATTCATGATCACCGAACCGGTAGCGGGATGATCGCGCGGTATCTCAGGGAGTAGGCGCGAGAAGAAGGGGCCCACCAGGCGCGAAAGCAGGGCAACCATGCCTCCCTTTTCTCCGATTTTCATCAGGCCAAGCCAAAGCGACATCACACCCGTTAGGTAGAGCGCCAGTTCAAAACCTGTTTTGGCCATGTCGAACGAGGCGTTGAGCATAGCGGGGAACACCTCCGTATCGCCACCAAAAACCAGTTTCAGCAGCGCCACAACAAACGCTACCAGGAAGAAGCCCGTCCAGATGTAGTTCAGAGCCATCTATTTTTGCGGAGCGGCCACGCCTTCTTTTACTTCCAGCACGTTGTTGCCTCTGTCTACATCGGCCATGCGCTGCGAAGGGTCTATTTCAAGCTTTGCAATTTCTGCCGGTTTGCGACTCAGTGATACAGTGTATGCGGGATTCACCCACGGCCACGCAGTTAGCTCTTTTCGACTAACGGCCGGCTCTTCGTTGGGTTTATTACCCAGGGTTTCATTCAGCGGTATGTAAATCATCTCTTTGGATCCATCTGAGTAGGTCACCAATAAGTCAACAGGCATGGGCAATTCGCCTATTCGGCTAAGTGTAACCGTTGTGCCGCTACCAGCGGGCTGCAAATCTGTAAGGCCGTAGTCGATGGTGCGTGTGGTATAAATCCAATACCGCAGGTACCAGTGCAATTGCATCCCCGACTCTTTCTCCATGATACGGATAAAGTCGTTGGGCTCGGGGTGACGGAACTTCCATGTGTTGTAGTAGCGCTTCATGCCCCGGTAGAAAGCGTCAGTGCTAATAATGTATTTTAGCTGATGCAGAAAAAGGGCACCTGCGGTGTACGACCCGGTTCGGTAGCCGGCGTTGGTTTTAAAGTGGTCGGAATGCTGGCTTGGTAATTCCAGCATACCGCGGTTTACCATTGAGAAATAGTTGCGGTAGCTGGCCGCATGGTCGTTGGCTGTTTGGGTGATGAAAGCCAGGGCCTCATCGCTGGCAAAGTCTGTAAAACCCTCATCGAACCAGGCGTAGAGCGCTTCGTTGCTGGCCAGCACCATCTGGTACCAACTGTGTGCCACCTCGTGAGCCATGGTTCCCACCGTTCCTTCCAGCTTTCCCTCTCCCATAATGAGTGTGCACATGGGGTACTCCATGCCACCATCGCCACCTTGAATGATGGAATACGTGGTGTAAGGATATTGCCCGAACGTATTGCTTAGAAACTGAAAAACCTGCACTGCAATTGGTTGCATGATCTTCCAGCTCTCTCGCGTTTTGTCATTCTTCTGGTAGAAGAAGTGCAACTCGGGCCCTCCGGGCACCTGCATACGGTCGTGCGTATAGTCGGGGTCGGCAGCCCACGCAAAGTCGATCACATTTTTCGCCACAAAGCGCCACGTTACATCTTTGGTGGCCTTAGGTACTTGTGTGCCGGGTTTCTCATACCCATGGCCGATCTGATCGGCATTTTGAAGCACGCCAGTGCCAGCTACCACAAAGGTTGGATCGATGGTGATGCTCACATCGAAGTCGCCCCACACGCTGTGGAACTCGCGGGCCACATAGGGGTAGGCATGCCAGCCCTGAAAATCGTACTCGGCTATTTTGGGGTACCACTGCGTCATGGAATAGGCAATACCCTCGCTGTTGTTTCTTCCGGAGCGTCTGATCTGAACGGGTACCTGTGCCTCGAACTTCATCTGAAAAGTAGTTTTTGTTTGCGGCATCAGCGGTTTGGCTAATGTTACCTCCAGAATGGTTCCCTCTGTGCGCATGGTTACGGGTTGCCCGTCTTGCGTAAGCGATTGTACTTTCTGATATCCGATTTCTGATTCGGTAAGTTTTGAAATGCGGTCTGCAATTCTTCGGTCGGGGTCGGCAATGTTGCGGGAGCGCACATCCATCATGCTGCCAGGCTGAAAGGCGTTGAAGTGCAGGTGGTAATAAACTTTGGTTAATGTATCGGGAGAGTTGTTGAAATACACCAGGGTCTGATCGCCCTTGAGCTGATGTGTTTGCACGTTCAGTGCTACTTTCATGGTATACTCTACCCGCTGTTGCCAGCGGAAGTCTTGTGCCCGGGTTTGAAAACAAAGTAGGGTGAGGAAGATCAGATTAAATCGGCTCATAATAATCAGGTGCGGTAAAAGGAAGCTGAAAAATATCAAAAGCTGCGTTGTAATCAAACCCCAAAAAGGGCGGGCGCAAAGCTTCTAAAAGTCGATGTAGCGCAGAAGCATCAGCGACAGGAAGCCGCTGTTGGGAATATCGAGGTTTTCGCCCGGCAATGCTACAGGAATGTTGTATGCATAACTGGCCTGAACTGTCCATTTCTTTAACGTAACCGAGGCCGGCAGACTCAACGCCACATTCATTACACCCCACACTTGCCGCTGCACTTCGTAAAACAACGGCAGGTTGTTTCGATAGCGGATAAACATCTCGAGTCTGCGGGTAGAGTAGGGCAGGTATTCAGTAAGCACCTGGTTGCCGTAGGTGATGCCAGCCGAGGGGAAAGCGCTGATCCGGTCAGTACCCAACCATTTTTTTTTCGTTAGCTGAAGGCTGGCCATGGGAGAGATGCGATGAGCCGTGCGATCGCCCAGGAGCAGACTGTAGTCCATGCGAAACGTAAAGATGCCCACATCGAAAAAGTTGGCCACCTGCACGGTGTGGCGAAAGGGGATGGCCGCCACCTGTTCGGTGGAACCATCCGCAGCGGTAACGGTTTGCTGTTGGTAATGATTGTAGCCATACTCACCCATGACCGACCAGTATTTGGTAATGGAGCCCAGGTAGCCAGCGGAGGCTATCGACAAATACACCTGGGGATCGTATTCCTGACTCCAGTACGTGGCTACATCGGCATACAAGCCTGAACGATGGTAGTAAGAAGCACCTGCAGACATGCCGAATGTGTTGATGCCCACGGCACGTGCTTCTGAATTGGCATTGCTGTTGTAGCCCACGCGCACCGCCAATTGCGAGGGCAGCGGTTCCAGGCGCAGCAGGCTGTCGATCAGTCCCAGTATGGAAAGCGAATCGGGCGAGTTCAGAATAGAGTCCAATTCGGCCAGTGCGCGGTCATTCTTCAGCAAAAGCGAATCGGACGCCTGGCCGTAGCCCCGCAGCGACAGGAGAACTAAAACAACACAGCCAGCGTATTTCAACTTCAATTACTCAATTTCGTATGCGTGGCCGGTTGGGCAGGTTCTCTCTTCGTTGCTGCTGCATCCTTCGTTGCTGAATCTGGTTCAATAACATCTCGCGGAAGTCCTGCTCGGCCCTTCGCAAATTTAACACCTGTTGCGCAGAAATCACTTTCAAGAGCCGGTCGGAGTAATCTTTCTCCAGGTCGAGTTCGCGCTGCCTGATTTTCAAGCCGAGGTTAACGAGTTCTTCCTGCCTGCGCGGGTCGGGGTTGTTGGGGTCGATGCCCCGTTGTGCTTCTTTCAGTTCGTTGCGCAACTTACTGCGTTCTTGTGCGAACTCCCTGTAAACAGGCCAGAACTTTTCAGCCTGTTCGGAGGTAAGCCCCAGCCTTTCGGTAAGGTAAGCTATCCGCAGGTTGTTGATGCGCTCCTGTGCCTTTGGGTCTTGCTGAATGGCATCCAACTCATCGGTGGGTTGTTGTGCCATGCCCAGGTGGGCCACCAGCACAAGCACGGTGGCAAGTAGGTTACTTAATGTTTTCATCTTCATGTTAGTTCAGATTTAATTCCAACGCCTCTATCCATTCATCAGCTTCTGCGCCTATGTATATCGTGCTGTAAACGGTTTCTTCCAATGCCTCCAGGTCTTCGCTGCTCCATGTAACCGTTTCAAAAAGCTCTTCGGTTGTCAGGTCGGTATCGTTCAAGTATAATGTCAACTGGTCTACATCGATCGAGGCCAGTTGCTCTTCTATGCTGGGCTTAGCCGGCCACCAGAACCACACGGCCACTACCAGCACCAACACGGGAACGGCTACCCGTAGGGCCCATCCCCACGAAAGCAAGAGCCCTGCACTCTTGGGTTCGTGGCTTACGCGCGATTGGATAACCTGGGGCAGCCGCTCGAAATAGCCATCGGGCACCTGGTAAATGGGCTTGCGCGGTATGTCTTCCAGTTTTTTCACCACACTTGGACTTTCAAAAGATTTCAAAGTTTAATCATTCATCCAGAAATTCTTCGATTTTCTTTACCGCGTGGTGGTAGCTGGCCTTCAGCGCACCAACGCTGGTAGAAGTAATGTCGGCAATTTGCTCATAAGGCATTTCATCAAAATACTTCATATTGAACACAAGTCGCTGTTTATCAGGTAGCTTAAGTAACGCTTTTTGAAGTTTTTTTTGAATATCTTCTCCACTCATCAGGTGGCCTTCGTCTACCTTGCGGGCCAGCTCTGCGCCCACATCTTCCAGCGGCAAAAAGAAGCGCCTCCTTTTCTTTTGCAGGAAACTGAGGCATTCGTTGGTGGCTATGCGGTAAATCCAGGTAAACAGCAGCGCATCTTCCCGAAACTGGTCGATGGCTTTGTGGATCTTGATGAATATTTCCTGGGTCAAGTCATCGGCATCATCGTGGTCGATTACCATTTTTCGCACATGCCAGTACACCCGCTGCTGGTATTGGCGCACCAACATATTAAACCCGTAATTACGCGTTTCCGGATTGCGCAGTTTGGCTAACAGTTCCTTGTCTTCCAAGCGGGGTGGTTCAGATTTCTGGAATTTAGACTAATTGGCCGAGCTATGGTTTATTCCAGTTCAAGAAAAATTTTATCCCAATGCTGCCAGTGTGTCAACCAGGTGTTCGTACTGTTCTTTGGAGTGGGTGGGGAAGTTGGCAAAGCGAAGTTGTGTGGTTTTGAATTTACCATACCCATCGCCCGGTAGCATGCCTTGGGCAGCCAATGCCTTGGTAATGGTCTCTGTATGGCCATCGCACTGTGCCACAATAACGGTGTTCGATCGAAAGGCTGTGTTGTGAACAAAAGGACTCGCCACTTTGGTTCGCTCTAATGCCTGGTATAAGAGGGCAGCTTTGTATTCCGTTTCTTTTCTGATTTGTTGAATGCCTCTGCGATTAAAATCTTCCAGCACTTTGCTGAGCAGGTAGATGCCCAGCACATTGGGCGTTTCGGGCGTTTGATTTTTTTTGGCAAGGCTAACGAGGCTGGGAATAGAGTGATAAGAACCAATGGTATGGCCCTGTGCCAGCAGCAATTCCGCCCGCGCCACGCACCGGTCGTTCAGTAGCCACACACCTAGGCCGGCCGGTAAACCAAACGCTTTCTGCACCGAAAAGAATACAGCATCTATTTTCGTATAGTCGAAGGCAGGGTATGGCAGCGAGGATACGGCATCTACCACTACCAGCGCATCGGGATGGATCGATCGGAAGGAATGGATAAAATCAAGTGGCAACGAAACGCCCGTACTGGTTTCATTGTGTGTCAAAGCAATTAGTTCGGGGGTTCCTTGTGGGGCGTATTCATTAAATCCAAGCCCTTCCGTTACTTCATACTTTTCTGGTCTTCTTCCCAGTTGTTTGGCAACTTCAAAATAGCGGGCCGAGAAGGAGCCATTTACAAAATGCAATGATTTTTCCGTTACCAGATTCTCGATGGAGCGCTCCCACACCTCGGTAGCAGAGCCCGTGAATGCTACGTGAAAGGAATCAGGCAACCCCAATAACGCTCTCAAGCCATCTTTTACCGATTGGTAGATGTGCTCAAATTGTTTGCTGCGGTGCGTGATAGAGGGAATACCATCGCGAAAGGCCTGGCGCGCGTGCCCCTCCACTGTAAAAAACAACTGCGAAGGGCCGGGAGTAAAGTTAATTTTCACGTGAGAAATTGAAACGCCAAGTAATGAAAAATCAGAAAGAAATCAAGCCTTGACAACTATGAAAGATTGTTTACGTTTGTTATAGAAAATCCCACTCGGATTTGGGACATGTTCGCTGAACCGAACAATAAAGAACAATACCGGGCATAGCGATCAGACAAAACCAGGCCTCATGCTGGCGTTCACCGTCAGCACCTCGCCCAAAAAGCAGGTTAACAGTGGAAGGTTGCGGCTGCCAGCGGCTCAAAACTTGTCATTTAGGGGTTTAGCACCTCGCCAAGTCCAGTGGGTTTTTTTTTATACCCTGTTTTTAGTTATACGTACATCATTTTTAGCTTGAAGTCAGAATACTTCAAGTCGCGGAAGTGAGAATATTGCTCGATGCGAATATTTTGGTTTCGGTGCTGAACAAAGAGTATCCGCTCTTTACCTATTCATCGCGCCTTTTAAGTTTAATCGATTCCAAAGAATTCCAGGTCTATACCTCTCCGCTTTGCCTGGCCATTGCCTTTTACTTTGCAGAAAAGAAGCACGCCACACGCGTGGCCAAATCTAAAATGGACCTGCTGGCCTCCAAAATAGCGATTGCCAATAACACGGGAGAGGTGGTGCGCAAAACGACAGGCAATAAACGCATTGCAGACTTCGAAGACGGACTGCAATATTACGCGGCCAAAGAAGTCGCGTGCCAGTGCATTGTGACCGAATACGAAGACGACTTCTTTTTTGCGGATATGGAAGTATTGAACAGCCGCGCTTTCTTCGAGAAGTACGTAGTAAGAAAAAAGAAAGGTCTGAATTAATACAATACCCTGAACTTAATGGTGTGCTCAATCGCACGCAGTTCTTTTATCACTTCCTTATTGTATTCTTTGTTGATGTCGGTAATCACGTAGCCAATGTGTTCGTTGGTTTTTAAGTATTGCCCTACGATGTTGATGCCATGATGTGCCAGCACCTGGTTGATTTTCGCGAGGATGCCGGGCACGTTGTCGTGAATGTGTATCAGGCGGTGTGCATTTTCGAGCGTTGGCAGCGTCAGGTTCGGGAAGTTGACACTGTTGGATGTGCTGCCGACATTGATGTAATCCAGGAATTTGGCCGGCACAAACTGACCAATGTTTTCCTGAGCCTCTAGCGTGCTACCGCCAATGTGTGGCGTCAGTATGGTGTTTGGCAGGCCGCGCAATTCCGACTGAAACTCCTCGTCATTGCTTACCGGTTCATGGGGGAAAACGTCAATGGCGCAGCCGGCCACTTTGCCGCTCATCAGGTTATCACGCAGTGCTTTGATGTCTACCACGTGGCCCCGACTCAGGTTGATGAAGATTACACCCTTTTTCATTAGGGCGAACTCGCGCTCGCCAATGAGGTTGGTATTGCTGGCACGACCGTCTACGTGCAAAGAAATCACATCGGCCTGTTCCAGCACTTCGGTCATGCTCTTGCACTTCACGGCATTACCAAGCGATAGTTTTTCTTCGCGGTCGTAGTACAGCACACGCATACCCATCGCCTCGGCCAGCACGGAAAGTTGCGTGCCAATGTTTCCGTAGCCAATCAGGCCCAGTTTTTTACCCCGCACTTCAAAACTGCCTTTGGCCGACTTATCCCATACGCCCTGGTGCATCTTGGCCGACTTGTCCACGATGTTGCGCATCAACATAATCATTTCGGCTGCGGCCAGTTCCACTACCGACCGTGTATTGCTGAAGGGCGCGTTGAACACCGCTATGCCTTTCTTAGTGGCCGCCTTCAGGTCGATCTGGTTGGTGCCAATACAAAACGCTCCGATCACCATCAGGCGGTTGGCCTGCTCCAGCACTTTGGCGGTGACGTGTGTTTTAGAGCGAATGCCCAATACCGATACGTTCTTGATTTTTTCGCACAGCTCTTCCTCCGTCATGGCGGCATGGTAGGTTTCTACGTTGAAGCCTTCGGCCTTCAAAAGTTGAACGGCCACGGGGTGCACATTCTCCAGCAACAGTACATTGATGCGGTTTTTCGGGTAGGAGATGGCCGTGTTGAGTTTGTTGAGATACAAAAACTCATCCAGGCTGGGAGCGATGTGATCCGCCTTGTTCAGGATATTTTCTCGCTCCACGTTTTCGGTAAAAGCATAAAACTTATTGGCCAGGCCGGCATGTTTGATTTCATAATCGGTATAGCCATCGCCAATTACATACACATCGCCAGGCAAGCTCAGCCTCTTCAGCTGTTCAACCTTGCCGTTGTTCGCGGAAAGCGGATTGTCTTTATCGAAGCCAATGACCCTGCCTGCGTCATCGAACACAAAACGATTGGCCAATATGTTTTCGGGTTTGATGCCGAACTCGGTTACAATCGGATCGATGAACGCGTGGAAGCCGTTGGAGATGATATATATTTGATTGGAGAAGGTTTCGAAAAATTCGCGGTTGCGCTTAAAAGAATCTGACACTTTCTCCCGAAGTACCTTTACCAACTGCTGCAGGTGCGTTTTATTGGGTGCCAGAATGGCCAGTCGCTGCTCCAGCGATTCGCGGAACGACAACGAGCCATCCATGCCCTGGTTGGTGATGTCTTTGATCTTTTGCTTGAGCGTTTCCTTCTCCGGATGTCCCTCCAGGCTGATGTCGGCCAGCACATCAAACGCCTCTACCTTGGTGAAAGTGCTATCGAAATCGATTACGAAATACCTTATCGGCTTCATGAAGTGTTATGTGAATAGCAAATGTAATTTGGAATTGCTATTCACCACGCGAGGCCTTCATAATTTTGTTTTCCTAACGACCAATAGGGTTACAATGCCTGCACCATGCAGGCGGCAGATAAAGGGCACACCGATGTGAATTCGCTCGATGATTTTACTTCTGTGGGAACCTGCGATCTGTCGATGTCTGTAAATCCCTTCTTCAGGAAGAAATCGTGCGCGGTTTCGGTAAGCAGGTAAATGGCTTTCAGTCCCTTTGTGCGCGCACGACTTAACAGGTCATCTACCACTTGTTGCCCCAGCGTTTGACCCCGGTGACTTTCGGCCACTGCCACCGAGCGGAGTAGGGCATAAATCCCGTAGATTTCAAGCCCGCCACAGGCCACCAATTGATTTTTATCATGGTAAGCTACCATGATATTTCCCTCTACCCGCACATCCTGATACGGAAGTTTGCTTTCCTGCAACAACGACTGCATTTCGCTCAGGCTGCGAACATCTGTTACGAGTTGGGCAGTAAGGGTGTGGGTTTGGTTCATGCTTTTACCGGTTTGATGGCTTCTCTCCGTATACCGTGATGCTGAAGATGCCGTTGCCACTCTCCTGAAAGTTAGTCAATTCCTCTTGTGTGAGAAAAACACTGAGCAGCTCGTTGGGCAATTGAATGCGTTTTCTCTTCTGTACTTGCACTTGCACGAAGCCTGCATCGGTTATTAACGCCAGGTATGCAGATTCCTGGATGGCACCCGATACGCAGCCCACATACAACTCAGCGCTTTTTTGCAAGCCTTCCGGCAACGCACCCTGCAACACAATATCCGAAACGCTGAAGTGCCCACCGGGTTTCAATATGCGAAACATCTCCGCAAATGCGTTCTGTTTGTTGGGCACCAGGTTCAACACGCAATTGCTTACCACAACATCGGCTGTGTGGTCGTTCACAGGCATCTTTTCAATATCGCCCAACCTGAACTCCACGTTGTTATAGTTCAGTTTTTCTGCATTCAAACGGGCTTTGGCAATCATCTTCTCCGTCATGTCAATGCCAATTACTTTTCCGGAGGCACCGGTAACCGACCGCGCCACGAAGGCATCGTTGCCCGCACCCGATCCGAGGTCTATCACTGTATCGCCTTCTTTAATGAAAGCATATTCTGTAGGGAGACCGCAGCCCAGGCCCAGGTCTGCATCGGCCACAAAGCCCGGTAGCTGGGAGTAGTCTTCGGCCATAACGGCCGTGTCGAGCGGTGAGCAGCCGCAACCGCTGCCACAACAACTGCCTGCATTTTGCTGATACGATTGACTGGCAATGTCAGCATACTTTTTTTTTACCAGGTTCTTGAGTTCTTTTTCTGAGGTTGTCATATGTTTTATCGTAATATTGCGATCAATAAAAGCAAAAAAAAATCAGCAGCAGGAGGCCTCACGGATTTTCTCAAACAAGCCGCCCAATACCTTTTGCGCTTTTGTGCAGCCGTTAGCATCTATACAATAGCACACTGAGGGACCGTTTATCTCGCCCTTGATCAGGCCGGCCTTTTTTAATTCATTAAGGTGTTGCGACACGGTAGATTGCGACAGCGGCAACTCATCTACAATGTCGCCACATACACACGTCTTTCGTTTTGACAAGAGCTGAAGAATGGCAATGCGAGCCGGGTGAGCCAGCGCTTTGGCCAGGGCCGCCATTTCATTCTGGCTTTTGGTAAACTCTTCTGTTTTGCTCAGACCCATGCATTCTTGTATCGTAAAATTACGATAATAGTTTCATCGAACGCCATCTATTTATTTTAATTTTTTATGATTTTGGTCAGACCACAGCTAACCGTGGTATTGAGTTAGCTGTGGTCGTTTGAATCAGGCTAAAAAGTAACACCCACTTTAAATGATACGGTTTGCAATTGGGCCACATTATACTCCAGGCCCAGGCTTACAAAGTAAATACGGGCTGCTACACCGGCCATGGTCTGCAACCCCGCCCGCGTTTCGTCCTTGAGGTTAACCGCTTCCGTTGTTTCGCGCGCATGGGCCATGTAAGTTGAAACACCTAAGTAGGGTGAAACAGTAAGCCAATCAGAATAGACGGCCCACTCTTTGCTAACCACGGCTTCCAGTCCATAGGTATTTAGCGTGAGGTCTGCAGGGCCAAAGAGGGAAGTTACGTGTGCGCGCGCTGCAACCGACCATTGGCGTGCTTCGTTGTGCACCAGGTTGTATTGCAGTTGCGCGCCCCAGAAACCATAGTTGGCCTGGGGGTTTTTGGTGAAATAAATGCCTGCGTCCAATTTGTTGGTAATGCCCACGCGCGCTGTCAGCCCCGGAAAGGGAAGCCGCGCACCATCTTTCAGCCAGTGGGTTGAATCGGGATGCACAAAGGTATCGTTCCAGGCGGCATCGGTATCATCAAAAGCGGTGCGCCACGATAATGCCGCCAATTCGAAATGCCCAGGGCCAAGGGCTTGTGCAGAGTTGAGCGGCCTAAAATACGCTACCAGGCCCGCCTCTTGGGTAAATTGTCGCCACGCCTGCTGCGTCAGCCCAGGATCAAGCTGGAAGGAACATTCATCCCACCGGGGGTTTACATGCAGTTTCACACCTTTGTCATGACTTGCATGACTATGTTGTGCAGATATCTTAACAGACAGTGTAGTCAGCGCTGCAACAGCAGCAAATAGCAATGCACTTTTCTTCATAGACAGAACTTTTAATGTTGTTTGATTGGTGCCTCTGAACGCGCTACCGGTGGAATGGGATACGGGCAAACGTACTGAAAAGGGCCTTCCGTGAGGGCTGGCACCAGATTTATGCGCGGTGGCGCAGCGATTCCAGGTAATCGGAGGGCGACTGGCCCGCCACCTTCTTAAAATACCTTTGGAATGACGACTTGGACTGAAACCCGCTTTCCTGGGCCAGGGCCAGCAGGGTGTACTTTCGGCTGGCCGGATCTGCCGCCAGTCGTTTAAATTCTGCTATCCGAAGGGTATTGATGTAGTCGTAAAAATTTTTGCCCTCTCGTTCGTTGATGACTTGCGAGAGGTGATTGGGCAAAACGCCCAATTGTTGCGCCAGGTCTGCCAGCGAAAGGTCGCGTTGCAGAAAAAGCTTGTTCTCTTCCATCGCGCGCTTCAGTTGGTGGTGCAAGGCATCTGCTTGCGCTGCGCTCAGGCCAGATTTCTGATACTTGGGTTTTTCCTGGGTGCCAGCTGAAGCGCCCTCACCCGGTGCGCTTTCCACCGGAGCCACCGCGTGAAAAACACCAGCCTGTTTTACCCCAAAATAACCAATGAATAAAACGAACACTACCGCGGCACCAAACACCCAATCATCGTTGCCAAAAATAACGGCCAGCCAGATGATGGCAATCCAGTAGATCAGGTATTGCATCCACTGCAGGTTGATTTTCTCGATACTGGAAAAGGCCCTCGTGATGTTTTTTCGATGACGCTTTAGTTCCACGTACGAAAGGGCCACATACACCATTCCGGAAAGCATGATGAGCACGTTTTTGATATAGCTGAAAGTTTCGTAGCCAGCGCCATGGTGTTGATACACCCATAACTTTTCTTCTGCGGTTAACACCATAAAAGGTATTACATACGCCAACACACCTAAAAAGGGTGCAAAGTGCAGACACACTTCCCACCAGGCGATGGAGCGCTGTGTTAATGCGCGGGTGTACAAAAACAGAAAAGGGCCATGCGCCAGCGGCAGGGGTATCTCTGCGCCTAACAAAGCGGGGTTCTGCAAAGAGCGGCCGGTAGAGAACAGAAACAAGTGCGCGGCAATGAGCAGCAACCAACCGGCCAGCAAATAATCGGCTATCGATTTGGGGTGTTTGCCAAGAAGCAAGAGTAATAGAAAGAGGGCCAGTCCAACGCCTGCCAGGTGAATCATGCAACAAAAGTAAAGATTACTCGCTACCGGTTACGCATACCTTACCATTACCGGCACGCATCTACATACTGCCAGTCTTGCGATTGTTTGAGTACCAGCTCTGCGATGCCCGCCTTTACTGTAGTGCATCGGGGCACCAGGTTCTCCACCGTTACTTTTGCGCTTCCCATCGAGTTTTCGCAAGCTGCAAACACAATGCCCTGGTCCTGCAAACGGGATATGTCGGTCTTGATGTAACACGATTCATCAATCAGGGTGCGCAGGCCTGCGCTATAGCACACCACCTCCACCTCTGCTTCGGGCAATGCTATTTTCAGATTGTAGAGCTGGCGCGTAAGCCACCGCTGGTTAAGGGAGTCTCCCTGGTTCATGGCCATTACTACTTTTAATGGTGCACTGGTTTGTGCAAAGGTCGTTTGCCCAGTAGTTGCCAAAGCAAGAAAGAGAATTGTTTTAATCGTTTTCATTGCGGTAGGGAGGGTTATGGTCTTTCAGAAGTCTGGAGAAAGATGCCGGGCCGAATCGCACCCCAGACGACTGCCACCGGTTCAGCCTATTTGATGCGTACGGCCAACGAAAGGCAAGCTACGCATTTTGAAAAAACTGTGAAACCTCCAGAAAAAGCAATCGCGAGTCGAATTGCCTGCCAGGATTGTTTCCACTTTCTATTACCAACCCTTCAATTATTAATTCAGATTACGGTATTCAGTTGGCGATACGCCCACATATTGCTTAAATACCCGCGTAAAGTGCTGCGGATATTTGAAACCCAGCTCATAAGCTACTTCACTCACCGATTTGTTAGCGTCAAAAATCTTCGTCTTCGCCACCTCAATCAATTTCAAGTGAATGTATTCGTTCGCTGACTTGCCGGTTTCTTTTTTGATTAAATCCCCGAAATAGTTAGCGGACAAATTGAGTTCACCTGCACAGTAGGCAACAGATGGTAAACCAACTTCCTGAGGTTTTTCAGAAGCAAAGAAATGATTGAGCAATGTTTCAAATCGTTCCAGAATTCCTTTGTTTGCATAGTCACGGGTGATGAACTGGCGATCGTAAAACCTAACGCAATAGTTCAGAAACAATTCGATATTGGATGCGATCAGCGTCTTGCTATGTTTATCTACCCCACGCTCCAGTTCATATCTAATTTTCGAAAAGCAATCGAGAATGATTTGCCGTTCACGTTCGGATAAGTGAAGGGCTTCATTGGTGGTGTACGAAAAGAATGAGTAGTCAGTCATGTGACGTCCGAGCGAAGTGCCCTGTAGGAAGTCGGCATGAAATACCAATGCCTGACCTTGAGGCTGGTAGAATTCTTCACCATGGGATCCAATCACTTGACCGGGAGCAATGAATACAAGCGTGCCCTCTTCGTAATCGTAGTTACTGATGCCGTACTTAAGATCGCCACACTTGATCTCTTTAAGAAAGACAACATAAAACCCATAGCTCATTTTCCTGAGCTGCCTGGGCGCTGCCTTGGATAAATCAACGACACTAACCAGCGGGTGCAACGTTGGGTTTCTGTTAAAAGAGTTGTACTGCCCAATCGTATCGAACTTCAATATTTCTTCCATGTCCGCTTGCGATTTCTAAGTCAAAAATAGGGCTTCCTTGATGGATTCCGGTGTTTTCTATGCCAAATCCGTAAAATTGGTAGGTAAACCAGTAATCCGTGTAAGCCTGTAACCTTTAAAAGATGACATCTTTGTGAGGCCTTGAATGGTTAGAGGAAAAGAGATTGAATAAATAACAATCAAAGAATCACAACAGCTATGAAAATATCAATGCTTGCATTCGGCTTGATGATGACGGCACTCTCAAAGGAAAGCAAAAGGCATTCAGGATACTATTGGAAGAGAAGCCACTCCCATCAGCGATACCAACAAATATGAAACGGGTTGGAAGAACCTGGCAAAACTGGGTGGTCGACCCACAGATGGCCCTATTGAAAAACCCACCAGCGGCTATGGGGCGTTTAGTCCCGAAATCGATCGCTTTTTGAAAGAGCATTTGTTCGCTGATCTCTTTTCGAGAGACGTGCTGACATTTGCTGAGCGTGAACTCACTACGGTATCGGTGCTCATCGCGCTTGGCAGCGGAGTGGAACCGATGCTGGCTTCACATTTACATTTAACTATGGTGCAGGGCATCACCAGCCAACAAGTGGAAGAATTATTTAAATTAATCGAAAAATCAGTGAGTAAAACTGATGCGGAGGCTGCTCGGAAAGTATTTAGGGAAATAGTAACTCGCAATTAGTTTAAGATATGATAAAATGCTTGTAGCATTCGCACGAATGATTCCTTAACTTAAAAAAATAGAACAACACCATGGCAACCATCCATCTTACTGTTAACGGAAAGAAAAAAACCGTAGATGTAGACCCAAAAACGCCCGTGCTCTGGGTACTCCGCGAACACCTCCAACTGGTGGGTACCAAGTATGGATGTGGCATCGCACAATGTGGGGCCTGCACCATTCACCTCGAAGGCAATGCCGTGCGCTCGTGTTCGCTTCCTGTATCGGCAGTGGCGAATAAAAAGATTACAACCATTGAAGGCCTGTCTGAGAATGGCGATCATCCTGTTCAGAAAGCCTGGCTTGAGCATGACGTTGCCCAGTGCGGCTATTGCCAAACCGGACAGATCATGTCGGCAGCGGCTTTGCTAAAAACAAATCTCAATCCCACCGATGCGCAAATTGAGGCTGCCATGTCGGGCAACATTTGCCGGTGTGGTACTTACCTGCGCATAAAGGATGCAATTAAATCAGCGGCCACAAAAGAATAGAATTGATCCGGCACCATTGCCTTAATTTAACAGAATCGAGAATGAAAAAGACAACAACATCACAAAGCAGGCGATCATTTTTGAAATCATCCTTGCTTGCCAGCGGTGGCCTGATGATCAGCTTCAGCGGATTGACGCAATGCCTGCGTGACGGAAAAATCACCAACGGTGATCTTGCTGAAGAATGGAATGAAATAACGGGCTATATCAAAATCACTTCTGACAATATCATCAAGATTCTCAATCCCAATCCGGAATTTGGTCAAAACGTAATGACATCACTGCCCATGATTGTAGCCGAAGAGCTGGATGTGGATTGGCAGAAAGTGATCGTAGAAATGGGCCCGCACGACAATGTGAAACTCGGGCCGCAGTTTACGGGCGGAAGCAATTCAGTCCGGATGTATTGGAAACCACTGCGTGAAGCAGGGGCTGCCGCCCGTCAGATGTTGAGAGATGCCGCTGCACAAACGTGGGGTGTACCCGTTGATGAAGTAACCACAAAAGCAGGCATGCTCCATCACGAAAAAAGCGGGAAGTCGGGAACGTACGGTGAGTTCGCATCGAAGGCTGCCGCTAATCCGATACCCAAAGAGGTAAAGCTAAAGGATGTAAAGCGGTTCAGCGTAGTACGTAACTCTCAAAAAAATGTGGAGGGGCTGAAGATCGTGACCGGCAAACCTCTTTTTGGAATAGACTACACCCAGGAAGGTATGCTGATTGCCATGATTGAGCACCCACCGGCCTTTGGCAAGAAGCTGAAATCTTTTGATGCATCGGAAACCCTGAAGATGCCGGGCATCAAAGATGTGTTTACACTGAAGTTGTATCCGGATGGCTTCGAACAGGCCGGGTTCGATACGCGAACATTCAATGACCTGCTGGTGGTAGTAGGCAGTACCACCTGGGAGGTGATGAATGCCCGCAAAAAGCTAAACGTAACGTGGGAACAGATCAGCGAAACGAAAGAAACCATTGCGGGTTTCCGCGGTAAAACGGAGGTGGTTATTCCAGCGGGGCTTGAAACCACTAGTGCGCAGTATCAAAAGATGGCGGAGTATGCCAAAAAACCAGCGCAACAATTGCGAAAAGACGGAGACCCCGAAGCGGCATTCGCCAGGGCCGCACAAATTCTGGAACGCACCTACACCGCTCCGTTTTTGGCCCACAATTGCATGGAGCCGATGAATTTCTTTGCCCATGTTACCGATGAGAAAGCCTTGCTGATTGGGCCTCACCAGGCACCCGGTTGGATAGAGCCAACCTTGTCGAAAATATTAAACCTGCCTCCCGATAAAATTGAAATCCAGATGACCCGCATGGGCGGTGGCTTTGGCCTCCGGGCATACGGACATTATCTCGTGGAAGCGGCATTGATCTCCAGAAAGGTGAAGGCGCCTGTCAAACTGGTGTATAGTCGCGAAGACGATATGACCTATGGCATTTATCGTCCGATGTACACTGCTACTTATCGCGCGGCCTTAGATGCGAATAAGAATCTGATCGCCTTCCATGTAAAGGGTGGCGGCATACCCGAACACCCCATTCATGCCAACCGGTTTCCGGCCGGTGCCGTTGATAACTACCTGGCAGAAGGATGGGCCATACCATCCAACATAACCATCGGGGCGTTCCGGGCGCCACGATCCAACTTCAATGCAGCGGCAGAGCAATCCTTCCTGGATGAGTTGGCTGAGTTGATGGGTAAGGATCCCATCGATTTCAGGTTAGAACTTTTAAAACGCGCCAAAGAAAACCCGGTGGGCAAAAACAATGAGTACGATGCAGACAGGTATGCCGGTGTTTTAAAGTTGGTGAAGGAGAAATCGGGCTGGAATAACCCTGAAAACAAAAAATACAGTCGTGGAGTAGCTGCCTACTTCTGCCACAATTCGTACGCTGCCCACGTGGTGGATATCGTGAAGAAAAATGACCAACCGTATGTTGAGCGGGTTTTCAGCGCCATGGATTGTGGTGTGGTGATTAATCCGGATGCGGCAGTCAACATGGTGCAGGGGGCTGTTGTGGATGGAATCGGAAATGCTTTCTATGGCGGATTGACACACCAAGAGGGCGTTCCGGAGCAGAACAACTTCCATCGCTACAGAATGATCCGGCTCAGGGAAGCTCCTCAGAAAATTGATGTTCACTTTGTGGAAAATGACATAGACCCCACCGGCTTGGGCGAACCGCCCTTTCCACCTGTGTTTGCAGCGGTAGCAAACGCGTTGTACAAAAACACAGGCAAACGGTTCTATCAGCAGCCTTTTATAAACTACCTGAAAGATGAAAGTGATAAGATTTAATATTTTGACGATGGTTTCATTTTCCGTTTTCGCGGTGGTTACTTTAATTCTTTGCTCTTTTTATCAGTCGTTTGATTTGAAAGCAAGTATGGAACGTGGTCAGTCAATTTATGAGGCCCAGTGCATGTCGTGCCACCTGGCAGCGGGCGAAGGAATTGAAGGTATATTCCCTCCTCTTGCCAAGACAGACTACCTCAGCGATAAGAACAGACTTATCAAAGTTGTTCTGCGCGGTGTGCGTGGGCCAATGAAAATAAATGGAGTGGACTATGATGCGGAAATGACGGGCTTCGATTTAAATGACGAGCAGGTGTCGGACGTATTGAACTACGTTCGAAATTCTTGGGGCAATAAAGGCGTAGCCATTCTACCCCAGGAAATTCAGCCCGCCCTGAAAGCAACATCAAAAAATTATCAACCATATTGACCTCACCGATCATTCACGTGATTTTCGTTTCAGAACAAAACAACTAAAAACCATCTCAAAAATGATAGAAGTCGTTGTTGGGAGGTAGGAACGGCTGCGCCAATCCTATTTTTGGTCAAAAAAAGGAGATTGCTTCACTACGTTCGCAATGACGTGGTATTTTTGAGATGGCTTCTAAAAAGCACGTTCTATTGCGGCTACGTGTCACACCCCACGTCAATGAAGTAAGTTCCTAACTTTCTAAAAAACATATTCGATTGTTAAGTATTTAATCATTCAACCTTCTTTCAGCCTGTGAAAATTAATTTACCCCTTGTCATTTCTTGTTGGCTGTGCCTGAATGTGTGCAATGCCCAACGCGACAGCACCTTCTTTTTCCGGGCCGACCTGAGTGTAACCAACAACGGGTTTTCGATCATACCGGCATTTACGCTGGGCGATCCGGCCGCATTTCTCGACATGCGCATGGGCAATAAAAGACTCAGTTTTGAACCGCAGTTTCGTTATGCCCTGGAAGGGCGTCCATGGTCGTTTGTTTTTATCTACCGCTACAAGGCTATCCTAAAACCAAAATTTCAGCTTACAGTGGGGGGGCACCTGCCAGGGTTGAACTACATTACGCGCACCGTGGTGGTAAATGGCATTGAAGAGCAACTCTCGGTGGCCAGACGATTTCTTGCTTTAGAGATCATCCCGACATATAAAATTTCGGACCGGGCAAGCGTAGGTATTTATTATTTACGCGGCCACGGCTTTCAGAAGCATGGCCCGCAGAATTCCAATTTCCTGTCGCTGCAGGGTAACTTTGCTAAAATCAAGCTGGCAGGTAAAACGTATGTCAGTTTCAACCCCCAGGTATTTTACCTCAAGGTGGATGCCGATGATGGGGTGTATGTAAATGCAACCACAACTTTCGGCATCAGCGGTTTTCCGATAACCATTTCGGGTATTGTTAACAAAGCAATAGAGTCAACCATACCGGCACGCGATTTCGACTGGAGTGTGAACCTGATTTACACGTTGGAAAGACAGCTGGTGCGCAGATAGCCCTGCTCCGGCTAACTTTCTTTAGCCTTAGGGGATAGTAGGAATATTTCCAATCTCAACCCGTAATGTCTTGTACTTTTATTAGTAGAATTACTAAAATATTTAGTAATTCTATTATCTTCGCCCTCACTGGGGGAAGATATGGTGATTCACAGGGCTGATACAATCGCATCGCTGCGGGAGAAGATTTTAAAGATGGAAGGATTCAAATCTTCCTCCCAGTCGGGTATCCATGTGCGGTTGGGTCCGCTGCAAGAGGCATTTCCACAGGCCACTTTTCCATTAGGCGTTATTCACGAATTTCTGGCCACCACGCGCGAGCAAGGCGCGGCCACTGCCGGTTTCATGGCCGGCCTCTTGTCCTTTCTGCTAAGCACCCAGGGGGTTTGCCTCTGGATCAGCACCCAACGCACACTCTTTCCTCCTGCGCTGAAGCGCTTCGGCCTGGCCCCGGAACGCTTCATTTTTATTGATGTAAAGCAGGAGCGCCATGTGTGGTGGGCAACGGAAGAAGCGTTGCCATGCGGTGCCCTCTCTGCCGTGGTGGCCGAAGTAGGAGAGATGCCCTTCACTGCTTCGCGCAGGTTGCAGTTGCGTGCAGAGCAGAGCGAAGTGACCGGCTTTGTACTACAAGGGCGCGTACGGAAGCCGGGGCCCACGGCCAGCGCCTCGCGGTGGCGTGTCAGTTCCCTGCCCAGCATCAGCGAAGCAGGATTGCCCGGCATTGGTTTTCCTTGCTGGCAGGCAGAGCTGCTCAAGGTACGCAACGGAAGGCCTGGCGCGTGGCCGGTTCAATGGACTCCTAATGGCTTCCAATCTGTGGAGCCGCAGCCGCTTCCGGAGGCAGAACACCAACAGAAAGCAGGATGAGCCATGGAGAAAAGGTATGTATGCCTCTGGTTCCGCTACTTAAAAACGGACTGGTTCTCGCGCCAGCAGCCGGCCCTTCAACAGGTTCCATTCGTGCTGAGAACGCCTGTTCACGGCAGAATGGTGATTGCGGCAGTCAACGCGCGGGCCCACCAGCACGGGCTGTCCACAGGCATGGTGCTGGCAGATGCAAGGGTTATACTGCCTGGCCTTAAAGTGGCCGATGACAAGCCAGACATTACAATGCCGTTGCTTAAAAAGCTGGCGGAGTGGTGCATCCGTTTTACCCCCTCAGTAGGCATTCAACCCCCTGACGGTTTGGTGTTGGAGGCAACCGGCTGCGCCCACCTGTGGGGTGGGGAAGCACCCTACCTGCAGGCGCTGACCCAGCGACTGCAGGCCCGCGGCTACCAGGTGCAGGCGGCCATGGCCGATACCATTGGTGCCGCCTGGGCACTCGCCCGGTATGGCAGCAAGCCTGCCGTTGTACCGGCAAACCAGCACCAGCAGGCACTGCAACCTTTGCCACCGGAAGCACTGCGGCTGGAGCCTGCCGTGAGCGAGCGGCTGCACGCACTGGGCTTGCGACAAATACATCCGCTCATAACCATGCCACGGTCGGCCTTGAGGCGCAGGTTCGGTCCGGGGTTGCTCGCACAACTCGACAAAGCGTTGGGTTATGAGATGGAATGCTTCGACCCGGTGATTCCCACCGAACCTTACCAGGAAAGACTTCCGAGCCTGGAGCCCATCGTTACCGCCACTGGCATCGAGATAGCCTTGCAGGAACTGCTGACCCGGCTGTGCAAAAGGCTTCATCGCGAACAGATGGGGTTGCGCAAAGCCGTTCTGAAATGCTTCCGCGTTGATGGGGAAGTGCAACAGGTTGAAATAGGTACGCACCGTGCCAGCAGGGAGCCCCGGCACTTGTTCAAATTGCTGGCCCTTCAGCTATCCTCCATCGCTCCGGGGTTGGGCATTGAACTGTTTGTATTAGAAGCCCCGATGGTGGAGCCGCTGGCTGGCGAGCAGGAAAAAATATGGGAGGCCGCACGGGGATGGCATGATCCGCAACTGGCGGCCTTGCTGGATCGCATCACCACCAAGGTAGGGCCCAGCGCCATCTGTCGTTATGTGGCAGCCGCGCACTACTGGCCGGAGCGATCCATCCATGCCACGCAGGACCTACTCGAAACATCCTCTGCCGACTGGAGAGCAGAAAAGCTTCGGCCCATGCACTTGTTGCCGCAACCCGAACCCATAGAAGTAACTGCGCCCATACCCGATTATCCACCACTGCTTTTTCGATACCGGGGAAAAGTACACCGGATAGCAAAGGCCGATGGGCCGGAGCGCATAGAGCAGGAGTGGTGGATACAAGATGGTCAGCACCGGGATTATTACCGCGTGGAAGATGATCAGGGTGCACGCTATTGGATTTTCCGATTGGGACACTACCACGATGCCTCCTTTCAGTGGTTTCTGCACGGCTTCTTCGATTGATGTAATCAATGCCCTATGTATTCAGAGTTGCAGGTAACGTCTAATTTCAGTTTCCTCCGTGGGGCATCGCATCCTGAAGAGCTGATTGAACAGGCCAGCGCGTTGGGTTATCGTGCGATGGCATTGACGGACCGCAACACCATGGCCGGACTGGTAAGGGCACACGTGGCGGCCAAGAAAGCAGGCATTTCCTTCATTCCCGGATGCCGGTTGGATTTGGCAGATGGCCCCAGCTTGCTGGCGTTGCCCACCGACCTGCAGGCCTACTCGCGGTTGACCAACCTGCTGACTACCGGCAACCTTAGGGCCGAGAAGGGCAAGTGCCTGCTTTACCAGGCCGATGTCTTTGCCCAAGCAGAGGGCATCGCATTCATCCTGATTCCTCCCACGGTGCTGTCAGCCCATTTTGATTTCGACCCTGCCTTCAAAAAGCAGGTAGCCATTTGTGCGGATGCCCTGGGCAGCCAACTCTCCATCGCGGCCACCCGCATCTATGGCGGAGACGATGCCAAGCTGCTGTTTCGCATAGCTCAGCTTGCGCAGCGCTTCAAGGTTCCTATGGTGGCCACCAACGATGTGCACTACCACCACCCCGCCCGAAGGGAGTTGCAGGATGTGATGACCTGCGTACGCGAAAAGTGCACCATCCACAACGCAGGGTTCAGGCTGCACCCCAACGCAGAGCGCTTCCTGAAGCCGGTGCAAGAAATGCAACGCCTGTTCAGTCACTATCCGCAAGCCATAGAACAAACCCAGGCCATCGCTGGTGCCTGCCACTTTTCGCTCGACCAACTGCAGTACCGCTACCCGAAAGAAGTAACCAGCAATGGAAAAACAACCCAGCAAGAGCTGATAGAGCTAACCTGGCAGGGTGCACACCAACGCTACCCCTTAGGTATTCCCGCCAAGGTGAAGGATACCATCCAATACGAGCTCACGTTCATTGAGCAGATGAACTATGCGGAATATTTCCTAACCGTATACGACATCGTAAGGTTTGCCGTGAGCCGCGGCATCCTCTGCCAGGGCAGGGGCTCGGCCGCCAATTCCACCGTTTGCTACTGCCTGGGCATCACCTCCGTAGATCCTTCCCGGTTCGATCTGCTCTTCGAGCGCTTCATCTCATCGGCACGCAACGAGCCACCCGACATCGATGTGGACTTTGAGCACGAAAGGAGAGAAGAGGTAATGCAATACATTTACCAGAAATATGGCCGCGACCGCGCAGCCGTAGTGGCCACCGTTACCCAGCAACACCACCGGGGCGCCATACGCGATGTAGGCAAAGCCATGGGATTGTCGGTGGATACCATCAGCAAACTGTCGGCATTGGTGTGGGATTTCCGCGAAGACGGATTTGACGAGAAAAGAATCCGGGAGCAGGGCATCAACCCCGCTGACCCCACCGTACAGAAAGTGCTGTCGCTCACCACCCAGTTCATGGGGTTCCCCCGGCAACTGGGGCAACATACGGGCGGGTTTGTGATTACCGATGGCAGGCTTTCGGACCTGTGCCCCATTTTACACGCACGGATGGAAGACCGCACCAACATTGAGTGGAACAAAGACGACATCGATGCACTGGGATTCATGAAGATAGACGTGCTGGCATTGGGCATGCTCACCTGTATACGCAAGGCTTTCAACTTGGTGAAACAACACTATGGAAAGGAGCTGACCTTGGCCAACATTCCGCAAGACGACCCGAAGGTGTACGAGATGGTGAGCCGGGCCGACACCATTGGCGTATTCCAGATAGAAAGCCGCGCACAGCAGTCCATGTTGCCGCGGCTGAAGCCCGCCTGTTTTTACGACCTGGTAATTGAGGTGGCCATTGTGCGGCCGGGGCCCATACAGGGCGATATGGTGCATCCTTACTTGCGTAGGCGAAACGGAGAGGAGCCTGTGGACTATCCCTCGCCCGCGTTGAAAGAAATTTTAGGGCGCACGTTGGGCGTACCGCTGTTTCAGGAGCAGGCCATGAAAATAGCCATTGTGGCGGCAGGCTTTACGCCCACCGAGGCAGACGAGTTGCGCAGAAGCATGGCCACCTTCAAGGCCAAAGGCATGGTATCGCACTTCGAAAAGAAGCTGATCAGCGGTATGATAAAAAACGGCTATACCGAAGCCTATGCCCAACGCGTGTTCCGGCAACTGGAGGGCTTTGGTAGCTACGGCTTCCCCGAGAGCCATGCAGTGAGTTTCGCCCTGCTGGTGTACGTTTCTTCGTGGCTGAAATGTTATTACCCCGAAGTATTTGCAGCCGCTTTGCTCAACAGCATGCCCATGGGCTTTTATCAGCCTGCCCAGATTGTGGCCGATGCCATCCAGCATGGCGTAACCGTGCTACCCGTAGATGTGAACCACTCGGATTGGGACAACCGGCTGGAAGGAAAGGCCGGAAACTATTTCGCGCTACGCCTGGGCTTTAGGCAGGTAAAAGGTTTAGGGGCCGATGAGATCGCCCCGCTGCTGCAGGCGGACACCCGGAAGTGGACCTCGATGGAAGCATTGCGAAGACTGGGCTTAAGTGACTCCACGCTGGAAAAACTGGCGCAGGCCGATGCCTTCCTTTCGCTTCAACTCGACAGGAGGAAAGCACTCTGGGACGCATCCGTTAAAGACCTGCCGTTAAACCTGCCCTTGAAGGAAGCCATGGCGAACGAAGAGGCTGCCGTGGTTTTGCCGGAGATGACACTTTCCGAACAGGTGGTGCACGACTATGCCACGCTGACGTTGTCGCTCAAGGCACACCCCGTCAGTTTCATTCGGCAGCAGCTGCTACAGTTCCGTGCGGTTACTACTTCTCAGCTCGCAGAGACAACCCCAGGCGAGCAGGTAAGGGTGGCGGGCCTGATCCTTGTTCGGCAACGGCCAGGCACGGCCAAGGGCGTTTGCTTCATCACCCTTGAAGACGAAACCGGCACGGCCAACGTGGTGGTGTTTCCCACCTTGTTCAATACCTACCGCAAAGAGATACTGCAATCGCGCTTGCTGATGGTAGAAGGAAAGGTGCAAAAAGAGGGGCTTGTAATCCACGTGATTGTGCAGCGATGTTTTGATTTTACCCGGCTACTGCAACAGTTGCTGCCCCATCCATTGGATGATGCCGCACTGAATACCGCCATGCGACCCGATGAAAAAGTGAGCAAGGGCAAAGACACGCGGCAGCGGAAAGAGGGAGAGCACTTGCAGACAACCATTTTTCCAGAAGGAAGGAATTTCAGGTAAGTGCTGCGTAGCAACCCAATACAAACCAATCAATGAGAGAACGCGAGAAGGGTTACACCCGAGCAACTCACCATTCAAATAGCACTTCCCAAAGTCAAGGCTTAATAGAAGCTTTGCGATTGGTAGGAGCGCACGGCTTTGCTTCGCGCGATTCTGTGGAAACCAAAAAAATGGAGAGCAAGCAGGCCACAACCGCTATCCATGTCAAAACATGTCCGGAAGGTTCCGGCTGGTGAGCACCTTGGTAGAGGGCACCCAGAAACACAAACCCTGCCGCCATGCCGATGAGCATCGCATACTTGCCCAAGCCCGTCCGTCTTTTCTTTTCCATCATTCGTTTTTTACAGTTAGTAACGTCAGCGGCCGGTGGATCTTTTATCACCTATCAAAGGTGTAATGAAAAAAAATAGCTATCAGACAGTCTGTACACCTGATTTGCTCCAACCCAGGCAACTACTTCGCCTGGCCAGGCTTTGCCTGTCTGATTTCACTGATCTGAATGACAGGCTGAATGGTGGTGTATTTTTTAATGTCTTCCAGAATGGTGTTGATGTTTTGTGCGACTGCCTGGCGGTACGCAGCCAGGTCGGTGCAGTAGAAATAACCTACCGCCACAAAGGGAACCTCATCGCTTGGTGTTCTGCCGGCAATACCTTTGTCAATTTCATACCACTTCAGGTTGGCACCCAGAATCTCGGCCATCATGGGCATGTGCTTCTTTTCGTAATAGTCCATGTCGAACGTCTTCCCTTGTTCGTTCGGATACAGAATGGACACCTTGATCATACCCGGTGCCGCATGGGCCGACTGCTTCACCTGACTGGTCTGACAGCCGACCAATACCAACATCAGCAGAGCAACAATAACGGATACAGTTTGTCGTGTGGAATGATTCATGGAAATTTGGATTTATAATACTTCAGATTATGGATGAATAAATGACAGTCGGTCAATGGCCCGCCACTGCTTCGCCAAAGGTTAACAGGTTGTGATCTGGGTCGAGCAGGGAAAACTCTCTTTGCCCCCAGGGTTTGGTAGCCAGGTGCCCGTTGGGATGGATGACCACTTTGTTCTTTACTAACCATTCGTACCATTGGTCGATGTGAGTGGTTCTGATGTACACCTGTCCGTAGTTTTGCAGGGGGTCGAGGTCTTTGAATTCAAAGAAGTGCAACTGCACGTGGTCTTTGTACACCATCAGGTAGCCATCAAACGTGTTGTTTCCATACAGTTGAAACCCCAGTTGGTTCACATAATAGTGGGTGGTTACCGCCTTGTTTCTCATGGGTAACTTGGGATTCACTTCAGCCAGCATAGGTCAATTTGCATTCGTTCATGCTTCCAAGAACGCATTTTTAACACAAATTCCCTGCTCCTTTGCGTACTTTAACAAACGGTGATGCTACAATGCATGAGCGCAAGCCATGAAAAAAACGGAGGCGTTTGGCCTCCTACTAGTAGCTTTGAATCGATACGGCCTGCAACACGGCTTTTGTATTATACAGCGCCTGGTCTTTGATCACCATTTCCACCCGCTGTATGTCGAGTATGTTGCGCACAGGGTCGCCATCGATGATGACAATGTCGGCAGGGCGGTTGGGTTCTATGCTGCCGTAACGATCCGACAGGCGGTTTACTTGCGCAGACGTCCACGTGGCCATCTGCAACACATCTTTCGCAGGAATGCCGGCCCGCACATAGTTTTCCAACTCGCGGTGGTAGGCAAAGCCCGCCATGTCGTCTGTGCCCGGCACCATTGTGATGCCGCTGTCGAAGAGCAGCTTCAGCATGGCCAGCATGTTCACGAAAGACTTGCGGTAGGTTTCGTCCATGCCCGCAGGAATTTCGATGGCCGAGCCCCCTTTGAACGAGCGCTGCAACGTTACTGGCAGGCGGCTGGCATAGTTTACCGCAGAGGGCTTGATGGCACCGGCCTGGCCACTGAACATGTCTTCAAAAAAACTAACCGTAGGGTCGATTACCGTCTGGTGTTGTTTCAACAGGTTGATGAAGGCCTTCACCTCAGCGCTGTTGAAGTCGATGAAGGCGGCCTTCTGCGCCACGGCCGAGAAGCGGAGGGGCGTGCGCGTGTCGAGGTCTTTGCCATAAAAATTCAGAAACAACATATTGAGGTGTTGAATTTCATCGTAGCCGTCTCGCACCGCTTCTTCGGCCAGCATGTGGGCCGGTATGTGCCCGCTTACACGCATGTCCAACCGTTTGGCTTCTGCGGCCAGAGGCTTCACCCACTGCGGGTTCAACGAACTGTAAAGCTTGAGTTGCCGGTAACCCAGGTCGGCATATCGCTTCACTGCGGCCAGGGCGCTTTCCAGCGAGGAGGCTGCCTCGCCAATGGGCAACGCATAGGGCCCAGCGCCATCTATAAAGCCGCTCATCACTTGTATGCGCGGGCCAATCACCACGCCCTGGTCGATATCGCGCTTGCGGTCCAGCAGGCTGGCAGCACTGCCCATGTCGCGCACGTTGGTTACACCGCAGCCCAAGTGCAGCAACCCCTGCGTTTCATCGCCATAGTGCACGTGGTTGTCCCACAGGCCCGGCATCACAAACTTGCCCGTGGCGTCTATCACGTGAAAGCCAGTGGTGGCAGTTTTCACCTGGCCCGTGGTCACTTCCGTCACCACGCCATTGGCTACCACAATGGTGGTATTGGGCTGCACCTCTTTGGTGCGGGCATGGAACAGGGTGGCGTTTTTGATTACAATGCCCGGGGGCGTTTGCGTCAGCTTCTGGCGAAGGTCTTTAAAGTACGCTTGCTGGAAGGACTGCTGCAGTTGGTACAATTCTTCATTGTGCGACTCATAGCCATTCCGGATGAGGGCAAACCAATCGCCAGGGGTGGCGAAAAACTCATCGTTGGCGTCTATCCACGTGTAGCTAGGCGTCATGCCCGAGCCAAACTGCGATACCAACCGCAGGCGTTGGCCATCGGGCAAGGTGTGTTCTTTCAGCACCGTGAGGGTAGACGTACCGGATGGCAGCAGTTGAATGGTTTGCTGAGGCGCGCGGAAGTAGTGGCTGTAGGACATGCCGGCAAAGATGCTCACCGGCAGGTATTCTGCCGGGTAGTTGATGGTTCGTTCTTCTTTCTCCGCGGCGTTCTGCCACCGCACCACCCCGTTGTTGTTTTCAAACGTCTCCGTTACCGGCTTCTTGTAGTAGTCTACACCCCGTCCTTCCAGGTGCACGATGTATCCCTGGGCGTTGTAGGCATAGGTGGTAACCGTGCTGTCGCCCCGGCCGCGGTCGTTCCATTGAAACCATTCGGAATAGGAGGCATCGGCATTTTTCCATTTCTTCAGAAATCCCGCCCGGCTGCCACCCAGCAGCACGTGCCAGGTGGTGGTATCGTTGCGTTGAGCGGTGCCCAAGATTGGCAGGCACATGCAGAGGAGCAAAAGTGAGGTAGTTGTTTTCATAAGGAGGGGTGGTTGGGGCAGGTGGTAGCCCGCCTTTCTTTAAAGCTACACAATTTCAGGCACGCGCCACGGATGCCGGTTTACCAGCGAACGTAGCCGATTTCAAAAAAAGCACACGGGGCCACTTTCAGGCTTCGTTTGTGTAACATTTTGTGTTCATTACAGTCTTGAAAGCTAAACCGCAACCCAATGGATCATCCGCAACCCGAGTTAATGCGCACTGCGCGCCAGGCAGGCCTGTCGTACCTGGCTTTAGCCGTTTCAGGCATGGTGGGTTTTCTGACATTGCACCCCCAGCTATTCATATCCGGAGATATATCCCAAACATTAACCAACCTGCGCGAGCAGGAAACGCTCGCCCGGCTGCGCCTGGTGCTGGAGTTTGCCATCGTGGTGTCGCAGGCGGTGGCCGCGGTTTATTTCTTCAAGCTATTCAAAGACATCAACCATTTTGCGGCTTGGACGCTTGCTGCCTGGGGCCTGGTGAACGCGGTGGCGATCATGGTGAGTGCCATGGCCATGGCGGGCGCCATCAATGTGGCCACCTCCGATTTGCCTGTTGAGGACCAACTCCTGCTGGTGCGGGTTTTCGACCAGTTCATCCACCACGCGTGGGGCGTGGGCAGCCTGTTCTTTGGGCTGTGGCTCATACCCATGGGCTTTGTGGTGGTCGACTCGCAACGGATGTCTATCTGGTTGGGCCGCATTCTGATGCTGGGTGGCGTGGGGTACATTCTGAGCGCCTTTGTCAGCTACCTGGGCTTCAACGATGCGTGGGTGGGCTTTTTGCCTATAACGGCCACGGTGGGAGAGTTCTGGATGATTGCCTACCTGTTGATCTACGGCATCCGGCCGGGGAAAGGTTAGTGGCTGCCATGGGACTTGCAACAGTATTGATTGGACTTGCTGATCAAAGATCAGTTTACACGAACCACTTTCAAATAGGCAAGTGGGCTATGGTTTCAACAGATTATCGCTATCTTATTAGCTCTATAATTTGAATATTGTTGGTGCCGTCAGTCGATTTCCACTTTTGAAGCTTTTTCTTGTTTGTCATTATTATCCATGTTTTGGCAAACTCAGAGTCTTCTCCATCAATCGTAATATATTTGCTATCAGTCCAGGTCCACTTGAAAGGGACTTTGTCGTTTCGGGATATACCCAATACATTGTAGTTAAGGTATTTTTCACCTGAACCATTTTTTAAGAATTGGATTGTACCAATATTGGTAAGAGTCACCCCTTGTTGTCCGGGTGTAGTCGTTTCATAACGTTGAACGGTCCATGTTCCAACGAGCCTGTGCGAACATGCATGTAGAAATGTAACCGCAGCTAATGCTGCCGAAATCTTAATAGCTTTAAGTGTTGAACAATAGTTTTTAATCATTTTGAAAGTAGCTGCGACATTAATCAGGTTGTAAATATAGTTTGTTGATTTGAATTTGCTGTTGTTGAACCGAAACTTAAGCAGGCTCTGTTGAGGAGCGCCTGCAGGGATAGATTCCCTTGCAGAACTCCGAAAACCGTAAAGGATGTTGAAGTTTTCTTCGGTATATCTTAGATGGGCCAATTGTAAATAAGCTGTTTGAGCACCCTCACTATAATTTACGAAGAAACGCCTTACATAGCGCGCGACAGTCATTAAGGTGGTAAATTTGGGTGCGATGCTGCAGCCCGATGAATTGACATGGGTTTCTTTCAGCGCTGTGAAGGTGCAGACCGCACCAATCAATATCAAAAACGCCCTGACGGTTTCGCCAGGGCGTTTTTGTTTTATAAGAGGAGAAGAGAGACTACTTCTTTCGCTTCAACGCTTTCTCTGCCGCCTCCACAATATTATCCGGACTGAGGCCGTATTTCTTTAGCAGTTGGGTAGGGGTGCCGCTCTCGCCAAACGAGTCGTTTACCGCCACCATTTCCAGGGGGGCAGGGTGGAACCGCGACAACACCTGAGCCACGCTGTCGCCAAGGCCACCGTTGATCTGGTGCTCCTCGCACGTCACGGCACAGCCTGTTTTGCCTACCGAAGTGAGAATGGCTTCCACATCCAGCGGCTTGATGGTATGTATATTGATCAGCTCCACGCTGATGCCTTTGGCAGCGAGCTTCTCTTCGGCTTCAATGGCTTGCCACACCATGTGGCCGCAGGCAAAGATGGTTACATCGGTGCCCTCAATCATCTTATCGGCTTTGCCGATGGTGAAAGGGCGGCCGGTAGTAAAGATGGGCCAGCTGGGGCGGCCGAAGCGCAGGTAGGCAGGGCCTACATGGTCTCCCAACGCCAGGGTAGCTTCCTTGGTTTGGTTGTAGTCGCAAGGCACAATCACCGTCATGCCCGGCAGCATTTTCATCATGCCGATGTCTTCCAGTATCTGGTGGGTGGCCCCGTCTTCGCCCAACGTTAACCCTGCATGCGAGGCGCATATCTTCACATTTTTACCCGAGTAAGCGATTGACTGGCGGATCTGGTCGTACACGCGACCGGTGGAAAAGTTGGCAAACGTGCCCGTGAAGGGAATCTTGCCGCCAATGGTCATGCCCGCAGCCAAGCCCATCATGTTGGCCTCGGCAATGCCCACCTGGAAGAATCGGTCAGGAAACTCCTTCTTGAAGGCATCCATCTTCAGCGACCCTGTGAGGTCGGCACAGAGGCCCACTACGTTGGCGTTCTTCTTGCCCAGTTCATGCAAGCCCACGCCAAAGCCGGAGCGGGTGTCTTTCTTTTCCGTAAAAGTAAATTTCATATTGTAGTCAATTGTCGATGCTTCGTTGTCGGTCGACAGTCAATAGTTAATAGTCGACAGTTAACAGTTAACAAAACTCGTTATTCTTTATTCGTCATTCTTAAATCAATAGTCTCCCAACGTCTCCTCCAACTGCGCCAATGCTTTCTTCAGCTCTTCATCGTTCGGGGCCACGCCATGCCACTTGTGCGAGTTCATCATAAAGTCTACACCGTACCCCATTTCTGTTTTCATCAGGTTCATCACAGGCTTGCCTTTCTTCGCCAGTCCTTGTGCTTTCTCCAGGGCGGCTATCAGTTGCTGCAAATCGTTGCCGTTGCTTTCAATCACCTCCCATCCAAACGCCTGCCATTTGGCTTTCAGGTCTTTCAGGTCGATGATGTCTTTCACGGGCCCATCGATCTGCTGGCCGTTGTAGTCAATACTGGCGATGAGGTTGTCCACCTTGTGGTGTGCGGCATACATGGCGGCTTCCCACACCTGGCCTTCCTGCTGCTCGCCATCGCCCATCAGCACATAGACAAAGCGGTCGTCTTGGTTCAGCTTCTTCACCTGGGCAGCGCCTATGGCTACCGACAGGCCTTGCCCCAAAGAGCCGGAGGCGATGCGCACACCAGGCAAATGCTCGTGCGTGGCGGGGTGCCCTTGCAGGCGCGAGTTCATCTGGCGGAAGGTGGCCAGCTCTTTCACATCGAAGTAACCGGCACGGGCCAGCGTGGCATACCACACGGGGCTGATGTGGCCGTTGGAGAGGAAAAACAGGTCTTCTCCGGTGCCGTCCATGTTAAATTGGTTGTTGTGCTTTAACAGCTTAAAGTACAGAGCCACAAAGAATTCGGTACAACCCAACGAGCCACCCGGGTGCCCCGACTGGCAGGCGTGCACCATGCGAACAATGTCTCTGCGGATTTGGGAAGTAAGCTTTTGGAGTTGGGCAAGGTCGTGTTGCTGGGCCATTAGTGATGAAGTGAATTTGGTCGCGAAGATGGCTGAATTTTACAACAGCGCCAAGCCCCGCGCCCCTCGATTCACCACGGATTTGTAACAATTCTATTTTTGAAAAGGCGACTGACGGCTTGACTGCGGAACAGCCGTCTGACGCCTATACTCGCAGGTGCGTGTCACGTCAGCTTTGGCTCAGCCCCTAAGTTGGGTCCGTCATTGCGATCCCGCGCATGTGGGAGCTCTAAATAGGGTTCGTCATTGCGAGGGAGGAACGACCGAAGCAATCTAAGTTAGTTTTAGAATGAGATTCGCTGCTCCCAACTCATTCGGGATCGCAATGACAATCTAAATCAGTTCAGAACGAGATTGCTTCGCTTCGCTCGCAATGACGTTCCCTATTTTTTTTGCAATTACCCATGCTATTTTTTCGAATTACTTCGAGGGAGCCGTCATTGCGAGGGAGGAACGACCGAAGCAATCTATTTTGAAAAGGCGTCTGACGGCTTGACTGCGGAAGTAAACAGCCGTCTGACGCCTCCCAGTAACGAATTACTTCAACAGTTCATTGACAATGCGGTCCGCCTTGTAGATGTACTTCAGCCCGGCCACAATACCCCCTGCATGAACCGACACCGTGCGGTTGGTCTCGGGCAGGAAGATGTAGTTGCCCTGCAGGCTTTCCATGTTGCCATCGAAAATAAGTCCCACCACCTCGCGGTTGCGGTTGATCATCGGGCTGCCGGAGTTGCCCCCAATGATGTCGTTGGTAGACACGAAGTTCATGGGTTCCTTCAGCAGTTCAGCGGGTGGATTTTGCCAGCGCGCGGGCAAATCCCACGGGTAGGTTTTGTTGAAAGAATAGTAGCGATCGTACAGGCCGTAAAATGTGGTGTAAATGGGTGCCTTCGTGCCATTGTAGTTGTAGCTTCTCACCACACCATCGGAGAAGCGCAGCGAGAAGGTGGCATCGGGTGGAATTTGGGTGCCGTACACATCGTAGAGCAGTAATGATAGCTGCGCCCGCAGTGACGACATTTTGGTGTTGAGTTGTTTGGTCTTCGCTTGCGCAGATTCATACCGTGGTGCCGACAGGCGGGTGAGCGCCACCAACGGGTCGGTAGAAGCCGTGATGGCCTGCACGCCACCGTCTACCAACTCTTTGCGGAAGGCGGGGTCATATAGGCGTGTGTTTTTCATGATGTCGGCAGCGGCTTCTTCCGGAGTTCTGTTTTTCAAGGCCGCCTTCACGTACGGGTCGTTGGCACCGAAAGCGTTCTTCGCCTCTTGCAGGTGGGCCGCCAATAACTGCGTCTCTATTTCAGGCACCACTTTGCGCGGTGTCAGTGCCAGCTTCTTCAAATCGGCCGCGCGCTTCTCGTCTGTCTTCTGCGCCAGCAGGGCGCTGTTGAGGGCTGCTCCCCATTCCTGGCCGCGCGAGTTCCACACGCTGGGCGCGAAGAGGGTGTTTTCATAATACAGCTTGGTGATCTCGGCCTGCGTAGCGGCAATTTCGTTCCACACACTCAGGGGCGATTTGCTCTTGCTCTCGGGGCGCGGCTTGTTGTTTTTGGCAACGGCCTCCTGGAATTCGCGCTCGAAGGCTTTTCTGCGGGCCATGATGTACGGGTCTTGCAAGCCACCCAACTGGCCGCCTACCGCTTTCAAGGTGTTCTCGATGCCGAAGGTCAGGTTTAGGATGCTGTCGCTCTGAGCGGTTGCGTTGTAGGCCTGCAACATCTTCGAACGCGCACTGAAGCGGCTCAGCAGGGTGGGCCAGGCGTGGTCGCGGAAGTACTCCAGAATGGCCACGGTAGCCTGCCGGTTGGTGGTGCCCGGGTTGCCCACCACAAATACGGGTTCGTTTTCTTGTATGCCGTTGGGGTTGAATTTAAAGTAGTGCGTGGGGCGGAAGGGCTTGCCATCGTCTCCATACACGCGGAAGAAGGTGAAGTCCAGGCAATAGCGTGGATAGGTAAAGTTGTCGAAGTCGCCACCGAAGAAGCCCAGCGCCAACTCGGGCATCACCACCAGGCGCACATCTGTGTAGCGCTTAAAGCCGTAGAGCGAGTAGCGCGCCCCCTGGTAGAGGGTAATGGTTTGTAACGTAAGTCCTTTCCAGGCCTCTTTCTCTCCATATTCTTTTTTGATGGCCTCGAACTCGGCATTTCGTGCCTGCACTTTCTCGTCATCAGTTTTGCCTGTGTTAAAAGCTTTCTGCACGCGGGCCGTGATGTCTTCAATCATTACCAATTGGTCTACGTATAATTCGGGAATTCTGCGTTCTTCCTCCAGCGTGGCGGCATAGAAGCCATTGTCGTTAAAATTCTCGCCCTCTTTCTGCACGCCCAGCGCCACATCGCGCGAGCAGTGGTGGTTGGTCATCACCAACCCATCGGCCGACACAAAAGAAGCAGAGCACCAACTGGCAAAGCGCAAAGCCGACATGCGCACGCCATCGAACCACTCTTGCGTGGGCTTGAATCCATAGGTTTTTTCAAAATAGTCGGCAGGTGGAAAGTCGAACGTCCACATTTTGCCGTTGTCGAACAGACCGGCTTTTACCGTGTCGGCATTAAAAGGCTTTTGTGCGAAGAGCGCGGTAGAGAGGACAAGCGCAACAACGCTCGCGATAAGGCGTAGTTTCATGACTGGGTAAGGTTAGAGCGGTGAAGATGCGATAAATACCGGTTTTTTACAAAGTGTAGCCTGAGCCGTAAGTCAAAACTCCTCTTAATGCTAAGCGTAAACAACGCATCGCCATCACATAAGCAGCTTTTACTAACGTTGGGTCAGCCCGTCCGATAAGCTTACTTCGTTTTTTTCGCTGCGGCCTTTTTAGCGGGTGCCGTTTTCTTAGCCTTCACCACTTTTTTAGCTGCCTTCTTGGAAGCTGCTTTCGGTGCAGCGGCCCGAACTGCCCCACCCAGTATCTGTTGCGCGTGGTTTTTGGTATCCACCTTTTCGATCACCTGCTCCACAATACCCTTTTCGTTGATGAGGAAAGTAACGCGGGCCGTGCCCATGTACTTGCGTCCATACATCGACTTCTCCACCCAGGTGCCGAAGAGCTGGTGCACCGACTTGTCCGTGTCGGCCAGCAGGGAGAAAGGCAATTTCTCTTTCTCGATGAATTTGCGGTGCATCTTTTCATCGTCTGTACTGATGCCGAAAACCTGGTAGCCCGCTTTCTGCAGGGCCTTGTAGTTGTCGCGCAGGCTGCAGGCTTCTGCCGTACAGCCGGGCGTCATGTCTTTGGGGTAGAAGTAGAGCACCACTTTCTGGCCCTTCAGGGCGGAGAGGGAAACCACGTTGCCATCCTGGTCAGTGGTTTTGAAGTCGGGGGCTTTGTCGCCAACCTTGATCATAATGTCAGAGAATTTTTTGTTTGAAGACCGATTCATTGCCGGCATTGTCTACTACCTTCAACTCGAAGTCGCCACGCAGCGGTTGCGAGCGGTCCAGCCTTTCGGAGTAGAGCACACCGGATTTGTAATCGTAATTCATTAACAGCCATTGGCCGTTGATGTTTGCTTCAAAATACGAAATTCCCGACAAGTCATCGCGAATGCGCAGGCGCGCTACGCTGCTGTTGATGCTGATGGGCTTGATGGCAGGTGCCAGCGTGTCGCCCAGCACTTCAAACTCGCCAAAAGACAGCGTGCTGAACTGGTAGCGCCCGTTGCGGAAGTTGTTGCCCAGGTAGGCATAGCCGCGTCCTTCCTTCCGGTAGATGCCGTGCGTGCGCTGGTGCTCGTATTGCGGCTGTGGCTTATACGTTACCCGCACAGGGGTAAGCAGCGGCACGGTGGGGCTGCCAATCCAAAAGCGCTCGCGGGTGCGGGCCGAGTCCATCCGCACGCGCAGCAACAACGTGTCGAACAGGGCGCGGGGCGGAAACTCCACCTCCAGGCGGTCGCTGTAATACATAAACTCCGACTGGCTCGGCACCCGTGTTACCCAATGCGATACCCAGCTTCCGCGGCAGCTCACCACCGAATCGGGGTAGGCATCTTTCAGGTCTACCAGGAACACGTGTGCCTTCTTATTGCCATAGGCGCGGGGCAAGGTCTTCACCTGGCCTTGGTAGAACACGCGCAGGGTAGAGTCGCTGCCTGCGCAGGCGGGCACCGTTACTTTCAAAAAAGGGTCTGCCAGCTCGGTGGTGAGTTTGGTTACGGGCTCCACAAACGGAACGTCTGCCACCGGTGGCGAGGGCTGCAACTGCAGTTGGATGGTGCTGGTGTTGTTGAAGTAGTCGGTGAGCCTGATTTCTATTTTTTGCAACGCGCGGCCTACGGTGATGCCGTTGGTTTGTGTGGAGCCGTGGTACAAGGGCAACTGGTTGCCATCGGCCACATACAGGCGGTTGTAACGCTGCCCTTTTGTTTCCATCACCTCAAAGTCCATCAGCGCCAGTATCTGCCGGTTTTCGCTGAAGCGGATTTTGTCGATGGCCTGTACGAAGGTGCGCTCGCCATCTACATATACTTCAATCAGGTTGATGCCAAACTTGAAGCGCGAGTTCTCCTGCTTGTCGTGCGCCAGCACCTCTATGCCGATGCGGCCCGCAGCCAGGATGGGGGAGGGCAGCAGGTACTGTGCGCCCTGTCGGGCCACGTGAAATTCAAAGCGGCCGTATTGGTCGTTGATGCGCGAAGCGGGGGTGAGTGTGCGCAACGCCACCTTTTGTACCAGCGGGGGCATGTTGTCTACCACTTCGCCAAAGCCGGCAATCAGCGGGTTCAGGGCATCGTTGTTTTCATCGCGCAGCTCGAAGTGCAGGTGTGGCCCGCCAGACGAGCCCGTGTTCCCCGAAAGGGCCACCACTTCGCCCTTCTTCACCGGGAACTGGTTGGGTGCAAAGTGCAGGTCTACCTCCGATTGTTTTCTGCGGTAGCGCTCCTGGCGGATGTGGTCTGCCACCGGCCCCAGAAACTCGTGGAGGTGGGCGTAAAGGGTGGTGTGCCCATCGGTATGGCGTATGTACAGGGCGTTGCCATAGCCGCTGGTGCTGGCCGTGGCGCGGGCAATGTATCCATCGGATGCGCTTTGTACCTGGTAGCCAATGGTGTGCGTGTTGATGTCGAGGCCACCGTGAAAATGGGTGGCGCGCAGCTCGCCCATGGTGCCGGTAAGTACCGCAGTTTTGCCGGGCTCGATAGGGAACGTGTATGCGTCCATCGCCCGCTTTTTTACTGCAGGTTCGTCAGGGGCGCTGAATTGCGCCCGACTTGCAAAAGATATCAGAACAAGAAAAAAGCCAACCTCACTTAACTTCGAACTCCAGTAATTTCTCATCTTCTATGTATGCGGATAATTGATTGCCCACCACCACCGGCCCCACGCCTTTGGGGGTTCCGGTAAAAATAAGGTCGCCTGTGCGCAGCGTAAAAAACTTTGACAAATAGCTGATGATGTAATCGAAGGGGAACAACATGAGGCTGGTGTTGCCCTGCTGTTTCAGTTGCCCGTCTATCTCCAGCTTGAAGTTGATATCGGCTAGGTTCTTAAAGTCGCCCACGGGTATGAACTTGTCCGACAGGGGCGCAGAGCCGTTGAACCCTTTGGCGATGTCCCACGGCAAACCTTTTTCTTTCGCTTTCTGCTGCAGATCGCGCGCGGTAAAGTCGATGCCGATGCCGATGGCATCGTAGTACTTGCTGGCGAACTTCTCTTCAATGTTTTTGCCTTCTTTGCAGATGCGCAGCACCAGCTCCACTTCGTGGTGTATATCTTTGGAAAAGTCGGGGTAATAGAATGGGCCGTTGTTGCGAATCAGGGCGGTGTCGGGTTTGGTAAAAATCACCGGCTCATCGGGCCGTTCGTTGTTCAACTCTTTAATGTGTTCGGCATAGTTACGGCCGATGGCAAAAATCCTCATGTTAACATTAGCTTTGATACAAAGGTAGGAACTATGCGGGGCCGGTTTTCATTTTCCTGCTGTTTTTAAGCGTTTTTTGATCAGCGGTTCTTTACCTTTGGCATCAGATAAAATCCACCCATTATGTTACGGAAAGGTTTGCTATTGTTGATTGTCGGTTTGGTGGCCTATGCCTGCGCTACCGTACCGGTTACCGGTAGAAGGCAATTGAGTTTGATATCCGATGAGGAGATCAATTCCATGTCGGCCGAAGAGTATAAGAAGGTGCTGGCCCAAAGTAAGCTGTCTACCAACCAGGAGCAGGTGGCCATGATCAAGCGTGTGGGCACGCGCATTCAGAAGTCGGTGGAGCAGTATATGGCCGAAAAGGGAGCCTCCTCGCAGTTGGCCACCTTTGGATGGGAGTTTAACCTGATAGAAGATGATAAAACGGTGAATGCCTGGTGTATGCCGGGTGGCAAGGTGGCTTTCTATACGGCCATACTACCCATCTGCAAAGATGAAACAGGTGTGGCCATTGTGATGGGCCACGAGGTGGCGCACGCCATTGCCAACCATGGCAAAGAACGCATGAGCCAGGCCATGCTGGCCAACGGACTGCTGGGTACGCTGGGTGCGGCCGCGGGCCAAAACCCCACCTTAACCCAACAACTGTTGTTGCAATCTTTGGGAATTGGTGCCAATGTGGGCATGTTGAAATTCTCGCGCGAGAATGAGTCGGAGGCGGACTACATGGGTTTGATCTTCATGGCGATGGCAGGGTACGACCCACAGGAGGCGCCCAAGTTTTGGGAGCGCATGGCTACGCTCAGTGGCGGCCAGCAGCCTCCGGAGTTTCTCTCTACGCACCCTTCGCACAACACGCGCATCAAAGACCTGCAAGGGTGGATACCCGAGGCGATGAAGTACTACCAGAAGTAGAAGTCTAAGAAATTCACGTTGCAGAATGGCTCGCTGGAAGGCGAAAGGCATCCCATTGTGGGTTCGTCATTGCGATCCCTAAAGGAGTCGGGAGCAGCAATTTCTAGAAATAAACTAAGGCGAGATTGCTTCGGTCGTTCCTCCCTCGCAATGACGGACCCAACTTAGGTGCTGACTTACATTGCTTCTCCCGCATTCGCGGGATCGCCATGACGAACCCTGCTTAACAGGCTCACCGAGATGGCTTCATCTCTACGCGTTAGATGCACCTGCGCTCTTCAAAGGCTCTGCCTCCTCGCTGGTTTCGTGCAGGCCACACTCTTTGCTGCTTGCTTCCCACCACCAGCGGCCCGCCCGCTCATCTTCTCCTTCGGCTATGGCCCGTGTGCAAGGTGCACAACCAATGCTGGCAAAGTTTTTTCGGTGCAGTGAGTTAACAGGAATCGTATTAGCCGCTATAAAGGCATCTATTTGTTCGCTGGTCCAGTTCAGCAACGGATTGTATTTGATTACGTTGTGGACGGCATCCCACTCCACCACATCCATCTGCTGGCGGTTGGTACTTTGAGTAGCACGCAAGCCCGTGACCCACACCTGCGAGTCGCTCAGGGCGCGTTTTAGCGGCACCACCTTGCGTATGTAGCAGCATTCTTTCCGGTTTTCTACCGACTGATAAAAACTATTGGCGCCCTTCTCGCGCACCAGCTGCTCTACCTGCTGTGCGTCCGGAAAATACACTTCGATGGGCAACTTGAATTTTTGCCTGGTCAGGTCCAGCAGCTCGTAGGTTTCCTGAAACAAACGGCCGGTGTCTAATGTAAACAACCGAATGTTGAGATGGTGCTGTGCCAGCCAGTGTGTAATGATCTGGTCTTCTTTGTTGAAAGCAGTGGAGAAGCTGGCCTTCTGGCCGTAGTGCTCGCTCACCCACTTCAAACCTTCTTCTGGCGAAAGCTCGCTGATGATGGCCTTTATCTTCAGGTAGTTGAATTCGTTCATGGGGTACGGGGCAATTTTCAAATTTACCTTACAATAAGTCTTCAAAACAGCGTTTCGGCCGAAAGGGTTCTACCTTGTTTTCAAAAGGCTCAATTTCACCTCTGTAAGGCGCCTTTTAGAATCCAGCGGGAAGTCGCCATTCATAAACCAGTCGTAGTAGGCGGGTTCTTCGCGCAACACTTTCAATACCGGTTTGCCTTTGTGCTTGCCGAAGTTGAAGAGCACTTCGTTCTTGTCGTTCTTGATCATACGGCCCGCCAGGTCGAACACATCAATGGCGCTGATTTGACCCAGCACGTCCATGTCGTTTTTGATTTCGCCCACCTTGTTGCCATTGCTGTCAGTTACGGGCTGTTGGTCGTAGCGTTCAATCTGTGCCAGTAGTACTTCCATGGTGGCTTCGGTATCGGCTTCGGCCGAGTGCGAGTCGGCCATGTCCTTCTGGCAATAGAACTGGTAGGCCGCACGCAGCGTACGCTTTTCCATCAGGTGAAAGATACGCTGGGCATCTATGATGCGCTTGCGCGTGTAGTCGAAGTCCACATCGGCACGCAGAAACTCTTCCACGAGCATGGGCACATCAAATTTCAGAATGTTGAACCCGGCCAAGTCGGTTCCTTCCAGAAAGCGTGCATAGTCTTTCGCCAATTCTTTAAAGGTGGGTTTGCCTTTCACATCCTCATCGTAAATGCCGTGTATGGCCGATGATGACGCAGGGATGGATATGCCGGGGTTTACCAGGTCTACCTTGCGCACCACCTCTCCGTTGGGCATCACTTTGATCACCGCTATCTCGATGATGCGGTCGTTCGCTATATTGGTGCCCGTGGTTTCGAGGTCAAAAAATGCCAGGGGTATCTTCAGGTTCAGCTTCATAGGAAGGGCGGTGGAGATAGCTTGTGTCACTCAGGCATTCAGGGCATTGGCCAGGGCCCCCATGTCGGTGCCGTTGAAGGTGCCGGAGCTCATCATCAGCAAATTTTTATTGTGCCAGCTCTGGGCTTGGAGATAGCCTCTCAGTTTCTCCATATCGATAAATACTTCCATATGTGGGTTGGCAAAGGCGGCTTTCACATCTCCTTCGGAAAAGGGCTCCAGTTGCTTATCTTTCACCTTCGCGGGGTTGAAATAAACCACGGCCTGTGTAGATGCCTTCAGTGTATTTTTATACTGTGGTAAAAACTTTTTGCTCAGGCTGCTGAAGGTGTGCAACTCCAGGCAGGCCACCAGTTCGCGCTGTGGATATAATTCGCGCACGGCTTCGGTGGTGGCACGCACCTTAGAGGGTGCATGGGCATAGTCTTTAAAGAAAACCATGTTGTCGGTTTCCCTGATTTTCTGCAACCTGCCGGCAGCGCCCATAAAGCTGGGTATGGCTTTGTAAAATTGATCGGGGGTGATACCAATTTTCTTTAATACCTCCTTGGCTGCGCTGATGTTCTGTAAATTATGTTTGCCAAATATATTGATGGGCAAACGTTCTTTGTTGGTGGTAATTAATATCTCTCTGCCGTTTTCTACGGCATGGGCGTGCGTTTTATACGGCACGTACAACACATCAGCACGCTCCTTGTTGCACAAAACCGTTGCCACCGGATCGGTCTCGCAGTACACCAGTATCCCGCCTTTGGGCGTGGCATCGGCAAACACATCGAACTGCCTTATGTAATCATCTTCGGTAGGGAACACATTGGCGTGGTCCCACGCAATGCCGCTGATCACCCCAATGTGGTGCTGATATTTTAGAAATTTAGGAGTCGGGTCGAGGGGCGAGGCCAGGTACTCATCGCCTTCGATGATGATCAGAGGTGCATCCGAGAGCTTGACTGTGTTTTCAAGGTTACCTACCTGGGCACCAATCACATAGTCGAACTTCCGCTGGTAGAAGTTAAGCACGTGAATGATGATAGCCGTGATAGTGGTTTTGCCATGACTGCCTGCCACCACTACCCGCTGCTTGTCTTTGCTATGGTTGTATATAAAGTCGGGGAAGGAGTAGATGGGTACGTCCAGTTCCTTGGCTTTCAGCAATTCGGGGTTGTCGGGCCGGGCGTGCATTCCAAGTATTACTGCGTGGAGGTTGCGGCTAATCTTCTCCGGAAACCAACCCTCCTTGTCGGGCAGCAAGTTGTGCTTCAATAATTTAGACCGCGAAGGGTCGTGAATCTCATCGTCCGATCCGGTAACGATGTGCCCCAGTTGTTTTAAGGCAATGGCTAAGTTATGCATTACGCTTCCGCCAATGGCAATAAAGTGATAGTGCTTCCGGGGATCCATCAGTTAAAAAAATTTGCGTTAAAGTAAGATAAAATGTTTCGTTTTAAAAACAGTTTCACTATCAGGTGTTTACCTGCTCGCACCAACATGATCAAATGAAGGTGTAGAAATACTTTAGGTGCGAGAGATAGTGAATCGATTACCAAACTTGTACACAAATTATTGTGTTTATTGAATGTTGATAAAACAATGAGATTGGGGATAGCGAATGTGGTGCATACTGTACGTTTGTTGCCCTTGAAATTAAAAACACGTACAACAACCACTGTATGGAGCAACGATCAACGTCATTGAGGGTAGCTTCGGCCTCGGCCGGAGCGGGTAACCGAGCCAAACTTTTAGCGAGAGATCTCTCGGAGAGTTTGGGTAAGTTGCCCCCTCAGGCGCTTGATCTGGAAGAAGCCGTGCTGGGCGCGTTGATGCTCGAAAAGAACGCGTTAACGGCCGTGGTGGAGTTTCTGCGTCCCGAGCACTTCTATTCTGAGGCACACAAAGAAATCTATTCGGCCATCATCGACTTGTTCAAGGCTTCCGAGCCGGTAGACATGCGCACGGTGGTGGCGCAGTTGCGCAAGAACGGCAAGATTGAAGTGGTGGGTGGCGCCTACTACATTGCCGAGCTCACCAGCAAGGTAAGCTCTGCGGCCAACATCGAGTACCACGCCCGTATCATCATCGAGATGGCCATCAAGCGCAACCTCATCGAGATTGCCTCGCAGATACACCACGATGCGTACGAAGACACCACCGATGTGTTCGAGCTGCTCGACAAAACGGAACAATCCATCTTCCAGATATCCGACTCGAACCTGCGCAAGAACTACGACAGCATGAAGTCGCTGATGTTCCAGGCCATTCAGGAGTTGCAGGAAAAGAAAAACCACAAAGACGGACTAACGGGTGTGCCTTCGGGCTTCTCGCGCCTCGACCGGGTAACCTCGGGCTGGCAGAAGTCTGACCTGGTGATCATTGCCGCACGACCCGGTATGGGTAAAACTGCGTTCATCGTTTCGGCCCTGCGCAACGCGGCAGTCGACTTCAACCACGCGGTGGCGATTTTCTCTTTGGAGATGGCCTCGCTGCAGTTGGTGAACCGTTTGATCTCTGCCGAAGCGGAACTGGAATCTGAAAAGATCAAGAAAGGTAACCTGGCCGAGTTCGAATGGCAACAGTTGGTTCACAAGACCAACCGCCTGTCGAGCGCACCTATTTTTATTGACGATACACCCGGCCTGTCGATTCTGGAACTGCGCGCCAAGTGCCGCAGGCTCAAGGCGGAACACAATATACAGATGATTGTGATCGACTACCTGCAGTTGATGAAAGGCGAGGTGGGCGGCAACCGCGAGCAGGAGATTGCCTCCATTTCGCGTGCGCTGAAAGGCATTGCCAAAGAATTGAACGTGCCGGTGATTGCCCTCTCGCAGCTAAGCCGTGGCGTGGAAACCCGCGGGGGCGACAAACGCCCGCAGCTCTCCGACTTGCGCGAATCGGGTTCTATCGAACAGGATGCCGACATCGTAATGTTCTTGTATCGCCCGGAGTACTACAAAATAACGGTAGACGAGGAGGGCATGCCCACCCAAGGCATGGCCGAAGTCATCATCGCCAAGCACCGAAACGGGTCGCTAGAAAATGTGAAGCTCAAGTTCATTGGCAAGTACACCAAGTTTGCCGACTTCGATGGGCCCGTGGCCAACGAAAATCCCTTCTCAGGTATGATCACCCGCGAAAGCAGGCTCAACACCTTCAATGAGCCGCCTCCGCCACCGCGCCCCGATGACGAAACACCGTTTTAAATTAAATCGCGCAAAAAGTTTTGAATGATTTAAAAAGTGCATAGTGTGCACAAGAATTTCCAAAACCGCTGTTTTTTTATTTCTTGCTTTGTATCTTGTATAGTAACCTTAATGTATGAAGGCACTGGTATTGGCATCTCCCGGCACCATTGAGTTGCGCGAACGTCCCGTTCCGGTTCCCACTCCTGGCAAGGCATTGGTAAAGATAAAGGCCGCCTCCCTCAACCGGAGGGATGAGTGGATTCGCGAGGGCAAATACCCCAACATCAAGGTTGGTGTTACCATGGGCTCGGATGGTGCCGGGGTGGTAGAAGCCGTGGGCGATGAAAAAGATCAACCTTGGGTAGGGCAGGAGGTTGTCATTAATCCCAATATCGACTGGGGCCCCGACCCCGAAGTGCAGTCGGGTAAGTACACCATTCTGGGGATGCCGATTGATGGCACGTTTGCGGAATACGCATTGGTGAATGTAGACCGGCTGCAACACAAGCCCTTTCACCTCGACTTTTTGCAAGCCGCCACGCTGCCCTTGGGTGCCCTCACTGCCTTTCGGGCCCTCTTCAGGCGCGGTGGCCTGCGGGCCGGTCACAACATTTTGATTTCGGGATTTGGTGGCGGGGTAGCGCAGTTTGCTTTCTTGTTTGCACAAGCGGCTGGTGCCCATGTTTATGTTACCTCAGGTAGCGATGAGAAAGTGGAAAAGGCCATGAAGATGGGTGCCAAGGGTGCCTATAACTACAAGAAAGAATCGAACTATACCGACCTGTGGAAGACGAAAGGTGGATTTGATGTGGTCATAGACAGTGCCGGGGGCGATCAGATCAACAATTTTATTAAAGTGTTGCGGCCTCACGGGCGCATTGTGTTTTACGGAGCCACCAACGGGCTGCCAGGCAAAGTAGATTTGTACCGCATGTTCTGGAACCAGCTTAGCCTGGTAGGCACCACCATGGGCAACGACCACGAGTTCAACGAGATGCTGGCCTTCGTCAGCAAACACCAGATTCGGCCGATGGTGGATTCCATCCGCCCGTTTGATCGCATTGTGGAGTCCTTTCCCGACATTACTCGTTCCAACAAAGTGGGAAAAATAGTATTCCAGATTTAGCCGCGCTCGAACAGCCAGTCGTTATAGGCGGCCCGCAGTTCGCGCAGCGTCTTTGCATCGCCCTGCGCCTGCGCCATGGCAATGCCCTGCTGAAATATTTCTTCAGCATGCGCCACGGCATTTTCTTCAATCAACAAATGAGCATAGGGATAGTAGGTGGGGAGGTAGGCCGGAAATGTTTTCAGCAAATGTTCGAACAACTGCCGTGCGCGGGGTACGTCCTGCTTCAGGTACTCCAATGCCAGGGCATAATAATTAAACGGGTCGGTCGGGTCTTCTCTCAAAAATTCTTCCAGTTGCGTAACCCGGCTCATGGTAGTTTGTTTAAAAGGCAAATCTGCGCTTTGTCACTTCACAAATCAACAGTTTATACTATCTTGCCGATCCTTAGTTGATTTTTTTTATAATTGTCTGATCATGAAGATTTTAGTTTGTATCACGCACGTACCCGATACCACTTCCAAAATCAATTTTACCGATAACAACACCCGCTTCGATGCCAACGGTGTGCAGTTCATCATCGGCCCGTACGATGATTATGCGCTGGCCCGGGCGGTGGAGTTGAAGGAAGCAATGGGTGCTACCATTACGGTTTTAAATGTAGGCCCGGCAGATACCGAACCGACCATCCGCAAAGCGCTGGCGATTGGCGCAGACGATGCCATACGCGTGAACGCAGCGCCCACCGATTCGTTTTTTGTGGCCAGCCAGATTGCCGCACATGCGCAGGGCTATGACTTGATTCTGATGGGCCGCGAATCGATTGACTTTAACGGGGGCGTGGTCCATGCCATGGTAGGTGAGTTACTGGGAATCCCTTCTTTCTCGCCTGTAATGAAACTGGAGGTAAACGGCACCTCGGTGAAAATGGCCCGCGAAATTGAAGGAGGTAAAGAATACCTGGAAGCCTCATTGCCATTGGTAGCCGGTTGTCAGGAGCCCATTGCCGAATGGAAGATACCCAACATGCGCGGCATTATGAGTGCGCGCACCAAGCCGCTGAAGGTGGAAGAACCCAAGGCGGTTGGCGAGTCGGTGAAGCTGCAGAAATTTGAATTGCCCGCACCGAAGGGAGCCGTTAAGATGGTACCTGCCGACAACGTGGCGGAGTTGGTAAACCTGTTGAAGAACGAAGCAAAGGTGCTGTAGGAGGTAAACGTTTTTATTCACTCATTGTTAAGTCATCATCATTCAGAAAATTTAAGAGACATGAACATACTTGTGTTTGCCGAAAGTGCGGAGGGTAAGATCAGAAAAACATCGTTGGAAGCCGTGGCCTATGCTTATGCCATGGGTGGCAACGTGACTACCGCAGTGTTGGGCGAAGTGGAAGCCCCCGAGTTAGCGTTGTTGGGAAAATATGGTGCATCGAAGGTGTTGCACGCAACCGATAAGCGTTTGAACCAGGGTATTGTCTCAGCATATGCCGTGGCACTGGGCAGCGCTATGCAGTCAGAAAATGCGGATGTGCTGGTGCTGGCCAACTCATCTTTGGGTACGCCCGTGGCGGCCAAAGTGGCCGTGAAACTGGGTGCCAGCTTTGCTTCGAACGTAGTAGAACTGCCGCAGACAACCAACGGCTTTACCGTGAAGCGCAGCATCTATACGGGCAAAGCCTTCGCAGTAGTGGAATTGAAAAATGCGAAGAAGGTGATCGCCATTCGCAAGAACGCAGCAGAGCTGAAAGAAGTAAATGCCGCAGGCACCGTAACTCCGTGGGCCGTGTCGTTGAATGATACAGACTTTGTGGGCAAAATTACGTCCACCGAAAAGGCCACCGGAGAAATTCTGTTGCCCGAGGCAAACATTGTAGTATCGGGTGGCCGCGGCATGAAAGGCCCGGAGCACTGGGGTATGCTGGAAGAACTGGCCAAGACCTTGCACGCAGCCACGGGTTGCAGCAAGCCCGTGTCCGACATGAACTGGAGGCCGCACCACGAGCACGTAGGACAGACCGGTGTAAAGGTGGCCCCGCAGTTATACATTGCCGTTGGTATCTCGGGTGCCATTCAACATTTGGCGGGTGTCAACTCATCAAAGTGCATTGTGGTGATCAACAAAGATGCCGATGCGCCCTTCTTTAAAGCTGCCGACTACGGCATTGTGGGCGATGCTTTCGAGGTGGTACCTAAATTGACCGAAGCCATCAAAGCAGCCAAATAAAAATGGTCGATTTGACGGTCAAACCAGTCAATTTTTCTAATATCGTACAACGAACATTTTTTAAGAACGCAATCGAGTGGCACAGAAAAAGATTAAGTTGGAAATTTTAGGGTTGTCTTCAAGTCAGTCGCAAACAGGTTCTTTTGCATTGGTTTTGGGTGAGACGGAAGGGAACAGAAGATTGCCCATCATCATCGGTATGTTCGAGGCGCAGGCCATTGCCATTGAAATAGAAAAGATCATTCCCAACCGCCCGATGACGCACGATTTGTTCAAATCGTTTGCTAACAATTTCCACTTTCATGTTGAAGAAATTGTGATATCGGATTTGAAGGAGGGTGTTTTCTTTGCCAAGATTGTTTGCACCGATGGGCTGAAGAAAACGGAAGTAGATGCACGGCCCAGCGATGCCATCGCCATAGGCTTGCGTTTCGACTCGCCCATCTACACCTATGAAAACATATTGGCAGAAGCAGGCATTGTGCTGACCGATGAAGAGGAAGAAGAAGAGAAGCAGGAAACCAAACCCGAAGCAGCCAAAGCGCGTGTGAAGAAAGAAAGCCCCCGCAAGGGTGTTGACGACTATAAGAACTATTCCGTAGAGAAGCTGAACGACTTGCTGAAAGAGGCTATTGAGAAGGAGGACTATGAGAAGGCAGCCAAAATCCGCGATGAATTGAGCAAGCGCAACTAATTCTTCTTCGGCATGGATTACCTACGCGGGCTGGGCGGAATTTTGTTTATTCTTGGCGTTGCCTATCTCTTGTCGGGCAACCGCAAGGCTATCGACTGGCGGCTGGTGCTGGTGGGCATCGTTATCCAACTGATTTTTGGTCTCATCATTGGCAAGGTGGCCTGGGCGCAGCAGGCGTTCGTCTTCCTCAGCGAAAAGTTTGTTACCTTCCTCGGCTTTGCCGCCAATGGGGCCGAGTTTCTGTATGGCGACTTGGCACGCAACAGTGTCGGCAATCCTAATATAAAGCATAACCTGGGCTTTCTGTTTGCCTTTCAGGCGTTGCCTACCGTGATCTTTTTCTCGGCTATAACGGCAGGGCTTTACTACTTGGGCATCCTGCAAAAAATTGTGTTTGGCTTTGCATGGGTGATGGCCCGCACCATGCGCCTGTCCGGATCGGAGAGCCTTTCAGCAGCCGCCAACATCTTCATGGGCCAAACCGAGGCGCCCTTGTTGGTGCGTCCCTTCATTAAAAACATGACGTCATCGGAGTTGCATTGCCTGATGGTAGGGGGCATGGCCACCATTGCGGGCAGCGTGCTTGGCGCTTACGTCTCCTTTCTGGGTGGCAACGACCCCGCCTCGCAAGCCAAGTTTGCCACCTATTTATTGAGTGCGTCTATTATGAACGCTCCAGCTGCCATTGTGCTGGCCAAGTTGTTTCTGCCCGAAACAGAACCCGAAAAAATCGACCGCGAGCTGAAGGTAAACAAAGAACAGATTGGCTCTAACCTGGTAGATGCCATGGCCAGCGGTGCAGCCGATGGATTGAAGTTGGCATTGAATATCGGGGCGATGCTGCTGGCATTCATCGCCATTGTGTTTGCTCTGAATTGGATATTGGTGGATGGTATTGGAGCAGCTACCGGCCTGAACGAATGGGTGGTGCGCACCACCAACGGCACTTACCAGGGGTTTTCGTTGCAGTACATTCTCGGACAGATTTTCAGAGTATTTGCCTTTTGCATAGGTGTAAGTTGGGAGGAATCGCTACAGGTGGGCAGTCTCCTCGGTCAAAAGCTGGTGATCAACGAATTCATTGCCTACCTCGACCTGGCCAGCATGAAAGAGCAAGGCTTGCTAAGTGAAAAATCCATCCGCATTGCCACGTATGCGCTTTGTGGCTTTGCCAACTTCAGTTCCATTGCCATACAGATTGGCGGCATCGGTGGCATGGCGCCCGGTCGGCAAAGCGATTTGTCGCGACTGGGCCTGCGCGCCATGGTGGCAGCCTCGCTGGCCACGTTGATGACGGCCACCATTGCAGGGGCCATCTTCTAAGTGTTGCGCCTTTCAATAAACTCCGCTAACTTGAGAAGTGATTAACAGCGATACCATGATGCGCTTACTTATCCTCTTTTTTTTCGTCCGCGTGGCTGCGCTGGCGCAGCCCGACATACAAAAGAAAATCCAGACCCAACTGATTGAGGCGGAAGATGGTTCGACCATTGAACTGCCTGCCGGGAAATTTTTCTTCACCGTAAGCCTGTCGCTGGAGGGAAAAAAGAATGTGACCATCAAAGGCCAGGGGATGGACAAAACACAACTGTCTTTCAAAGATCAATTGTCGGGTGCCGAAGGATTGAAAGTAACGAACGGTGCGGGCATTACGCTGCAGGATTTTACGGTGGAAGACTCCCGCGGAGATGGCATTAAAACACAAGGTGTGAACGGCATCCGGTTCCAAAACGTAAAAGTGCAATGGACCCGCGGAGCCAACCCCAACAATGGCGGCTATGGTCTATACCCGGTGCAATGCAACCACGTGTTGATAGACAATTGCGTGGCCATTGGTGCCAGCGATGCCGGCATTTATGTGGGGCAGTCGAACTACATTGTGGTAAAAAATTCGAAAGCCATGCAAAATGTGGCCGGCATTGAAATTGAAAACTCGATGTATGCCGATGTGCACGACAATGAGGTGACAGACAACACGGGCGGTATCCTCGTTTTTGATCTGCCCGACCTGATACAGAAAGAAGGTGGCTTTGTGCGTGTGTTTAAAAACAACATCCATCACAACAACCACAACAACTTTGCGCCCGAGGGAAACATTGTGGGCAAGGTGCCCCCGGGTACAGGCGTGATGATTCTGGCCACGCGCAACGTAGAAGTATTCGAAAACAAAATTGTGAACAACATCTCGGTGGGCACCGGTATCATCAGTTATTACATGACGGAAAACCCCATCAACGATCCTACCTACAAACCGTATCCTTCCAACGTGTCGGTGCACCACAACTACTACGAACGGCCGGCCGTGCGCACCACGGGCAAAGGCCGCTTCGGTAAAATGTTTCGCTTCAAGCTACGGATGGGCAAAGACGTGCCCCACATCTTTTACGATGGCATTGAAGATGAGAAGATGCCCGACCGCCAGATTTGCATTGCCGACAATACCAATGGCACATTCATGAACCTGGATGCTGCCCACGACTTCAAAGGAAGACACAGGCGGGCAGAGGCACACCAGTGCGAGGGCATTCGCGTGAAGCCGGTGGTGTTAACGATGGCCCAATGAAACTTCGATGGGTGGCAGGGGCCACGGCACTGCTTGCCGCGCTGTGGGCATTTCGGGCGACAGAGGAAACCAAACCGCTGCCCCGACTATCGGACTATGGTTTTTTTTCGGGTGCACTTGCGGACCTGAATCCGGCAGAGGGCATGGTGCCCTACGATTTGAACACGCCTTTGTTCAGCAACTACGCAGAGAAGGCCCGGTTTGTGAAAGTGCCTGCCGGGAAAACCATTCCTTACAACGATTCGATTGCTTTTGATTTTCCGCCAGGAACGGTGCTCATCAAAAACTTTTATTACCCCAACGATTTCCGAAATCCCGCCAAGGGGAAACGAATCATAGAAACACGCCTGCTGGTGCACACAGAAAGCGGGTGGCAGGCATGGCCTTATGTGTGGAACGATGAACAGACAGAAGCGTATTATGAAGTGGCGGGAGAAACGAAACATGTGGCTTATGTAGACAAGAGGGGGAAGAAGGTAAGCACGCCTTACCTGGTGCCCAACAAAAATCAATGCAAGGGCTGCCATAGCCGCGATGGAAAGATGGTGCCGCTGGGCCCGACCGCCCGCAACCTGAATGGCCATTACAACTACGCACAGGACAGCCGAAACCAGTTGGCATTTTGGAAAGAGAAAGGCTGGCTCACCGACCTGCCGGAAGTATTGCCGACCATGCCGCGCTTCGATGACGCCACCGCTCCGTTGGACTTGCGTGCACGCGCCTACCTCGATGTGAACTGCGGCCACTGCCACCACCCACTCGGGCCGGCCAGCACCTCAGGTCTCTACCTCGACTGGCACCAATACAATCCGGCCCACCTGGGCATCAACAAGTCGCCTGTAGCGGCCGGTCGGGGTTCGGGCGATCTGCCTTTCGATATTGTTCCGGGCTCACCACAACATTCCATCTTGCTCTACCGCATGAAGACCAACGACCCGGGCATTGCTATGCCTGAGATTGGGCGCGAGCAAATACACCAGGAGGGCGTGGTGTTGATCGATGCGTGGATAAGAAGCATGAAGTGATGGCACTTTTGGTACGGTTTGTTTACTTTTTTATGAACAAAAAACAGAAAACAATATGGCAGTTAAACTATTGCACAGCTTTCTGGCACTGATGTTCTTGTTGTTTGCAGCAGTGCAGTACAATGATCCTGACCCGTGGCTGTGGGCGACCATCTACCTGATGATGACCGCTTTCTGCGTGCAGGCTGCGCGTGGGCGTTATTATCCTAAAGCCATGTGGCTTGCAGGTGCAGGTTTTCTTTTATATGCCGCTATTCTGGCACCAGGTATGTATGAGTGGTGGCGGTCGCCCGACCGATCGCTGTTGTTCGATGACCTGGCTAAAATGCAGTACCCTTACATCGAGGAGGCACGGGAGTTTTTGGGCCTGTTCATCTGCCTGTGTGTGCTGTCGGGCTACCTGTGGCAAAGTCGACAGCGCAAGCCAGTGTGAAGGCCATTCGGAGTCGCAATCGTTTGAAAAATCTTCGTTCGCTATTACTCATTAAACACGCTGCTTCCACATGGTATTTTGTTTATCTTTAAGATGGATGAAAATAAGTGTATTGATCTTGGCGTGCCTGGCCGTTATGGGCTGCTCGGCACCCAAAGAAAAAATTCCTGAAACCATGCCTCAACCCGAAACTGCCGGCAGCAAGATGGTGATCTACCAAATGATGACCCGGCTTTTCGGAAACACCAAGACCACCAACAAAAAATACGGCACCATCGAAGAAAATGGGGTGGGCAAATTCAGCCACATCAACGAAAAAGCGCTGGCAGAACTGAAGGCCTTGGGCATTACCCACGTGTGGTACACCGGTGTGCTCGAGCACGCCATGCTTACCGATTACGCTGCCTTCGGCATCCCGGCCGATGACCCCGATGTGGTGAAGGGCAGAGCAGGTTCACCTTACTCCATCCGCGACTATTACGATGTGAACCCCGACCTGGCAGACAATGTGCCTGACCGCCTGAAAGAATTCGAGGCGTTGGTAAACCGCACGCACCAGGCCGGCATGAAGGTACTCATCGACTTTGTGCCCAACCACCTGGCGCGCGCCTACCACTCCGATGCCAAACCCGAAGGCGTGAAAGATTTTGGCGCAGACGATGACACAACGGTACCCTTTAAACCATCGAATAACTTTTATTATTTGCCCGGCACCACTTTTCAGCCACCGCGCAACTATACACCGCTGGGCGGGTTAGCCATCGCTGGCAGAGACAGGGCCTTTCGCGAAGAACCCGCCAAGGCCACCGGCAACGATCATTTTTCTCCTTCCCCTTCGGTAGACGACTGGTTCGAGGCGGTGAAGTTGAATTACGGTGTCGACTACCAGAATGGCAGACAGACGTATTTCGACCCCGTGCCCGACACATGGGTAAAGATGCGCGATATCTTGCTGTATTGGGCGGGTAAAAGTGTTGACGGCTTCCGTTGCGATATGGCCGAAATGATCCCGGTAGAGTTTTGGGAATGGGTCATTCCACAAGTAAAAGCTGCCAACTCGCAAGTGGTTTTCATAGCAGAAATTTATAACCCAGCACAATACAGAAACTACATAGACCGCGGCAGGTTCGATTTTCTGTACGATAAGGTGCAGTTGTATGACACCCTGCGGCTGCTCATCAACGGCCGCGCTTCCAGCACGGCTGTACCGCAGATTCAGCAAAGCCTGTCGGGAATTAACCACCGCATGTTGCACTTCCTCGAAAACCACGATGAGCAACGAATTGCTTCGCCCTTTTTTGCGGGCGATGCGTGGAAGGCGGTGCCGGCCATGGTCATCAGCGCCACCATCGACCGGGGGCCCGTGATGATTTACTTCGGCCAGGAGGTGGGCGAGCCGGGAGCGGGTGAAGAGGGATTTTCCGGCAACGATGGGAGAACCACGCATTTTGATTATTGGGGTGTGCCCGAACACCAGAAATGGGTGAACGGTGGCGCCTATGATGGGGGCGCCCTGGCCGATGACCAGAAACAACTGCGCCAGTTCTATGGCGACATTCTCAACTTCGCACAGCAAAACCCGGCCATTGCTTCTGGCGATTATGTAGACCTGACAGAATACAACGTATCCGCTGGCAACTGCTCGGAAAAAATTGTGGCTTATGGGAGAGTGGCAGGCGAGGAGCGGCTTGTGATAGTGGCCGGATTCAACACGCAAGCAGAGCGCGTGAAAATCCACCTATCACCCGAAGCCATCCAGAAAATGAAGCTGAGCAGCGGCACCGCATATGTGGGCCGCGATCTTTTGCGCAGCGGCACCGACATTGGCCTGAATAACCAGTTTGAATTTGAAGTGGATATGGCGCCTGCTTCCGCCTATATTTTTAAAATTAAAGAATGATGCGTTTACGTTTGCCCCTCACCTGTGTCGCTGTTCTGATAGCCTTATGGAGTTGTACAGAGAAGGAGCGTGTGGCGAAGTGGCCGTATGGGGTGAACTATGAGGTGTTTGTGCTCTCCTTTGCCGATAGCAATGGCGATGGAAAAGGCGACTTCAACGGGCTTACCGCGAAACTGGACTACCTGCAGGAGTTGGGGATAGGGGGCATCTGGCTGATGCCGATCATGCCTTCACCTACCTATCATAAATACGATGTAACCAACTATAAAGACGTGCACCCCGACTACGGCACGCAAGAGGACTTTAAGCGTTTTGTTGCCGAGGCGCACAAACGCAACATCAAAGTGCTGGTAGACCTTATTTTGAATCACACGGGCTACGAACACCCCTGGTTTCAAAGTGCCCTCAAAGGTAAAGACAGTCCGTACCGCGACTATTATGTGTGGGCGAAGAAGGATTCCATCCGCAACCAGATTGCCAAGAAGGCCGTGTCTTTGGATTCGGATAACATCACACAGTGGCACCCCGTTAATGGCGACACGCTTGCTGAACATTATTACGGATTCTTCTGGGGCGGCATGCCCGATTTGAATTTCGACAACCCGAAAGTAAAGCAGGAATTCATCGAAATAGGGAAGTTCTGGCTGAGCGACATGAACGTGGATGGCTTCCGCCTGGATGCGGCCAAGCATATTTTCCCTACCGAGCGCGCGACCGATAACCACGCCATCTGGGTGTGGTTCCGCGAAGAGATGCAAAAGATAAAACCCGATGTTTATTTGGTAGGCGAAGTGTGGTCGAAGGCGGAAGAAGTGGCACCGTACCTGAAGGGTTTGCCCGCCTTGTTCAATTTCGATTTGGGTTACGCCATCACACACCTGGTACAGGCCGGCAAGGATACCACGGAGTTTGTGGAGAACTACAAAAAGATCATCGACTACTACAACGCAACTACTTCAGACTATATTGATGCCACATTCCTGAAGAACCACGACCAGAACCGGATATTGAGTGAGCTGGGCGATGATGAGTCGCGGGCACGGCTGGCTGTTTCCATTTTGATGACGTTGCCCGGCACGCCTTATGTGTATTACGGGGAGGAGATCGGCATGAAGGGTATGAAGCCCGATGAATACATTCGCGAGCCCTTTCTTTGGGATGCAGCCGGCAAAGACCCCATGCAGACGAAGTGGGAAGAACCCCGCTACTCCACAGAGGCAACAGTAACACCGCTGGCGCAACAAAAGTCCGACCCGCAGTCGCTGTATCATTTTTATAAAAAGTGGATTGATTTCAGAAATGGCAGCAGGGTACTTACCTACGGCAGCCTGGAGTTGTCTCCGGTAAAGGGCGGGGAGATCGTGAGATTCTACCGTGTTTTGGAGGGAGAGAAATGGTTGGTGATTCACAATGTGGCCGATGTAGAGATTACGTTACCCTTGCCGGAAGGTCAGAGCAACGTGGTATTCGGCACCCACCCGGAAGCGGTAGTAAAAGAAAATGGGCTGGTGCTGCCGGCACGGTCGTCAGTTGTATTAGCGAACTAAATAAGCATGAGCGGAAAAGCAAGAGTTATCATTGAAAACGTACAGCCCGTTATAGACGGGGGTTTGTACCCAGCCAAACGAACAGAGGGCGAGCACGCCACCATTACGGCAGCGATCTTTGGCGATGGACACGACCACATACGCGCCCATGTGGTATGGAAACACGAAGACGAGAAAGATTGGCACCGCATTGAGATGTCGCCTGTTGTTAACGATGAGTGGACCGCTACCTTCACGACTTCGCGAAAAGGGTTGTATGCATTCTACGTGGAGGCGTGGATAGACCACTTCGATACCTGGTACGATGGCTTTCGCAAGAAAGCGCAGGCCCGTGTAGAGGTGCAGGTGGAGTTAATGGAAGGTGCTTCCTTTCTGCGGCAGTTGGCCAAGGGCAACAAACGCATGCTGGAACTGGCCGACTTTCTGGCCGATGTCAAAAACTACAGTGCCGCCATTGCCACGGTACAGGGCGAAGAGTTTGCCGCCATCGTTCACGACAACCCGCTAATAGCGAACCAGACCCAATCGGCTACCTACCAGATTATATCTGAAACAAAGCGCGCACGTTATAGCACTTGGTACGAGTTTTTTCCCCGATCGAGTGCGCTGGAGCCTGGGCGCCACGGCACCTTCCGCGATTGTATCAAGCTACTGCCCCGCGTGGCAGCCATGGGCTTCGATGTGTTGTACTTTCCGCCCATTCATCCCATTGGCAAAGTCAACCGCAAGGGCAAAAACAACAACGTGCGGTCAGAGCCAGGTGAGCCAGGTTCGCCCTGGGCCATTGGCAGTGATGAGGGTGGCCACAAAGCCATTCACAAAGAACTCGGCACCCTGGAAGACTACAAAGAACTCATTGCCCAGGCGAAAAAGCTGAACATTGACATTGCCCTCGATCTCGCTTTTCAATGTGCACCCGACCATCCCTATGTAAAACAACATCCGGAATGGTTCAGACAAAGACCGGATGGCTCCATTCAGTACGCAGAAAACCCGCCCAAAAAATACCAGGACATTTACCCCTTCTATTTCGAAACGGATCAATGGCAAGAGTTGTGGGAAGAACTGAAGTCGGTGATTCTGTACTGGATAGAGCAGGGGGTAACGATCTTTCGCGTAGACAACCCGCACACCAAGCCCATCCCGTTCTGGCAGTGGGCTATTGCCGAAGTGCACAAGCAGTACCCTGACGTTATCTTTTTGTCGGAAGCATTTACGCGGCCGAAGATCATGGCTTCACTGGCCAAAGCCGGCTTCACTCAATCGTACACATACTTTACCTGGCGCAACACCAAACAGGAAATCATGGACTATGTGAACGAACTGGTCCACGGCCCTTCGCGTAACTATTTTCGCCCTAACTTTTGGCCCAACACGCCCGACATTTTGCCTTACCACTTGCAGCACCAAGGAGAAAATATTTTCATTATCCGGTTTGCGTTGGCCGCTACGCTGTCTTCTAACTACGGCCTGTACGGTCCGCCTTACGAGTTCTACGAAAGCATTCCCATAGAGGGTAAGGAGGAATACCTCAACTCGGAGAAATACGAAATAAAGAATTACGACTGGAAGCGCACCAACCGCATGACCGACATCATCTCGATGGTGAATCGTTTCCGCAAGGAGAATGAGGCCCTGCAGACCACCTGGAATACCTTGTTCTGCCAGATAGATAATAACCAGTTGCTGGCCTACATCAAGGTTACTCCCGACTTGTCGAATTGCATATTGACGGTGGTGAATTTAGACGCGCAACATCCGCAGGCGGGCTACGTGGGCTTGCCCAAAGAGCTATTGAAGCTGGGCGACAAAATCAACATCAAGCTACACGACCTGATGACGGACGAGCACTACACATGGACCCAGGAGTGGAACTATGTAAACCTGAATCCGCACAAGATGCCTTTCCACCTGTTCCGGCTTTCCATCCAAGAATCGAACATGTAACGCATGGCTGCACCGAAACACAACGACCCGCTTTGGTTTAAAGATGCCATCATCTACGAGGTGAGCGTGCGCGCCTTTTACGACAGCAATGGCGATGGCATTGGCGACTTCCAGGGCCTGATTGCAAAGATGGACTACCTGGAAGACCTGGGCATCAACACCATTTGGCTGTTGCCCTTCTATCCATCGCCCCTGAAAGACGATGGATTTGATGTAACCGAATATTGCGACATTCATCCCGACTACGGCACGTTGGCCGACTTCAAGGCCTTTCTGAAGGAAGCCCACCGTAGGGGCATTCGTGTCATCACCGAACTCATCCTCAACCACACTTCCGACCAGCACCCCTGGTTCCAGAAATCGCGCAAGGCGCGGGCCGGGTCGCGCTATAAAGATTATTATGTGTGGAGCAACACACCCGACAAATACCGCGATGCACGCGTGTTGCTCTCTGCCAACGAAGCGTCTAACTGGTCGTGGGACAATGAGGCGAAGGCCTACTACTGGCATCGGTTTTACCGGCACCAGCCCGAGTTGAATTTCGAAAACCCGGAAGTGCAACTGGAGATGATTAAGGTAGCCGACTTCTGGATGAAGATAGGTGTGGATGGCTTCCGTCTGTCTTCCATTGCCTTTCTCTTCGAAGAGGAGGGAACGGGCTGCGAAAATCTACCACAAACCCATGCGTTCCTCAAAAAGCTCCGTGCCCACATCGACCGTGAGTACAAAGACCGCATACTGATAGCAGAAGCCAACCTCTGGCCTGAAGATGCAGCCTCTTACTTTGGCGAAGGCAAAGAGTGCCACATGAACTTCAACTATCCGCTTACACCGCGGCTTTTCCTGGGGCTGCGCACGGAGGACAGTTACCCCATCATCGACATCATGGAGCAAACCCCTGCGTTGCCTCCCAACAGTCAGTGGGCTTTGTTTCTTCGCAACCACGATGAGATCGGGTTGGAAATGGTAACCGAAGAAGAGAAAGATTACCTCTTCAAAGCCTACGCCACCGACCCGCACACCAAGCGCAACCTCGGCATCAACCGCAGGCTGGCACCCCTGCTAAACAACGACCGCAGGAAGATAGAACTGCTGCACACGCTTCTATTCTCGCTGCCAGGCACACCGGTACTGTATTATGGCGATGAAATCGGCATGGGCGATAACATCTATTTGGGCGACCGTTTCGGGGTACGTACTCCCATGCAGTGGAATATGAACCTGAATGCCGGATTCTCGGAGGCCAATCCTCAGAAACTGTATTTACCTGTGGTGAGCGACCCGGTGTATCGCTACGAGTCGGTGAACGTGGCCACGCAAGAAGAGAACCCTTCGTCCCTGATCTGGTGGCTGAAAAACACCATCGCCATGCGCAAGCGCCTGCAGGTGTTTGGCCGGGGCGATATGAAATTTGTGGAGAGCAGCAACGCCAAGGTTTTGTCTTTCGTGCGCACCTACCAGGATCAGCGTGTGGTAGTGGTAGCCAACCTGTCGCAGTTTTCGCAAGCTACCACCCTCGATCTGTCCGAATACAAGGATTGCGATGTCACCGAAGTTTTTAGTCAGAACAGATTTAGATCGGTGGAAGACAGCGAGTATAGTATTACGCTCGGCCCGTACGGTTACTTCTGGTTCCAGATAGACAAGAGCGAATCGAAAGAGGCCGGAACAGGGGGCAGCGAACTGGCACTGTTGAAGACAGGCGTATCGTGGGAAAAGATATTCAATAACTACAATGAGGTGCGCACGTTCGAGCGGAAGTTGCTGCAGCCGTTCATGAAGAAGTGCCGGTGGTTTGGCGGCAAAGCCAAAAACATCAGCAAGGTGGGCGTAAATAAAGTGATTCCGCTGAAAGTGGAGGGCACCATGCACTTTCTCACCATCATAGAGGTGCATTATGTGCAACGCCTGCCCGAGTTGTACTTCCTGCCGATGACCTTTGTAACCACCGATACCATTTTCGAGCGGATAGAATACACACCGCAAAGCGTGGTGTGCCGCGCGGAAATTCAGGGGCAGGTGGGTTTTGTGATCGATAGCAGCTACGACCGCGCCTTCCGCGACTACTTGTTTGCCAGCATGGCGAGGGAAGTGCGCCTGAAAGACGGTGACGATACCTTGGAGTTCCACTCGGGCGTCTACGCCAAACTAGATCCCGATAAGGTGGAGTCCAAAATTTTGAAAGCGGAACAGAGTAACACGTCCATCATTTACAACGATCAGTATTTTTTCAAGTTCTATCGCAAGATCGAGAAGGAGATCAACCCCGACCTGGAGATTGTACGCTTTCTGTCAGAAGCCACCAGCTTCCGCAACGCGCCCCGTTATGCGGGCAGCATTGAATGCCGCGAGGCCGATGGCAGCACCTTTGTGTTGGGATTGCTTCAGGAGAAAGTAGACAACCAGGGCGATGCCTGGGTGATGACCACCGACTCCATTGGCCGTTTTTATGAGCGCGTGATGACCGGTGCGAAGAAGGAGAAACTTCCCAAGCTGGTGAACAAGCCAGCCATCACGTTCGAGGAAGCACCCGAACTGATACAGGAGTTCATCGGCCGCGGGTTTTACGAGCGCGTGGTGCGCCTGGGCCAACGTACGGCTGAGATGCACCTGGCGCTGGCATCGGATAAATCGAATCCGGCATTTGCGCCCGAACCATTTACACCCAATTACCAGCGCGCGGTCTACTCATCGCTGCGCAAACTCGTGCGCGACCGGTTTAAGTTGTTGGAGCAATCGCTGCCCAAGCTAAGCCAGGAAACCAAAGAACTGGCGAAACAAGTACTCGGGCTGGAAGACGCCATCCTGGAATGTTTCAGCGAGATTTACCAACTGCGCATCAACGCCATGAAGACCCGCATCCATGGAGACTACCACCTGGGGCAGGTGCTGTTCACCGGAAAGGATTTCATCATCATCGATTTTGAAGGCGAACCTGGCTTCAGCTTCAGCGAACGCAGGTTGAAAAAGAACCCCTACAAAGATGTGGCAGGCATGATGCGCTCGTTTCATTATGCGGCCTTCGGTAAAATATTGCTGAACGAAAACTACCGCGAGCGCGACCTCGAATTTTTGGAGCAGTGGGCGGAGCAATGGCAACATTACGTAAGCCGGTTTTACCTCGGTGCCTACATGGACAAAATGGGCATGGGCAACAAGCTGCCCTACGAAGACGATGTATTGATACGAACCTACCTGATCGAAAAAGCCATTTACGAGCTGGGATATGAATTGAACGGACGTCCCGATTGGGTAATTATTCCGCTGCGTGGCATCCATTATTTGATGAACCGCTACTTCCAGGAAAAGGAAGAACGAAAGGAAAGCAAGAAAGGTAAATAGCACACACAACCTGAACCAAACATCATGGGAAAGAAGGCCGCTGCAAAAAACAATAACGAAGAAGCCAGCTTCTCGCTGCTTACCGATTTCGACATTCATCTTTTCAAAACCGGCAAGCATTTTAAGTTGTACGAAAAACTGGGCGCACACCCGCAAGGCGATAAAGGCACCTACTTTGCCGTTTGGGCACCCAATGCGCGCGAAGTTTCGGTGATTGGCAACTTCAATTATTGGAAAGGAGGGCAACACAAACTGAGCCCGCGCTGGGACGAATCGGGTATCTGGGAGGGATTCTTCCCGGCCATACGCAAAGGGGAAGTGTACAAATACGCCATCCTTTCGAACACGGGTGAATACCTTGAAAAGGCCGATCCGTTTGCGGCCTATGCCGAGGTGGCCCCAAACACTGCTTCCATTGTGTGGAGTACTAACTACAACTGGAACGATGGCGTGTGGATGAATGACCGCAAGAAGGACCTCAACAAAGGCAAACCGTATTCTGTGTATGAAGTGCATTTTGGCAGCTGGCGCAGAAAGGTGGAAGAGGGTAACCGGTCGTTAACATATGCGGAAATGGCGAAGGAGTTGGTAGACTACGTGGTGCACATGGGCTTTACGCACGTAGAGCTTTTGCCTGTAATGGAACATCCATTCTTTGGCTCGTGGGGTTACCAGCTAACCGGCTACTTTGCGCCCACCAGCCGCTACGGGTCACCGGAGGAATTCATGGCACTGGTAGATGCGCTTCACCAGGCCGACATTGGCGTGATCCTCGATTGGGTACCGTCTCATTTTCCGGGCGATGCGCACGGCCTGTATAAATTCGATGGCACCCATTTGTATGAACATGCCGACCCACGCAAGGGCTTTCACCCCGACTGGAGCAGCTACATCTTCAACTACGGTCGCAACGAGGTGCGTTCCTTTCTCATCAGCAACGCCTGCTTCTGGCTGGAACGTTACCACATAGATGGGCTACGGGTAGACGCAGTGGCATCCATGTTGTATCTGGACTATTCGCGTAAAGAAGGAGAGTGGATACCTAACGAATATGGCGGCCGTGAAAACCTGGAGGCCATCCGATTCCTCAAAGAGTTCAATGAAGTAGTTTACGGCACATTCCCCGATGTGGTGACCATTGCAGAAGAGTCTACTGCCTGGCCGGGCGTATCGCGACCCACATACCTGGGTGGCCTGGGCTTTGGGCAGAAGTGGATGATGGGATGGATGCACGACACGCTGCAATACTTCAAGAAAGACCCGGTGCACCGCAAGTACCACCAGAACGACATCACCTTCAGCATTATGTATGCTTTTACGGAGAACTTCATGCTGCCGCTCTCGCACGATGAGGTGGTACACGGCAAAGGTTCTTTGTTTGGCCGTATGCCGGGCGATGAGTGGCGCAGGTTTGCCAACCTGCGGCTACTGTTTGCCTACATGTTTACGCACCCCGGCACCAAGCTGCTCTTTATGGGTGGAGAGTTTGGTCAGGCCGATGAGTGGAACCATGACAAGAGCCTCGACTGGCACCTGCTACACTATGCGCCACACAAAGGGGTGCAAAACGTGGTTAGGGAACTGAACCGCCTGTACAAAACAGAAAAGGCCCTACACGAGTTTAGTTTCGATGAGCGCGGCTTCGAATGGATAGACTATTCCGACCGCGAGAACAGCGTGGTGTTATTTATGCGCAAAGCCAGCGACCCGCATGAAAACCTGATCGTGATCTGCAACTTCACTCCGGAAGTGCGCTACGACTACCGCATCGGGGTGCCCGTGCGTGGCCACTATAAAGAGATTTTTAACTCAGACGATATGAAGTTTGGCGGCAGCGGTGTGTTGAACCAGGGCTTGCTCACCACAAAGCCGGTAAAATACCACCTGCGCGATTATTCATTTACCCTTACCTTGCCGCCCCTGGCCATCGCAATATTGAAATTACACGAACAAGACACAGAGTTTGATTTGGAGTAGCACATGCCTGAAAGGAATTCGACCCACTACATCTGTATACACGGACATTTTTATCAGCCTCCCCGCGAAAATGCGTGGCTGGAGGTAATCGAGGTGCAGGATTCTGCCCATCCCTACCACGACTGGAATGAACGCATCACGGCAGAGTGTTACGGGCCCAATGCCGCCTCGCGCATCCTCGATGAGAACCGGGTGATCAAAAACATCGTGAACAACTACGCCCGCATTAGTTTCAACTTCGGGCCCACGCTGCTCTCGTGGATGGAGGTTAACGACAAGGAAACCTACGAAGCCATTCTGGAAGCAGACCGCCAGAGCATGAAATATTTCTCCGGCCACGGGTCGGCCATGGCGCAGGTGTACAACCACATCATCATGCCGCTGGCCAACCGCAGAGACAAAGAGGCACAGGTGATTTGGGGCATACGCGATTTCGTACACCGATTCAACCGGCTGCCCGAAGGCATGTGGCTGGCGGAAACCGCAGTGGATTACGAAACACTGGAGTTGCTGGCAGAAAATAACATCAAGTTTACCGTGCTGGCCCCGCGCCAGGCCAAAGCCGTGCGTGCGGCAGGCAGGTCTGAGTGGACAGAAGTGAACGACCGCACCATCAACACCCGCAAATCCTACCTGTGCAAACTGCCATCGGGCAAAAGCATTACACTTTTCTTCTACGATGGCGATATCTCGCAGTCGGTGGCTTTTAATGGACTGTTGAATGATGGTAAACGTTTTGCCGAGTCGTTACTTCAAAGTTTTCTGCCACACGAACCCGGCCCCCAACTGGTGCACATTGCTACCGATGGCGAAACGTACGGCCATCACCACAAGCATGGCGACATGGCGCTGGCATTCTGCATCGACTACATAGAGAAGAATCCACAGGCCAAGCTGACCAACTATGCCCACTATGCGGCCCTTTTTCCACCTACGGATGAGGTACAGATTATTGAAAACAGCTCGTGGAGTTGTGTGCATGGCGTGGAGCGCTGGCGCGACAACTGCGGCTGCAACACCGGTGGCAAGCCGGGCTGGACACAGGAGTGGCGTAAGCCGCTGCGCAATTCGCTCGACTGGCTGCGAGATACGATTGCCGAACTGTTCGAACGCGAGGGATCGCAGTTTCTGAAAGACTGCTGGAAGGCGCGTAACGAATACATAGATGTGGTGCTGCGCAGAAATGACGACAGCGTACGCAGATTTTTACGCGACCACGTGAAGGGTGACGTAAACAGCACGCAGGTGCTGCGGCTAATGGAAATGCAACGCCATGCCATGCTGATGTACACGAGCTGTGGCTGGTTTTTCGATGAAATATCGGGTATTGAAACCACCCAGGTGCTGCAATATGCCTGCCGCGCCATTCAACTTACGCGCCAATTGACGGATGTAGATGTAGAACAGGAGTTCCTGAACCGCTTGCAGATGGCGCCCAGCAACATTCCCTCGTTGGAAAACGGAGCGCAGGTGTACCGCAAATATGTAACACCATCCAAAATCAATTTGCAGCGCGTGGGTATGCACTATGCAGTGTCCTCCATTTTTGAAGAAGAGCCCGAATCGTTACCGTTGTTCAACTATGCCGCCAGCAACGACTTCTTCCTAAAAAAAGAAGCAGGCGAACAGAAGCTGGTGCTCGGCATCACCAAGGTACGTTCGCTGGTAACGCGCTCGGAAAAGAAGTTTGCCTTTGCCGTGGTCTGTATTGGTGTGCACAACATCATTGGCAACATATCGCTCGACATGGAGCCCGATAAATTTGCCAGCATGCAGATTCGCATCACCAGTGCTTTTGATGAAGGCAGGCTCGGGGATGTGATCGGTATCATGCAGACTTATTTTGGTCCCGACAAGTACACCATCTGGCAACTGTTCAAAGATGAGAAGCGCAAAATCCTGGATCAAATTGCACAACAGCGGCTGGAGGAATTGGAAGAATCACTACGCAGGGCTTATAACCGCGACTATCCATTGGTGAATGCACTCGCCACCAACGACATTCCCGTTCCCAACGCCTACAGGGCTACCTTCGAGTATATTCTAAACATAGACCTGGTACGTGCTTTCCAGTCGGATAAAATCAACATCAAGGCATTAGAGAGAATATTGGGCGAGATGGAGCGCTGGAATTTGCGCATCGAAGATCCAGACAAAGTTTCACGGCTGGCCGGGGAGGCCATCTTCAAAGAACTAAAACGCATACGCAGCGAGCGAGAAAATGTAAGGCGATTGCAACGGCTGAACCGTCTGTTCCCGTTGATGGCCAAGTTCAAACTCGATCCTAACCTTTACCAGGTGCAAAATCTGTTCTTCGAAATTTCGGTGGAGAACAGCACCAAGCAGAACGAACTACCAGCCGATTGGCAGGAACAGTTTGCCATGCTGGGCAGCAACTTAGGTGTGAAGGTGGCCACGTAGTTTGGTAGCCGCTTACCCTTGGTCGGCCGGTTCGCTTAAGGTGCTTTCCGTTACCACCTCAATGTGTGGTATCATCGTTACCTGCGCGCGCACCGATTTGGTGATGAGGCAGGCGGCCTCTGCTTTTTGCAGCACTTTCAAGGCGCGCTCCTGGTCTTTCTCATCGCGAATCTTCACCACCGGCTCCAGCAACACTTCGGTCATCCTCCATTGGTTGTCTTGTTTGTCCAGCTTACCTTTGGCAGCACATTCGAAGGAAACAAAGTCGAGGCGCGAGTTTTCGGCTACGGCCAGAAAAGTGGTCATGAGGCAACTGCTGATGGCGGCTGTGAACAAATGCTCGGGCGACCAGATGCCGGCCACGCCTTTGGGAAACTCAGGTGGCGTGGCCACTTCAATGCACCCATTCGAGGGGGCAGGAGTCTTCAGTTCGGGCGAGCAGAGCATGCCCCTGCGGTCGCGGTGCCACGCCAGGTCTACGCGGTAATAGTGTGCATCCATGGCATTAGTGTTTTGAGGCCACTTTTTTGCGCAGGGTGCTGAGGCCCAGCGGCAAATAGAGCGGGCAGAAACTTACCAGGCTGGTAAGGATAAAAACTGCGGCCAGCGCCAGCAGCACAATGGCTACTGTGCCGCTGATGGTGCCGGTAAAGTAAAGCGCTGCAATCACCACCGCCACGAGCACGCGCACGATGCGGTCGAGGGTTCCCATGTTCTTTTTCATTGTTGTTTGGTTTTAGCTGTCGTTACAATCAGACTTGTGTCTGAATCGCAGCAAAGGTAACAGGGGCCCACACGCTACTTCGTGACAGCGGTCACAAAAGAAATATGAGTTTTGTCAGCAGTTTACTTTTGCGCCCTTTCAATTTCGCGCAGGTTCTCCATCTTTTTGTTGCGCAAAAAGCCGTTGATGTCCTCAAAATGTTCGCGTATGCGCTTGTTGCCGAATTCAAACACCTTTGAAGCCAAACCGTCTAAGAAATCGCGGTCGTGGGAAACGAGAATCAGGGTGCCATCAAAATCGCGCAAAGCTTCTTTCAAAATGTCTTTGGTTTTGATGTCGAGGTGGTTGGTCGGTTCGTCCAAAATCAACAGGTTCACCGGCTGCAACAACAGCTTGATCATGGCGAGGCGTGTCTTTTCACCGCCAGAAAGCACTTTCACTTTCTTCTCGATGGTGTCGCCACCAAACATAAAGGCACCGAGTATGTCTTTGATTTTCGTGCGGATGTCGCCCTGCGCAATCTGGTCGATGGTTTGGAAAACCGTGAGCTCCTCATCGAGCAACGAGGCCTGGTTCTGTGCAAAGTAACCGATCAGTGCACCGTGCCCCAACTGGCATTTGCCTTCAAAATCAATTTCGCCCATGATGGCTTTCACCAACGTAGATTTACCTTCACCGTTCTTTCCTACAAACGCCACCTTATCGCCACGGGCGATGGTGAGTGAAGCATCTTTGAATACAACGTGATCGCCATAGCGTTTGGTCATGCCTTCCACAATCACGGGGTAGTTGCCCGAGCGTGGGGCAGGAGGGAACTTCAGGTTCAATGCAGAAGAGTCTACCTCATCCACCTGCACCAGTTCCATCTTTTCCAGCATCTTCACCCGCGACTGTACCTGCAGTGTTTTGGAGTAGGTACCCTTGAAGCGCTCGATGAAGGCGGTGATGTCGGCAATCTCTTTCTGCTGATCATCATAGTGCTTCTGCTGCTGCTCGCGTCTTTCCTTGCGCAGTTGCAGGTAGTGCGAGTAGTTGGTTTTGTAGTCGTAGATGCGCCCCATGGTGATTTCGATGGTGCGGTTGGTCAGGTTGTCTACAAACATTTTGTCGTGACTGATTACAATCACGGCCTTGGCACTGTTTTTCAGAAAGTCTTCCAGCCATTGCACCGATTCGATGTCGAGGTGGTTGGTGGGTTCATCCAGCAAAATCAGATCAGGTTTTTGCAGCAGTATTTTGGCCAACTCGATGCGCATGCGCCAACCTCCGCTGAATTCGTGCGTGGGGCGCGTGAAGTCGCTGCGCAGAAAGCCCAGTCCCAGCAATGTTTTTTCTACCTCTGCATCGAAGTTGGTTTCTTCAATGGAATAATATTTCTCACTCAGTTCAGAAACCTGCTCGATGATTTTGGCATACTCATCCGATTCGTAGTCGGTGCGGGTTTCCAGTTGTTGGTTCAGCTCGTCAATCTGCTTTTTCATGTCCAGAATTTTCGAGAATGCTTTTGAAGCCTCTTCAAAAACAGTGGCATCATCTTTCGTGAGTAGGTGCTGGGGTAGGTAGGCAATTACCGCCTCTTTGGGTGCGGATACCTTTCCCCTTGTAGGTTTGCCCACACCGGCAATGATTTTAAGCAGCGTAGACTTACCCGCTCCGTTTTTGCCCATGAGGGCGATGCGATCGTTTTCGTTGATGTTGAAAGTAATGTCGCTGAACAGGGTGGAACCGCTGAATTCCACAGAAACCGCGTCTACAGAGATCATGAATCCTAAAAATAAGCCGCAAAAGTACGATTATTTTGGCTCCGCAGCAGCGTGCTTTTCTAAAATAGCTACAGCATTCCCCGGTCGTTTTGCTGAGGCAGGTCGGTTAATGGCGACTCCCTGCGGCATTGTGTAGCCTATTCTTTATCATTGCGGCCATGAATCGCATTCAGGCAGCAGACCTTGAACTGTGGCAGTTTCCCCGGTGGCAGCAAGAGCCGGGACTGGTCCATTTTGTATCCGACCGGCATTCGGGCGGAGCCGGCAGCGAGTTTACGCTCAGCCTGTCGAGCACGCCCGACCAGGAAGTGGTGCGCAGCCATCGGGCACGCGTGGCAAAAGCTTTGGGCTTAGCCACGAATCGACTCTACTTTCCTTCACAGGTTCATGAAACCAAAGTAGTGTGCGTAACTTCAAATACCACTTCGGAAGATTTGTTAAATACCGATGCGCTGATCACCAACGAACCAGGGATAGGGATCGGTGTCATGTCGGCCGACTGCGTGCCTATTTTGTTGTACGATCCACACCACCGCGCGGTAGGCGCGGTGCACTCCGGCTGGCGCGGTACTGTGGCCCTTATTTTAACAAAGACGCTGGTGGCCATGCAAGCGGCATTTGGCACGCAGGGAAAAGACCTACTCGCTGCCATCGGCCCTTCTGCCTCGCAGGCGAACTATGAAGTGGGCAGTGAGGTGGTGCAGGCCGTAGACGCTGCGTTTGGCGAACACCACCAGTTGCTCATTCGGCATACCAATGGCAAGGCCCAGCTCGACCTGTGGAAAGCCAACGTATGGCAACTGGAGCAGTTTGGTGTTTTGCCCGAGAATATCACTTTATCCAACCTCTGCTCAATAAGCAATAATCAATATTTTTTCTCAGCCCGTAAGGGCGACAGCGGCCGGTATGCTGCTGGCCTGGCTTTAATTTAAATCAGATGTCATCCCTTCGTGCACAACAGGTTACCATTAGCAAAGGCGAGCGGCAGGTGCTGCGCGAGGTGAGCTTGCAGTTGGAGGCTAACCGCAAAGTGGCCCTGGTGGGAGAAACCGGTTCAGGCAAAAGTACACTGCTGCGCACATTGGCCGGGCTGGAGCAACCCCAGGCGGGGGAAGTTTGGTTGGGAGATGAAAAAATACAAGGCCCGGCAGATACGCTGGTACCCGGTCATCCTAAAATTGCCTACCTGTCGCAGCACTTTGAACTACCCAGGTTTGTGCGGGTAGAGCAGGCGTTGGACTATGCCAATCGGTGGAGCCAAACGGAGGCGCAACAACTTTATGAAGTTTGCCGGATTGATCACCTCATGGATCGGAAGACAGATCAACTTTCCGGGGGCGAAAGGCAACGGGTGGCTTTGGCACGTTTGCTCACCATGGCACCAGAATGGCTGCTGCTGGACGAGCCCTTTTCTAACCTCGACCGGCTGCATAAAACAATGCTGAAACAGGCTTTAATGGAAATCACTTCCCAATGGAACATCAGTTGTGTGTTGGTATCGCACGAGCCAGCCGACACCCTTTCGTGGGCGGATGTATTGTTGGTGATGAAGGAGGGAACGCTTCGTCAGCAAGACACCACCCAGCAGGTTTATCGGTATCCGGTGGATAGCTACGTAGCCGGTTTGTTGGGCAGTTACACAGCTTTGTCTGAGGCAGGCAGAAAGGTCTTTAGGGTTTCAGATAACAGATTTTTTTTCCGACCCGAAGATTTTTACATAGCTACCGAAGGTGTGCCGGGAACGGTGGCGGAAGACAAATTTTATGGAGGTTACGCTGAGACTGTGATCGATTGTGCGCACGATCGGGTAACCATACGCACAGCACCCGGTCAAGTGCAAATCGGCCAGAAAGTGCATGTGCAGTTAAGATGAGCAGGGCCTCAAGCAGGCCACCGTACATCTATTCATCTAAAACTTTTTACCTTTAGCCCCGTATCCATGTTCTGATGAAGGATCCGCTGAAGCGCATCACGTTGGTTTTTGCCCTGGTAGCTCTGTTGCCGGTGGCCTTTCTCGTTTACGAGTTCAGTCAACTGAATAAACAGGAAGAAATGGTGCGCCAAACTTTTAAGAGTCAGTTGGATGCCATTCTTTTCTCTGTCAACCAATATTCTGATGATGTGTTGAGCGGGTGGGCCAACCGAATACGACAGGAACTGATTTATCTGCCGGATTCAGCGGCTGTTTTTTCAAAAAGACTGCAAACCATCATCACCCAGGCGGCCATTGTTCCTTATGTATATTTCACCGATCTCAACGGGCAATCGATACTTATTCCGGTAGATGGCGTTACCATGTCAAGTGGCATTCAGGAGCAACTTGACCTGGCATCGAAGCAGGAACGGCCTATGCTCGAGCGGTTGATTCAATACGAAGAAGCTGGCTTCCGCAAGATGAACCCACTAGGCCAAATCGATAATTATATTCTTGTGTTCTTTGCGCTGGGCACAAACAAATCCGGCTACCGCATGGGGGCTTTGTTGCTGAACGAAAAGACATTCATTACCGATAACCTGTCGCAGAAAATGCTAAAGACCTCGCAAGAAAAGTTTGTGATCTCTGTACTGCGCGACCGCGATGATTCGGTGGTATACACCACCGAGCCCACTGCCAACAAGGCCGACATACAGGAAACCGCGCGCCTCTTCAAGGGCAACATGCACCTCACCAAATTGTGGGTGTTACCCGATCATTATTTGGGGATAGCACTGAAAGGCACCTCTATAGAACAACTGGCGGCTGACCGCACAGAAACAACGCTGGCCTTGTTGGCGGTGTTTACCTTGTTGCTGGCCGGTGGCCTGTTGTTTCTCTACCGCAATATCAGGCGCGAGATGGCCCTGTCGCAGGCGAAATCGGAGTTTGTCTCGAATGTGTCGCACGAAATACGTACACCTTTGTCGCTGATCGGCATGTTTGCCGAGACGCTGGAAGCCGGCCGCGTGACCACCGAGGCAAAGAAGATGGAGTACTACCAGATCATCAGCAAAGAAACCAGGCGGCTGACACGCATTGTGAACCGCATCCTCAACTTCTCGCAACTGGAAGCCAACAAAAAAACGTTTCACAAAAGCCCCGTGCAGTTGAACGACCTCTGTGCCGAAGTGCTGGCCAACTATGCTGACCATCTGAAAGAGAAAGGTTTTGAAGTGATCTACAAGCCCGGCACGCTGCCTGAAATTGAGGGCGACCGCGAGGCCATAGCCGAAGTGATTCTGAACGTGGTAGACAATGCTGCGAAGTACAGCCAGGAGCACAAGCAGATTGTAGTCGAAACTGCGCTGAACCATGACGCGGCCCTGATACGCATCCGCGATAAGGGCATCGGCATTGCCCGCGAACACCACCGTGACATCTTCGAACAATTTTTTCGCGCCCCGTTGGGCGATGTACACACCACCAAAGGCTCGGGACTGGGCCTCACGTTGGTAAAAAAAATGATGCAGGCGCACGGAGGCGATGTGCAGGTGGAGAGCGAGTTGGGCAAGGGCAGTACGTTTACCTTACAGTTTCCGTTAAACAAAAAACAGAAGCAGAATGGCGCATAGAATTTTGATTGTGGAAGACGAGCCCAACATGCGGCTGGGGCTGAAGGACAACCTGGAGTTCGAAGGTTATACCGTAGAGCAGGCCGACAACGGCACGGCCGGGTTGGAACGCATACTGGCCCAGAAGTACGATCTGATTCTGATGGATGTGATGATGCCCGGCATGAGTGGCCTGGAGGTGTGCCGCAAGGCCCGCGAGAAAGGGGTGGAGTCGCCCATTGTGTTGCTTACCGCCAAGGGCGAGGAGATGGACAAAGTGCTGGGGTTGGAGCTGGGTGCCGATGACTATGTAACCAAGCCCTTCAGCCTGCGCGAGCTGCTGGCGCGCATCAAAGCCATTTTGCGCAGGGGCACGTTGAAAAATGCATCGCCCAACCTCACCATCGGAAAACTAACTGTCAACTTCGATGCCTACACCGCCACCGACCAGTCGGGGCCTGTGCGCATGTCGCACAAAGAGTACGCCATCTTGCAAAACCTGTATCAGCGCAAAAACGAAATCGTAACGCGCTACGACCTGCTGCAGCAGGTGTGGGGTTATGATGAAACGCCCACTACCCGCACAGTAGACAATTTCATCGTGCGCCTGCGTCAGAAAGTAGAGAACGACCCCAACGACCCGCGCATCATCCTCACGGTGCACGGAACCGGCTATAAGTTGGTGTTGTAGCGCCCTGGCGGGGCTGTGACATCTTTTTACAATTCCTTACCCCGGCATGACATCGTTTTTTTGAGGTGCCAGTATATTTACGCAGGCATTTGAATGATGAAATACACCCCTGTGGCAACCATGAAAAAACTTATACTACTGATCGGCATTTTGCTGGCTGCACTGGCCATGGCCACCGTGGCCCAGGCGGGCAGCGGCACCCGCAAAGTAAATCTGCGCGGCACCTGGAAGTTTATATTGGGCGACAACAAGAAATATGCACAACCCAGCCACAACGATGCCGACTGGGAAACGATTTATGTGCCCTCTTCCTGGCAGGAAGAAGGCTTCCGCAGGTACTATGGCTACGCGTGGTACCGCACCCGTTTCACCATTGAATTTACCGATAAAGAATCGCTCTACCTGGAGTTAGGCCGTGTGGACGATGCCGATGAAGTGTTTATCAATGGCCACCGCATTGGTGGCATGGGTGGTTTTCCTCCCGACTATTTTACAGCCCACAACGTTCCGCGCACCTACGCCATTCCTACAGAATACCTGGTTAAAGGAAAAAGCAATGTGATTGCCGTGCGCGTGTACGATGAGGGAGGTGAAGGGGGTATTTTGGGTCGCGAGGTGGGGATATTCAGTTATGGGGCTCCATTCGAGAGTGCGCTGCCGCTGATGGGTAACTGGAGGTTTAAACTGGCTGACGATGAACGTTGGGCCAGCGAGGATTGGAACGATACCGATTGGGATAACATTGTGGTGCCCGCCACGTGGGAGAGCCAGGGCTTCCATTCGTACGATGGTTACGCGTGGTATCGCAAGCGCTTTACACTGCCTGCTACCTATCGCACCACCGATCTGGCGCTGCTGTTAGGCAAAATTGACGACATGGACGAAGTGTACATCAACGGAAAAAGAATTGGTGGCACCGGAGACATCAAAAGAAGATCGGCGCACGATGAAGAATGGCAAAAGCCACGCACCTACTTTATACCCGACCAATTGTTGAAGCCAGGAAAAGAGAACGTTATTGCCGTGCGCGTGTACGATCAGGGTGGCAATGGAGGCATCTTCGAGGGGCCCACCGTTTTGTTACCCACCAGCCAATATAAGGAATTCTGGAGAAAATACAAGAGCGAAAATTACCATCCCCTGGACTTTAGCACGTGGTTTGATTGGTAGTGGTGAAGGAGGATTGAAGAGCTGACGTGAAACGACCATGGATGTAATAAAACTTTTGATAGGATTGATAACAACGGCAAGCCTATGTTTCGGTAGCGCAGCCGTGGCACAAGAACGGTGGGACAGGGTATTGAACCTGAGTGGCAAATGGAAGTTTTCGATTGGCGACCGCTCCATGTGGGCCGAGCGCTACTACAACGACAGCAAGTGGGAAGAGGTATATGTGCCTGCCAAGTGGGAGGAAGAGGGCTTCAACGGTTACGATGGCTACGCATGGTATCGAACTTCTTTTTCAGGCACGGCTTTAAATAGTGCGGAAGCCAGCTACAGCCTGATACTCGGCTACATTGATGATGTGGACGAAGTGTACCTGAATGGCAAGAAGATCGGGGCCTCGGGCGGCTTCCCTCCGCACTACCATACTGCCTATAACGCGCTGCGCAACTACTACCTTCCTAAAGAATTCATCGACTTCAAAGGGCGCAACGTAATCGCAGTGCGCGTGTTCGATGAAGGCCTCGAGGGTGGGATTGTTTCAGGTGACGTAGGCATTTTCACTAACCGTACCGACAAGGGACTGGCGGTGAGCTTGCGCGGCATGTGGAATTTCCGCATCACAGGCAGGCGCAATACACGCATGGCCGTGCAGGAGAAAGACGTAGCCGACCTGATGCAGGGTAGCAAGGAAGAGTGGGAGAAGATCTCCGTTCCCGGAGCGTGGGAAAAGCAAGGCTTCCACGACTATGATGGCACCGCCTGGTACCATAAAGAATTCCTGGTACCGAAAGAACTGGCTACCGAAGACCTCGTGCTGCTGCTGGGCAAGATTGACGACAGCGACCGCACCTTTGTCAACGGTCGCTTTGTGGGCGCCATGACAGACCACTGGCAACAGTTGCGGGCCTATCCCATACCGGCAGGCACGTTGAAACCCGGAGCGGTGAACAACGTAGTGATTTTTGTAGACGACCCGCAAGGGTTTGGCGGCATCTACGAAGGCCCGGTGGGACTGATGAAACAAACGGAATTTACCCGCTACATGCGCTGGAGAGATTGAATTAAATAAGCTGAGAATGAAAACACGCTGGAAGCAAAACGAATTGGAAGAGGCCGAACCATCGGTATTGGTGGAAATAGTGAAAGACCTGGAACAACGGCTGAAGAAAAAAACAGAAGACCTCACACGCACGCGCCACCGCCTGCAGAAAGCCAGAACCAATGTGCAGCGCCTCAAGCAAATCATCGCCTACCAACGCAGCCGGCTGGTTACGTTGCACGGACAGGTAACCAACGAGCCCACACCGCCACCCGATAGGCCAACTCCCTGATTCGCACCCACGGCAGCGAAGCAGGTCGCGGGTGTAACCCTTCCGAACCACCTTGTCCTCTTTTGAGGACTGCGCGCCATCCCGTTGGACGCCCGCCCCAAACTGCTTACCTTTCTGCCTCACGATTTTTTTATGTACGATGTGATTGTGATAGGCGTGGGCTCCATGGGCGCGGCCGCCTGCTACCACCTGGCCAGCCGCGGTGCCCACGTGTTGGGGCTGGAACAATTCAGTATCACCCACGATCAGGGTTCCCATGCCGGGCAGAGCCGCATCATCCGCAAAGCCTATTTCGAACATCCCGACTATGTGCCGCTGCTGACACGCGCCTACGAAAACTGGCGCGCACTGGAGCGCGAAACCGGCACCCAGGTGTATTACCCAACGGGACTGCTTTATGCCGGGCCACCCCAGGGTGTGCTGATGAAAGGTGTGCGCGATTCGGCCCAAAAGCACCACATTCACATAGAAGAATGGACACACCAGCAATGTCGTAATCAATACCCGGTCTTCGCCATCCCCACCCACTACCACCTCTTGTTCGAACCCGATGCGGGCTTCCTGACTCCGGAGCGTGCCATTCTGCTGTACACCGAACGCGCCATACGCCACGGGGCGGATATTCACGCCCAGGAGGGCGCCCTGTCATGGGCAGTGGAAGGGCAGGGCGTGGTGGTGCAAACACCGAAGGCCATGTACCGGGCCCGCAAGCTGGTGCTCAGCAGCGGAGCCTGGACGCAGCAACTGCTGCCCGCGCTGGCCGGCCGGTTGAAAGTAACCCGGCAGGTGATTGCCTGGGTGAACCCCACGAAAGGCAAGCCCGTGGCGTTGGGGCACTTTCCCTGTTGGCTGATCCACCGCGAAGACGGTGCCGGCATGTATTATGGCTTCCCCCAACTGCCGGTAGGCGCGTTTGGGGCACCCATCGGCCTGAAGGTGGCCCTTCACTATCTGGGCGAGACCACCGCACCGGGCGCGGTGAACCGCACCGTGGGCCGCGAAGAAGAACATGCCCTGCTGCAGGGATTTCAGCGGTGGTTGCCAGGCGTCTATCAAAGTACTCATGCATTGAAAACCTGCCTTTACACCAACACCCCCGATGAAAATTTTGTGATCGACCTGGTAGCAGGCACGGAAGGCCGCGTGGCAGTGGCCGCAGGTTTCAGTGGCCACGGCTTCAAGTTCGCCTCCGTGGTAGGCGAGGTGCTGGCCGACCTGGCCCTGGAGGGCGCCACAGTACAGCCCATTGGTTTTCTGAGCATGCAACGCCAGGCCTTGCGTTAACTTAGCTATCCGCTCTTCCCTACGTTGCGGCAGTGTTACGGCACGACAACGCTTTTGAATACCAGTACGGTCTGGCCGACCATAAGGGTAACACACGCGTATTATTTACCAGCGCAGCACAGGTAGCCAGACACACATACTACTTTCGAAGATAATTCTCAGGTAAGCGAACAGAACAACTTTCAGAATTACCCTTCCGGGGGAAACCGAAGTTCATTCAAACTTTTTGATCATGCCGATACGTGCACCACCTATACACATTCGCAACTGTTGAATGGGGTAATAACTCGCAGGTGGGCCTGGCAAAAAGCTTTAGAGTACATCCGGGCGATAAAGTGAAGATAGACGCGTACGCTAAATATTCGACCCCAACCAGTACCACCAGCAACCGGCTTGGATTTACCAGCGCGCTATTGGGTTTAGTGAAACAGCAACTGAAGATCACGAACGCATCTTTCTGTGACCATGGGGCAAAGTGGCAGGTGAAGGGACTTTCTAGCTTATTGAAGGAATGTGATGTTTTGAAGAAACCAAACACTTTGTTCTTTTAAGTTTACTATCACAGTTCATTGTAGTGATGACTCCAGGGTTATTTCTAATTAAGATTAAGACCAAGCGTTAACCCGTACCACGGCTTGTTCTGGTAGATCCAAATGTCTTTGTCGCGGTCAGTCAAATAATCCCAACCAATGCCAAGCCCCACGGTAAGATTATTCACTCCTGCCATTACAGCAATTCCGCGAGTAAAAATAAAGCCGCTGTATTCATCGGTAGTTTGATTGTTCGTTGTCCAGGGTGTGATTGCGGTCGAACCAATTCCTCCAAACGTTCCCACCGTTAAGCCCCGATGTTTGTAAGTTTTCTTCCAACCCAGCGGGGTAGCTTTATGGCGTAAACGAAACCGATCTACACGATAACCAAAGTAAACATTTCCGTTAAAGTCAGTGGTTAACTGTCGGGGAAGTCCTGCGGTTATTGGTCTGAATTTGAAAGGAATGGTTATCACGTCAACATCAAAACTGTGTTTGACAAGAAACTGATCCGTTAAGGCGTCAGGGACGAATGGTTGCTTGAGGTTTTCTTCAAAAAAGATACTTACGGTATCCTCTTTTACGTAAACAAACGCTCTCTTATACTTTCCGTCTCCCTGCTTGTGTTCATACTGACCATCACTGAGCTGATATTTTGGGTAGTCTTTAAAACTGCTGCAAGCATTTAATAGAACCGGAAGAAGAATAAACTTGATACTCGATTTGAACATATATGGATTTGTGCAAACACTTAAAAGTAACCATTTCTTGTTTAAATGTTGCTTTTTAAGCTGGAATAGGTGTTTTTTTAACAGTAACGACTAAGCAACTGCGTAAAGGTTTATATGTTACACCTGCCTTCGAAGACCAAAGATGATTGACATTTACTGTAAACATCGCATCAGCCGGGCTACGTTCTATCAATGAAAGAGCAAGTATTCAGGTACGTTAACCCTTCGTTAAAGTGCATCTTTTTTCTGGTATAAAGTTCTTAGATAGTTTTGAGGAAAACTTCAAGTTATGGAAAGCCATAAAGACCAGCCAACGCAGCAAAATCATATTTTCACTCCTTGAAAAATGGAGGTTGGATAATGAGACACAACAGGAATTTTGTTGTGAAACATGGTTGGTTGTGATTTGCTTTTCCCGTAGGTGCGGGATGTTCTTTGATAGATTGCGTACAGTGCACGTGCGTGGCTTTGTGGTGGGCCGCTGTTTGTGATTTGCTTTTCCCGCAGGTGCGGGGTGTTCTTTGATAGATTGCGTACAGTCTGCCGCATGGATTAGCGGAAAGCTCAAAGTTGTGATTTGCTTTTCCCGCAGGTGCGGGATGTTCTTTGATAGATTGCGTACAGTAGGTGCGCGACATCTACAACAAGCTGCGCGGTTGTGATTTGCTTTTCCCGCAGGTGCGGGATGTTCTTTGATAGATTGCGTACAGTGAAAGCTACTTCGCACTATTACCAAGTTTAGTTGTGATTTGCTTTTCCCGCAGGTGCGGGATGTTCTATGATAGATTGCGTACAGTCCGCTTCCATAGTATATGTACTGAATCAATGTTGTGATTTGCTTTTCCCGCAGGTGCGGGATGTTCTTTGATAGATTGCGTACAGTTTTACCAGTCCAAGTCCATGCAAGATTCTTGTTGTGATTTGCTTTTCCCGCAGGTGCGGGATGTTCTTTGATAGATTGCGTACAGTCCATTAAAGTGATTTGTTGCTGACTTTATAGTTGTGATTTGCTTTTCCCGCAGGTGCGGGATGTTCTTTGATAGATTGCGTACAGTGAATCAATTAGCGGGGTGGCCGCAAAAGAAGTTGTGATTTGCTTTTCCCGCAGGTGCGGGATGTTCTTTGATAGATTGCGTACAGTGAA
>CAYSCT010000009.1:0-199297 GCA_964429845.1 uncultured Ohtaekwangia sp.
ATGGCCCTTGCCACCAACAGTTGGCGGCTTCGCGTAGCGGGGGCTTTTCAGCACAAAACTTGATACGAAGCGCACAGTTCAAATATAGCACAAATGTTCATACGGAGCACGTCACCCGCCATTACGCCAAACCGCTGTTATCGGCTGGGCTTCTGTTTGTTGGTATTAGTCGACAAGTTCTACGCAGTCATAACCATTGTCTTGCAGTAGTTTTATTGCTATTTCTGAAATTGCTGAATTACTTTCAATACGTAAAATATTGTCGCAATCTTCAAGGTCAAAATTCCATTTAGATGTCGGCAGAAGGTCGTTTAGCTTTGGTGTTATTTGTTTGACTGCCTTTTTTGTCTTAACCGTTGTCTTAAACACATAAATCATATTGATTTGTTTTCGGCAGTTTCTAATGGTCGCAATATTTTGTAGTCAATGTAGAATGTGCCAAAAGGAATTATACAAGCAATTAAAACCTTCCAAGTTGTCTGTTTGAACTTCCAATTGTTTTCAACGGCAAAGCGTAAAGTGTTAAATATAAAAAGAAGAAAAAGGCAACCGTGAATTGGTCCTAAAATTTTTGAGATCGTGTTAACGCCATAATATACTCGCAAAGGCACAGTAATAAATACCATACACAAAAGAGTAATACCTTCTAAAATTGCGATAAGTCGCAAACGTCCTAATGATGTTGTAAAATACTTTGTCATACTAAAATATTCTAAAATAAGGTCTGTTAGCCCAAGGCATAAATGGCCAAGGAATAGCAATGAAAATGATTAATAATGTTAGGCAGAACCAAAACAACATTGTTTTGAACTTTTCTTTGTCTGTCGGTTTGCGTTTGGCTAACGCAGAGCCAATTGTAACCATCACCACTGAAGTAAGCATCAATAGAAAGTGATACAGCCCGAAAAATGCTGTGTCCATATATTTTATGGCATCACTGAAATTTTTCCAAAAATATTGAGTTATCGGGCTTTTGATGTAAAGTATAATTCCGATTATAAGTTGTGTATGTGCAATGGTTGCTGTCCAATGTCTTATAGAATTGTCTGATTTTGTGAATGGCTTGTTTTGGTAATAACCAACGTATGCTTTGTATATGGCAAGCAATAAAGAGGCAAGCACAAGCCAACGAAATAGTGAATGAAAAACGAGTAAATACTGATACATCTTTATGCCTTTAAAATTTAGGCAAAGGTCGTTAAGAGATAGCCAAAGTTGTTAGGACGGAATATGCTTTGATTAGGACTTTTCAATCATTTTTCTGTATTCAATTGGCGTTACTCCTTCGTATTTTTTGAACAGTCTGCTAAAATAGGATTGGTCGTAAATTCCTAACTCTGTTGCAATTTCATTTACCGTGTTGTTTGTTTGAAACAATAAAACTTTTGCTTCTAAAACCAAAGTCTCGTCAATCCATTTTGTAGCTGGTTTTTGAGTAACTTCTTTTACTGATTTATTGAGGTGATTAGGGCTAATATTTAGCATAGAAGCATAATCAGTTACCAAATGTTTTTCCTTGATGTGTTTGTGCAATAACTCTTTAAATCTGTTCGTCAAAGTAATAGCCGTTTTGCTCTTACTGTCGGTTTGAGGTTTGTAGATTAATTGCAAATCACAAAGTGCAGCTATGAAATGAGATTGAATGATATTTGTATTTTTCAATCCGTTTTTTGAGTATTCGTCAAATACTCGTTGAAAGGTTTGCTGGATATATTTTGCTGAAAGTTGGTCAAGTTTAATAATTGGGTTTGCCCAAATGTTTAGAAATTCAAACTCTTTTAATAAGTCATTACTACCAATTTTTCCGAGCAAAAAGTCATTGTCAAAAGTACAAAGAAAGCCTTTGTTTACTTCATATTTGTCATAACCAAATACCTTTCCTGCTGGAACAATTAAGCACTCATTTTTATGAATTTTTACTTTCTGAAACCCAATATTCATTGTCGCTGTGCCATTTGTCAAATAAATTATTGTGTGTGTGCTTGCTCTTGTCGGTGGAACTGGAAGTTTAGAGAGTTTTATTAGGTCTTGAACATTTACAATAAAGAAGCGTCCGTAATCCTGTTTGATTATGGTGTAAAGTTTTGGGTCGGGTGTCATATACTCGTCCAAAAACTCGTTGGTATTAAATGTCTTTATTTTTTTGCTCAATTTTCTGTCTGTTCGATGTTTGTGGTGTGTCGTTTTAGGGTTGCCGATAACATCCGAATATATTCAATCGTCTATATTTCTCCTATCTCTACCCCAACAAAAAACCCCTGCAGCCTGGCCACAGGGGTTTTACTTTCTACAATCCATAACGGCTACGTTTGGGTGAAACGGATGGGTGCCACATTGCGGTACTCGCTACTCACAGTGCCGAACACCCCTTGCACATAACGCTTCACCGCCAGGGCGGTGCGCACTACCGAGAACGGCCCCTGGTACATCACCTTGTCGCGCTCCAGCCGTGCGTTGGTCAAGGTTACATGGGCTGTGTTCACCCGGTCGTGTGCCTGCTTCAGTTCGGCCAGCGTCTGGCGCAACCCTTTCAAAGAAAGGCTTGCCTCGTTGGGTTGGTAGGCCAACGTTTCTACAAACGCTACCAGCTTCGTGAAACGGGCAATGCGTGTACCATAGTCGCCACCGCGGGCTCTGCGCATGGAGGCATTGACTCGGGAGCGGTTTCCGGTTCGGGGCTGGCTGCCACCTTTGCCCGCAGGCTGCGCACCAGCGAGCGCGCATCGGCCAGCGTGGCAGCAGACAGGTTCATGGCCTTGAGCAGGTTGAATACCCGGCCGGCCAGCTTAACGGCCTCTTCCGTTCGCGCAGCCCGGTCGTTTACAGCATGGTTGTAGGCAATGGTCACTATCCGCACCTCATCGATTTTTTGTTGCGCGTTGTTCAACAGGGTGGCCAACGCATTCACCTGGAGGTTTTGTTGTCCGGGGTTGTACGTTTCCTCTGTACCCGGTGCAGTAGCCCATGAGCTAACCTGCACGCCTTTGGGAATTTTTACATGGCTCATAACTTTTAATGTTAAGTTATACTTTCCTTACACTACAACGGAAGCCGTTTGTTTCAAAAATCCTGGATGTTTTTCAGGCTAACCTGTCAGTGTACAAGGTGCACCGTTGAATGACTTTAGTAGACGTTGAAAAAATGGGTATGACCAGTCGCCCGCTCCGTGCGAACTTCCAGACGCACGGCCCGTACTTTCACTTTACCGGTGCTTATTGTCGGAAGAGAGACGCCCGCCCCCACTTTACCGGTGCTCCCTCCCGATTGTACCTGCGCCCGTGCGCTCCGCGCAGGCACCCAAAGGGCTTTGTCGGAAGGGCTGGTATGACGTATTAATTATGCAAGCGGTCTGCCGCGCACGGGGCTTTTCATTATTTTCACACACAACTACTGAAATCTGTTCCCTCGTTTATGAAATCAACACCGCGCCACCTGCCGCTACTCTCCCTCCTTTTGCTGTTGGCCTGCCAGCCAGAGCAAACCAAACTTGAATCCACACCAACCAGCAACCGCTACGAAGACCTGGTGGCCTTGTTCAAAAAATGGCGCGCATTCGAGCGGCCACCGTTGAAAGACGGTGCACCCGACTATACAGCCGCCACGTTCGAGCAGCGCTGGCCCGACTTCAAAAAATTGCAGGCCCAACTGTTGGCCATCGACTACAGCCAGTGGCCGGTGGCGCAGCAAGCCGACTGGCGTATTGTCTGGGCCGAAATGAACGGCTACGACTTCAACCACCGCATTCTGAAACCGTGGCAGCGCGACCCGGCCTTTTACACGTCTATATATATGGAACGCAGCGATGTGCCTGCACACGAAGGGCCCACCCACCACGGCACCACCGAGGTGTGGACATACTCCTTTCCGCTTACCGCGGAAGCGAAAACAAAGTTCTTGAACGACTTGCGCGTGATACCCCCCTTGAACGCGCAGGCACAACAGAACCTTACCGGCAACGCGCGCGAACTGTGGGTGGCAGGCATACGGCCCATCCGGGCGCAGGTAAACGACCTGAAAGAATTACTAGAACGCCCGGGCGTGAAGGGCGATGCCGATTTGGAGGCAGCCATTGACGCAGCCATCACGTCTACCAACCAACTGGCAGACTGGCTAGAAAAAGAGGCGCCTTCCAAAACAGGGGCCTCGGGCATTGGCAAAGAAAACTATACGTGGTATCAGCAGAACGTGCACCTGGTGCCACTTACGTGGGAAGATGAGGTGATGATATTGAAACGCGAGCTGGCCCGCGCCTGGACGGCCCTGAAACTGGAAGAACACCGCAACCGCCAACTGCCCCCGTTGGTGGACGCCTCCTCACCGGAAGCCTTTCAGGCGATGGCAGAAAAAGGTGCACAACGGCTGTTGGCGTTCCTGAACAACGACCAGGTGGTAACGGTGAAAGACTATTTTGAGCCGGCCCTGCGTGCCCACCTCGGCAGCTTCGTGCCCAGCGAAAAGCGCAACTTCTTCCTCATTACCCTGCACTACGACCCCCGCCCCCTGTACTCTCACTTTTACCATTGGTTTGAACTGGCCCGCATGGACCTGGAGCCACACGCCAGCGAAATCAGGCGCGGCCCTCTCTTATACAACATCTTCGACTCGCGCAACGAAGGCACGGCCACAGCCGTGGAGGAGATGTTTCTGCAAGCCGGCCTTTACAATGACGACCCGCGCGTAAGAGAAATTGTCTACATCATGATTGCCCAGCGGGCGGCACGCGGGTTGGGTTCTTTATATGCCCATGCCAACGCAATGTCAATGGAAGAAGCGGGCGGCATCCACAGCGAGTTTACACCGCGCGGCTGGATGAAGACAGAGAAAGACCTGCTGATTTTTGAGCAGCACCTCTACCTGCGCCAGCCGGGGTACGGCAGCAGCTACATTACAGGCAAATACCTGCTGGATCAAACCATGGCCGACTACGCCAAAATGAAGGAGGCAGCCGGTGAGCCTTTCGTGCTGAAGAATTTCTTCGATGAGCTGAACGAGATCGGCTGCATACCCATGTCGTTAGGGCATTGGCAGATGACGGGCACCAGCAGTTTGTTACCTGCTCAAGTGTCGGGCGCAAAATAATGGTGGGGCCGCAACGCCTCCCAACAAAACGTTTGAGCCGAAATCCTTCCAGCAGCGGAGGTCCAAAAGCAAAGAGGCTGCCCTTGTAAGACAGCCTCTTTTTCCTAACCTAAACCTAAACTATGAAGAACGCATCAGGACTCATTGGTTGAATCGTCCTGAAATCTTTACCCGCCCGTTGCTCCCTTGCAGGCCGTTGAGCGGATGTGATGTTTTATAATGTCGCGTTGGGGGCTTTGCTGCGCAAAGCCCCCAACGCGTTACCATTAAATATGGAAATGTTCTTTGATGTTCTCGGTTACCACTTTACCATCGAAGAGGTTTACAATACGGTGCGCGTAGTTGGCATCGTAGGGTGAGTGCGTTACCATCACAATAGTAGTGCCTTCTTCGTTCAACTGGCTCAGCAACTTCATTACCTCTTCACCATTGGCAGAGTCGAGGTTACCAGTCGGTTCGTCCGCCAGGATTACGCGGGGCTTGGCTACAATGGCACGCGAGATGGCCACACGTTGCTGCTGACCACCCGACAACTGCTGCGGGAAGTGGTTTCTGCGGTGCATGATGTTCATCCGCTCCAGCACTTCTTCCACACGCTTCTTGCGCTCATCGCTGGGGACTTTCATGTACAGCAACGGCAGCTCTACGTTTTCGTAAACGGTCAGTTCGTCAATCAGGTTAAAGCTCTGAAACACGAAGCCGATGGAACCTTTGCGCAACTGCGCGCGCTGGCGTTCAGAATATTTAGATACTTCGTGTTCGCCAAAGTGATACTCGCCCCCGGTTGGGTTATCGAGCAGACCTAAGATGTTCAACAAGGTAGACTTACCGCAACCAGAGGGCCCCATGATGGCCACAAACTCTCCCTCTTTGATTTCGAGGTTGATGTTGTTGAGGGCGGTGGTTTCTACTTCTTCGGTGGTATACACCTTTTCCAGGTTTTTCAGCTTGATCATGCTCATGCGTTTTTGCTATTTAGATGGTTGAGGATTCTGTTTAGTTGTATGGGTACTCGCGTTTTTGCTAATGGTTACGCTGATTAGACGCCCCTTTTTCCAAAAAGTTGCATCAGTTCAGTATTAAAACTTCATTATTGCCAAAGTTCTCGTACGAAGAGGTGATTACCTTGTCGCCTGGCTTCAGCCCTTCCAGCACCTCGAAGTTCTCCGTATTCTTGCGGCCCAGTTTAATGTCGCGCCTTACGGCACGGTTGTCGGCATCCATTACGTACACCCAGTTTCCACCGGTGTCTTTATAGAAGCCGCCTACCGGCAACAACAGTTCTTCAGACGACTGGCCCAACTCTATGCGCAGACGCAACGACTGGCCTCTGCGTATGCCCTGAGGGGTTTCACCGTCAAAGTTCATGTCTACTTCAAAGCGGCCGTTCTGAATGGTAGGATAGATGTAAGTGATCACCAACCCGTAGGTTTTACCCGCAAAATCGGTGGTGGCACGAAGGCCTGTAGAAATACGAGGCAGATACAATTCATCGATGGGCACGCGCACTTTGAAGCTACCAACAATGTCCACCTGGCCTAAACGCTGGCCCTGGTTCACAGCCTGTCCAATCTCCCAATGTGGGGTTGAAAGCTGCCCATCGATCGGGGCACGAATCACCAGATTGTCGAGAATCTTGCCTACGCCTTCCAGACTCAGACTCATGCGTTGTTCAGCCTTATCTAATTCGCGCAACTGGCGTATGCGGTTGATGGAATCGTTTTTATAAACCTCGTAGGTAATTTTCCTTCTCTCTTTATTATAAAGGTAATCTGCTTCGGTGCGTTCAAACTCCTGCTTGGAAATCAACTTCTTTTCGAACAACACCTTCTGACGCTCATACTGAGGTTCCAGTATGGCCAACTGGTTATCGATCAGGGCCAAGGTCTGGCGTTGATTCAAATCGTTTTGGGTAATGAGCAGGCGCGTGTCGCGCTGGCGCGTGATACTTTCGTTCAAGCTCGCTTCCTGGCTCAACACGGTAATCTCCCTGTTCAGGTTAGATATCTCCAGAATGACATCGCCCTTTTTCAACATGGCGCCACTCTCGGCCACAATGCGTTTGATGTTACCGCCTTCAATGGCATCCAGAAATACGGTGCGGCTGGGTTCTACTGTTCCGGTTTGCGGAATGAATTCCTGGAAAACACCCCTCTTCACTTCAGAAATCGTGATCTTGTCTTTCTCGATTTTCAGTTTCGAGCGCCTGTCGGCAAAAATGAATTGATAAGAAATGAAAATAACCAGCAGGCCTCCCCCGCCCCACGTAGCAATCCGCTTCAAAGTCCACTTCTTCTTGGCAATTTTTTTATCCATGAAAAGAGATTAATAGTTTGTGTTCGTGCTGTCTTTGCCAACAAACGTGCCAAGCCCCTAAACCGTTGCCCCGCACCCTAAAAAAGCCGGTTATAAGAGTGTTTTTACGTTCAAACCTGAACGCATCTGTCCGCAATCGGACGTAATTTAGCGATGTTTGTACCCCCAATCTGCTTTTACGGCAGTTTTGGCCCCTTTGGCACATCCGGTATCAATATTGCGTTAAGTGGGTTCAAAAAAGTTCAAAAACGGACACAACCGACCAATTTCAACCACCTTATGTCTGAAAGCAAGCATGGAAAAATACTGATCGTTGACGACAACGAAGACCTGTTGAAAGCAGCCAAAATGTTTTTGAAGCGGCACATTGCCCAGGTAGACATTGAAAAGAACCCCGAGGCCATACCCGCCCTGATGGGCAATGAGGATTACGATGTAATTCTGCTCGATATGAACTTTACCAAAGACGTGAGCAGCGGCAGCGAGGGCTATTACTGGCTGGAGAAGATTCTACAGATTGACCCATCGGCTGTGGTGGTGCTGATTACAGCCTATGGCGATATACAAATGGCGGTGAAGGCCATTAAAGCAGGTGCCACCGATTTTGTGTTGAAGCCCTGGGAGAACGAAAAGCTACTGGCCACCTTGTTTTCTGCCATGCGCCTGCGCGAAACACGCGATGAGGTGCAGACGCTGAAAATCAAAAACCAGGAGATCAACCAGGCGCTGAATGAGAAATTCAGCGATATACTTGGCACCAGCCCGGCCATGCAGCGCATTTTTCAAACCATCGAGCGGGTGGCCCACACCGATGCCAACGTGCTGATATTGGGCGAGAATGGAACGGGCAAGGAGTTGATAGCGCGGGCCATCCACCGCAATTCTGCGCGCAAGGCAGAATCTTTTGTGTCGGTAGATTTGGGCTCCATCACCGAAACACTTTTCGAGAGCGAACTCTTTGGCCATAAAAAAGGCGCTTTCACTGATGCGAAGGAAGACCGCCCCGGCCGCTTCGAGATGGCCCACGGAGGCACGCTATTCCTGGATGAAATCGGTAACCTATCTATGCCCCTGCAAGCCAAGCTGCTTACCGTGCTGCAAAACCGGAGGGTGAGCCGCGTGGGAGCCAACAAAGAAACCAACGTTGATATCCGGTTGGTGTGCGCCACGAATATGCCCCTGTACGAAATGGTGAAAGAAAACCGCTTCCGGCAAGACCTGTTGTACCGCATCAATACCATCGAAATAGAAATACCGGCCCTGCGCGAGCGGATGGAAGACATACCGTTGCTGGCCAATCATTTTTTGAAACAATACGCCAACCGCTACAACAAGAGCATTAACAAGATAAGCGAGGGCGCCATGACGCGTATGCACAAACACCCGTGGCCAGGCAACATACGCGAACTACAGCACGCCATCGAACGGGCGGTTATTTTGAGTAACTCCTCCGTGCTCCAGCCTGAAGATTTTAACTTCTCGGTGAGCAATGGCAAGGAAGCCGAACAGGGCCTCTCGCTCGACCAATACAACCTGGATGAAGTAGAGAAACTGCTGATCCGCAAAGTGCTGAAAAAATACAACGGCAATATTACCCAGGCCGCTTCCGAGTTAGGCCTCACCCGTTCTTCGTTATACAGGCGCCTGGAGAAACACGGGCTTTAAAAAGTGGTGCGCCACGTATGTCATGCCGCTGGTTGTTCGTTAAAGTGTAATCAGCTAACTTACTTTGCCCGATGGCGGTACAACCCAGAAAGCAATAGCGTACATGGCATTTAACGACTTCCGGTTTCGGGTTGCTTTCAGGGTGATATTGATCGGTATCACCATGGCGCTGATGGTGTACATGGTGTCGCGGCCCAACATGATTTTTGCGGCCGGACTCACCTGCTTCATCATTGTGATGCAATTACTGGAGCTGTACCGGTTTTCATCGCAAACCAACCGCAAGCTCACCCGCTTCCTCGAATCCGTTAAGTATTCGGACTTCATTTCCGGCTTCACCTCCGACAACCGGCTGGGCAAAAGCTTTCGCGAGCTGAATGAAGCCTTCAACGAAGTATTAGAGGCCTTCCGCAAAGCACGATCGGAGAAAGAAGAACATTGGCAATACCTCAACACCGTGGTGCAGCAGGTGCGCACCGGCATTCTGTCGTTCGATTCCGGAGGCAACGTACAACTCATCAATGCCAACGCCAGACGCTTTATGGGGGTGCCTGCCAATTTCAAGAACATCCACGAATTAGAAAAAATCAACCCTACTCTGTACCAGTCGATTACAGAGACGGCTCCAGGCAAAAGCTCGCTCCATCGCCAGGGCAGCGACTTTCAACTCACCATACAGGCAACTGAAATACGCATTCGCGGCAACGAGGTAAAACTCATCACACTCCAGAACATCCAAACAGAATTGCAAAGGCAAGAGCTGGAAGCCTGGCAAAACCTGACACGCGTGCTGCGCCACGAAATCATGAATTCCATCACGCCCATCTCTTCGCTTACCTCTACCCTGCGCGAAATACTGGATTACGACCTGGTGAAAAAAGAAAACGGTTATGAATTAAAGAACGAGGGTGCCGAAGATTTGCGCGAAGGACTGAACACCATTGAAAGCCGCAGCAAGGGGCTAATCAAATTCATTGATGCTTACCGCGAATATACATCGTTACCCCAACCCCGGCTGAAAACTATTCTGTTGAAAGATTTGATTGAGCGGGTAAGCCAGCTAATGAAACCGGAATTCAGGAAAACACAGGTTGAATTTGTGCACGCGTGCGAATCTGAATACCTCACGATACAAGCCGATGAGGAGATGATCGAGCAGGTGCTGATCAATCTGATTAAGAATGCCATCGAAGCGTTGGTACACACCCCAAACGGGCGAATTGAGTTAACGGGCCGCTATGTGGACAACCACATCGTAGTAGAAGTGGCCGACAATGGACCCGGTATTATCAAGGAGGCCATGAACCGGATATTTGTTCCCTTCTTTACCACCAAAAAAACCGGCTCGGGTATTGGCCTCAGCCTTTCAAGGCAAATCATGCAGATGCACAACGGAACCCTTACCGTTACCTCAGAGCCCGATAAACGAACCGTTTTTACACTTCGGTTTTAATGCGCAAAAACTGTAATCAGTCCACCGTGTGCCGGAAAAGGAAGAAATTCATATTGAGTGCTTTCTCTATTTCTATTGCCTGTAAGCGATTAAAAAGAATCCCGTGCCTATTTCTGCTCTAGGTAGACTTTGATTACCACAGGCGTTTTCATGGTTGATGAAAAACCAGGCGCATTCTTTTGCCAGGTAACACCCGCATTAAAAGCGATAGTAGCCCCGCGGTGAGAGCCAGCCAATGCTTGTGCTTCAATCTTTTCGGGCGAGAAAACAAAATACAACTCGTTGGTACCGGCAGGTTCTGTTAAGCGCACAAAGTTCATTCCTTCGGGTATGCGAAGTTGGTCGAATAGAATAGGTTGCGTTAAGGAACCTTTCATAGGAAAGGCAGCAAATGTATCGTGATTCGGATCTACAAAGTAGCTGTAAAAGTAAGCGGGCCGGTTGATGTTGGCCGAAATAGTCAGTTCGGTGCCCGTGGGCAGCGGTTTGCTTATTCGGTATTCCCCCTCCACTCCATCTGGGGTTACCTGCAGTTCTTCGCCTGTAGAAAGTCTGAAAGACACACTGCCCTCGAGGGGTGATGTGCAGGCGGCACTGCCCACCTGAAAAAGTGAAAATGCATAAGGGAAAAAGTCTACGAAGTCTTTGTAGCGAACCCAGGTAAATCCATCTTGCCCCCAGCCTTTTCCCCAGGTGTTCACCACCTCAAAAGCGCCCCCGAACTTGGTATCATCATATCCCACAACACACAACGCATGACCTCCATATTGCTTGTCGGGCTGTTCGCGCGGTTGCCAGAATTCCTGCGCTAACTGAAACGAAGGCGGGCAGATCATACCTGCCAGCACGGCATGTTTATTTACCAACGCATGCTTTACAGACTGCACTTTTATCTCGCGCGTATCGTTGGTGTTGTAGAGTTTCAGCGCACCGGAAAGCCGCTTGCTTTTGGCGAGCGGGTAATAATCGGCTGTCACTTCTGCGGCACAGAATTCGTGAAACTCGGAGAAATAAGGGGTGCCATTTTTAGACATCGACTCCAGCAAATCCATGATACTGATGGCCTCCCGGCAGTCGGGGCCTTTGCGCACCAATGCGTAATTGTAGGCTGGTGCAAATGCAAAGCGTATTAGTTCGGTTGGATTCGTCTCATTGCAGGCAATGGCTTCGGCCGCTGTGCGCGCATTCCAGATGGTGGCCCACGCCACGCCCGAATTGTCCTGACGGGGTTCGGCCACCACGCGGGGGTAATACATTTTCAGGCTCTGCGCGGCCGGAAGCAGGGCTGCGGTGGGATAACTGGCCGGCAAAAGGTTATAGCGGTTGTCTTCCCAAATCAGCCCACGCTGAAATTGTTGCTGGTCGGGTATCTTGTCAGTGGCGCTGCAAAGCAGAACAACCGCCCCAAGTAGTATCGTTCTGATCACCTTGCCTGGAATACAAATTCGCTGCCAGGTTCATTGTCGCCAAAGTCGCCAAACTTAGGTTCAGGTTTGGCTGTCTCCACCGACATCCAGATTTTGCTGGCCGTGAGTACACGGTAAGCGCCACCATAACCCCTCAGCGCCTCCAGGAACTTGGACGCAAACGGAGAATGTTTGCCGGGACGGCCATCGGGAACATATTGTTTGCCACCAGACGTCATGTACAGGCGGGTTTTGAATTTCAGTTTCTTGCTGATGTATTCCGCCTGTGGTATATCGGCATACATCTGGTCGCGGTCGTCTCCGCGTTTGGCTATGGCCTGATCGAAGGTTCCTCCAAAGCAAACATCCATGGTGAGGAAAATATGCTTGGCGGGGTTGTTATCAATGGTGGTGCGCAGCACAGAAAAAGGAATGTAGCTGTCGAATGTATCGTCATTGGTTTTAGAATCCTTGCACACAATGTAGCCGTCTTTACCCAGTTCATCGAACTGGCCATGGCCTGCAATGAAGATAAACAGCTGGTCATCGGTGCCGTAGTTTCGCTTGGCATACTCGCGTATTTTGGTCAGCACTTCCTGCTTCGTTTTATTAAACACCCGTTCCACCTTAAAACCGTAATTATCTTCCAACTCCTTGGCAATGGCCGTGGCATCGAAGACAGGGTTGGTCAGGTCGCTCCATTCGTCATAATCGTTGGTGGCAATGATGAGTGCATAGTCGGTGCGCTGCTCGGTATTGGCAATTACTACCGGTGCGGCCACGTTCACCAGCCTCGATTCGGTGGTGATCTCACCCTCTTCATTTTCGGCCACTATTTTGATTTCGTTCTGGCCTTGTGTGAGGGTGAGTTGTTTTTCAACAAACTTGGTAAACTTAGAAGCATCGGGCGAGGTAACCGCAAACCCCCTGTCGGCCTGAGGCTGCCCGTTGATGAGCACGGTTACATTCTTGAGGTTGAGTGCGGAGTTAACGCCCACCTTCAGCGTAAGCTGGGTAGCCGTGATGACAGAACTTGTTTGATCAGGCGATATCCAGACCAGTACAGGAGGCGAAGAAACCGGTTTGGAACTGATGTCCAACTTAACGGAATTACTTCTTCCTTTCATTGTCTGCTGCGCACTTGCCGGCATTATTGCTGCAAGCGCAACTAACAAAATGACCAGCTTTTTCATAGGTATTTAATTTTGGGTGTTTTACTTATCATTTAATGACCAATCGCTTTTGGGCCACCTGGTTGCCAAATTTCACAACACTCACGTATACGCCCGGCAATGGTCTTTGGTTCTGGTCTATTTGCCAAACCACCTCCTGGTAACCACCGGGTAAGGTCTTGTTCAGCACTTGCGCCACCGGCCGCCCCAGCAGATCGTACACTTCTACCGTTGTTGCAACGTTTTCGGTGGATTCAGGCGTGGAAAAGGCAAATGTCACTTTTTCGGTGGCAGGCACTGGGTAGGCTCCATGAAACACCAGAATTCGCGGGCTGGCCTTCTCTTTCACATAGTCGGCATCGCCATAAATAATCCGGAAATCGCTGGATTGCTTTTTAGATATAACATACGAAGCGTTGGTTCTCATGTCGATACCGCGTTGCAGGTTTTCATCCCACAAAACAAGCTGTTTGCTGCTAGAGCCGAAGTAAGAATTATCCCACGAAAGGGTAATCAAGTCCTCATCAGAGTTAGATACCACCTCAAAGGTCCATTCATAGTTATTTGCCAAGGGTACCATGTCTCTGGCATAATTAGCGCCATGCAGTTTTTTATGGTGATTCAACTCCAGAAAATCGAGAAATCGGGGTACGGTGAAATCATCTAAAGGATCGTATTCCGCTGTGGCCGCAGCGCTCATACCTATACCTCCTTTTGCCGACAGGTCGCCAGAGCTTAAAGAAATGTCCACTATCCACTGGTCGGCATCCAGCGCGTTACGCATGGGCGGTGGTGGCTCATGGGTTCTGCCAGACTTTACATGGGGAATGGTGATGGGGGCAGTGCTGTTTACAAAGATGAATCCGCCCGAAAAGGCAGCCAGGGTGGTTCCATCAGAAAACGTGGCACCACCACTGAACACCTTGAGGGGTACGGTGGCCAAAGCGGTGTTTTCGGCTTGCACATCGGCCCAGCGCACGTTGAAATTGAAGGGATTACCAATCAAATTCCACCCGTTGGCGGGCGTGAAGGTGAAGGGTCTATTGAATCCATTGTCGACCGTAACTCCGGCTCCTGTGTTCAACGGGCCTTTGTTCTCTTTCGCGATGAACATGTAGCCACGCCCCACATCCATAGTAGCCGTGCCCGTCATTTCTGTATACTGACCGTTGCCATAGCGGAACATGCGCCAGTTTTTAGGATCGTAGGCCCCCAGTGGCGTGCTGAAGATATCGTTGATCGATTTTTTCTCCAGCACAAGTGGTATTGACAAAATGCGGTAGCTGCTCTGTTGGGCTCCATAGGCACTGTAAGGGATGGTGAGTCCATTGGGATGATCTACCACCACACGGAATACGGCCGACTCGGTAGACAAACCCACTCCGTTGTATGCCACCATTTGGTATTCTAGGCCTTGTTCTTTTGTTTCAGAGGCAGGAATAGAAAATTCCCACACATTACCGGTCGTTTTAGTCATCAATGCATCGATGTCAGTCCAGTTAGACTGGTTGGTGGGCCCGTAACGAAGCTCTACGTAGTCCACACCGCTTTCGGCATCCGTCCACGTTACCGAAACCTTTACCGATTGTCCGGCAGCGACTTTTGTAGGTGTTGTGTTGGTGCCAATTACGGGCGGTGTGTTATCGCTGGTGGGAGTTACGCTGCCCCGCAAGGGGTTGGTGGTGAGGTAATTGGTGGTTGCTCCACTGCCATTGAACGAATAGATGGCCAGGTGATAGGTGGTGCCTTCGGTGGCGTTGTTTTGCACCCAATCTGTATCGGTGGCACCCCCAATGAAGTTAACAAAGCCATTACCTACGGGGTCCCCAATCGCATACGTAACGCCATCGGTGGGTGGAGTGGTTGGCGCTTCGCCAATGCCGCGTATGCCGATATAGCCTTCTGGTGCCGGATTCGCAGCCGTGTAACTGAAGTCGTAGCCGGTAGCACGCAGATTAGAAAACACCAGGTTGGTAGGCTGGGCGGTAGGTTCAGTGGCCAATGCAGACAGTGTGCTTCTATTACCGGTAAGTGGAGATGTTTGGCGATAGTTGATGGTGTTGCCAGAGCCGTTGTAGGCAAAAATACGCCAGTGGTAAGTGGTATTAGGTGTAAGCCCAGTTGCCTGACCATCGGGGAAATTGTCGGCATGTTGTACCACACTGCCGTCCGATAGTATCTGATCGACAGAGTAAGTGACACCATCCTGCGGAACAAAAGTAGGAGCGCTGCCTTCTCTGCGAACATGCAGGTAACCACCCACACCCGACACGGGTGTAAAATCGTAGGCAATAGACGTAGATGTGACCTCCCCAAACACGAGATTGGAAGGCTGGGCGCTGGGCTCGGGGTCGAGCGTTGCCGGAGTGACAAAACCCGTGGCGGGATCAACCGTGCGGTAGTTAATGGTACTGCCGGAGCCGTTGTAAGCATAGATGGCGTAATAGTAGGTGGTGCCCTCTACTGCGGAGGACTGAGTAAATGAGGAACCCGTACCTACATACAAAATCTGGCTAGTGCCCAGATCTGAAACTGCAGTATAAACCGTTCCGTCCTGAGGCACCTCCGTTGGTGGAGATCCTGCCTTGCGAATATGAATGTAACCGTCTGCAGCGGGCGAGGGCAACGTAAAGGAATAGGCATAAGAAGAGGGTGTGATATTTGTGAAGGTCAGGGCGGAGGGGGAGGCGGTGGGTTCTTCAGCCAGCGTTGATGAACTAAGCACATATTTGCCAAACCATCCATCAAAGCTGCCATTATTCGAGTTCAAAAAAATTCCTGTATCCACCTCTATGGTGCCACTAAAATACCCGCCCACGTAGAGGTTGCCGTTGGCATCCACATCAATACTGGTAAAGCCGTCAAAATTTACATCGCCTATCGATCCGCCATCGAGAACAACACCAGCGTCTGAATATTTAACCACAAATGCATCGCCCTGGCCTGCTGAGATGAGCGTATTTTCCCCTACTCCCGGATCGAAATCTGTTGTTTGTTCAAAAAAACCGCTCGCAAAAACATTTCCACTCTGATCCGCCAAAACCTGCGACACAAATTCGGAACCTTGCCCTGAGATTTCGTTTACCCATAAAAGGGTAGGCAACCCGGTTGAGGCTACATCGTATTTGGCTATAAATGCATCCATATTTCCCCCCACAAAAGAAAGGGGTTCCGTGGTTGAACTGCTTTTGGTGATAGCCGCTGCTGCCCCAAAAATTCCACCCAAATAAAGCTGATCATTCTGATCGATATCTAACGAGAAAATATTGTCTTCACCTGCAGAGCGTATCGTTGCCCACCAATTTAACTCACCGGTAGATGAAAAGTACCTCCCGAAGAACCCATCCGATAAGCCCTGATTGCTCGGTCCGGTTACGTTAGCGCTCGGGTCTAAGTCAATCTGTGCCCCATAGTTTCCCGCCACATATACATAGGTAGCATTGGCTGCTATAGTAACGGCTTCATCATCGGCCGTTGAGCCCAGTGTGGTGGCCCAGTTAAAGTTTCCAAGGTTATCAAGCTTCAGGAAAAATAAATCTTTCTGCCCTACGGATGTTCTGCTTTGAACACCGGTTCCCGGATCGAAATCAACGGTGCCATTGTAAAAACCCGCCACAAACACATTGGCGTTGCCATCTACATAAATGCCTGATCCGGTTTCGCTGGCGGTTGATCCGATTCTTCTGGCCCAGATTAAAGCACCTGCGTTAGAATACTTGGCCACAAAAATATCTCGTTGGCCAGCGCTCGTAAGTAAAGTTGTGCCAGTGCCCGGGTCAAAGTCAACCACGCCTCCGAAATAGCCTGTAACGTACACGTTGCCTGCTGCATCGAGTCTCAGATCTCTTACCTCATCCTCCCAGAAATTACCGCCCCCCGTCTCGCCCAACTGAATAACCCAGTTTAGGTTTCCGGCCAAATCGTATTTCGCCAGGTAAGCATCATAAGCACCACCGGCAGTTCTGTTCACTACACCTGAGCCCGGATCAAAATCAACAGTTTGGAGAAACCGGCCACTGATAAACACATTGCCGGAGGCATCGGTGGCAATGGATTCAACCACGTCATTGTCTACCGAGCTGCCAATTGTATGAGCCCATTCTAAATCAAATCCCTGGCCTGCCGTTATGTGGGATCTGAAAAGGCTAAAGACAAAAAATAGGAATAGAGAAAGTAGCCTCATATTTTTGGATTCCATGCTGTTCTTCGTTCAGTTAGTTTTCAGGACTGGGTGGTTCAGGCAAATTAGAAGGCCCCTTATCGCCACCGCCACTTAACAACACAGCGGCCACACCGCCCACGGCCACCACCGGCAGCAGCTTCAACCCCAACGGCACTTTGCTCTTGATGCCAAAATTACCGCTGGTGGCCGATCCGGATCCCGATGTAATACGCAACTGGTAATCCTTTCCTTTGTCGGACGATGAGGGCACTACCCACGTGTAACGTTGGTTGTTTTGAATACTCGCTACCTGACTGATCACGGTTCCGCCTTTCAACAGGTCTATGCGCACGCTTTCGCCCGGTGCACCCCCGGCCCAGGTGATGTCCATGGATTTTCCCCGTCTGAAGCTTCCCCCTGCCACCGGGTTCTGAAAGTACAGTCCTGCTGCCGGCACAATATCTGCGCGCACCTCGAAGGTAACATCTCCTTTAAATTCCTTCAGTTCGCTTTTGGCACTCCACTCCACCCGCTTGCCCGTACCTCCGGTAATTTCACGGCCGGTACCCGCATCGCCCGTAATCATGGAAAGAGGAGTTGCAAAATTATTGTGCGAGCCGTAAATGGAGACTTTGAATCTCTGGTTTTCGGAGGCCCCTGCAATGTCGTAGGTGATAACCACCCGTTCGCCATCGGCCGTAACTTCGGCACGTACATTTTCAATACGTTGGGCTAGCAAAGAGGAGGCAACACACAGACATGCAGCGATCAGCAGGTAAACATGCTTCATGAGCAACATGGGGTTTGGTAAGAGTTAACTAACTGATAAAAATAGCTAATTACCTTACTGGTTACAACTTCTTTGGAAGTATTTAAATCACCAATCAGGCACCAGCCAGAAAGTCGTCCCACTCTTCCTGTTTCATGCCGCTGATGTCGCGCAGAAAGAGTGCGTAAGAGGGTTTATAAGGTTTAAGTGATAGGGGCATCCCCGCTTCTTCGGGGGTATAATCGCCCTTTTTGGCGTTACATCTTTTACACGCTGAAACCAGGTTGGTCCAGGAGTGAGCTCCCCCGCGGGAACTCGGGACCACATGGTCCAGCGTGAGGTCTTTTTTGGTACCGCAATACTGGCATTGAAAGTTGTCGCGTTTGAAAATATTCTGACGGGTAAGGGTTACACCCTTGTAAGGTGCATGCACGTACCGGTGGAGACGTATGACCGATGGCATGGGAAAATTGCGCGAAACGGAGTGAATTTTATGCCCGTTGGCCGACCTGACCATCTCGCTCTTATTGAGAAAAACCAACACAAAAGCACGCTCTACGGAGCACACCATCAGTGGGCTGTAGTCCTGATTAAGCACCAATACGCGTTGATTCATGGCAAGAAAGATAAAACCTGCTGCGGTTTTAATCAAGCCGATCGAAAATGGAATACCTAAACAAGGGTGTGTCTCCCTTTTCATGACAGAAACAGGCACCCGCCAGGCACCCGGCCCGTCTTCATTTTACGTTTAAAGGCCCAATGTGTTACCGAATCATTAATACACTGACCAAAAAACCTAAAGAACGGGCGACACTATGACGATGCTGGAGCAGGCAGAGGTTGGCAGTTGGCAAGACTTATTCACTTCCATCATTGAAGATGCAGACTCGAACGTGCTGCTGGTAAATGAAGACTTCCGGGTTATTACACTGAACCCCGGGTTCTATTGGATATTTTTTGAAACCTACGGCATCGAACTGCGCAGAGGCACCTCGATTCTGGAGTCGATGCAGGATATCAACCCGGCATTGACCCGCCTTTGGAAAGACCGTTGCCTTACCGCCATGAGTGGCATGCCGGTGAAGGTAGAAGACGTGTTCGATTTAGACGGCCGCTTCTACCATTGGGAGATACACTATAAATGCACCCCCCTGCCCGATGGCCGCCAGGTGGTATCCGTGTTCAGTCGCGATATCACCGTACGAAAGGCCTATCAAAAACGCATCACCGAAAGCGAAGCCAACTTGCGCTCGATCCTCAACACCTTTCAGGATAGCGTATGGCTGATCAACGCCCGGTACGAGCTGATCGATTTCAACAAAGAGTTTTTCAAAAACTATAAACTGGCCTTTGGGGTGCGGCTGGCCAAAGGCAAAAACATTATCGATATGCTGCCCTCGCCCGAACTGAAAGCGCTCTGGCAGGAACGTTACCAGGCTGGGTTGAATGGCAACCACGGCAAATACGAAGACATCTATTGGCTCGATAAAGAACTGCGCACCTACGAAATAAAAACGTACCCGATTGTGGAAGGTGGCCAGGTAACAGGTCTAACCATTTATGCCCGCGATATAACCCAACAGAAAAGGACAGAAGATACACTGAAAGCGCAGAACGAGGAGCTGAGCAAAATCAACAGCGAGCTGGATCGGTTTGTGTACAGTGCCTCGCACGATTTGCGCGCACCGTTGATGTCGGTAAAAGGTTTATTGAACATGATTCAAATAGACCCCGATAAGAAGAATGCAGAGCAGTACCTGCAACTGATGAAAACAAGTGTAGACCGACTCGACCACTTCATCACAGAAATCATACACTACTCGCGCAATGCCCGCATGGACATTGTGCCGCAGAAAATCAATTTCCACCAGATAGTGCGCGACTCGATCGACTCGCTAAAATACATGGAAGAGGCCGAACAGGTGCGCAGCGAAATCAAGATCGATGAAGGTGAGGAATTTCATTCGGATGCGGGCCGGTTGCTCATCATCTTCAATAACATTATATCTAACGCAGTGCGTTACCGCGATAAGTGGAAGGAATCTTTTCTGCGCATTGAAATTACGGTTCAGGCCGGTCAGGCCATCATCCGCTTTACCGACAATGGCATTGGCATACCCGAAGAATACCAGGAAAAAGTATTCAGAATGTTTTTCCGTGCCAACGCAGACAGCAAAGGCTCGGGGCTTGGGCTCTACATTGTAAAGAGCACGGTTGATAAACTACAGGGCACCATCAACCTGCAATCGCAACTGGGCGAAGGCTCCACGTTCGAAATTGTGTTGCCCAACCTGAAAGCTGATTAATCGGATACTTCGCTGTAGTTTTGTAGCATGGACTATAGCGAAGAAATTTTTTTCAACCACCTGGCTCAAACCACCCAGCACCCCTTCGGCATTGCTATTGAACGGGCCGAAGGCAGTTGCCTTTACAGCCCAGATGGAAAAAGATACATCGACCTTATTTCTGGCATTGGCGTAAGCAACATCGGCCACCGCCACCCCAAAGTACTGGCGGCCATCCGGCAACAACTCGACAAGCACCTGCATGTAATGGTCTATGGCGAGTTTATTCAATCCGCACCTAACAGGCTGGCCCATCAACTTGCTCAACTCCTTCCTCCCAGCCTCGACTGCAGTTATTTTGTCAACTCAGGTACCGAAGCCAACGAGGGCGCGTTGAAGTTGGCCAAGCGCATTACAGGCCGAACGGAAATTGTTTCATTCCGCAAATCGTACCACGGCAGCACGCACGGTTCGCTCAGCGTGTCGGGCAACGAAACCAAAAAGCAAACCTTTCGCCCGCTGCTTCCCGATGTACGCTTCATTACCTTTAACCGAGCAGAAGACCTGGAGCACATTACGCACCGCACTGCCGCAGTGATTATGGAAACCATTCAGGGAGATGCCGGTGTGCGCATTCCCGATAAAGCATACATGAAGGCGCTGCGTGCCCGCTGCACCGAAACCGGGGCCCAATTGATTTTGGATGAAATTCAGTGTGGCATGGGGCGCACGGGTACGCTATTTGCGTTCGAGCAGTTCGATATCGTTCCCGATATCCTCACCATTGCCAAAGCCTTCGGTGGCGGCCTTCCCATCGGGGCATTTATCTCGAGTCGGGAAAAAATGAGTTTGCTCACGCACCACCCCATGCTGGGGCACATCACTACGTTTGGCGGCAACCCGGTATGTTGCGCGGCTGCGCTGGCTACACTGCAGGTAATACAGGAAGATAACCTGCTGAGACACGTTGATGAAAAAGGCAAACGAATTGCCAACTTGCTACAACATCCATCCATACGCGAAGTACGCAGGGCAGGGTTATTGTTTGCCATTGATTTTGATTCGGCAGACAAAGTGCAACGGGTAGTTTCTCACGCGCTGGAACATGGCGTAATCTGCTTTTGGTTTCTCTCGCACCCCTTTAGCTTTCGCATCGCTCCTCCCCTCACCATATCGAATGACGAGATAGACGAAGCGTGCGACATCATTTTGAAAGCGATTGAAAATTCTTGATCTTTCAAAAAAGGAATTAGAATTTGTATGATGATAGATCGGCCACGCCAACTCGACCGCATTTACAAAATGATGATGGTAATGGCGTTAGCTATTACCGGCATTATTTTAACGAGCAACATTGTAATTCCGCTTGCATTTGCTGCCATTTTTGCCGTTGTTCTGAATCCACTGGTTGTAAAACTTGAAAAACACTCAGGTCGCATTCTGGCCATTGTGATTGTACTGCTGTCGGCATTTGTGGTGATCTCGCTGGCCATGTGGTTTATTATAAGTCAACTGGCGCAGTTGGTTGCCAGCCTGCCCGGCCTGGAAGAGCAATTCTTTGCTTTCATTACCCAAACAAGCGACTCCATCAATTCATTGCTGGGCATCAGTACCGAAGAGCAAACGCAAATGCTGAAGGAAGGCCTGGCCAACCTTTCCAAATACATGGGCGAGGTGCTGGTGTCCACCTCCTACCTCGCATACTTTTTTGTGCAGGTACCTATTTACATTTTCTTGTTCCTGCTGTATCGCGAAAAATTCAAAGAATTCTTCCTGTCGTTCACCACTGATAGCGAACTGACCTGGAGAAAAGATATTGAAGGAGTGATACGCGGCTACATCAGCGGGCTTACCATTGTTGTACTCATTGCCGGCATTTTGAACAGCATCGGCCTTTTGCTGCTGGGTATCGACCACGCCATCTTTTTCGGGTTTCTTTCGGGTACCTTAACCATGATACCCTACATTGGCATTACCATTGGCGCCACACTGCCTGCACTGTTGGCGTTGGTTACGAAAGACAGCATTTGGTATGCCGTAGGCGTAGTTGGCGTGCATGCACTGGTTCAGTTCTTAGAAGGCAACTGGATAACCCCTAAGATTACCGGATCGAAAATAAGCATCAACGCATTGGCTGCGATACTGGCATTGCTGATTGGTGGAAAAATTCTGGGCATTGCAGGTATGATTCTGGCTGTTCCGTGTATCGGCATTTTGAAAATTGTAATGAACCACTCCGACTCACTGAAGCCTTTTGTCATCTTACTGGAAGATAAATTGCCCGATGACGCCAACCCGCCCGCTGCGGAAAGCCCCAAGGAAGGGGACTCTAAACAGGACTAAATCCACCTGCGCTGAATCGCCAGCCTTATCAATTCAAAGGTGTTGTGGGTTCGGGCCTTCTTTAGCATGTTTCTTCGGTGCACTTTCACGGTTTCGAAACTGATGGCCAGCTTCAGGGCAATCTGCTGCGAAGACATACCACGCGCAATGAGCGAAAGAATTTGAATTTCGCGTTCCGTCAAGTGGGGTTTGGCCAGCGACTTTTCCATAACGCAAGCGCTAAAATCCGGCAACGGCCATGCTTTGTAAATACCACTAAAGAGGTATTTTTAAAAAATCCCGGCTGCCAGGATTTTGAACGCGCTTTAAATCAGGTTGTTATCGAAACCGATTTTAAGCAGTTGCGAAGTATTAGAGGCATTGAGTTTTCGCAACATGTTTCTGCGGTGGGTCTTCACCGTATTAAGTGTAATAAAAAGCTGTTCTGCAATTTCGTAACTGTTTTTTCCCTTCGCCAGCAACCGCAGTATCTCCAACTCGCGGTCAGAAAAATGTTCGGTCTGTGTGTTCTTTTTGGCTCGTTTTGGAAAAACCTTGTGCCCTAGGCTAATGCGATGAAGTTCTTCTATCATTTTGTCGCTATCTACCGACTTGTTCAAGAAGCCTTCCCCGCCCAACATCATCACTTCGTGCACAAAGTCGTCTTCCTCGTGCATGCTGATCATAACCACTTTTATTTCGGGGTAGCGCGACTTGATGCGTGTCAGCAGGTCAATTCCATTAATACCTGGCATTTGGATGTCCATCAGCACCATGTCTACGGCATTGTCGGCCAGGAAATCAACAGCATGAAGCGGATCGTTGATTTTACCCACCACTTTGAAATGAGGTGTTTTGTTAAGCAAGAGTTCCAGCCCATCTAAGAACAAAAAATGATCGTCTACCAACAAGATGCGATGCTCCGCACTGCCCATAGTTTAGTTATAAGGTATATCAAAGTTATAAAATGTGCCCTTATGATTCGACTCCCAACTCATACGGCCCTGCAAAGATCTGATGCGCGATTCGATGCTGTGCAGACCCAGGCCGTTGAACCGGCTGCCTACCATCCCAATGCCATTGTCTTCATACATCACGTTAATTTCATCTTCAAACTGGTTTACGTGAATGCGTATTTCGGTGGCACGCGCGTGTTTCAGTGTGTTGTTGATTAATTCCTGTAAAATGCGATAGATCATGATTGAAACAGATGCAGACACCTCCTTTTGGCCATAGTAGTCGCAACTAACCGAAATCACCCCATGCGCGTTTATTTTTTCGGCCAGGTTCTCGAGGCCCACTTTAAGTCCATAACGCTCCAGCGAGGGGGGGTGAAGATCGTACACAATACGTTTAATATCTGCTATAACTTCGGTGAGGTTGTCGTTTATTTCCTGCACCCGCTGACTGCGCACCTGTGGGTCGTCTTCCAACGCATTGCCTACCAACAGTTTAATACTGCTTAGTGCAGTGCCTACGCCATCGTGTAAATCTTTGGCAATGCGCTTTCGCTCGCGTTCTTGTGCTTGTATCTCGGCATCAATCAGGCGTTGCTGGTGGGAGTTAATCAGTTCCAGGTAGTTCTGCTTCCTTCTGATGGCGTTTAGGCGCATCCAGTAAATTGCCAGAACAATCAGAATAACTAAACCTGCGACCACTCCGCGAAAAATCCAGTTGCTCCACCAGGGAGGCAGAATTTCAAATTGAAGGGGTTGTTCATAACCAACCCAATCCTTCCCATTCAAAGATGCTTCTATTGCCAACCGGTAAGTTCCCGATCGAAGCCCATAGTAAGCAATAGTGCCCTCCGCAGAATAATTCCAAGGCTGGTCATTGAGGCGTTGGCGAAACTGGAGATTGCGGTTGTTGAACGCGAGCGCACCAACCTCTATCAATAAATTGTTTTCATTCCACTTCAATCGAGGTGGAATACTAAGCACTTCCTCATTATTAATCTTTACAGCCTCCACATAAATAACAGGTCTAGTGCCCGCAAATCTCTGCAAGTTCAACGGTATCCACGAGAGTCCGCGATCGGAGAACGCTACCACCCGACCATCGATTTGTGCCAGGTGTGTACACTTATCCGATAACAGGCCTGATGACCGGTTAATCTGTTTCCAATTCACTGTTCCACGGCCTAAATTTGTCAGACTACCCACCAAAATACCCCCTTCCGTGGCCACCCAAAGTTGATCCTTCACCGTTAGCAGAGCGTAAACACTCTCAACTGGTACCTTTCCCGCTGTTAAGCTTGTTAGTTTATTATTTTTATAGGCGTACAAGCCTCTACCAATGGTGCCAATCAATATATGACCGTCATAGTGCGAAAGTGCTCCAATCCGCGTTCTCAATAAAAATGTGTCGGCATGTAGCGGTTTCCCCTTTTCATTGTAATGCTCAAGGCCCACCAATGTGCCCACAAATATTTCCCCTCCCAACGTCATTATTTTCGATGGCCGCCTTCTCATGGGTAAATTGATTCGGTAACCTTTTGACTGACTGAACTCGTAGGCGTGTCCTGCGCTGTATCCACACACATTGCCCGCTCCATTCTCATAAAAACCTCTGATTCCGGAAATCAACGTCTTGAAGAGTACAGTACCTTGTGCCGACAACAAGAAAACATTAGTCAATGAAGCGCACCAGATACCCCCATTCTGGTCTTCATGAATGGCCATGATGGCCGTAGTGTCTCTGTGCAATAATCTTTCTCTTCCATCTGGTAAAAGTTCAGATACCACGCCATTGTATCTGCCAATGAACGCTCTGTTCTTTCCGATACCCACACAACTCCGTTTGCTTTCAGTTTCCATTCCTGAAAGCCTGATTTGTATTTCGAAATTGGGGAAGAAGAAAACTCCGCGGTCTAACGTTGTGAACCAAAAGCCACCTTCATGGTCTTGAAGGATACCACTTACGGAAGCATTAGCCAACTGACTTAATGAGGCGGCCGATCCAAAGGAATCGTTTTGAAAATATTGAACACCTCCACCAAACATACCGACCCAAAACCTGCCACTCTTGTCAATGGTAAAGCTTATGATGGGTTCTGGTGCCGTATAGAGCAAATCGAGCTGGTCGTTGCGAATTCGAAAAACATTTCTGTTTACAACCACATACAGGGCGTTATTGTAATATTGGTAGGTGGCCACGGGGTTGCTGCGAAAATTGAGATCAATTGGTGCAGGGAAATAACGATTGTCGACTTTGATTGCACCTAATAAGAGCGGTGCTCCTAATATACCAATGGCATATTCGTGCTGCCGTGCATTAGTTGTATGTAAGTAAACAAACGATGAATCCCGTACTTTTTCCAATACAGAAATCTTTCCCTTGTTATCAATGGTGTAGGTCGACCCTACCATGCTTGGAGAAAAATAAAGGCTTCCCATGCTGTCTACCTTCACATCGTTCAGAACATTTGTCCGGAGCGAGTCTACAATCAGGCTGTTGTAAGGATAAGCTATGACCTTACGGGTTGAATAATCGTAATAGGATATCAAGCCAGAGAAAGTTCTGAACCAGATATTACCCTTGCTGTCTTCAAAAAAACCAAAAACAGTATTGTCGGTAAGACCTTGCATGGCACTGAATAACTTCATTTCTCCGCCATCAAAGCGAACCACACCATTGTCGGTGCCGATCCAAATAAATCCTTTTGAGTCCTGAAATGCCTGGTAGGTTTCAGTACTAGGAAGGCCGTTCAGTTCATTAAAATTCTGAAATTGGTACGATTGTGCAAACGCCCCAAAGCCTAACAAGAAAGCGACCGGAAAGCATATCAAACGAAAAGGCAATGGATAACGGGCACTATGCATACCTTTCCTTCCAGATAGGGAAATTATATCTTCTCTATAATCAGATTATGGTTGGTATAGATACAAATATCGGCTGCAATATTCAAGCTTTCGCGCACCATTTCTTCTGCGGATAGATGGGTGGCATGTTTTTTCAACGCCAGCGCTGCAGACTGTGCATACATAGAGCCCGACCCAATGGCCGCCACTTCGTGGTCCGGCTCCAGCACATCGCCCGTGCCTGACACAATCAACAGCTCGTCTTTATTTACCGCTATCAACATGGCTTCCAACCTGCGCAGGTAGCGGTCGGTGCGCCAGTCTTTGGCCAGTTCGATGGCCGCGCGTTTCATATTGCCGCCATAAGCACTCAGCTTTTCTTCGAAGCGATCGAGCAGCGTAAATGCATCGGCTGTGGAGCCGGCAAAACCTGCCAGCACTTTGCCCTCGTGCAGCCTACGTATCTTGCGCACGTTGCTTTTCGCGATGGTGTTTCCCATGGTGGCCTGACCATCGCCCCCAATAGCAACGTGGCCATTGTGCTTTACGGCCAAAATGGTTGTTGCATGAATGGGCTCCATGCTGTTAAATCAAAATGCGAACGGGATCTTCCAACAGGCCTTTCAACGTTTTCAGGAAGGCTGCACCCACCGCACCATCTACCGCGCGGTGATCGCACGAAAGTGTTACCTTCATTACGTTGCCGGGCACCAGTTGCCCATTCTTTACCACAGCCGTTTCTTTGATTCCGCCCACAGCCAGGATGCAGGCATCAGGGGGATTGATGATGGCCGTGAATTCTTCTATGCCGAACATGCCCAGGTTGGAGATGGTGAAGGTGCTGCCCTCCCACTCGCTCGGCTGCAATTTCTTATCGTGTGCCTTTTGAGCCAGCTCTTTTACTTCGGCCGCAATGTGCGACAGCGACTTGTTGTCGGCAAAGCGCACCACCGGTACTACCAATCCGTCTTTCACTGCAACGGCAACACCTATATTAATGTGGTGATTCTTGCGCATCTTATCGCCCAGCCAGCTCACATTTACATCGGGGTGCTGGCGAATGGCTGCTGCCACTGCCTTCAGCACCATGTCGTTGAAAGATATCTTTACCGGGGCTATTTCATTGATGCTCTTACGCGCCTCGATGGCCTTGTCCATGTTAATTTCCATGGTAAGGTAGAAGTGCGGGGCGCTGAACTTGCTTTCGGAAAGCCTGCGCGCAATGGTTTTACGCATTTGCGATACAGCCACCTCTTCGAAGCTTTCTTTGCCCACCACCGAAGGCAACACAACGGATGTGCTGGCAGGTTTGCCTGCCTGCGCAGGGGCAGCAGCGGGCTTATAATTTTCTACGTCTTTGCGTGTCACGCGGCCATGGTCTCCCGATCCGCTGATCTTGCTGATGTCGTAACCTAAGTCTTTGGCCATCTTCTTGGCCAATGGCGATGCCTTCACCCTTCCGTTGGAAGCATTACTTTCCACGACTGCTGTTGGCTGAGACGCTGCTGAAGTCGCAGCGGCAACTGGCTGCGCAGCGGGGGCGCCTGCAGCAGGTGCGCCCTGCTTGCTCTGGTGGGCTTTCAACAAAGTCTGCCAGTCGGCACCCTTTTCGCCAATGATTGCCAAGACCGCGTTTACCGCGATAGACTCTTTGGCCTGCGCGCCCACATAAAGCAAAGTACCTGTGTTGTACGATTCGTACTCCATGGTGGCTTTGTCGGTTTCAATTTCCGCCAGCAACTCACCCGACTTCACCGAATCGCCCACTTTTTTATGCCACGCAGCAATTACCCCTTCCGACATGGTATCGCTCATTTTAGGCATCAACACAATCTCGGCCTTGATGCCCGAAGTATCGATGGCCTGTGCCACTGCGGCAGGAGCCTCTTTTACGGCTACTTCCGTTTTGGCCGATGCTGCGGTAGGCTGGCTACCAGCGCTATTTTGAGCTCCCGCCAGCAAGGCAGCATAGTCTTCACCCTTGTTTCCCACAATGGCCAGTACGTCATTTACTTTCACGGCCTGCCCCTCCTTTACACCCAGGTACAGTATGGTGCCGGTGTGAAAGGATTCATAGTCCATGGTGGCTTTATCGGTCTCTATTTCAGCCATCAGGTCGCCCGACTTCACGGTATCGCCCACTTTTTTATGCCATTTGGCCACCACGCCCTCCGTCATGGTATCGCTCATCTTCGGCATGCGAACTATCTCTGCCATGTGTATGTGTTAATGCGGTTAGAATTCTTTTTTAAGCCTCCAAAAATAAGGCAATCTGGTCGATTTTCAAGCCCGTTTAAAACCCGAAGCCGCCTATCAGCAACTCCACAAAAGGCATTTGGCCGGTAATCTGGTAAGAGGCTCTTACGCCCACATCGAACTGCCCCAACAGGCGCATGATATTGCCATCGAAGCGCAGTTCAACACCCGCAGATTGGTACACACTTCTTCCATAAAAAGTACGCACGGTATTGGCCACATCGGTTTCGGCCAGGCCGTAATCGTAGAAAAAATTGGCCCGCACACGTTGTAGATTTAACACCGGCCCCAATGCCAGGTCGGGGTACCACAGCGGCAAGGCATAGTTGGCCGATCCAAAAGCAAAATTTTCTGCAAAAGGAAACGAAAAACCGCCCCGCGGCTTCGGTATCTGATTGCGTAACAGATAGTTGTCGGGGTAGAAGTTGATTTTGACGTGTTGAAAAGCCCCAATAGTGAGGAAAGAATGGTGCTTCAACAAACCCGGGAAGAACAGGTAGCCTGTTGCCGCGGTCGAGCTGGCAGAGAAATCGCTGCCCCGCAACGCCCCGGTGGCTTTCACTTCCAGCCGCTGGCCCCATTTACTCTGGAAATCGCGCCTGCTGCGCCTCATCAGGTTGCTGAAGGTCAATTCAAAATCATTGGTGAGCAGCAAACCGTTGTCCAGCAGGTTGTAGAAGGTGGCGGATTCGCCCATCACAGTAATTTCGCGCCCAATGCCATCCACATCGTTGGTAAAATCGCTCACCCGTGTGATGCCGATGCCGTTTTTTACTACCAATTCTGTGTTGAAGTGCGATCGCGTAAGCAGCAGAGGCAAGCGAAGCGTTGGTTTGATGGTTTGCTCTTTCCAATTGAAGGTGGCAGTACGCACCTCGTCATTCACATTGTAACCATTGGTGGCCTGACGTGTTCCCTGCGAAAAGGTTAGGTCTATGATCGGATAAAATCCCTGGTAGCTGGCCGTAACACTCCATGCTCCGGTTCGTTCGGTCATATCGTACCGGTAGCCGGCATCTAGGGTGGTGGTATTCAGCAAATCGCGCGAAGCAATACCCACATTAACAGCGTTGAGTGATGAATTAGTGTAGGGCCCCCAACTGTGCACGTTGAGCATGCCCTTCCAACGGGGGTATTTTTTGGTGTCGTAAGTTTGGGTGCTAACATTGCTTAAAAGGTCGGGGTGGCCCTCCTGCTGAGCAAGTATTTCATTCACATCGTTGCGCGAAGTGGTAGATGGTTCCACCCGCTTCCAGCTTTCAGGGTGGAAAGGAACGCGCACCACATCGAGTCCATCGCGGGTTTGATCGTTGTAGTAGATAAACTTGCCATCGGGTGAAACATCCGGGTTCAGGGCACCATACCGGCTGTTGGTTATTTGAAACCACTCGTGGGTGGATTTATGCCAGGCATAGATGTTATCGATTCCGCTTCGGGGTGAGTTGAACAGAAGATAATCGCCCGCAGGAACGGGATGACCAATGTTTTCGTGCGTGCGTGGCAGCCAGTCTGCTACCGTGTTGTTCGACACAATAAATTCTGAAACGGTTTTGCCATCGGCAAAGGTGCGAAGCGCCACGAGCCGGTCGTTGTCAATCCAGCGGGGCATGCTCAGCGCGGCCCCTTCAGAATTGGCAAACGTATGCACCACCTCTCCCGATTGCAAGTCGAGAACAACCAACCTGCTTGTGTAGTCCGTGCCAGTTTCAATCGTAGCCACTCTTTCGCCATTGGGCGAAAGGGCAGCACCGGCATAGCGCGTCTGCCTGGTGAGTTGCTGTGTTTTGTCGGTTGTCAAATCGTGCGAACGTATCACCAGGTAATTCTTCATTTGCCACCGTGGGTCGTATCGAAATTCATTCCATACTATGCGGCCGCCTTCGGCAGACAACTGTCCACCTAAGCTTACCGGCCCGCCCGTCTTCACCAATTTCTCCTGCCCTGCGTTGAGCAGCACCAGTTGTTCGATATCGCCAATGCCGCGCTTCCACACCAGCACACTACCATCGGGCTGCACCTGCGGGTAGAGGTAATCGGTGTAGGCAGATGAGGCGCGTGCATTTATTTTCTCGAAACTGGTCAGTTGCAACGTGTCCACCTCTGCTTTCCATTGCGCACTGAGCTCATTGGCCATTTCGCGGTACAGGTCGCGCACGTACATACCGGTTTCTTTTTTAATGGCCCGCGAAAAAGTGAAAGGGATGAATGGTTTGCTCCACGCCTCCCCTGCTATGCGCTCCCAAATGTCGGGCTGGCCCGTTCTTTTGCGCAGGTAAGAAACCATGTTATAGCCCAGCACATAATGATCGCTGATGTTGTGTTTGTAAGATCGCAGGTATTGCTTGTTGTAGTTGAACACGCGCCCTTCTTGCAGGTTGGTGCGAAACAAGAGGTTGAAGTAAGGTATCCGGCCACGGCCGGTGGGTGTAAAGGCGGTCTCAATGGCTACCGCATCGCCCTCCCAAAACCATTGAGGTACCGCAACAAACGCAGTTACCGCCAATCCCTGGTCGCCAAACAATGTATAAATCCATCGGTTAAACCCGGTTCTGCTACGCGAAAACTGCACAACATGCCGGTATTCGTGCACGGCCAGCAGGTTCAGCCAATCGTTGGTACCAATGAAATTATAGTCTTGCGGGGGCATGCCAAAAAACTCCGACCGCCAGGGTGCGAGCGTAACAAAGCCATTCGACAAGGAGGTTTGGTTTTGAAGCACGATCGTTACCGGGCGCACGCGCCCGCCCATGGTTTGTGTTTCCGGTTCTTTGATGGAGGCAATGGTATTAGCCATGCGCTGGGCCTGCACCTCGTAGCCCACCGGATACAATATCCGAAACTGATCTGCCTTGATCTGTCGCCACTTCAAGCTATAGGGATTGTTCAATTGGGCATACCCTACACCACCCCACAAACAAAATATCAACAGCCAGCCAAAATATCTCGTCATCGGTCTCGGTTAAACGCTCAAGCTACTTTACAAATATCAAATCGTCAAAAAAGATGAGGATTGGTTTATCTTTCACCAAAATTAAATAGCCATTCAAACAGGTTCGCATATCTATTATCCCGCCCTTACGGGGATTCGCGCGGTGGCGGCATTCCTGGTTTTCGTTCATCACTACAATCCGGTACCGGTTGCAGAAAGGCCGTGGCTGCACCACCTGCTCAACGAAATGCACATTGGGGTGTCTCTATTTTTTGTTCTGAGTGGATTTCTCATCGCCTCTTTGTACCGAAACAGCGCGCTCGACCGGGACGGAATCACCCTCTATTTAAAAAAAAGGTTTGCGCGCATTTATCCTCTCTGGTTTTTACTTACTTCCTTCACCTTTGGTTACTGGTTCTTAACAAAAAGCAATCATGACTATTCGCTGAATACTTTTTTGATGAACCTGACATTACTGAAGGGGTTCAGCAACGAATTAAAGTTCACCGGAATCGGACCTGGCTGGTCTTTAACGGTGGAGGAAACTTTCTACCTGGCCGCACCTGCCATTTTCCTGTTGGGTCGTAAATGGGGATGGTGGTGGCAGCCATTGGTTATTTATGGACTCGTTCTTTTGACATTTGCATCACTGCCTGGTGTTCTGTCATTTCAACAAACTTCCTTTGTGCTAATTTACACTTTTGCAGGCCGGTGCTTTGAATTTTATTGCGGCATTCTACTATCAATTTGGGTATCACGTTCGCCAACCAGGTTCAACCCCAACCCTTACCCATGGCACACGTGGGGAGGATTTGCCTGCACGATAGTTTGTATCCTCCTCATGACCTGGTTGAGTTTATCTACCGGTGTAAGCCTGGATCGACCTGCGGGAGTTTTACTCAATAACATCATGCTACCTGGAGCAGTCGCCTGGCTTTACTTTGGGCTCATGAAAGAAACAAGCTGGCTTTCCAAATTGCTCTCCAGTGCTCTCATGCAGCAGTTGGGTAAAAGCTCCTACGCATTTTATCTTCTTCATGCAGGCATTATTGCCAGTCTATTTATTGAATACGTTTCCCCACAACCTGTTATGGTGTTCTTATTCCTTGTCGCCTTCTCGTGGTTGCTGTATAGGTTAGTAGAAGAGCCTTGCAGAAAATGGCTGCGCGGCAAAAGTTAATGTACGCGCATTAACTTCCCGGTTGTGTGCAGTTTCTGTCCGCCAGCTTCCAACTCAAAACGGTAGAAAAGCAAACCGGCAGCCGAGGGCACCTCCTGCTGCGAATCGGGTAACCAATGCAGGCGGTTAAACCCTACGCGCAAAGGTTCGAAGTCATTTTGTGTGAACTCCTGGAGTAACTGCCCCTGGCTGTTGAACAATTGTAATAGCACACGTGTGGGCGGCTCGCTACCCGATAGTTTAAACTCAAAATAAAATCCCGACTCGGAGGGGTTGGGGTAAGGTGCCAGCAGCGCTACCATGGCCGTTTCCAGTACGCTAAAGTTAACACGGTAAAAATCGTTGCCACTTGGGTTACCGCTTTTGTCGGCCCCTTGCACCCACAGTTCATATTCACCCTCGGGTAATGTAGCAGGTCTAAAATCCACCTTCAATTCTTTCCCATCGGGTGAAACCTGCCAGGTAACATCTGCCCGTTTTAGAAAAATGCGCTGCGGTTCGCAGGCCCCCGCACAGGGGTAGCGTAAGAACATCTGAAACCCCGTAGTGTCCAAGGGTACAAAAGTGTTTTCGTCCTTCAACGTAACCGTAATGAGGGGGCTGGGCGACACAAAATCTCCATTCATCAGGTAACGGCCATCTACCGTTACATCCAGTACTGGCGGCACCCGGTCGGGCACCACTTCAAAAAGCCCCTCGAAGGCTACCGTGTTGTTGGGTAGAAACTGCTCCACCGCGCCAGCCCGGTTCACAGAAACGCGCACATCGTTCCAACCAACCTTGCTCCGCGTGTCGGTTGTCACAGAAAAAACGGAAGTATCGCCTGGTGCAGGGCTCTTTATTCTAAAGCGCTGCGTTGTGGCAGTGGCGGTCGGCTGGTTGGATAACACCACGTCCACCTGTACGGAATCGGGGAATGCGGCCGTGGAAATATTGGTAAATCCGAAAGGTGCAGACCAGCTTACCCCTTCTTGCAACGTTTGCGGCTCTTCGCTTCCATTCAAAAAAACCAGTCCCTCCGGAGCGGGATCGTACAACACAAACCAGTGGCGGATGTCAGTAGCGGTAAGTCCCTCTTCATCTTGTGTAAAAAACGACAAACGAAGGTAAGGATAGGTGGCTGCGTCTATTTCTTCCAGCGATTGATTGAAAGAAACAGCACTGAGCAATTCCTCCTCCTGGCCCCCCACGCGTATGCCGTGCACATCTACCCGTATGGAGTCTGTGGGTTGGGTGGCTTCGGTGCGGATCAGCAGCGATTTCCAGTGAAGCGATGGACCTACAACAACTGAACGCATGTAGCCCACCGGAATCTTTCCAGTGAGCTCTTCCGCCAACTGCAGTTCCTGCCCTTGCGGATCGGGCAACTCAGATCTGATGAGCTTCGCAGAACCTGCTTCCGCTCCTTTTCTACCCAGAAAAATGAAAGGTTCGCCCGGCAGCAATTGATCCCACGTGGTGGCTGCAATGCCAAATTCTTCCAGTTTCGTCTTCACCAACGCAGACCATGCGGTTGCTCCGGCATCGCCCATGGAAAACACTATCACAGAGTCGCCTGCCGCAATATTGTTAACGTATTGCACCAGGTCGTCTCCGTTTCCGGTGTCCGTTTCGCCCGGCAAGAAGCTGTTGATAATTTGTGGCTCTCTGCCACATGCGCGGCCAAAACTATTGGCAAACGTAAAGGGAACTCCGCGGTATGGCACCAAAGAGGTTTTGTTGAACGCCACCAAATTGATGGTATTATCGCGGCAATTGAACCCTTGCGGAGAAAAGTAAAACTCCGCATCGTTTACCTGGAAAGATCCGGTAAGGTGCGAGGCGGCATTGGCGCTGCCAAATGTTTTTACGAAGACAGAAACATGATTGGTTTCATAGTCAAGTTGAAAAGCGGTGGCATCGCGCACCAGACCATTAAGTGGATTGTTAGCGAGTTGCGCGCCTGCCAACTGGGCCCACCCGTCTTCACCATTTTGTATGAAGACAAACGAAGTTTTTTCCCATTGTGCTGCCCCATCGTTGGCCAGCTTGGTTCGCCAGTAGTACACAGTGGAATCTTTCGGCAACAACTCAACCGGTACCCTGTTCAGCAGCCCCCCCTCAATGGTGCGGGTTTGCAGATAGGCAGAGTTAAAGAGGTGCGTGGTGTCTATCTCAACCACATAGGTAGCTGCATGGGCACCGGGGCTTGTGTTCTGGAAGATCAACTCCACCGCTGTATCCGTTACCACGCCATAGTCTGCCGGTAGCAGGTTTTTGGTACCATTGAATAGCACTGTGGCACTAATTGTGGCGCGGTTGTTATCTTCATTCAACTCCTGCGCTGCGTCATCCGCATCCACAAGCACGTCTAACCGATTTTCGCCAAAAAAATTCCCATCTCCCCGCCTGATTACCAAACGAAGGGTATCCTGAAAGTAAACAGGCTCGTAATTTTGAGTGATGGTTGACACCGTGCCATTCAACGTGTGGGTTACCGCTACGCGAAGAGGCGCATCCGCTACCCTTCCAAAGTTCTTTACGACCATGTTCACTTGAATGGAGTCGGACAGTGCATTCCAGGGTTTACCATCGAAGGTGGTGATGAACACGCCTTCGTTGGTCACCTCATAGTCGGTTTTCGATGCGCCAAAAACCCGCAGGGCCGGATCGCCCAGCAAAACCATCTGCTGCGTTTGGGCCACAAACAAAGGCGATGGAGTGGAGAATACCGAAAGGAACCTTTTGGCTACTTCCATCTGTACTTCACCTATTCCTTTATCCAAAAACGGCTGGTCGCCAAAAGCCACCTGGTAAAAATACTCGGTGTACAACCGCAGCGGGCCATCGTACCCAAAAGAACTATTGGCAATAAAATTGCGCGCGCCCTTATTGGATGACAATATCCAGTCTTCGCCAAAATTTTTTCCATTGTTAAAAAACTCACCGGCATTGCAGCCGTTCACCAGCAAAGCCGGGTAGCGGCCCGCATTCCGGTAACCCAACAACGGGTCTGAAGCATAGCCAATGTCTATGTCTGTTGCATTGCTGGAAGAGTGGCCGAAGAACGTAATCAGGTTCAGGCCCGCGTTTACTTCATTGGTTACGTTGATGAACTGCACCTGCTCAGGCGAGTGCTTGGCCATGGTGTTCACTTGTGCGCCCGCATACAAGCCCTCGGCTACCGCTGCAAAGCCATCCATGTATTGTTTGAATTTCGGCAACTCATTTTCCTGAATGCCACCGCTGAGGTGCAAAATGCGTTTGTGCCACAAATCGTTGAACGGGTTGGACTCTGCCTCGCGTACTTTGTTCAAATAAACTGCCACCTCTTCCGGGGTAGAGGCCGTAAGCCTTCCCGTTGCAACGGCTGCCACATGTGGTGTTCCGGCCAGTCCTGCCGTAAACAGCATGTCAGAGGCCGGGGTGCCCGCGGTGGGTACCAGGTCGCGGTATTCGTTGGCGGGCACGTTGGTTTTGCGGTGGAAACCCGCATGCACTTCGCGTCCCTTTCCTATCAGGAAGAGATAACGGGGTGCGCCTTGCTCCACCATGAATTTCATGAACTCGTAAATGGCAACTGGCGATGTTTCTCCGTAGTTAAACTGGTTATACAGTAGATCCATGTCAACCATAAGGGTATCGTACCCACCTCCTTCTTCCGAGGCGCGGTAGGCTGCAAACGAACGCACCGGGTTACTGTAGCCTAGGGCCGGAACCATGAGCCGTTGGTGCGATACAATCAGGTAATTGGCTTGATCAGGATCGATCTGCCGGAAGGACACCTTCTGGATGTAGGTAGCCGTAGCGTTGAATGCCTGGCTGGTAACGAGTAGTTGCCGCGATTGTATGGTGCTGGGCACCACTGCGCTGATACCGTTGGCAATGCTGCGTGTGCCAATGGTGGCTACCTGGTTGGTGTTCGTAATGTCGAAAATGCGCGTGTTAGCGGCCGGGTTCAGCAACTCCAGGTAAGAGCGCCCACCCGCATTAGGTGCCAACGTCAATCGTTTTTCTAATGCATTCTGCAGATCGAGGGCCTGCGGATGGAAGATGCGAATGTACGAAACACTGATGCGCTCGCGCAGGCCGCCCACTCCCAGCGCCTTCACACGCACCGTCAGGCGTCCATCGGCCGCGATGTCGCTCCAGGCCAGGTCTGCCGTAACCACCGGTGTTTCGAAATTGAAGAAACTCTGTGTGGCCACCAGCCTTAAAGAACCTCCATTCGGGCCAGCATAAATTTCTGCCTGGTGCGGCAACACATCGCGGCCTGCCAATTGTATTTCCAATTTCGGTACCCCTGCCGACTGAACCGGTTGCGTCAACTGGTCGAACGCAAAATCCTGCTGGCCTGTGCACCCACTGTTGATGGTACAGATAATGGGACCGGTCCATCCTTCGCCCTCATCGAAAAAAGATTGTTGAATATACGTGTTGAAAGTAGCGCCCACCGAATAATTACTGGTATAGACAGACCTTACTTCATTGAGGTGGTGGTTTTCCTTGGGCAGGTTGGTAGAATTTACCAGGTCGATGGCCTCCATGCGCTTGCCCTGCTGCACACCGTTGCTCCAGGTTAGAAAGTAGGCAGAGCTGTCGCTGTAGAGGTTATAAAATGAATGGGGCTGCAAACTGGCCGGCTGGTACAGTGCGGCATCGCGGGTGCCATCGTTGCGCTGACCATAAAATTCAAAATACTCTCCGTCTTCAAACACATTGTTGGCCGGCTGCTGGTTGTGTTTAAAGAGTATGGCTTGCTCCTGGCCACGGTGGTAGAGTTGCAGCAGGCGCGGATCAATCCCTTCCACCGGCACACCGGCATCTTTCAATTCCTGAAAGGAAAGACGGTACAGGCCTGTTTGCGACAGCTTGATACGATAATAAGTTTGGGAATAGTTAATCCACTGGTGAGTGTATTGAGCCTTCCCCGTAAACGCCAGCAAAACCCCCAACAAGCTTCCCAAAAACCTCATTTCACTGTATTGTATTACGCGTTAGATACCACCCTGCTGTTGTTTGTAAGCCTCTGTTGAAGCCTGAAAAAGCAGCCAAAAATAAGGTTTTTAAAGATTTCTGATATTTTTTCACCAAGTACTTGGCCATACATAGTACTTTAGCCGTATAAATCCCTACATACTCTAAACGGAGCGTTTTTATGAATTTAGAAAACACACAGGTGCAGATGAGAAAGGGTATTTTGGAATACTGCATTTTGCACATCATTTCGCGGGGCGAAGTGTACGCCTCGGACATGATCGATGAACTGACCTCGGCCCGCATGATTGTGGTGGAAGGCACCCTGTACCCCCTACTCACCCGCCTTAAGAATGCGGGCCTGGTAGATTATAAATGGGTGGAGTCTAAATCGGGGCCACCCCGCAAGTACTACACGCTTACCACGCAAGGCGGCAATTTTCTGCATGGGCTTACCGAAACATGGAACGAACTGGTACACTCTACCGAAATGATAACCAAACGATCTCAAACACCTGCTTAACCCCCACTTGACTACATCTTTATGAAAAAGAATATCAGCATCAACATCAGTGGCATCATCTTTCATATAGAAGAAGATGGCTACGAAACGCTGCGCAAGTACCTGGACTCGATTAACCGTTACTTTGCCTCGTTCGATGACAGCAGCGAAATTCTGGCCGATATTGAAGGTCGCATCGCAGAAATTTTCCTCTCAAAACTCAACGAGGGCAAACAGGTAATTACCGCAGAAGACGTAAACAGTCTGATTGCCACCATGGGTAGCGTAAACGACTTTAAAGCGGCCGAAGAACAGGAATTTGCCGCGGGCGAACCCAGGAAAGAAAATCAGCAATCGGCAGGTACAGGTGGCCCCCGTATAGCCGATAAAAAATTGTATCGCGATGAGCGCAGAAAAATTCTGGGTGGCGTGTGCGCAGGCCTGGGGTATTACTTCAACATAGACCCTGTGTGGCCACGGTTGCTGTTTGCACTACTGGTGTTGGGCAGCTATGGTGGCTTGCTGCTGGTATACATCATTCTCTGGATAGCCCTGCCGGTGAACAACTCGCTGGAAGAGGAAACCCCGGTGAAGAAAATGTACCGCGACTCCGACCGCAAAGTAATAGGTGGTGTAGCTTCGGGCGTGGCTGCCTTTTTCGGTGCCGACATTACGTTGATACGCCTGCTGTTCATCATCTTCGCCATTTTTGGTGGCTTAGGCCTTGTTATCTACATCATCCTGTGGATTGCTTTGCCCGAAGCGAAGACCATTACCGAAAAAATGGAGATGAAGGGTGACCCTGTTACGCTGTCGAACATCGAATCGACTGTAAAACGTGGTCTCAATGAAAAAGAAGGGCAAGACGAAAGTCCGCTGGCCAAGGTGGTGCTGTTTCCCTTCCGCTTGATTGCAGCGCTGATCAACGGATTGGCTAAGGTTTTAGGGCCATTGTTTAATGCAGCTGTAGACGTGCTGCGGATTGCCATTGGTGTATTGATGACTTTGTCGGGCGTAACGATCATCATCTCGTTGATACTGGCCTTCGGTGTGGCAGTGGGTTTATTTGGGATGCCCGATGGCAGCTTCTTCAACGATTGGTACATCAACTCGCCTAACTTCCCTATCGATGCACTGCGTCAAAGCATTTCGCCATGGACGGTATTTTTCACTTTCCTGATTGGTTTCATCCCGGCACTTTTCCTGGCCTTGCTGGGAAGTTCCATCGTGGCCCGCAAAATCGTATTCCACGCTTACGTAGGTTGGACACTGTTCGTATTCTTCTTCGTGAGTGTGGCTGTGCTGAGCTTCCAGATACCCCGCATTGTGTATGCTTTCAAAGAAGAGGGCGAATACAAAACCGAACAGACCTTTAACCTGGGTGGCAAACAAATGGTATTGCGCCTGAAGGAAGTGGGGTACGATGACTACGATGTAACCGATCTGACGCTTCGGGGCCACGAAGGTCAGGATGTGCGCCTGGTGTTGCGCTATGGTGCACAAGGGGCCACCCGCAAAGAAGCGGTAGACAATGCACAAATGGTAGACTACCAGGTAACCCAGAACGACAGCATACTTACTTTCAACTCGAACATTCTCTTCAAGAAGGCGGCCATTTTCCGCGCACAACGCCTCGACATGGATTTGTTCGTGCCTTACAACGTACCGTTTGTAATTGAAGAAGAACTCTGGCGACTGATCGATAATTATTACGATGGCGGTTACTACAGCCATCGCCATGAAACCAACACCTGGAAAATGACGGAGCAAGGCCTGGAGTGTGTATCGTGCGAAGGTGCCCGCACTTTGGTGTCAGGCGGGTCGGTGCGCGATGAACTGGGGCTGTCGGGTTTCAACTCGATAGATGTCGAGGGGCTGTTGGACGTGCGCATTCAGCAAGGAGATGAATTTGCCGTGTCATTCGATGGGCCCGAAAGCGAGCGCAGAAGGTATCGCGTATATGTAGATGGCGAAACCCTGGTGGTGGATTTTAAAGACAACCGCAAATTTTTCTGGAAGAATGAGCGCAACGATGACATGGAATTGGAAATAGCCATCACCATGCCCCGGCTGGAACAGATCGATGCACGGGGTGCAGGGAAGCTTAACTTTCGCGGCTTTAATGAAGAAGATGTCACCATCAAAATGTTGGGCGCTATTGCGGCAGACGGGCAACTGAATGCACGCAACCTCAGCGTTCATTTAACGGGAGCTTCCTTTCTCGATCTCAGCGGAACAGGCGATTTTATGGAAGTCGACATCACCGGAGCCTCTGGCCTTCGTGCCTATAGCTATGAGGTAAACCACGCATTGGTAGAGGCGCACGGTGCCTCCACTGCCAAAGTGTATGTTACCAAACGACTGGAGATTGAAAAAGGCATCGCCAGCAATGTGTCGCACCGCGGCAATGCCGAGGTAATTCGCAGAGACTAAGGCCGGAAGCAAAAAAGTCGGAGTGAAGGTACCTGTGGCAAGGCGTCACCACTGTTCCAAACGCCTAAGGTTTATTGCTTTTTACAACAAGGGAGATGCGATTTTCTCAGGCCCGCCTCCTTTTACTATTTTTATCCCATGAGCCTTCCCCTTATTGTAGACGCCCACCTGGACCTGGCCATGAATGCCATGGAATGGAACCGCGACTTGCGCCAACCCATTGAAACCATCCGCGCACGCGAAAAGCACCTGACGGACAAACCCGACCGTGGCAACGGGGTGGTGTGCTTCGAAGAGCTGCGCAAAGGAAACATCGGCCTGGTGGTGGCCACGCAGATTGCCCGTTATGTAGCACCCGGCAACCCGCTGCCGGGGTGGCACTCGCCCCAGCAGGCGTGGGCACACACGCTGGGTCAATTGGCATGGTACAAGGCCATGGAGGCGGAAGGCGAGCTTACCCCTATTACCGACCTCACCACGTTAGGCCAACACCTGGCACGCTGGCAGCAAGGCGGTAAACAACCCATAGGCTACATCCTGAGCCTGGAAGGGGCCGACTCGATGGTAACGGTGCAGCACCTGGAGTTTGCCTATGCCTATGGCCTGCGCGCAGTAGGGCCCGGCCACTATGGTCCGGGGCGCTATGCCCAGGGCACCAACGCTACGGGTGGCTTGGGCTCTGCAGGGCGCGACCTGCTGAAAGAAATGGAACGACTCCATATTATATTAGATGCCACCCACCTCTGCGATGACAGCTTCTGGGAAGCCATGGATCATTTTCACGGTGCGGTGTGGGCCAGCCACAACAACGTGCGCGCCCTGGTAAACCACAACCGCCAGTTCAGCGATGCGCAAATCAAGGAGCTAATTCAACGCGGTGCCGTGATCGGGGGTGTGCTGGATGCCTGGATGATGGTGCCCGGCTGGGAGAAAGGCAAATCTACCCCCAAGGGGATGAACTGCGGGCTGGAGCAACTGATAGACCACTACGACCACATCTGCCAGATGGCGGGCAACGCGAACCACATCGGCATCGGCTCAGACCTGGATGGCGCCTTCGGCAAAGAGCAAAGTCCACACGACATAGAAACCATTGCCGACCTGCAAAAGCTGCCCGCCCTACTGGCTAAGCGAGGCTACACAGCCGAAGACGTAGAAAAAGTGACCAGCGGCAACTGGCTTCGCTTCCTGCGCCAGCATTGGAAGTAAAGGCACGCTGCAGCAAACACTTTTGGAATAGTAAAATGAAATTGGTGGGCATGTGCGCAGGGCGTTTAAACTGCCATGATCCGTCAACTAATCCATAGGATGGAAGAAGAGCACAGAGGTTGTGGCCACCTGTTCAATGGAAGTCGTTGTTACATTACCTGCCTGCGGAGGTGTGGTGCAGGAATTTTTTTTATCACAGGAGGCGCCCATGTTAGAAACAGTGGCACACGGTTCATGATGGGGCCCGTAATCTGTTCAGCGGTATAAATTTTTTCCGCAATTTCTTCATAGCTGTACACCTGCTTCGGATAGCGTATCGCATGTACATCTATTACCATGGTGCGGCCGCCCCGTCCGTTCAGCAACTGGTTCCAGTTAGGGTAGGCATCGAGGTTGATGGAGATGAAGGTAATACCCTTGTTTTCGAGGCGTTTGGCCTTCCGGTTGATTACAAAATCATTTCGCACAATCACTTGTGCAGACAAGGTACCTGCAACCAAAAGAAACACGGAAAGGAAAAAAACCACCCGCTTCATATTCCGAAAATAAAGAAAACACGTTTCATTTTTCCTGTTTTATTTATCTTTTCTGTAACAAACGGACGTCATACGCTACTTATTCGCAAAAATTCCACCTAACCCCCTTCAAAACACTATGGAATTGGTCATCCAGGACTTAAACAAAACATACAGCAACGGGGTGCAAGCCCTCAAAAATGTAAACCTCACCATCCGCCAGGGCATGTTCGGCCTGCTGGGCCCCAACGGTGCAGGCAAGTCTTCACTCATGCGCACCATCGCCACGCTGCAAGAGGCCGACTCGGGTAGCATCATGCTGGGCAACCTCAACGTGCTTACCCAGAAAGAAGAGGTGCGAAAGATACTGGGCTACCTGCCGCAAGAGTTTGGTGTGTATCCTAAAATAGATGCCGTTACGCTACTCGATCACCTGGCTGTATTAAAGGGCATAGTAAATAAGAAAGAACGCAAAGAGGTAGTGGAAGCCCTGCTGCACAAAACCAACCTGTGGGCGGCACGCAACAAAAACCTGGGCGGCTATTCGGGCGGTATGAAACAACGCTTCGGCATAGCGCAGGCATTGCTGGCCAACCCGAAGTTAATTATTGTGGACGAACCCACCGCGGGCCTTGACCCGGCCGAACGCAACCGCTTCCTGAATCTGCTCTCCGAATTGGGCGAAAATACCATCGTGATTCTCTCCACGCACATTGTAGACGATGTGAAAGAGTTATGTACCGACATGGCCATCATCAACCTGGGCCAGGTGCTGTTTAAGGGAAGCCCGGCCGATGCCATGGCCGAAATAGAGGGTAAGGTGTGGAGGAAGAAACTGAAGAAAGCAGAGTTGGAAGAACACAAGCATCAATTCAATGTCATATCCGACAGGCTAATTGCCGGTGTGCCGGAAATCCACGTGTTCAGCGATAGCCAACCCGACCCTCAGTTCGAGCGCGTGGCCGTAGACTTGGAAGATGTTTACTTCGCGCACATTGCTGCTTCTACCCGTACCACCACTGTAAACGCTTAAACCGGATCGCTTATGTTCAAAGAAGTTTTTCGGTTCGAGTGGCACTACCGCAAGGGACGGGCAGCCAACTACATTTATTTCGGCATCATCTTTTTACTGTGCTTTTTGGCTGTGGCCAGCCCCGTAGTGCGCATAGGCGGTGCGGCCGGGCAGATCAAAGCCAACGCACCGTATGTACTGTCGATGATGACATTGATCATGTCGTTCGCACTTACCATGATTACCTCTGCGGTAATGGGCGTGGCCGTACTCCGCGACTTCGATCACAACACCGAAGCCATTCTGTTCAGCACGCCTCTGAAAAAGTTCGACTACCTGATGGGCCGCTTTGCCGGCTCGTTTTTGGTGGTGGTGCTGATCTACTGCGGCATCTGGCTGGGCTTTATGTCGGGCTTTGCCATCGGCAAAGTATTGCCGTGGGATGTGGAGTGGAAAGACAAGGAAATACTGGCCTTCAACGCGTGGCACTACTTCCAACCGTTCCTGGTGTTTACGCTCACTAATCTCTTTATTTCGGGCACCATCTTTTTCGCGGCCGGTGCACTGGCGCGTAACTCCATCATGATTTACACGCAGGGCATTCTGCTCATCATCGCCTACGAGCTGGCCAACACATTTGTAAGCGACATGGAATACAAAGAGCTGGCCGCCCTGCTCGACCCGTTTGCCCTCAACACGTTTGAATTTGTTACCCGCTACTGGACGCCTTCCGAAAAAAACACGTTGCTGGTGCCTCTGGAGGGCATCATGCTCTACAACCGCCTGATCTGGGTAGGCTTTGCCGTGGTGCTGCTGGCGATTACCTACTTCGCCTTTTCCTTTAATGTGGTCAGGTCGGGTATCATACGCAAAAAAGCAGTTGTTCAAAAAAAGTCGAGCATTCGGCCCGAGAGCATTGTGATACCGATGGCCCGGCAGGTGGTGAATTTCTCTACGTACGTGAAGCAGTTGCTCTCGTTCTCGTGGTTCTATTTCAAGATCACCATCCGCGAAATACCTTTCATTGCCATCATGATCAGCGGTGTGTTGTTTTTGTTTGTGAATGCCATCAACATCAACCAACTCTATGGCACCAGCTCCTACCCTACCACATACAACGTCATCGGCCTGCTGAATGTGTTCGATCTTTTCTTTCTCATCATCGCCATTTTCTATGCAGGTGAGTTGGTGTGGAAGGAGCGCCAGGTAAAAATCAACCTCATCATCGACACTTCGCCCATGCCCAGCTTCGTAGGGCTGGCGGCCAAATTCCTGGGGTTGTTGTGGATCTACCTCATCACGCTGTTTATTCTGATCATTTGCGGGGTGGTGATACAGGCCTCGTACGGCTACTACAAATTCGAGCTGCCCATCTACTTCAGCACGCTTTATACCAGCACACTGTCATTCCTGGTGCTCTACACGTTGCTGGCCATTTTTATTCAGGTAATGGTGAACAACAAGTTTCTCGGCTTTGCATTGTGCGTGGTGTTCTTCATCATCCGCGCGGTGTTAAGTCAGGTAGGATTGGAGCATAACCTGTGGCAGTTTGCCAGCGGCAGCATTGGCCCTTACTCCGACATGAATTCATACGGCCATTTTGTGACCCCATTCTCGTGGTTCAAATTGTACTGGTTTGCGTTTGCCTGCCTGCTGTTTGCCGTGGCCGTGATTTTCTCGGTGCGTGGCTCGGAGGCGGTGATGAACATGCGTTGGAAAACCGGCAAGTTGCGACTCACCCGGCCCATGGTAACGTTTGCCCTGGCTGTGCTGTGTGTGTTCCTCTTCAGCGGATTTTACATCTATTACAACACAGCCATCCTCAACAAGTTTGTGAAATCGGACGATCAGGAAAAAATGTCGGCAGAATACGAAAAGGCCTACAAGAAGTACGAATTTCTGAACCTGCCTAAAATTGTAGAAGCCAACCTGAAGGTGGACATCTACCCTTCGCAGCGCGACTTTGTGGCGGAAGGTTTCTACTACCTGAAAAACAAAAGCAACGAAGCCATTCCAGAGATACACATTCAACACAACATCAGCCAAGAACTGTCGGTTAACCATGTGAAGTTCGACCGCGAGGCGAAGGTGAAAGAATCGAACGAACAGTTTCGTTACTTCATCTACGAGCTGGCTGAACCCTTGCAACCGGGAGATTCAGTAAAAATGGACTTCAAAGTAACGTTTACCACCCGCGGCTTTGTGGAAGGCGGTTCGAACACCAATATTGTCTTCAATGGAACTTTCTTTAACAACTACTATTTCCCTACTCTGGGCTATAACGACAATGCGGAGCTGAGTGATGATGACGACCGCAGGAAACAAAAGCTGGAACCCAAAGAACGCATGCTGGAACGCAATGACCCGCGCGGCCTGGCGCAGAGTTTGTTTGGCGATGATGCCGACCACATACGCTTCGAGATGGTGGTGAGCACCGACAACGACCAAATTGCCATTGCACCGGGCTATCTGCAAAAAGAATGGAGCGAAGACAACCGCAGGTACTTCCACTACAAGATGGATGCGCCTATGTGTAATTTTTACTCCATCATTTCGGCACGTTATGCCGTAAAGCGCGACAAATGGAACGATGTAAATCTGGAGATTTACTACCACCCTGGCCATGAGTACAATCTCGACCGCATGATGCAGAGCATGAAAGATGCGCTGGACTACTACAGCAAAAACTTCAACAAGTTCCAGTTCCGCCAGATGCGCATCATGGAGTTTCCACGCTATGCCACCTTTGCACAGTCGTTCGCCAACACGGTTCCGTTTTCAGAAGGCATCGGCTTCATTCAAAAAGTAGACGACCCCGAGAAAGACCTGGACATGACCTACTACGTTACCGCCCACGAGGTAGCCCACCAGTGGTGGGGCCACCAGGTAATGGAGGCGGGTGTGAAGGGCAACGCAATGTTGAGCGAAAGCATGTCGCAGTATTCTGCCTTGATGGTGATGAAACAGGACCTCAGTCCGGAGATGATTGAAAAATACCTGAAGTATGAACTAGACCGGTACCTGCAGGGCCGCGCCAGCGAAAGCAAGAAAGAGCAGCCGCTGCAGTTTGTGGAAGGTCAGGGCTACATTCACTACAACAAGGCCTCGCTGGTATTTTTTGCCCTGCAGGACTACATTGGCGAAGACAGCGTGAATGCGGCCTTCCGCAGGTTCAATGAAGAGTGGCGTTTCAAAGATGCACCCTACCCCACCTCGGCCGATCTGCTGAAACACATCCGCCAGGTTACGCCCGACAGCTTGCAGCACATCATTACCGACATGTTTGAAACCATTACGCTTTTTGAAAACAAGACCGACTCGGCCTTCTACAAAGAGCTGCCCAACAACGAATTTGAAGTAACGCTGTACACCTCGTCAGAAAAGATGCGGGCCGACAGCACCGGCATGGAAACGCCAATTGCCATCAGCGATTGGATAGATGTGGGTGTCTATGGCCGAAGCAAGGCGGGCAAAGACAGTCTTTTGTACCTGCACAAACACAAAATCATCCAGAAAGACAACCAGTTCACCATCCGGGTGAAAGACCGACCGCGCAAGGCAGGCATCGACCCGTTGCACAAACTCATCGACCGCCATTCGGACGACAATACGAAAGGATTGGTGAAGCGCTAACGGGTTTGAGCACTCGAAATCTGAAAAGTGCTGTTTTAAAGCAGCACTTTTTTCATTTTTTGCTGTTTAGGAACAGCATTTTTGGGAGTTTTCTGACCCCTAACACCCATTCGCTTTCCGTAACATTTACTTAACTTAGGCGCCTCAAACATTTTCTATGCGCCATTCTAAAATCGTAGGCCTCGGTCACCATGTTCCCGATACAGTTATCACCAACCAATACCTTACCAACCTGATGGAAACCACCGATGAGTGGATTGTGGAACGCACCGGCATTAAGGAGCGCAGGTGGATCAACCCCGCACAGGACACCGTGGCCAACATGGCCGCCAAAGCCACGCGCATGGCGCTGCAGCGGGCCAACCTTACCGAAAAAGACATCGACTTTATTGTGTTTGCCACCATCACACCCGACTATTTCTTTCCCGGCTCGGGCGTATTGTTGCAACGCGAGTTGGGGTTGGAGAGCATTGCCGCCCTCGACATACGCAATGCCTGCTCGGGTTTTATCTACGCTTTGTCGGTGGCCGATCAGTTCATCAAAACCGGCATGTACAAAACCGTATTGGTGGTGGGTGCCGAAATTCAATCCACCGCACTGGATATTTCTACGAGAGGGCGGAATACTGCCGTTATTTTTGGCGATGGTGCCGGTGCAGCCATTCTGCAACCAGCCGATAAGCCGGGCATTCTGTCTACACACCTGCACTCAGACGGCCGCTTTGCGGAAGAATTATATGTAAAAGACCCGGGCAGCAGTCGCCCCCATGCCGAGCGCCAGCCCGAGCAAATTCTCGACACCACCACTTACAAGGTGGTGATGAATGGCAACCAGGTATTTAAGCATGCCGTGGTGCGCTTCATGGAAGTGATTGGTGAAGCCCTGGCGGCCAACCACATGAAGAAAGAAGACATCAACCTGCTGGTGCCCCACCAGGCCAACCTGCGCATCAGCCAATACATACAGGAGAAGCTGGCGCTGCGCGATGACCAGGTGTACAACAACATCATGCGCTACGGCAACACCACGGCCGCCTCTATACCCATTGCACTGAGCGAGGCGTGGGCAGAAGGAAGAATCAAAGAAAATGACGTAATTTGTTTGGCTGCCTTCGGAAGCGGGTTCACCTGGGCCTCTGCGCTCATCCGCTGGTAGCCGTCATTCCTTCATCTTCCGGCAACGGATTGCTTGTGGGAGTGGCTATCTTGCAAACAAACCGAATAACGGAAATTTGACCTGACAGGAATGAAAACAACTTCTTACAATCCCAGCCCACTCGAGGTAGATTTTGCCAATGCGCTGATCATCTTGCAGAACGAAATTCAAAAACACCTGCAAGACAATGAGGTGATCAACGTAGAGAGCAACATCAAGCGCGACAACCCCATGGTGAAGTTTAACCTGTTGGATAAAGATGGCGACCCGCACGAAATTGTGGTGCGCATCATCCAGATTCCAGACAAATTCTAATGGCTTTGGTAAGCCAAAAAAATATTTCCAACCAATCAGTTGACCGCCTATGTCGCTACTGATTGTTCTGGCCTGCATTGTGCTGCTGGTGGTCTTCATTTCTTATTTTAAGATCAATGCTTTCCTTTCTTTTTTAATCGTATCGATTGCCGGAGGCCTGGCCCTTGGCATCGATGCCGTTAAAATGGGTGGTGTTATCCAAAAAGGCATGGGCGACATGCTGGGGTCGCTGGCGGTGGTAATCATTGCTGGCTCCATGCTAGGTAAATTGGTAGCCGAAACAGGAGCCGCACAACGCATCGCCTCAGGACTGATGAAGTTATTTGGTGAGCGCTACCTGCAATATGCGCTGGTCATCACAGGATTTGTCATCGGCATTCCCCTGTTCTACAATGTGGGCTTTGTATTGGTGTTTCCGCTCATCGCCTCCGTTGTTTACCGGTACAAACTACCGGCCGTGTACGTAGGCATGCCCATCATTGCTGCCCTGTCGGTAACACATGGATTTCTGCCGCCACACCCTTCGCCTGCGGCACTTGTGGCGCAATTCAATGCCAACATGGGCACCACACTGTTTTATGGCGTGCTCATTGCCATACCAACCGTTATCATTGCAGGCCCCATCTTCTCCAAAAGCCTGAAGGGCATCAACGCCTCCTTCATGAAATCATTCCAGGCAGAAGAGCTTCCGGAAGAAAAACTACCCGGCATGTTCAACAGCCTGTTCTCTTCCCTGCTGCCGGTATTGCTGCTTGCCATTACCACCGTTATCAACCTTTCGGTTGCTGATGACTCCTCGTTCAAAGGCATAGCCGCTTTCCTCAACGATTCATCCATCCTGATGCTGATTTCGTTGTGTGTGGCAACGTATACATTGGGCCTGAGCCGGGGCCTCTCGATGAAATACCTGATGAACATCTATAACGAATCTACCAAAGACGTGTTGATGATCATTTTGATCGTGGGCGGATCGGGGGCGCTGAAGGAAGTGTTGTTGCAGAGCGGAGTGAGCAACCAGATTGGCGATTTGCTAGACGGCATGGCGGTACATCCCCTTATATTGGGTTGGGGCATCGCTTGCGTCATTCGTGTGTGCGTGGGCTCGGCCACGGTGGCCGGTTTAACGGCTGCCGGTATTGTGGCACCGCTGCTGGCTGCCAACCCCGATGTAAATCCGAGTTTGATGGTGCTATCTGTAGGCGCAGGCAGCCTCATGTTCTCGCACGTAAACGATTCGGGCTTCTGGCTCTTCAAAGAATACTATAACCTGAGCATACGCGACACCATCAAATCATGGTCGCTGATGGAAACCATCGTTGCCATTTGCGGACTCATTGGTGTGCTAATACTGAACGCAATCATCTGACCTATGAACGACCTCACCCCTGATCAACGCTTTGCGCTACTCAACCTCACCCTGCCGCCTCCGCCTACTCCTTTGGGCGTGTACAAACCCTTTCTGCAGGTAGACAAGTTTGTGTACGTATCGGGGCACGGCACCGTGAAAGAAGACCGCTCGCTCATCATCGGCAAAGTGGGTGTGGATATGAATGCCGAAGAAGCAAAGCTGGCTGCACAACAGGTAGGCCTCGCCATCCTGGCTACCCTCAGACAAAACCTGGGCTCGCTCAACAAAATCAAAAGAGTGATCAAAGTACTGGGGATGGTGAATGCAACACCTGATTTCGAACGCCATCCTTTCGTTATCAACGGCTGTAGCGAGTTGTTTGCCAAGGTATGGGGCGAAGACCATGGCGTAGGCGTGCGAAGCGCAGTGGGCATGGGCTCACTGCCCGACAACATACCGGTTGAAATAGAAGCGGTCTTTGAACTGCATACCCTGTAGCAAAGTATGAAGAACCACACCGTTGTTTGCTTTGGTGAACTTTTGTTGCGACTGGACACAGGCGTGCAACGCTTTTCGCAGGCGCAACAATTTCAGGCGGGCTATGTAGGCTCCGAAGCCAACGTTGCGGTACTACTTTCGCGATTAGGCATCCACACGCGCCTGGCAAGTGTGTTACCGGCCAACGAACTGGGCTCTGCCGCCCGCGACCAGGTTCGCCAACACGGAATCGACACATCTTCTATCCTTTTCAGGGAAGGACGGATCGGGGTGTTCTTTTCCGAATCGGCCGCCTCTCTCCGACCTGGCCATATCATTTACGATCGCGCTCACTCGGCTTTTGCCGAACTAAAGCCAGGTGAAATAGATTGGAAAACTGTCTTTAAAGGTGCCGAATGGTTTCATTGGTCAGGTATCTCTCCGGCAGTGTCGCACAATGTGGCGTTGGTTTGCCGGGAAGCCTTGCAGGAGGCGCGCCAGTCTGGTCTAAAAATCTCGGCCGACTTCAACTACCGCAGTAAGATGTGGAAGTACGGCAAGCATCCCGCTGAGGTGATGCCCGAACTGCTCTCCTATTGCGATGTAATCTATGGCGACATAGATACGGCTACCATCTATTTCGATATCAACACCAACCCTGCGCTGTCGCGCGATGAGGCATTGCTTTCGTGTGGAGAAGCCTTGAAGAAAAGACTTCCTCACGTAAAATCACTGGCCATGACTTTCCGCGAGCAACTGCCAGCCGGAAGTCAGGCTTACTCGGGCGTGCTGCTGCACGACAAGTTGTACCATTCGCGTGTGTTCGAGTTGGGCACCATTGTAGAGCGCATTGGTACGGGCGATGCTTTTATGGGCGGCTTGATCTATGCACTGCTGCATGAAGAAGAGCCGCAGCACGCCATCAACTTTGCTGTGGCCGCAGGGGCCTTAAAACATGCCATTGCCGGAGACGCAGCCCTGACCAGCCGGGATGAGATCGAAAGCCTTTTAAAAACCGGCAGTACTTTTGGAAGAATCATTCGCTAGTACCTCATGCGCCCCTCCCGACAACAAGTGAACGACCTGATAGATGAACATCGCTTTTTGCCCTTGTTCAATCCCGACAGCCTGGAAGTAACGCAGCAGGTATTGAAAGCGGCCTACAAGGGTGGCGTTCGGTTGTTTGAATTAACCAACCGATCGAAAAATGCACTTGAAATATTTCAACAGGTAGTCCCTTTTGTGCAAAAACAACTTCCTGGCTTGGTGCTGGGGGCTGGAACGATTATGGACGAAACGTCTGCCAAGGCATTTTATGAGGCAGGGGCAGCATTTATTGTGTCGCCTGTTATTCCCACACAAGTGGCCCGTTACTGCGAAGACAACCATATCTGCTGGGTACCCGGTGCCAGCACGCTGAACGAAATTGTGCACGCCCATCAATTGGGTGCCGATATGGTAAAAATCTTTCCGGCCAACTACCTGGGCGGCCCCGGCTTCGTGGAAGCCATCAAAGCTCCTTGTCCGTGGATAAAGGTAATGCCTACCGGAGGTGTAGATGGATCGGAAGAAAACCTGCGCGCCTGGTTCAAGGCAGGTGTGCGGTGCGTGGGCATCGGTTCCCACCTTTTCCGCAAAGAGAAAATTGCAGCAGGTAATTTCAACAGCATCCGCGAAGAAACCCAACGCATTACCGGCATCATTCAACACATCAAATCGTCATTGGTATGAACGACTGGTTTCTATTAAGCAATGCAAATGCAATTGACAGTCCTGCATTACTACTCTACCCGGAAAGCATTCAAGAGAACATACGGATATTGAAACAGTTTTTGCCAGACGCTACGCGTCTGCGGCCCCACGTAAAAACGAACAAATGTGCGGAGGTATGCCAACTTATGCTGGACGCGGGCATTACCCAATTCAAGTGCGCTACCATTGCAGAAGCCGAAATGCTGGCCCGGCTCACAGCGCCCGATGTGCTACTGGCCTATCAACCGTGGGGCCCCAAAGTCGGCCGGTTGATTGAGCTGGCGAAAGCATTTCCGAAAACGAAGTTCTCTTGCCTTGTTGACCATGAACAGGCTGTGGTTGCTTTGGATCGTGCCGCCCAGAACGCGGGCATCACTTTGAACTTGTTTATCGACTTAAACATAGGAATGAACCGCACCGGCATCGCACCGCAGCGTGCGCATGCGTTGGCCAGAGAGATCAATCGTTCGCCCCACCTGAAACTGACTGGCCTACACGCCTACGATGGCCACCTGCGCGACACCGACCTGGCTGAGCGTACCAAAAAATGCAATGAAGGGTTTCAACCGGTAGAGGCGCTGCGGGAGGCAATACTCAAAGAGTTTAATACAACGCTAACCGTTATTGCTGGTGGCACGCCTACCTTCCCTATCCATGCCCAGCGCAAAGAGGTGCAGTGCAGTCCCGGTACATTTATTTTTTGGGACAAGTGTTATCAGCAATTGCTGGCAGAACAGCCTTTTCAGTTTGCCGCATTGGTATTAACCCGCATTGTTTCATTACCCGATGCTGAGACCATTACCACCGACCTGGGTCATAAGGCCATCGCCTCCGAAAATCCGCTGACAAACCGCGTTTCTTTCCTCAACGCCCCCAACCTGCAAGCCATCGGCCACAGCGAAGAACACCTGGTGCTGCGCGCCCCGAAAGGACACACCTATCAGGTGGGCGATGTACTCTATGGAGTGCCTTATCATATTTGCCCCACCGTTGCCCTGCACGAAACGGCTGTAGTGGTTACACAACAAAAGGCCACCACCTCGTGGGATATTGTTTCGAGGAAAAGAAAGATTTCTGTGTAGTGCCCAAAAAAAGCAGCCATAGTTAATTGGCGTGAATAACGAATTGGAAATTTAAGGCGCACTCGTAATTTTGAGGCTAAGAATCAGCTTTCTATGAAAGGAAGCTGTTAGCATATTTTGCTAAAAGCATTGTTTTAAGTCAGCCTTCGCTAAAGCTTTGGCTGACAAGCGGGAGTAGCTCAGTTGGTAGAGCGGCAGCTTCCCAAGCTGCAGGTCGCGGGTTCGAGGCCCGTTTCCCGCTCAAAAAAAAACGGACCACATCGAGTCCGTTTCTTTTTATATGTAGCTGCTATATACTTACACCTCTGGCTCCAAGCTCCATTTCTCTGGCGAGCGCCACAAACTGGAGAGCAGCAACTCGCGCATGAAGATGAACTCCTTCGGCAACTTGTCGTACATGCGTTCGAACAGTTCTGCATGGGCCAGCAGTTCTGCCTTCCATTCTTCGCGGTCGATGGTCATGATATTCTCGAACTGCTGCTTGCTGAATTTCAGGCCTGTCCAGTCAATGTCATCGTAATGCGGCATCCAGCCGATGGGGCTCTCTACTGCGTTGCTGCGGCCGTGTATCTTTTCAACAATCCATTTCAGCACGCGCATGTTGTCGCCAAAGCCGGGCCACACAAAATTGCCATTCTCATCTTTGCGGAACCAGTTCACACCAAAAATGCGGGGCGGGTTAGGTATGTCGCGACCAAACTGCAGCCAGTGGTTAAAGTAGTCGCCCATGTGGTAGCCGCAGAATGGCAACATCGCGAAGGGGTCTCTGCGCACCTTGCCAATTTCGCCAAAGGCTGCCGCAGTCATTTCAGAGCCCATGGTGGCGGCCAGGTAAACACCGTAGTTCCAGTTGTGGGCCTGGTAAATCAACGGAACGGTTGTGCTTCTGCGCCCTCCGAAAACGAAGGCCCCGATCGGTACGCCATTGGGATTTTCCCAGTCGGGATCGATGGACGGACACTGTCTGGCCGGTGCTGTAAAGCGCGCATTCGGGTGGGCAGCAGGCTTGCCTGATGATGGATCCCACTTCTGGCCGCGCCAGTCAATCAAATCCTTTGGTATTTCTTTCGTCATTCCCTCCCACCACACATCACCATCGGGCGTAATGGCCACATTGGTAAAAATGGTGTTCTTAGAAATGGTAGCCATGGCGTTGGGGTTGCTCTTTTCGTTAGTGCCCGGTGCCACGCCAAAATATCCCGCTTCGGGGTTGATGGCATACAGGCGGCCATCTTTACCTGGCTTTATCCATGCAATGTCATCGCCTACGGTAGTTACTTTCCAGCCGTTCAACTCTTTGGGCGGAATAAGCATGGCAAAATTGGTTTTGCCACAAGCGCTGGGGAAGGCGGCCGCCACGTAGGTTTTTTCCTTGTTGGGATCTTCTACGCCCAGAATGAGCATATGTTCAGCCAGCCAGCCCTCTTCGCGGGCCATGGCACTGGCTATGCGCAGGGCAAAACATTTTTTCCCCAACAGGGCATTGCCGCCATAACCCGAGCCGTATGATACGATTGATCTTTCTTCGGGATAGTGCACAATGTATTTGGTGGTGGGGTTGCAGGGCCACTTGGCATCTTGCTGGCCCGGTTGCAGGGGCGCACCTACGGTATGCAGGCACTTCACAAAGTTACCGGCTTCACCCAGGGTTTCAATTACCTTCTTGCCCACACGCGTCATGATGTGCATGTTCACCACCACATATTCCGAATCTGTTATTTCGATGCCGATGTGAGAAATGGGCGAACCAATGGGGCCCATAGAGAAAGGGATAACATACATGGTGCGCCCTTGCATGCAGCCCTCCAGCAGCGGCTGCAGCGTTTGGTTCATTTCTTTTGGGTCCAGCCAATTGTTGGTGGGGCCGGCATCTTCTTTTCTGCGACTGCAGATGAAGGTGCGGTCTTCCACACGGGCTACATCGCTGGGGTCTGAAAAGCAGGCGTAGCTATTAGGTCTTTTTTCTGGGTTCAGTTTGATGAAAGTACCCTTGTCTAAAAGTAGGTTGCACATTTCCTGGTATTCTTCAGCCGAACCATCGCACCAGCGAATTTGGTCGGGTTTGCACAAATCAGCCATCCGGCTGACCCACTCCTTCAAATCGGCATTATTTACCGCGTAAGAAGCGGTTTTTGGCATAGATGCTATCATAAAATTGGATTGATCTGTTGCTTTGGAACGGCAAAAGTACAGATCGTCTTCCGTAAAAAGAAGAATTTCAAACGATTGCAGCAATGATTTTTCGCAGCTTCTTAGAAATCAACGCGGTACACCAGCACGGGAATGATGCCCAGTTGCGATTTGGTTTCTACCCGGCCCGTGAAGGTATCGTAATAGTAAAACGCCACGTTCTGTCTGGTGGCCACGTTTTGAATATCAATGGACAGTGTGCGCGTATAGCCCGGCTTGTTTTTGCGCCATGCCACCCGCAAATCGGGGCGCCAATAGTCTGGCAGCTTGGTGGGGTAGCCAGAGCCTGTATAAATCGTAGTACCGTAAGTAACTGAATTCAGCATGTCTATGGTTGGATGACGCAGTCCACCGAGATACAAAAAGCGAAAGTGCACACCAAAGGAACGATCAGCCCCCCATTCTTTGCCCATCAGCAAACCAGACGTATAGCCGCCACTGAAGCGCCCCTCCTGCCATTCCGTTTCTGGTGCCTTGTACTGCGATTGATACACGGAGCCATTGACCAAAAAGTAAAACTGATTGAAAAAGCGCTTTTCATAGGCCACTTCCACGCCCCGGTTCATCCCTTGCCCTACACTGGTCATGTTCGCCACCGGAAATTCGTCCCACTGGTTCAACATCGACCAATAGGGTTGGTTGTAAGAACCGGGGGCTACGGGCACATCGCTTAATGAGTGAACATAGGCCGAAGCCACCAGGCTCGACTGGTCGTTGAAACGCCTGCGGTATTCCAACATCAGTTGATCAGCCACACTCAACTTCAAGTCTCGATTGTTTTCTAAAAGATATGCCTGGGCTTGCTGCCACTGGCTGGTACGCGCAAAGCCCAACGACAACGAACCCGAAGCAAACAACCGCTGCACATTCAACCGGGGTTCAAGCGCAGTTGAGTTATTGTAGGTAAAGTACACATAGCGCATGCCAACATCCACTTGCCATGAGCGGGCAAACTGGCGGCTCAGGTTGAGATAAGGCTGAACCAGAGCACCGCTTACCGTACCCGACACGTTGGGAAAGAAAGTATCGAAGTACAAAGGCGTTATCGTTTCTACCGCCAGTTCGTTGTGCAGGTAATTAACCAATGCACCCGCCTGCAGTCTGCTATCTCCCAATTTCGTGGAAGCTGAAATCTGGTTTGACCACAGTAAGTGGTCGTTGTTAAAACGTTCGCGATAAATGTATTGTTGAATGGGCACTATATCGCTTTCGGACCGCCTGTCTTGAAACTGCCCCGACAGACTGCTGCCCCACTTCCACCTTACTTTGTTGCCCCACTGTTCAGTAAAACCTACGCCAAACACCTGACCTTCAAAATCGATATTGTACCGGTCTTTCTCTGTCTCCCTTTCATCCGGGGGTTTTCTCTGAAATCTGTTACTGCTCAAACCGGCAAAACCAAATACCGACAGATGTGCATTTTGATCCTGATCAAAATCCAGATGAAACGTAAAATCCTGGAAGTTAATGGCCTCATCGCCAAAGTCGAGGCCGGCAGAAGACAAAAGCCCTACCGTTGAATACCGGTAGTTGGCCAGGTAAGAACTTGTACCGCTGGACGAAAGTGGCCCTTCAGCCGCTACATCCAGCCCTATTAAACTGGCCTGGGCCGTAAACTCGTGCCTGTTTTTATTGCCTGCCCGCATGCCCATATCTACCACAGCCGAAAGTGCGTTGCCATATTGTGCAGGCAACCAACCAGAGTAGATACTTGTTTTGTCGAGCACCTGCGAACTGAGTATGCTGACACCACCACCAAATGAAACAGGCTTATCGCCCAGGGTACCCGCATTGGCGAGGTGATTGGGATTGACAATATCCAAACCGTCTATTTTCCACAACAAGGCATTGGGTGAATACCCCTTCACCGCCAACGCATTGCCTTGATCGTTGGCCGCCACCATGCCGGGATAGGACGCTGCCATTCTCAACGGATCGAAGAAATTAGCAGGTACCCTGAGTGTTTTCTCGATGGAAATATCAAATGCACCGGGTGCTGGATTGTAAGAGGCTGCCACCACGCTTACCTCCTGCAATTCAGTGGCTAGCTCAGTTAACGTAAAGCGCAGGTTATTCTCTTTGCCTGCCGTTACCAGCAGTTCTTCCACCAACGTTTGGTAACCCAAATGGCTCACCTCCAGGGCGTACCTGCCCGGGGACGCTTTCAACTCGAAACCACCGAAGGAATCGCTGACTGCACTTGCAACGGTAGACTCGTTCTTTTTAAGTGAGAGCGCAACACCCGCGAGCGCACGCCCCGTTGCCTGATCGGTAATAACTCCCCTCACCACCTGGGAAACATCCTGACTCCAGCCTATTGCCGGAGCCATCATTCCCACCAACAGAAAAATAAAACGTTTCAAATCGCTAAATGATCTTCTTCAGGTTGTCGATACAATTTTTGGTGCTGGTCATCGGGTCGGTAGGGTACGACTCTTGCTCCACATAGAAGTGCTTCATACCCGCCTTCTTTGCCTGCGCAAAAAGTGGTTTAAAATTAATGGAGCCTGTGCCCACATCCGCATTCTTGTCTTTGTCGGCTTTGTCCATGTCCTTCACGTGCCATTGCTCAAACCGGCCCGGGTATTTTGCAAAGTATTGCAGCGGGTCTTTACCGGCACGCACCACCCAGTAGATGTCCAGTTCCATGCCCACCAGTTTAGGATCAAGTTCGTTCAACATCCTATCGTAAGCAACCTGTTCGCCCACCACTTCGAACTCGAAGGCGTGGTTGTGATAGCCCATACGCAAACCATATTTGTTGGCTACCTCGCCTGCCTTATTCAGCTCTTCACAGATTTTTTTATAGCCATCTTCGGTGCGTTCGGCTTCTACAATCCAGGGTACTACCACATATTTTTGGCCTGCCTCCTTGGCATCTGCCACGGCCTGCTCCCAATTCCCGCGCACCACATCCATCCCATAGTGGCCACTTACCACATTCATGCCCAGGCTGTTCACATAAGCGGCAAACTCCTTGCTCTTCATGCCGAACAACATGCCGTTGTTGTAGCCGTACGTCTCCAACTCCTGATAGCCCCAATAACCTAGTTGTTTCAGGGTACCTTTCACATCTTTGTGGATAACCTGGCGAAGCGTATACAATTGCAACCCAATGGCTTTGCCCTTGGATTTCTTCGCCCACACATCGCCTGCTAATGCAACGCCCGCCAGTGTGGCAGCCGTTTGCCTAATAAAAGTTCTCCTCTTCATGGCTCAATGAGTTTATTTTTCTAATGAAGTACCTGCAAATATGAACAAGTCACCATCACCGGCATCGGGGTTGGTAAACACCAGCACCAGGTCCTGAACGCCCGACAATGCTTTGAAAGAAAGGCCAGCGGTTCGCAGATTTACACCCGCCATAATGTTGACCTTCGGTGCGTTTTCAAAGTTAACACTACCCAACTTGGTGCCCTCTTTGGAGCCGAGGTAAACATCTATACCTCCACCCTTGCTCATCACAGCAATTTCGGCTACGGTAAATTGCATCTTACCTACTCCCGTCAGGTCCACACCTTTAAACACTACAGAGCTATTGTGCTTCACATTCTCAATCGCCTCTCCGCCATCGGGGGTTTTCAATTTGCGCGGACCATTCATTTCGGTAACCTCTGCGCCCGACAAATACGGAGTGCGTAAAACCAGCGTCTTTTCTCCCGAGAGGGAAGGAATGTTGCCACTTCCCCGGTCATCGTAAGAAGCCGTGAGCAAATAAACACCCTTCGGCATCTGCCCCTGGGCAGGCGGAGGCGGGTTGAAGTTTACCGTGCCCGATGTAGGCAATGATTTCTTCTGGCTATCGCTCGCCAGGGATAGAATATACTCTACCATCAGCATCGCATTTTCTTTGCTGATCTGCGGATGGGCGGCCATGGCCACATCGCCCCACACACCAGACCCACCGTTGATGATTTTGTTGCTCAGCAGTTCTATGGCCTGCGGATCTTTCTTGTAACGCTGGGCTACCTCTCGGTAAGCCGGTCCTGCCGATTTTTCATCTACCTGGTGGCACGACTTACAGTCGCTGTCGGCCATCAACAGTTTACCGGGCAACTCAGCGCGCTGGTGCCCCTGCGCAATGGCCGTTTTATCGTAGCCTTGCGCCAGGTAGTCGAATGTAACGGTAACGCGTTCGGGCTTGATGGTGCCATCTGCCAGGCTACCATCTTCCTTGTCGGTAACAGATACACTGTACTTGCCCGAAGTGCCATTCAAATAAAACTGGCTGTTGCCCTCCCAGGCAATGTCCAACACGGGTGGCTGATTGCCCGCTATGATGGTAACCTCGGCCGATGATTCAAAGCCTTTGCTGTCGCGCACCACCAACTTGGGTCTGAATATTCCCGGCTTGTCGAAAGTCTGGTTGAAAGTGCCGTCCTGCGAAGTGATCGTCTCCCCATTGAGCATTAATTCATACGTGATGGCATCACCGTCAGGATCGTTTGATTGTTTACCCGAAAGTTGAACTGAAAGCGGAACAGCGCCTTTGGTTATATCGGCAGTTAACACAGCATCAGGGCTGCGATTGTCTTTGTTGAAATCAATCAGCGACAAGCGCGCATCCATGTTTTGTTTAAACCATTGGGTACCATATTCCAACGTGTAGAGTTTGCCGTCAGGTCCAAACTCCATATCGCTGATGTTGTTGAAGCTGAGGTTCGATAAGAAAGGCTCTATGTCCATGATATTGCCATTCGGGTCGAGGCTTACCAGGCGTACCCAGTTCCGCATCCAGTCGTAGATGATCAGTTTTCCATCGAGGTAGGCCGGGAAAGCGTTGGGCTGATCTTTGTATTTTTCAGAATAGTAAACAGGCCCAGCCATGGCGTTGCGACCTCCCTCCTTCATCAGCGGAAAATCGGGCGAGGCAGCATAGGGATACCAGATGAATGGCGGGCTTACCGGTGGCAACTCCTGTTTGCCCGTGTTGTTGGGTGAGGTGTTCATGGGGCGGGCAGGGTCGTGCCGCGGGCCAGCTGTTTTGTTCGCAAAGTCGTATTTGGCGTAGGCATAATTGCCGCCCACAAATAAAGGCCATCCAAAAAAGCCAGGTGCCTTGGCCTGGTTCACTTCATCGTAGCCGCGGGGGCCACGCTGCTCGCTGTCGTTGCCGGCATCGGGACCTACTTCGCCCCAATACAGGTAGCCCGATTTTTCATCGATGGAAATACGGTAGGGGTTGCGTGTACCCATTACATAAATTTCAGGTCTGGTGTTGGGCTCACCCTTGGGGAAAAGATTGCCTTCGGGAATGGTGTAGGTGCCATCGGGCTCAGGGTGAATGCGCAGAATTTTGCCGCGCAAATCGTTGGTATTCGCTGACGACTTTTGTGCATCGAAAGGCGAACGGCCCGGTTGCTCATCTGCGGGGCTAAAACCATCCGACTCGAACGGGCTGGTGTTATCGCCTGTAGAAATAAACAAATTTCCGTCTGGCGCAAAAGCCAGAGAACCTCCCGTGTGGCAACAAGTTTCGCGCTGCGTAGCCACCTCCAGCATCTCAACTTCAGAGTTCATGTCGATGGCATTGTTTACGAAGGTAAACCGCGAGAGCACGTTGGCCGATCTCTCCGGGTGTGAATAAAAAATGTACAACCAACTATTCTGGCTAAAGTTCGGGTCTTTGGTAAGCCCAATCATACCGTCTTCGAATTTGGTGCCCACGTTGAATTTGTTGATCAGTGTAATGGTGTCCTTCTGCGGATCGTACATCTTTACGCCCCCTTTTCTCTCGAGGAACAATATGCGACCGTCTGGCAGAATGGTCATCTCGGTAGGCTCATCGAAATTATAACCCAACACCACCTTTTTAAAGCGGTTGTCTTCGGGCAACACCTTGTCTTTTGCTTTGGCATAGTCTGGCGTCCGCTCGCCTATGGCGTATTTAATTCCTTGCAATAGCTGTTGCAAAAACTCAGGCTCTTCAAAGCTTTCATGGGTATGCCCCAGGCCTGTGTAGAAGGAGCGGCCGCCATCAAAATCATGATACCATACAATGGGGTGATTGTCGCCATTCTCACCGCCTTCGTAAGAGGCTTCGTCCAACTTCACCAGCACATTGATGTCGGGAGAAATCTTTTTATAGTTATACCACTCGTCAAAACGTTCCCACGGTTCGGGCAAGTTCTGCTTAAATACTTCCGAGGGTTGTGCAAACAGTTTGGCTTTTTGTTGTTGCGGGTGACTTAAGAAATACGCCCCTACCAATTTTCCGTACCACCACCAATCATACTCGGTATCGGCTGCCGCGTGTATGCCTACATAACCGCCACCAGCCTGTATAAAACGTTTGAATGCATTCTGCTGCTGAAAATCCAGCACATCGCCAGTGGTACTTAAAAAAACAACGGCACGGTACCGCTTCAGGCTATCTTCGTGAAAATAGGCAGCGTTCTCCGTGGTGTCTACCTCGAAGCCATTTTCTGCCCCCAACTTTTGCAAAGCAACCCTGCCAGCGGGAATGGATTCGTGGCGATAGCCTTTGGTTTTCGAAAACACAAGCACACGCGGCTTGTCGTTGAAACAGGATTGCAGGCAAACGCCCAGCGCAACCAGCGCGAGTAGATTTCTCACAAAACAGAATTTTTAAGTGAACTACAATGAATAAACTTCAACCAAGCCAACACGCTTCAATCAGTGCTCTGTCTCGCCATCGAGCGACAGTACGTACCGCGCCATTTTTTCGGCATCGGCTTGTGCAATATCGGGATGGGCCGACATAGGAATCTCGCCCCAAACACCTGTACCTCCATTGATTATTTTGCCGGCCAGGTATTCTACGTTAGCCTTCGTGAATTCATATTTCTTGGCCACATCGGTATGTGCAGGTCCAATGATTTTGTTTGTTTCGTGGTGACATGTTTTGCAGTCGCTTGCTTTCACCAGCGATGCGCCCTGCGCAATAATATCGGCCGCTGAAACCTCTGGTGTTGCCGTGCTTGCCTCCGGGGTTCCATAATCTTCCTGGTTGGTACTTTCCGTTTTCGATCCGCAAGACTGTAGTGCCACTATAACTGCGCAAACCGCGATTAACTTTTTCATGATCTTTATTTCTTTTTGTTGTTTACTTTTTATTGATACCTAATTAATAACCGAGAATCTTTCGGTTCAACTTGGGGTCTTTTCCCGCAGAAGCAAAATCATCGAATGCTTTTTCTGTTACGCGGATGATGTGATCTTGAATGAAAGGCGCACCTTCTTTGGCACCCTGCTCGGGGTGTTTGATGCAGCACTCCCACTCCAACACGGCCCAGCCATCGTAGCCATATTGTGTTAATTTGGAAAAGATGGATTTGAAATCCACCTGGCCATCGCCCAGCGAACGGAAGCGGCCGGGTCGGTTCACCCAATCCTGAAATCCGCCATACACACCGCTTTTACCCGTTGGGTTGAACTCCGCATCTTTTACATGGAACATCTTAATGAACGAATGATAGAAATCTATGTATTGCAGGTAATCCAACTGCTGAAGAACAAAGTGGCTGGGGTCGTACAAAATGTTGCAACGGGTATGCTTGCCCGTAGCTTCCCAAAAGCGCTCGAAGGTTACACCATCATGCAGGTCTTCGCCAGGGTGTATCTCATAGCAAACATCTACGCCTGCCTTGTCGAAGGTGTTCAGTATGGGCAACCAAAGCTTGGCCAGTTCTTTGAAGCCGTCTTCCACCAGGCCGGCCGGGCGCTGAGGCCAGGGGTACACGGTATGCCACATCAACGCACCCGAAAAAGTGGCGTGGGCATTCAAACCAAAATTTTTACTTGCCTTGGCTGCCAGCTTTAGCTGGTCTACCGCCCAGGCAGTGCGGGCTTTTGAATCGCCACGAACAGACTTGGGTGCGAAGCCATCGAACATAATATCGTAAGCCGGGTGTACGGCCACAAGTTGACCTTGCAGGTGCGTGGATAGTTCCGTGATCTGCAGGCCGCAAGATTCTACGGTGCCCTTAAACTCATCTACATAGTCTTTGCTTTCGGCCGCCAGCTTCAGGTCGATGCAGCGGCTGTCCCAGGTAGGGATTTGCACACCCACATAGCCGAGCGATGCCACCCACTTGCAGATGGACTTCAGGTTGTTGAATGGTGCCTCATCGCCCATGAACTGGGCCAGAAAAATGGCGGGGCCTTTGATTGTCTTCATGAAGAAAAATTATACTTGTTTACGCATATTTAAGCCTTCCTTTCGGTTCTGGTATTGTCCTTCCCTCTTCAGTTGCCGTTTCAATCCAATGCCTTATTACCGTTTCTGCATTTCGAAGGGCCTCCGAGTAGGATTGGCCATCGGCCATACAACCTGGCAATTCCGGAACCTCGGCAATAAAGGCGTTGTCTTCAACACTCCAGAAAATGATAATCTCGTATTTCACATCAGTCATTTTTTTGCCAATTGGTATCTTACTATTATTTCACGAATCTGCTTCACCTGATACGGTTTCGCTTTACCATCTGATTGTGGCTGAATATTGATTATCTCAAGTACATCCTTCTTCACAAAAATATGGTGACTTCCCTTAATTCTTTCAGTAAAACCAAGCTTGATTAACAAACTTCTCAATTCATCAAAGCGAATGTTCGTATTTGAGGTGCCCTGAAGTATCTCAATTAGAAGTTTCTCAAACTTACTCATCTGATCACACCTTCAACTTCGTCCATTTCTGGTTCGACTTGGCCGACTTGATCACGGTATCCACAAAAGCCATCCCCTTCACACCATCTTCCACATCGGGAAAATCGTATTTGGCTGGATCTATCTTTTTACCCGGCTTGTAATCGCGCACGGCATTGGCAAATGCCATGTACAAATTCGCAAAAGCTTCCAGATAACCCTCGGGGTGACCAGAAGGTGTACGTGTATTTTTCCTGGCCGGCTCCGATAGATAGCCCCATCCGGCACGCACAATTTCTTTGGGCTTATCGAGCCATTTAACTACCAACGTGTTGGGTTCCTCTTGTCGCCATTCTAATCCACCTTTTTCGCCATATACACGAATGTTGAGGTTGTTCTCATCGCCTGCTGCTACCTGCGTTGCCAGCAACACACCTGTGGCACCATTGTCGAATTTCAGCAGCATGGAACTGTCGTCATCCAATTTGCGGCCCTTCACAACAATATTCAGTAGCGCACAAATTTCTGTGATGTTGGACCCGGTAATGTATTCGGCCAGGTTGGCTGCATGTGTTCCAATATCGCCAATGGCTCCACCCGCCCCCGATTTGCTGGGGTCTGTGCGCCAGCCGGCCTGCTTCGATCCGGTGCCTTCCAGAAAAGTTGAAAGCCAGCCTTGCGGGTACTCCACATAGACCTTACGCACCTTGCCAATTTCACCGGTGGCCACCATGTTGCGGGCCTCTTTTACCAGCGGGTAACCCGTATACGTGTGGGTGAGCGCAAACACAAGTCCTGTTTTTTCCACTATTTTTTTCAACGATTTGGCTTCCGCCAAAGAGAAGGCCAGCGGTTTGTCGCAAATAACATGGAAGCCATTCTCCAACGCCATCTTGGCGGGCGCATAGTGCATGTGGTTGGGCGTTACAATCGATACAAAGTCCATGCGCTGGTCGCCCGGCAGGTTCTTTTCTTTTTTGATCATCTCCTCGAAGCTGCCATACACGCGGTGGGGGTTGAGGCACAAAGCCTCTCCAGCCGCTTTCGACTTTTCAGGACTGCTGCTGAAGGCGCCACATACCAATTCAATCTCACCATCTAAGTTGGCGGCCCTGCGGTGCACCGCCCCGATGAAGGCATCCAAGCCTCCACCCACCATACCCATGCGTAGTTTGCGTTTCATGTGTTAACATTTGTGTTTTATTGATGGTCACTACAAATGTCCGTACCATGTCTCCATATGGAACTGACGGCAGCACTTCATAACGACCATCTTATCTTTTCTATCGTTCTGAGCCCAATAATAATGAGCGGGCGAAAATCGGCCACTTGTTATTACAAGACCGGCCAACTATGTATTTACACCCTCCGAATTATAGTCAATAATACTATAAGTTCAGGATTTTTTATACCTTAAACCAAGAATTTTAAACGATTGCAGCCACGCTGTTTATGCAATCGGTAGAGATTTCGAAATTAACCAGAAAAACCAAACCAACCTTGCCTAAAATTGACAACAAAATGAGCGACCAGAATCAAACCAGACTCTTCTACGCCAGTTGTTTCGCATTGATTACAACGGCCTTCTCCTTCAGCATTCGCGCGGGCATACTGCCCCAACTGGGAGAAACATTTCAACTGAATGCCACGCAGCTTGGCTTCATTAACCAAATGTGGTTTTTGGGATTCCCCATCTCTATGGTGTTGGGTGGAATTTTCTATGGCGCCCTGGGCCCGAAGCGCATCATGCAGTTCGCCTTTGTGGCGCACACCATCGGCATATTGATGACCATTTATTCCGGTGGCTATGTGGGGCTGCTGATCTCCACATTATTTATTGGAATTGGCAATGGCTGTACAGAAGCTGCCTGCAACCCGATGATTGCCACGGCTTACTCGGGCAAACGCATGAATACACTCATGAACCGGTTCCATATGTGGTTCCCGGGGGGAATTGTGCTGGGAAGCCTGGTATCGCTGGCCATGACCAAACTCAATTTAGGATGGGAAGCGCAGATCTGGATCATTATGATTCCTACCATCATCTATGCCTACCTCTTTTATGGTCAAACCTTCCCCGAGCCGAATAAAGACATTGCCTCGTTGGGCGGAAACCTGAAAGCAATGGCCACTCCCCTCTTCATTTTCATCTGTGCGTGCATGACGCTGACGGCCATTTCTGAGTTTGGGCCGCAGCAGTGGACAGGTATTATCATGGCAAAGAGCGGTGCAGAGCCGATGGTTATTTTGGCCTTGGTTACGGGGCTAATGGCGGTGGGAAGGTATTTTGGCGGTGAGTTTGTACACAAGTTCGACCAGACGGGCGTGTTGCTGGGCTCAGCTATTTTCACGGCCATCGGCATCTTTTTATTCAGTACGCAAACCGGAGCAATGACATACGTGGCCGCTGTCTTTTTTGCCATGGGCGTATGTTATTTCTGGCCCAACATGATCGGCTTCACCGCAGAAAAAATTCCCTCAAGTGGCGCCATTGGTATGTCTGTAGTAGGTGCATTCGGCATGTTCTCTACGTCTATCTGGCAACCCATTATAGGCGGATGGATCGACCGCGCGCGTGAACAAGCCACGGCAGCGGGGCTGCAAGGCGATGCGCTGGAGTTGGCGGCTGGTCAATCTACGTTGCAAACCATGATCGCCTTCCCGGCCATATTGATCGTACTATTTACGATTCTGCTCTTCTGGATGCGCAAGGCAAAAGCAGCCTCAGCGTAACCGTTGCTTGAAACAAAAAATACAAGAGGCCACCCCGTTGGGGTGCCCTCTTGTATTTGGTCTCGAATTTCGCAATCGTCTACCCACATCACACGCCACAGAAGGCGCTGAACCCGCCATCTACAGCCACATTAATACCCGTTACAAAAGCGGAGGCATCGGAGCAGAGCCACAAGAGCGTACCTATTAATTCTTCGGGTCTGCCCATGCGGCCATAAGGTGTATGATCTATCGCTGCCTGACCGCGGGCGGTATAGGTGCCATCGGGGTTGGTGAGCAACGTGCGGTTTTGTTCTGTCAGGAAATAGCCGGGCGAAATGGCGTTCACGCGAATACCTTCACCGTATTTGCGGGCCATCTCTACCGCCAGCCAGGAGGTAAAGTTGGCAATGGCGGCCTTCGCGGCTGAATAGCCTCCCACGCGGGTAATGGGTTTGAATGAGGCCATGGAGGCAATGTTGATGATGACGCCCCTTTTCTTTTGCGCCATTACCGCGCTAAACACCTGAGAGGGGAGCACAGAACCGGTAAGGTTAAGGTCTACCACGCGCTGAAAGTCATCTACCTTCATGTCGAAGAAAGTTTTATCGGGGGGCACCACCGCGCCCGGCATGTTTCCGCCCGCAGCATTCACCAGAATATCGATGGTTCTAAACGCTTTCAGCATTTGTTGGTGCGCCTCCACCAGTTGGCCATGGTTCAGTACATCGGCCTGCAGCGGCAAGGCCCTTCCGCCTTTTGCGCGAATTTCATCGGCCAGCGCGCGGGCAGCCTCCATCCTTCTTCCCAAAATCCCTACAGCCACACCCGCCTCCGCCAGGCCTTTGGCCATGGCACCACCTAAAACGCCAGTGCCACCCGTAACCACCGCTACACGCCCTTCCAGCGAAAATAATTTTGAAACGCTCATCTCTCGTTTTTTGTCGGAAGTTCGCTCATCAAACGAAATAAAAAAAGCCCTGTCTTGCGACAAGGCTTTCCACGCAACGGGTGTGTACGCTTAAATGCTACCCCTCACTCTCACTTCTTTCGACTCCCCGTTGATGGTAATAGTTACCAATCTGTCGCATGCCCCCGATCCATAGTCGATGGTAATTTTCTTTCCGTCCACAATCAGTTCTTTGGTGCCCTCTACGGCAATGAACACCCGGTCGCTCAGCGCACATTCGCGTTTGTAAACCATCGGCTTCGTAATTTCCATTTCATACACACGCCCGTTGCGGTTTACGCCAGCGGCTGTGCCGGTTACAATCCATTGGTCGTTGGCGGGGTTGGTGGCGCGCACCCACTCACGGGTACGGTTTACTTCGCGGGTGGCCTCCATCACTTCGCCCGTTGTGCTGGTCCAGGTGGCTTTACCTCCCACCAGGGTGATGTTGAATTTCGGGTTTTCTTCTGTGCTGCCCGAAATGTTGCTCACCGTACGCACACCTTCCAACTTCACGCCATTGATTTCGTAGCCATCCAATGTGGTGATGATGGTGGAGCCGGGAAGGAACCTGCGGCCTTTGAATTCCACCCGGATGATTCCTTTGCGCTCGTTGCCACGCGGGTCTGTGCAGCCATCGCCAAAATCGATGGTAATGTAGCCGTGAGGCACATTTGCGGTATTATCTGCTGCAAACTCAACCGTTACCGTTGCGCAATCGAAGCGGCTGTCGTTGGGGCGCACGCCCATTCTTCCATTGGCCCCCTCGCGCGATCCGCTCAATGCCCCACCCTCTACCGATACGGCCAGCGTGGCCATGTCGTCTGTGTCTTCAAAAAAACTATCCGTGGCTGCTTCGTCTTCCACATTTTCTGAATCTGCAGCCGTAAAGTCCAGCCGGTCTTCACAGGCACTCAAGGTTAACAACCCAAATACAGCCACGTAAGTTACGTACTTCCATACCGCTAACAATCTGTTCGTTTTCATAGTGTGTTACTTTTATGTAGGTTTTTTGTTTCTTTGCAAGCTTAGATGTGCAAACAGGCAGGTGGTTTAATGGAGGTGAGAAAAAAATTTTCGATGGTGTACAAATGTGCCTGGGCAGTGGTACTAGCGCTGTTTTTGATGGCCGATGCTGCGGCCCAACTCAAAATTGCCAAACTGAAATACAATGGCGGGGGCGACTGGTATGCCAATAAAACGGCTCTCCCCAACCTGATACGGTTCAGCAACCGCGAACTGGGCACCCACCTGGCCTTGGAAGAAGACGCGGTGGAAGTGGGAAGTCGCGAACTTTTTAACTACCCCTATATATATATGACGGGCCACGGCAACGTGGTGTTTTCGGCCGATGAGGCTGCCAACCTGCGCAATTACCTTGTGGCGGGCGGCTTTCTGCACATTGACGACAACTATGGCCTGGACGCTTTTGTGCGCATTGAAATGAAGAAGGTGTTTCCGGAGTTGGAGTTTGTGGAGCTGCCACCCGACCACCCCATTTATCATCAAAAGTTTAAATTCCCAAAAGGCCTACCCAAGATACATGAGCACGATGGCAAACCCGCCCAGGGCTTTGGCTTGATATACGAAGGCCGGCTGGTGGTTTTCTATTCGTACGAGAGCGATTTGGGCAACGGCTGGGAAGACGCCCGCATCCACAACGACCCCGAGGCCAAACGGCAAGAGGCGCTGCGCATGGGTGCCAACATACTATCTTATTGTTTTACAATTAATTAGGTATTTGTTCTCTTGCGAGGGCAAATCGCTTTGTATTTATCAACTATTTTTTTAGTTTTGAAACGTAGTTGATAGTTAATGGAACATTCCATATCCTGCCGTGCAAACAAGCCAATTTCGGTATGAGTGGATCATCGCATTACGTGCAATGCGGTACGGTTGTATTTAAACGATCAAAACAAGAAGAGTAAAAATGGTCATTAAAAACCCGATGAAATATACCTGCACCGGGTGTGAACAAAGAGCCAATAATAAAGCATGGAAATTATCCCGCCCGTGCGGTAGTTGTTAAAAAAAATAGAATTAATACATGAAAGAACTTACCAAAGCAGAAGATCAGATCATGCAAATTCTTTGGAGCATTGAAAAGGGATTTGTGAAAGACATTATTGAGCACCTGCCGGAACCCAAGCCCGCCTACAATACGGTTTCTACCATTGTGCGCATTCTGGAAACCAAAGGTTTTGTGGGCCACAAAGCCTATGGCAAAACGCACGAGTACTTTCCCATTGTTGCCAAAGAGAAGTACACACAGTTTTACCTGAACAACATGGTGAAGGGCTACTTCAATGGATCGTTTGCCAGCCTGGTTTCTTTCTTCGCCAAAGAAAGTCCGTTGAAAGCCAACGAACTGGACGAGTTGATGAAACAATTGGAAGAAATTAAAAACAAGAAAGCATGAGCACGTTTGTAAACTACCTCATTGAAGCCAACCTGGGTTTAGTTGTGTTTTACACGCTCTATGTGCTGTTGATGAAACACGAAACCGATTTCCGCGCCAATCGCATTTACCTGCTGGCGTCTGTAGGGGTTTCGCTTCTGTTTCCACTTTTCACCATAGAAACCAATAATCCCGGGGGCGCCATACCTTCGGTGGGGCAACTATTACCCGAATTGGTGGTAGGCAATGGCCTGTTGACTGCAACCAACTCCGCACCGGCAGAACCCACGGGCATTTCGTTTTGGCCCACAATGCTGCTGGTAGTATATGGCACCGGGGTATGTTTATTTTTAGCATTCTTTGCCTACCAACTCTTCCGTTTAGGCTTGTTCATTTACCAATCGCCCCGCAAAACCGTGAACGGCCTGGTGTTGATCGAGACGAGCGCGAGTATGCCGTCCTTCTCCTTCTTTCGCTGGATAGTGATAGGACAAATGGATGTATTGACGGAAGATGAGCGACTGCAGATCATTACCCACGAAACCGCCCACGCGCGGCAATGGCACACGGCCGACCTGCTGCTGATCAGCCTGGTGCGGATTGTGTGCTGGTTCAACCCTGTGGTGTGGATGTATAAAACTTCACTGGAGCAACTGCATGAATACGAAGCGGACGCCAAAAGTACCGACTCGAAATCGCTGTTTGCTTACTGTACACTCTTGGCCAAGGTGGCCATGGCGCAATCCGGATATGCCATGACCCACCATTTTAATAAATCACTCACGCTTAAACGTATCAAGATGATGAACACACTCAAAAAACAAATCAACAGTTGGAAGGTAACTGCCGCCCTTGGCGTAGCTGCCGCTTTCTTTGTGGTTGTAGCCTGCCAGGATCAGATCAACGAAGTGCGCGAGATTACTGAAAATTCGCACATGGCGCTGGTAGTACCTGCCCGTGTAGAAAAACGATTGAATGAACTGCAAACCTCCTACCCCAGTTCCAAATTCGTTGTGTTGCAAATGAATGAACAGGGAAAGGAGAAATATTTTGAGCTGAAAGCCAAACGCACCGAACAGGCATCCATTGAGGAATTCATCGGTATTCCAAAAGGAGAAGGGGCCAGTTCCGGTGAAATGTATGTGATTCTCGAAATGAGTAACAACATCAAATCAGCCATCGACATGGCACAAAGTAAAGATGTTTTTACCATTGTTGAAGAATCGGCAGCCCCTGGGCTGGGGATGGAACAGTTCTACCGAAATATCGCCATGGAAATACGGTATCCTTTGGAAGCGCGGAGAAAGGGTATTGAGGGACGGGTGTTTGTTGAATTCATTGTCAATGAAGACGGTTCAGTAAGCGATCACAAAGTGATAAAGGGCATACACGAAGATTGTGATCTGGAAGCCCTTCGGGTACTGTTGTTAATGAATCAAAAATGGAACCCCGGCAGGCAGAAAGGACAATTTGTAAAGCAACGGATGGTCTTGCCGATTACTTTCAAGCTAGACAACGGCCAAGACCTTTCAGCCAACGAAAGCAAAACAACAACCATGGATGAAATGGTGGTTGTAGCAGGTTCAAAAAAATGAATTGATTATAGCTGCTTCCAAACCCTCAGGGTGGAAGCAGCTATTCATTTCTATACCAGCCGCCCAGGGCTTCGTAGGGAATCAGAATTTCGGTGGGACCTTCGGAATAAGCGGCTATTTCGTAGCTGTTAAAAAAGAACACAATGCCTTCTTTGCGGAAGCCATAATTGTCGTTCAGGCTGAATTGGTTTTCTGGAAAATGAAAGCCGGCATCTTCCAGCGAAGTGGCCTCGTCCAGTTCGCGCTGCAGGCGGAAGTCGCGTTCGCCCAATTCTTTCAGCACGGGCTGATAGCCGGGGCGCAGAAATGCATCCAACAAATAGGCGGTGCCCGTCTTGGGATCGATGTTCACAAAGTTGGTGGCATACGAGCCGTGCGCTCCGCCCGTAAACGATTCTACATTTACCTGCAAACTGATCAACGTGTCGGAGGCAACCAATACCTGCACGCTGGCTTTGTAAGTCCAACCGAGGCCATAGCCTGGCATGTCGGCTAAAAATTGGTCGAAATCTCTGATAAAGTCGTTGCCCAGCACGGCCAGCGTTTTGGGCTCTTCGTCCAGCCCACCGCTAAGCCAATAAGTGATGCGGCCCATCAACGATTGCTGCACTGCTGAATCGAGATGTGTAAACTTCGGGTAATCTACCTTAAAGGTAGCGCAGGCAACGGTATCGCTCACGCAACCGGGGTTCGACTCCAGGGCGAATGTCTCCATCACAAAAGCAGGCACCTTTTCTTCGGGCAACTTGCTGCACGCCACGCAGCCAACTGCGATCGCCAGGAGAACGTACCGCTTCATGGTTTCTGAAAAATCTCAGCGAGCTTTTTATGTAATGCCTGCTCGCGCAGGTTCTTGGCAATAATCACACCATTCGGATCTACCAAAATAGAGAACGGTATCGCAGTGATGTTATAGTCGGCTGCGGCTTTCGAATCGAAATATTTTAGATCTGAAACATGCGTCCACTCCAAACCATCCTCCTGTATGGCCTGCACCCAGTCTTCTTTGGTGCGATCGAGCGACACGCCCAATATTTCAAAACCCTGATCTTTATAAGCGTGGTAGGCTTTCACCACGTTCGGGTTTTCTCTGCGGCACGGCCCACACCACTTCGCCCAAAAATCCACCAATACATACTTGCCTCTGAAAGAGCTCAGCCTCACCGTATCGCCATTGGGGTTTGGCAAAGAGATCTCAGGTGCCTGCGAGCCGATGGCCGTTACGTTCATTTTCTCCACCATATCCACAAACTGATCGGCAAATCTGGAACCAGGCATTTCTGCCTGCACGCGGGCGGCTGTGTTGTTGTAAAATGCGATATACTTGTCTCTATCCAACACGTTATTATTCATCAATAGATTGATAAGCCCCAGCGAAATAGGTTTCTTCTCCAACATGTGCACCACCGAGTCGTGCGATTGGTTGATCAAATCCATATACATGGCCCGCACCTCTTCCAACCGCTGTTGGTTGCCATCGCGTTGGGCCAACATAAACTGTTGCTCCAGGGCTGCTGCCTGTGGCGTACTTTGCGCCTTCTGCAAAATAGACTGTGCTTCAGCTAATAAATCATGATCGGGCGACCCTTTGATCTCCACAAAGCCCATGGGGTCGTTGCCGTCTACGTTTATTTCAAGGCTGCTCTTATCAAGAATAAAATCCACGTGCTGCCGGTTATAAAAAGACAGCCGATAGTAGCCCGGCTCCGACAATCGGATCTTCTTCTCGTAGGTGTAGTTGGGCTTAAGGAGTATCGTGTCTTTAAAGGCTCCCTCACGGTCGCTCAACTCCTGTATCTCTATGGTTCCCTCGCCCGGGTAGCCCACTTTGCCTTTCACCGTTACCTCCCAGCCCACATCTTTCTTCTGGTTAGAGCAAGCCATCACCATCAACACACAACCCGCAATTATCCACCTCATCATACTTTTTTTGTTAGTTTTTTCACCAATAGTTCATTCGCCAACTTCGGATCGGCAGAGCCTTTGCTGCGCTTCATCACCTCGCCCATAAACATAGCGATTATTCCCTTCTTTCCATTCTGGTATTCTTCGACCTTGAGTGGAAATTCCCGAATCACCTGGTCGATCATACCAGCAATAGCGCCTTCGTCTCTGTGCTGCGCCAGGTTAAGCGCCTGCACAATTTCTGCCACCGACCGCGAGGCATCCGTAACCAATACGGGAAACAGCTTTTGCGAGGCCACCGAGAAATTCAATTTGCCCTCGTCAATCATTGCAATCACCTCCGCCAGCTTTTTGGGTGTAATGGCCAATTCGTGAATGGCCTTGCCGGACTCGTTCAGGTATTGCTTCAGCGGCCCCATCACCCAGTTCGAGGCGGCCTTGAAGTGGGTAGTGTGCTGGCAGACCTCCTCAAAAAACAACGCGGTCTCTTTGTTTTCTGTAATCACAAAAGCATCGTATTCCGGCAGCTGGTAGTCGCGCAGGTATTTTTGATACAATTCGCGCGGCAACGCAGGCATATGTGCCTTGATTTGATCCAGCCACTCCTCTGATACATGGAGTGGACTCAGATCGGGATCAGGGAAATAGCGGTAGTCGTTCAATTCCTCTTTGGTGCGCATGCCAAAGGTCTGCCCTTTGGCCGCATCGAACAACCTGGTTTCCGAAACGATGGCCTCGCCTTTTTCCAGCAATTGTATTTGTCTTTCTATCTCATAGTCAATGGCACGCTGCACATTGCGTATGGAATTCATGTTTTTGACTTCCACTTTTTTACCCAGTTGCACTGCACCGCGCAGACGTACCGATACGTTGGCATCGCAGCGCAGCGAACCCTCTTCCATGTTGCCATCGCATATATCGAGGTAGCGCACCATCTTACGGATTTCCATCATCAGCGCTCCGGCCTCTTCCGAAGAGAACATAGCGGGTTCTGTTACGATTTCAATTAACGAAACACCGGCACGATTAAAATCAACTGCGGTATCGGCTTCGCCCTCCAGGTGCAGCGACTTACCGGCATCTTCTTCCATGTGGATGCGGTTGAGTGGTACGTTGCGCTCTGTTCCGTCTTTCAAACGAATGGTGATGTGGCCCCCTTTACAAACGGGTGTGCGGTCTTGTGTAATCTGGTAGCCTTTCGGCAGATCGGGGTAGAAATAATTTTTACGATCGAATATCTGGACACGTGAAATTTCGCTGTTACACGCCAGGCCCATTTTGATGGCCAACTCTACCGTTTTTTTATTCAGTCGCGGCAAGGTGCCCGGATGGGCCAGGGTAATCACACTTACATGGGTATTGGGCGCATGCCCAAAAGCAGTGGCATCGCTGTTGAAAATCTTGCTCGCGGTAAGCAGTTGGGCGTGGATCTCCAATCCTATGACGGGCTCGTATTTTTCGCGGATGGATTTGTCCATGATGTAGTACTGCGCGGACCTCTGGTACTATGCGTTCGAATCATATCGCAAAGCACACAAAGAGACGCAACGGTTTCAGTTAATCATTGCTTTTGCTTTTTCAAGAACTGCCGAAAGGCCATTCAGGTTTTTGCCGCCTGCTGTTGCAAAGAACGGCTGCCCACCCCCACCGCCATCGATTTCCTTTGCCAACTCTTTTACCATATTGCCTGCATGGAATTGGTTAGTAGCTGCCAGCTTTTCGCCAATCATTACACCTACCTGGGGCTTGCCATCTACATTGGCTGCCAGCACGAGCAGCAGGTCTTCAAACTGATTGCGCAACGCATACGCTATGTTCTTGAGCGCATCGGCATTGGGCACTTCTACCTGCTCCAGAATCAAAGTATGGCCATTGGTTTTCACCGCCTTGCGGGCCAACTCGTCTTTCAACAGGTTAGCTTTTTCCTGGTTCAAAGTTTCCAGCTTTTTCTCGAGCGCGTGCTTCTCTTCCATCAGGTTTTTGGTAGCCGCCAGCACGTCTTTGGGGTTCTTAAGAAGCGATTTAACTTCTTTTAATAACGCCAACTCTTCATTCACAAACTGCTCGGCACCTTCGGCCGTAACGGCCTCAATTCTCCGCACGCCCGCGGCCACGGAGCTCTCTGAAATAATTTTGAACAAACCGATTTTACCGGTGGCCGACACATGGGTGCCTCCGCACAATTCAACCGAGTACGCTGGGTCGAACGTGATCACGCGCACAAACTCTCCATACTTTTCGCCAAACAGCGCCATGGCACCCAGACTTTTTGCTTTTTCTATCGGCACATTGCGCTGCTCGTTCAGTTCAATGTTTTCACGAATTTTCTGGTTCACCAACGTTTCCACTTTGGCTATCTCCTCCTCGGTCATGGCCGCAAAATGCGAAAAGTCGAAGCGCAGTATTTTTTCATTTACCAACGACCCCTTCTGCTCCACATGTTTACCCAGCACGGTGCGCAAGGCTGCGTGCAGCAAGTGGGTGGCGGAGTGGTTGCTCATGGTAAGATGGCGCTTGCCAGCATCCACGCTCACGTTCCAATTGGTTTCCAACTGTGCAGGCAATTTTTCAGTAAAGTGGACGATGAGGTCGTTCTCTTTCTTGGTGTCGATGATTTTTATCCTCTCGCCAGCCGCATCAATCAACCCCGTGTCACCCACCTGACCGCCACTTTCGGCATAGAAAGGTGTTTTATCCAGCACCAGTTGGTAAAAGTCTTTGCTCTTCTGTTTGATCTTGCGGTACTTCACCAGCCTGGCTACAGCCTCCAGGTTGTCGTAGCCGATGAACTCGGTCTTCTGGTCTTCCCCCACCAAAGTCCAGTCGCCTGTTTCTTTGGCCGCATCGGCTTTGGAGCGGGATTTTTGCTTGGCCATCTCTTCATGAAAGCCCTTTTCGTCAACAGAGAAGCCTCGCTCGCGCGCAATTAACGAAGTGAGGTCAAAAGGAAAGCCAAAGGTATCGTACAACTCGAACGCTTCAACGCCCGGAATGAACTTTCCCGTCAGTCCTTCCTGAATAACATCAAAACGCTTCAACCCCTTCTCCAAAGTCCGCAAGAACGAAATCTCTTCCTCATGCACCACCCTGGTTACATAATCCAACTGTTGGTGCAACTCAGGAAACACGTCTTTCAGTTGGTTGGCCAGAATAGGCACCAACCGATGAATGAAGGGCTCTTTGAAGTTCAAATAAGAAAAGCCATATCGCACGGCCCTGCGCAAAATCCTGCGTATCACGTAGCCGGCACCCGTGTTGCTGGGCAACTGACCATCGGCAATGGCAAAGGCCACGGCACGTATATGATCGGCCATCACACGAATGGCAATGTCTTGTTTCTCGGTGGCAGCGCCCTTGCCGGGTGTTGAACCCCCGTAGGTAACTCCTGCCTCCTTCGCAATAAAGTCCATCAGCGGACGAAACACATCGGTATCGTAGTTCGAGGTTTTGCCTTGTATGGCCATGCACAGGCGTTCGAAGCCCATGCCGGTGTCTACGTGTTTATCGGGCAGCGGCTCCAGTGCACCAGAGGCCAGCCGGTTGAATTGAATAAATACCAGGTTCCATATTTCCACCACTTGCGGATGGTCGCTGTTCACCAACTCACGCCCGGGCTTATGCTTCACTTCTGCCTCGGGGCGCAGGTCTATGTGTATTTCGGAGCATGGGCCGCAAGGGCCACTTTCGCCCATTTCCCAAAAGTTGTCTTTCTTAATGCCGTGAATGATGCGGTCTTCGTTCACAAATTGCTTCCACAGGTCTTTCGCTTCTTCATCCACCGGCAGGTTATCGCCTTTATCGCCACCGAATACCGTAACGTACAGCCTGTCTTTCGGCAGTTGGTACACTTCTGTCAACAGTTCCCAGGCCCAGGCAATAGCTTCCTTCTTAAAGTAGTCGCCAAAACTCCAGTTGCCTAACATTTCGAACATCGTGTGGTGGTAGGTATCCAAACCCACATCTTCCAGGTCGTTGTGTTTACCGCTTACGCGAAGGCATTTTTGGGTATCGGCAATGCGCTTGTACTGGGAAATGGAGTTGCCCAGGAAATAGTCTTTAAACTGCACCATACCCGAGTTGGTGAACAACAGGGTAGGGTCGTTTTTGAGCACCAGCGGGGCCGAGGGCACAATCTGATGACCCTTAGCAGCAAAAAAATCGAGGAATTTCCGCCTGATTGTACCCGAATCCATTACTTCTAATCCCATGACAAACGTTTGCTAATAGTAAAATTTACCTATATTTATCGGTTCAAAAGGTCAAATTTACGCCCCTGAGGGCCATTATTTAAAGGATTTAAAAAAAAATACATAAAGGAAGGTTTACCTGGGTTGGGAAAAAAAGATTCACCCACCCGCAAGAGAAAAAGCCACGCATGACGAAAACAAAATACGTCTATAACGCCAGAACCCTCCGCTACGAGCGTGCGCGCATCTCTATTATTAATATAAGCCTTACGGTGATTGCCGTGCTGTGCTTCGGGGCGGTTTTCTTCCTGGGTTTATTCTTCCTGCAAAACTACCTCATCATTACCCCTGCCGAAAAGGTGCTGGTGGCTGAGAACAAGGCGCTGCGCAGCCACCAAGTAGTGTTAACGGCCCGTTTAAAAGAAGCCCAGGAAAACCTGGCAACCTTGCACCAGGAGGAAGAAAAACTTTACACCAAATTCTTCGACCTGGCCTTGGAAAAAAGGTCGAAGCCAAAATTCAAAGAAATTCTGATAGCCGAAGAAACGGACTTCCACCAGACGGTGTCGCAACTGAGCCACCGTGTAAAAGCCAGTTTCAACCAAGCCATAGTCTCCAATCAACACTATAGTGTGTGGGCAAGCGTACACAAAAGCGACCTTCAGCAGATTGCTGGTTTCCCTGGTGCCATGCCGGTGGCAAACCTGGCGCCCAAAATGTTGGTATCGGGTTTCGGCACACGCATCAACCCCTGGCACAAGGGCAAATACCACCACGATGGGGTGGATATTGCCGGTGCGCGCGGCTCTTCCATTTTAGCAACGGGCAATGGCCGTGTGGTAAGTGTGAAGAAAAGCGACCTGCAGGCCGGCTTTGGAAATTACATTGAAATAGACCACGGCTATGGCTACGTAACCCGCTACACCCACCTGGGCGAGATAACTGTGAAGAATGGGCAGCGCGTGAAGAAAGGAGACGAAATTGCCAAAATGGGCGTGAGCGGTGGCTCTATTGCACCCCACGTGCATTATGAAGTGATAAAAGACGGGAAGAACATAAACCCGCTGAAGATGATGGTAGAGGGGATTGGTGCAGAACAATTTGACCTGCTAACGCTGGCCGGTCGCCAACTCAACCAATCGCTCGACTGATGGCCGCTCAATATCGCTACAACCCTGAGACTTGCAAGTATGAGCCGATAGTAGTAACGGGCCGTATTTTTGCTAAACGTGCCTTTGCCTTTCTCGGCATTTCCTTCCTGCTGGGTGCGGCCAGTCTGGTGTACTTCAATTACCGTTACCCCGATTGGGACGAGACCCAACTGCGCAACGAGAATGAGGCACTGAAATCGGAGTGGCAGGTGCTGCAAGACCAGTTGACGGAAACCGACCAGAAGTTGGCGCAGTTGGAAGATAATGACGACAATACCTATCGTGCCATTCTCGACTTAAGTCCGCTGGGTGCCGCAGTGCGCGAAGGCGGTGTGGGTGGTAGAGAAAAAGAAAATGCAAGCATCCCCTACTTGCTCATACGCGACACGTATGAACATACGGACAAAATATTAACTCGCCTCGGTATCGAACGGCAGTCGTTCGAAGAACTGTTTACACAGCTCAGCATCAAAGAGCAGAAGTGGGCTTCGCGCCCCGCCATTCAACCAGTTAGCAACGAAGACCTGCTCTACCTGCACACATTATTTGGCCTGCGCCTCCATCCGAAGTATGGCTATGTGCGCCCCCACAAGGGCCTCGACTTTACCGCCCCCGTAGGTGCGCCTATTTACGCCACGGGCGATGGTGAAGTGGAACGTGCCGAATACTCCGCCACATTTGGCAACGTGGTGTACATCGATCACGGTTTCGATTTCCAGACACGCTATGCCCACATGACGCACTTCATCGTTGGGAAAGGTGACAAAGTAAAGCGTGGCCAGGTGATCGGCTATGTAGGCAACACGGGCGACTCGGTAGGCCCACACCTGCACTACGAAGTGCTGTTCAAAGGCGAGCAAATCAATCCCATCAACTTTTTCCAGCGCGATCTCAGCAACAAAGAGTACGAACGCCTGGTAGAAGTGGGCAGCCAGTCGATCATTTCACTCGATTAATCTCCCCAATTTATTTTCTTTGCGCTCTTTCGTGACCGACTGATGAAAAATCTGTTTACTATATTCTTCTTTTTGGGTTGCAGTCTGCTGAAGGCGCAAACCAAAGACACCTTACAAATCGTGGGCGTGGGCGATATTATGATGGGTAGCAACTACCCCACACCCGGTGTGTTGCCTCCGAACGATGGCCGCGAGCTCATGAAGGAGGTGCAATCCGTTCTCGCTTCCGCAGATGTTACTTTCGGCAACCTGGAAGGTGTTTTACTAACGGAAGGCGGCACGCCCAAAACCTGCCGCGACCCCAAGGTGTGCTACGTGTTTCGCAGTCCAAACCACTACGTGCAAAACCTGGTAGATGCGGGCTTCGATTTGATCAGCCTGGCCAACAACCACGCGGGCGACTTTGGTGAAGGCGGACGAAAAAACACCATGAAACTGCTGGAGCAAGCGGGTATACAACATGCGGGGCAGCTAACCCAGCCCTACACCGTGTTGCAAAAGGAAGGCGTGCGCTATGGCCTGCTGGCGCTGGCCCCCAACAGCGGCTGTGTAGATATTAACGACCTGGAACTGGCCAGAAAATATGTAACTCATCTCGACTCGGTCAGCGACATTGTTATTGTGTCGTTTCATGGCGGAGCAGAGGGGCCCCAACACCAGCACGTGCCGCGCAAAGAAGAATATTATTATGGAGAAAATCGGGGCGATGTGTACCGATTGGCACATACGCTGATTGATGCAGGGGCAGACGTAATTTTTGGGCATGGGCCGCATGTAACAAGAGCCGTAGAAGTGTACAAAGATCGTTTCATTGCTTACAGCCTGGGTAACTTCTGCACCTTTGGAGGTATGAACGTATCGGGGCCAAACGGATGGGCACCGATCATTAATGTGCACACCACCCGCCAGGGTGCTTTTTTGAAAGCGCACATCACCGCTACCTGGCAAATGCCACGGTCGCCTGTAAAAGTGGATACGGAAAAAAGAGTGATCAAGCGCATACAACAGCTTACCAAAGAAGATTTTCCCGAAAGCACCTTGCAGATAAATGACGATGGCTGGGTGTATTCTTCCACAATTCCACGTTGATAGCTTGTAGATTATTTTTACCCGCCCCAATTGCGGGGTGCAGTAAGAATTGTTACTTTGCATGAAGTTCTTAGCGAAAACCCAGAGAAACCCAAGCACTTACGCTGCTCCATGGCATACAAAGAGAAAGAAATTGAAAAAATTTACTACTCGATTGGTGAAGTAGCTGAAATGTTCAACGTAGCCCCCTCACTCATCCGCTTTTGGGAATCAGAGTTTGAAATCATTCAGCCAAAGAAGAACCGTAAGGGCAACCGTCAGTTTACCAAAGAAGACATCGAAAATGTGCGCACCATTTACCACCTGGTAAAGGAGAAAGGCTTTACACTTCAGGGCGCCAAAGAAATGCTGAAGAACGACTCGCAGGCTGTGAAAGACAAAATGGAAGTGATTGACTCACTGCGCAGAATACGTCATTTCCTTACCGAAGTGCGCGATCGCCTGCACTAATCGCCTCGTTAGATTTTCTTTAACCATCAACAGTTGAAAATGCCCCGTCATTTGGGCATTTTGATACATCTTTTTTGAGCAGCTACGCATGGATCAGGAACGACTTGCTTTTCTTGCCCTCCATTTTGTACCGGGTGTTGGCGATCATCTCATGAAACAACTCATTGCCTACTGCGGGTCGGCTTCGGCCGTGTTTTCAAAACCCAAGGGCAAGTTGCTCAAGGTTCCCGGTGTTGGCGAAGTTACCGCGCAGGCCATCGTGAGCGGCAACCCGTTCCACGATGCTGAAAAGGAATTGCTGAAAGCAGAAAAAGAAGGCGTGACGTTGCTTTTCTTCACTGACAAAAGCTATCCCGAAAGGCTTAAAGCCATTGAAGATGCACCTTCGCTTTTGTACTGGAAGGGCCATGCAAACCTGCAGCACCACAAAACCGTGGGCGTGGTAGGCACCCGGCAGGCCACCAACTACGGCAAAGAAATGGTCGACAGGATTGTAGAAGAACTGGTGGCACACCAGGTGATTATTGTAAGTGGACTTGCCTACGGAATTGACATACAGGCACACAAACAGGCATTGAAGAAAAACCTCCCTACTATCGGTGTGATGGGCAGCGGCCTGGATGTGATTTACCCGGCCGCCCACAAGGAGACCGCGCGCAAGATGACACAGCAGGGTGGGCTGCTGACCGAAAACAGGTTTGGTACCAAACCCGATGCACACAACTTTCCCGCCCGCAACCGCATCATTGCGGGATTGTGCGATGCACTGATTATTGTAGAGGCGGCCGAAACAGGCGGTGCGCTGATTACCGCAGACATCGCGAATAGCTACAACAAAGATGTTTTCGCGGTGCCCGGCAGCCTGCAACAAAATTTTTCTGCCGGTTGCAACAAACTTATTAAAACCAACAAGGCACACCTCTACACAAGCGTGAAGGACCTGGAGTACATCATGAACTGGCAGCCACACACGGAAGCTACGCACCCCACGGCAACCAGCGCCATGACGTGGAGCGATTTGAGTGACGAGGAGCAGACCATTGTAAATGCGCTGAAACAGAAAAAAGAAGGCACGCAGATAGACGAAATAGCATGGCGCACCGGCATACCGCTGGGGCCCCTTGCCTCGCTGCTTCTTAACCTAGAGTTTAAAAATGTGGTAAAGTCGCTACCGGGAAAAATGTATGCGCTCACACGCTAACAGAAGACACCTGCCTTATTCGTTACCGGTTTTTTGGTTGCACTTCTCTTTAATGGCTTCATACGCTTTCAGGTCGCCCAGTTCACCGGCTTTGCTTAAATCGAGGCAACCGTTTTTGGTATCGCCAAACTCTATGCGCAACAAGCCGCGCATGTAATAAGCATCAATGCTTTTCGGGTTGATTTGTATGATCTTCGAACAATCGTTAATGGCATCTTCATAAGCCTGCAGGTATTGCTTGGCGCGCCCGCGGTTGAAGTAGGCCTCCACGTAATTCTCATTAATGGCAATAGCCGATGTAAAATCTGAAATCGCTCCGTAGTAATCCTGCAATTTCATTTTGGTGTTGCCGCGTGCAAAAAACGCATCGGCATACTTGGGGTTCATGTCCAGCGCGGTATTATAGTCTTTCATGGCCCCGTGGAAATCTTCGAAAGCAGTTTTGATATTGCCCCGTACGTAGTACGCCTGCGTGTATTTCGGGTCTGCCTCAATGGCCTTGTTCAAATGCAGAATCGCTTCCATGAAATCCCGCGTCTCCATCAGGTCCATGGCCTTTTGGGTAAGCTCTTTAGCAGATTGTGCATGGCTGGTAACTGCAGCAAGCAAAAGAACCAGGCCGAAGTAGTAACGTATTTTTTTCATAACTGGGTTTGTATTGCAAAATTAAGGCCACCCCGTCATTCCATTTTATACGAAGCACGCCCTGCGGGCAGGCATGTAATAAATTTACACTATTTTGGAAAAACCTCTGCCGCCATGGCCAGCGCTCGGGTCAGCTCGGCACCGTTAAGAGCGGGTGCAGCCCCTTTTTCTTTCAGGTAAGCCAGTATGGTTTCTGTGGCCAGGTTGCCCACCAGGTCGTCATTGGCCATGGGGCAGCCACCTAATCCATTCAAGGCGCCATCGAAACGATCGCAACCTGCCTGAAAGGCCGCTGCAATTTTTTCAACGGCTTTGGCCGGATGTGAATGCAGGTGGGCCCCAAACTCCAGGTCGGGAAAAGACGCTTTCATTTCGGTAAAGAGCTGAACAATCAATGGGGGGCTCGATACCCCAACGGTATCGGCCAACGACACGATGCGAATACCCAGTGTTTTCAACTTCTCTACCATCTGCCCCACAATGCCGGCATGGTATGGATCGCCATACGGGTTCCCGAAGCCCATGCTGATGTAACAGACCAACTCTTTGTTACTTTTTACGCATAACTCCTGTATCCGCGCCACTTCATTCAGCGCCTCACCTATCGATTTGTTGGTGTTTCGCTGCTGAAAAGTCTCAGAAATAGAAAGTGGAAATCCCACGTAGGCGATGCTTGCATACTGCACCGCCTGTTCTGCACCTCGTACATTAGCCACAATGCCCAGCAACCGGGTGGAAGTAGCAGACAGATCCAATTGATCAAGTACTGCGGCTGTGTCGCTCATCTGTGGGATAGCCTTGGGCGAAACAAAACTTCCAAAGTCGATGGTATCGAAACCTACCCGTAACAACTGGTTAATATAGGCTGCTTTCTTTGCCGTAGGTATAAATGTGCTGATACCTTGCATGGCATCGCGCGGGCATTCAATCAGTTTCATCTGTTATTTTTTTGTTACAATACACTCATTCAAACCATTCTTAGAAATCAGAACTTACACGATTTCAAAGTACCTATTAAGTGTTAGGTAAACAAAGGTGGTGGAGATTAATTGACGATAAACGATGCTAATGTCTACTCAACTGCTGAACCGGAGTTTTTGTATTTTCACTCTATATATATTGCTTAGAGAAGAACAAACCCATGCCACTAACTGCTTTTACCGGTGTGTTGGGCCCTAAGCGGGCTGCGCACCTTCTTCATCGGGCCACCTTCGGTGCCACGCAGGCACAAATAGACAATTTTGCAACGCTCACGCCCGAACTGGCTCTTCAAAAATTGTACGGCACGCTGCTGCCGGACCCCGTTCTGCCTATAGACCCGGCCACCAATTCGGAATGGGTGGTTTCGGGCACCACCGATGCCAATTCTGGTGATTCAGACTTGCAAGAGTTTTTTAAAGGATGGTTGCTGCACCAGATGCTGGGCGCAGGCCTGGCGGGCGAGCCAGGTTTAGCTGTTTCTGCCCGCGAAAAAATTGTTTTCTTCCTGCATACCGTCCTCACCGCCATTCAATCCAAGATAGACAGCAGCAGGGCCCTTTACTTTCAGAATCAGCTGTTCCGGCAATTTGCGCTCGACAAAGGCGCCAGTGTTACCGTCAACTTTCGGGAGCTGACGAAAAAAGTGAGTGTAGACAATGCCATGCTTCGGCTGCTGGACGGCAACCTGAACGTAAACGGCAGCCCCAATGAAAACTACGCACGCGAACTACTGGAGTTGTATAGCATCGGTCGCGGCCTGGAAGGCACACTTCCGCCCATTGCCGACCCGGGCGACTACTTTGTTTTTCGCGAGCAAGATGTGCAGGCCGCTGCACGCGTTTTGTCAGGTTGGGATTTTGATGACACGTTTGCCAACCTGGATGAAGAAACCGGGTTGCCCCGTGGTAAAGTGCGTGGCAACCCTCTGAATGCCTCCGGACACGACAATACCGCCAAACAATTCAGCGACCGATTCGACAGCCAGGTGATACAACCCAATCCGTTGTATCTTAACGGAACTGCCGCCACCGAGGCCAGCGCGCTGGACGAAATAAGCCAACTGATAGACCTTATCTACAGCAGACCAGAAACAGCAAAAAACGTTTGCCGCAGAATTTACCGGTTCTTTGTCTACCACCAAATTACACCCGAAATAGACAACACTATTATTGCCGAGATGGCCGCTACCTTCTCAGCTAATGGATTTAAGCTTCAACCCGTGCTGGAAGATTTGTTCAGCAGCCAGCATTTCTACGAAGCAACCGCCCCTGTGTTAGACGACAATTTTGGAGGTATCATCAAATCTCCCCTCGACCTGATGTTGGGCACCATGCGCTTCTTTGAATTGTCTCTTCCCGATCCGGTAAACGAGGCCGAAGCATTTTATGAAAAAACCGGGGGACTGCTTCGATCGCTGTCGGAGATGGGTATGCACTTTTACGAGCCCTTTGATGTGGCCGGTTACGATGCGTACCATCAGTTTCCCATCTACCACCGCAGCTGGATTTCCACCAACTACCTCACCAACCGATACAAGTTTATTCGCGAGTTGGTAACCGATAACCAAATGCAAGACGGGGCGTTGAAAATCGATGTGGTGCAGTTTGTGCGCGATCACATACCCAATGCCATCGCATCCGATGCACGTCTGCTTATCATCGAATTAGCCAAATACCTGCTGCCCCTCTCCGACAATCTTACTTTCGATGGCTCACAAGATGATGCAGCCGGGCTAACGGCAGAGCGTTTAAACTATTTTCTGACCGCATTCCTCAAATCGCCACAGATAGATCCCGACCCGGAAGCTTCGTGGAATTTCCGCTGGAACAACCCGGTAGACCTGGAAGTGGTGACCAACCAGTTGCGCAGTTTGTTTAACGCCATGATGCAGTCGCCCGAGTACCAATTATTTTAAGTCAGACCCATGAAAAGAAGAAGTTTTATAAAAAAATTATCGCTGGCCTCGTTGCCATTTACCATTGGCGGCATACCCATTAAGCTAATGGGCGAAAATTCGCTTACGCGGATGGCGCAGCAGAGCACGAACGATCGCGTGCTTATCATTCTGCAAATGCACGGTGGCAACGATGGGCTGAACGCGGTGATTCCTGTGGAAGCATACGACCTGTATTACAGCCGCAGGGCCAACATTGCCATACCGGCCAAAAACAGTTTGCGCAAAATGATTCCGCTCGACAGCACATTGCCCACCGCAGCACAGGTAGGGCTTCACCCGGATATGTTGGGCATGAAAGACCTGTACGACCGGGGCCGCATGGGCATTATTCAAGGTGTTTCGTACAAAAACAACAATGGCTCGCACTTTCGCGGCCGCGATATTTCTTTTATGGGTGGCAGCTTCGATGATTATTTCTCTTCAGGCTGGGTGGGCCGCTACCTTCAAATGGAGTTTGCGCCACAAGTTTACCCCAACGACTTCCCCAACGAGGAAATGAAAGATCCGTTGGCGATAGAGATGGGCAGCGATGTGTCGCTGATCTTTCACCAGGATGGTAACATACCCGCCTCGATTTCACTCAACAATCCCGAAAGTTTTGCTCAATTGGTAAACGAGCTGGAAGGATTTTCTGACGAAGGCATTGACCCCAGGGGCAAACCACCTGCCGCTTTGAACGATACTCCCTACGGTAAAGAACTTAACTGGATTTTGGGCCTGGAAGATAAATCCGAAGATTATGCACAGCGCTTGTACGAAGTTTACCAGAGGGCACCCGAATCGCAGGTAACGTATCCGGAAAAATATCCTTTCAACGCACCTGCGGGCAGCTTGCGCAATAACCTTACGCCTCAGTTAAAACTCATCGCCCGCTTGTTAGATGGCGGAGGCGATGGCGTAAAAACCAAAGTGTTCCTTGTAAAAATCGGTGGTTTCGACACGCATGCCCAACAAACCGAGAGTTACGACCCTACCATGGGCGTACATGCCGCGTTAATGTACCACATCTCTTCGGCCATGAAGGCTTTTCAGGATGATTTGCGCTTGCGCGGATTGGAAGACAGGGTGCTCACCGTTACCACTTCAGAATTCGGCAGACGTGTGCATTCTAATGGCAGCTATGGAACCGACCACGGCACAGGCGGGCCCGTGTTTATGTTTGGATTGGGCGTAAACCCGGGCGTACTGGGCAACGTACCCGACCTTAACCAGAGCAACGTAGACATGCAGTACGACTACCGCCAGGTGTACGCGGCCATTTTGAAAGATTGGCTGCTGGTAGATGAAAATAAAATCAACAACGACATCTTCTTTAAAAACTTCATCAACGGCCCCAAAGAAGAAGGCACCGGCAACTACGAACCCATTACAGTGGCAACCCAGGTGGTTTCGGGCGTAAAAGATCATTTCATCTCGCAACGCTTTTCGCTGTACGATGCCACGCCCAACCCCGCACGCGATCAGGTTCGCATTGGCTATCGCATCAATACCGACCTGCACGTGCAACTGGTGCTGCTGCATACCGATGGCCGTGTGTTGAAAACACTGGTGGATGGACAACAACCGGCCGGTGAACATTTTGCCGATGTGAACGTGAGCGATTTGTCGCCCGGCCTGTATCTTTATCAGATCAAAACCGGTGCTTTAAACGAAACCAAAAAACTGGTAGTAACCCGCTAACCCCATGCTTCGACTGCTACCCCTGCTACTCGCTCTACTTGCCCTGCCCTTGCAGGCACAGGTAAAAAAGAAACAAGGCTTTAACAACCGTGCGCGCAACGAGAATATGAAATTTCTCGAAAAGCAATGGTGGCTCGGTTTCAAGGCCGGTGCTAATCTTACCGATGTGGTGCCCGACACCCGGTACACCATCATTACACCCACCAACTACAACGCTACCCGCACCGAGAAGAGCTACGACTCCTACAACAAAACGGGCAGTCAGGTATCGCTGGAGGTAACTTTTTATTTCAAAGGTTTTTCCTTCAGCTTTCAGCCCACCTACAGGCACAGCCGGTTTACTTATCATAACGACTATCGATGGACCAACCCCGAAAATGCAGCCGAACGATTGGAACTCACCTTCAACCAGGAACAGCAGATTGATTACGTAGATCTGCCGTTGTTGGTAAAGTATGAATTCACCGGCAACAAGTTAAGACCGTACGTTCAGGCCGGGGCATTCTACGGTTTATTGATCGATGCCACCAAATCAGTAAAAGTATCGGGTGTGGATTATGCATCGGGTGGCACTAACGCATTCGAAAACGAAGCGGTTATTGTGGGCGCAAAAGACCTGTTTGAAAATTACTGGGGCTGGCTGGCTGGCGCAGGCGTCAATTATAACCTGGGCAATGTGCGGCTGGTGTTCGATGTGGCCTATCGGCAGGGCATGAGCAACATGGCCAATGTGAACAACAGATTTGGTAACGACCGGCTGAATGGCATTGGCGATGCGCAAGATGACCTCACCATGCGCAACATCACCGTATCGGCAGGAGTGCTCTTCCCGCTGCGCTTCCTCAGCAATAGTTTCAAAGCATTAGATCAATAGACGTATGAAGCGATACCTTCTATTCCTGCTCATCGCATGGATGGCGACCGGGTGCAACAATGAGGCCGACCCCGAAACCAACAAAGCCTACTTCACCCGCATTTACGACAATGACCGTTTCAACACATCATACTTTCCCATCGATATCAAACAAACGCCAGACGAGGGTTACCTGGTTTTAGGCGGGCGCAGGCTGGCCGACTCCAATTTTTCAGGAATCTATCTGCTGAAAGTGGATGCAACCGGTGAATTTGTGGGTGAAGTGGAAGTGCAGGATGACTTGGTAAACCCGGTAGGCCCATTAATGGTGGCGAACAACCAATACTTTTTCTTCGCCATGAACACCATAGCCTTACAAACCCAATTGGTAACCCTGAACAGCAACGGTGAAATTACCAATGTAGTGGAGGTGGGTGGCTCTTATCCTTCGGCTGCCGCGCAAGACGGCACCAATTTTCTGTTGCTCAATTACGATCATGTCAACAAGTTGAGTGTGCTTTCCGTGGTTAATCCGGCTGGCAGCATCCTGCAATCGAAAGGATTTACCATTGGTGCGGGCGATGCGGTAGAAGAACCTATTATCAATCATTTTTTACGAACAGGAAAGCAACTTCCCTTCCAGATAGGCAAAGCCGGCAGTTTGTATTTCTTCAATGGCTTTTATAACTACACCTTGTCGGTGGTATTTACAAACCTTAATCAAGACGACCCTGTAGGGGTGATTCAGGGCCAGCAAGAGAACGGAGGGTTAAGTTACCTGATGCCTACTGCAGGCAGTCAGTTTGCAGCGGCCCGTTTCAATTTTGGCGATAACTACCTGTTGCCATCTGTGTCGCTTACCACCAGCGGTGTAAGTTCAAGCACCAACCTGACGGGTAACTACATGCCCGAGTTGGTGCCCGATGCACCCGTTAAAATTATCTCAGCTACGATTGAAGGAAGCAGCCGCGTGATCTATGCCAGCAACACACGCAACAGGCAAATTGCGCTGATTGGATACAATACTGCCGATGGTTCCTTGCTGGGCACACGCTACCTTGGCTTCTCCAACACGTTTGAAGTGGCGGCTTTAACCGTTACCAGCGACAATGGCCTGGTGGTTTGCGGCACTACCTTTCTGGCGGGTCGGTTTCCGCGCATTTGTATTTTTAAACTGTCGGAGGCAGAGTTGGCCAAATCTTTTTAGCGAAAAGCCACGCGCCATTTTTCTTTCTGCAGGCTTTTTTCGTGATTGGGCATCATGATCCCCATCAGCGAACATGTTTCCCTCAAGGCATTCAACACCTTTGGCATCGATGTGCATGCCGATTTCTTTTGCACAGTTCGCTCCGTGCAGGAATTCGTAGCACTCACCCAGACTGCAACCTATCGTCAGCAGCGATCGCTCACCCTGGGCGGAGGAAGCAACGTGCTCTTTCTGGATGATTTCAAAGGCCTGGTGATCAAAAACGAAATCAAAGGCATAGAAACCCTACACGAAACAGACGATTACATTATCGTGCGCGTGGGCGCAGGCGAAGTGTGGCACGAGTTCGTCATGTATTGTATGCAACACAACTGGGGCGGTATTGAAAACCTGAGTTTAATACCAGGCACGGTAGGTGCTGCACCCATGCAAAACATTGGAGCGTATGGTGTGGAGGTAAAAGATGTGATAGAAAACGTTGATGCTGTTGACGTGCGCACCGGTGAATTACACACCTTCAGCAACGAAGAATGCCAGTTTGGGTACCGCGAAAGTGTGTTTAAAGGAACGTTGAAGGAAAAATTTTTTATTTCAAGTGTTACTTTAAGGTTGCACAAAAAAAAACATCAACTGCACACCAGCTATGGTGCCATTCGCGAAGTGTTGGCGAGCAAAAAAATTTCATCACCAACCATTCAAAACATAAGCGAAGCAGTGATTGAAATTCGATCGGGTAAACTACCCGACCCTGCTAAAGTTGGCAATGCAGGAAGCTTCTTCAAGAATCCGGTGGTAACACAAAATTATTTCGCTGAGTTGAAAAAAACTTATCCAACTATACCCGGTTACGTTTCTGAAAATCAAGAAGTTAAAGTTCCTGCAGGTTGGTTGATAGAACAATGTGGATGGAAGGGAAAACGCATAGGCGATGCAGGAGTACACACACATCAGGCATTGGTGTTGGTTAATCACGGTAGTGCAACAGGTGCTGAGATTTTTTCGCTCGCCAACGAAGTGAAGAAGAGTGTGAAGATGAAATTCAACATTGAATTATCTACCGAAGTGAATATCATTTCATGATGGATGCGATGATGAGTTACAACATCAACTTGTGATGATGCACTTCCAAAAATTTTCACGCAATTGAAAATTTTTTGCGAAAAATTTTTGCAGAATAAATTTTTGTTATACCTTTCGATAACGTTTAACAAAATTTTCACTTAAAACATTAAACGCTATGGCAAAAAAACCCGCTAAGAAAGCAGCCAAGAAAGCAAAGAAGGCTGCTAAGAAGAAGAAGTAATCAAGCAACGCTTGATACTTACAAAGGGGAGCAATCAAGGATTGCTCCCCTTCTTTTTTTATTTCACTTCATACATGCGCGCCTCTGCGCCACTGCTTCGCAGTCGTAAAAGAAAATTTAATAAGCGTGCTGCCCATCCCTCACGTTGCAACAACTGCGCGTCTGGTTGCTGATTTTCGGTGCTTCGAAATGCTTTCTGCTGGCAAAAAGGCTATAACGGTTGCGTAGATTTTGCCGATATCGCTTGTGCACACCCGCGCCAAGGCGGTACTTTGTAGTAACAAACCAAAATCATTATTAATCATGGCGAAAGCACTCGCAAAAAAAGTTGCTAAGGCCGGCTCCTCTGCCGGCAAAAGTGCAACACCAAAGAAAAAGCCTTCGGCTGTTTCCATTGAAGCTGTTTGTGAAACCGTGTTGGCCAAACTAAAGGCCCTTAACCTCGACAGCCAGTTGCAAGCCGACATGGAATGGTGCCTGGGCAGTTACAAGCACGACCATAACCCGGTGGGCCTTTTTGAAACGGGCGAACGTGCTTTGCAGGTATTCAAAACCGAACAAGCGCGCAAAACAAAAGGCGTTACAGCCAAACTGATTACAGATCTGGAAAAGGCGCTGGCTGCCAGGTAGTGTTAAATCATGTGGGTAACGTTTTGCAACGTGCCCATATATTTTACACACTCAATGCCAAACTTATTGAGAAAGTCAACGCCCTCATCGCTGGGTAAACCCTTGTATTCTGCATACGATTTGAGATAGATTACCCTGCGGATGCCCATGCTGAAGATGATACGTGCACAAGCCAGGCAGGGCGATAGCGTAACGTAGAGTGTAGCCCCTTCTACAGAAGTTTTGTTTTTTACTGCATAGAGAATGGCATTCTGCTCTGCGTGAATGGCCAGGGAGCAGCCGCCTTTAGAGTCGTGGGGACAGCCGGTGTCAGGCCACTCCTCATCGCAATTGTGTGTGCCAGAAGGCGGGCCGTTATAGCCAATGGAAATGATGCGGGTATCTTTTGTGAGCACGGCACCCACATGCCGCTTGATGCAGTGCGAACGCTTGGCTAGGTTAACAGCCAGCTCCATGTAGATGTCATCGAATGCGGGGCGCTCCATGTTGTAATAGGGGTGTCAAGTTAAGGATTGGAATCAAAATTGCTATCTTCGCTCCAAAGTAACTAGCACGAATGGGTCTTCAAAAGTATCTTCTTGCCGCTTTTTTCCTTTTCAGCCTAACCCATTTACACGCACAAGAGGCTTTGCCGCCTAAACCAAGCCCTCTGTCTGTTGTGTCGTGCCGATATAAAGACACGTATTTAAAAGTTACCTACAGTCAGCCGCACAAACGCGGGCGCGAAATATTCGGCAAATTGGTGCCGTTTGGTGAAGTATGGCGTACGGGCGCCAACGAGGCTACCGAAATCACCATTACCAAAGATATCTTCATCAACAAACAGCTGTTGCCTGCGGGCACCTATTCGCTGTTCACCATCCCCTATGCCGACAAGTGGACGATCATTCTCAACAAAGAGGTGGGCCTGTGGGGCTCGTACAACTACAACCCACTGATGGACGTGATGCGTTTTGATGTTGCCCCGGTTGCCATTGCAGCGCCCACTGTTTACGAACCCTTCACCATCCGCATAGACCAGCGAAACAACATGGCAGACATTGTGCTGCTGTGGGATCGCACCAAAGTTGCCTTTACCGTTCAATTTATAGAACCCAAACAACCGTGATGATGCGCCTGCTCACATTACTGTTATTGATACCTACCTTCGCATTCTGCCAGAATACAGAAGAACTGGACCGCAGAAACGGATTCAAAGACCTTAAACTGGGTAGCCACATAGACAGCGTGAAGGGCGCGGTCTTCAAAAAAGCAGTGAAAGAAAAAAATGAATTCGATGCCAAACTTTATGAAGTGGAAAACCCCGCTTACCAAAGCATTGGCGAAGTAAAAGTCCGACAGGTGGAAGTAAAGACCTACAAAGACCTGGTATATGAAATTGTGGTCATCACCGCGAAGGACACCCGATTGATGAAGGGACTGGTGAAATCATTTGGCGAACCCAAATACATTCTAACCACCGACTCATACAACTGGATAACGCCCAACCTCAGCCTCACCTTCAATGATCATTCAAAAAAGGAAATCAGGTTGCGTTACCGGTGCTACCCTGTTCTGAAAATGATGCAGGAAGACAAGGGCCGCAAGATTGATGAGATTGCGGACGATTTTTAGTCGTTAGGGTTGTTAACCTTTATAAGAAATCCGGTAGACAACGCCTGCGTGATCATCGGATACCAACAGGGAGCCATCGGGCACCATCAGCACATCTACCGGGCGGCCCCACACTTTTTGCGTTTCCTGATTTAGCCAGCCTTCAGCAAAAGTTTCGTACGAAGTAACCTGGCCGTTGGCATCTACCCTGGCCAACGAGAGTTTGTAGCCACTCTTCTTCGAACGATTCCAAGAGCCATGCTCTGCCAGGATGATCTGCTTCCTGTAAGTGGTTGGAAACATATTCCCCGTATAAAACTTCAATCCCAGTGGCGCCACGTGCGCGCCCAAAGCCCGGGCCGGTTGTACAAACTCGCTGCAGGCCCTCTTGTCGCCAAACTCAGGGTCTTTGATGGTGCCGGCATGGCAGTAAGGATAACCAAAGTGCTGCCCCGGTTTGGTAGCGGTGTTCAACTCGCAGGGAGGAATGTCATCGCCCATCATATCGCGGCCGTTGTCGGTAAACCACAGGTGTTGGGAGTCGGGGTGCCAGGTAAATCCTACCGTGTTGCGCACGCCACTGGCATATACTTCCACGCCAGATCCATCGGCATTCATGCGGGTAATGCTGGCATAGATAGGTTTCTTCGATTCGCAAATGTTGCAAGGCGCACCTACCGGCACATACAGTTTTCCGTCAGGGCCAAAGGCAATGTACTTCCAGCCATGGTGCGTTTCGGTAGGGAATTGATCGTTCACCACTTCGGGCTTGCCAGGGTTGCCCAACTTGCTCAATACGTTTTTGATGCGCGTAATGCGACTTACCTCTGCTATGTAGAGATCGCCATCTTTAAAAGCTACGCCATTGGGCATGTTCAGGCCCGAGGCCAGAATCCATTTCTTATCCGCTTTGTTATCGCCATCGGTATCTTTTATAGCATACACCTTGTCTTCATTGCGGTTGCCCACAAACACGGTACCATCGGGCGCCAACGCCAGAGATCGTGCATTTTCCACCTCTGCATATACCTCGATGGAAAAACCTGCCGGCATTTTGATCGACTGCAACGGCAAAGACTGGCTTGCCTCTGTTAACGCGGGCAGCGAGCCATCAGCGGCTGTCGCCTGGCTTGTTTCGCGCGAGGAGTGATTGCAGCACAAAACGAGAGCGGCTAGAAGCAATGAATAAGCAGATTTAGGGCTGGTCATAAGTTATCTGGTTTCGAAACCCGAAGTTAAGGCGCCTTGCCCGGTTATCAGCCACCGTTTAATCTCCATTTTTATCCTTTTGAATATATCTTTGCCATTTAATCAACAGGCCACCTAACGAAACGCAGGGCAGATGGTATCGGTAAACAATATTTCTTATTTCATTGGCGGGCGGGCGCTTTATCAAAATGCCTCTATGTTCATCAAGCCTGACGACAAAATCGGGTTGATTGGTCTGAACGGGCGCGGCAAGTCTACGCTGCTGAAAATCATCAATGGCGATTACCGTGTGGATGAAGGAACCATCAGCAAAGCCAAAGATTGCACCATTGGTTTTTTAAACCAGGACCTGCTCTCTTACCAAACTGATGATGCCATTCTTACCGTGGCCATGGAGGCCTTTAAAGATGCTGTAGATACCCAGCGCGAAATCGAAAAGATTCTTCACAAACTGGAAACCGAATATTCGGACGACCTGGTAAACAAACTAACCAAGCTGCAGGAAAAGTTCGATCAGTTGGATGGTTACACCATGCAGGCCAAAGCGGAAGAAGTGCTGGAGGGAATTGGCTTCAGCACGAAAGACCTGCACCGGCCGCTGAAAGAATTTTCAGGAGGTTGGCGCATGCGTGTAATGCTGGCCAAACTGCTGTTGGAGAAACCATCGCTGCTGATGCTCGATGAGCCTACCAACCACCTCGACTTGCCCTCCATTGAGTGGGTAGAAGGCTACTTACGCAACTATCCGGGCGCGGTCATCATTGTTTCGCACGATCGCACTTTTCTGGATAACGTAATTACCAAAACAGTTGATGTGACGCAGCGGCAGCTAATTACCTACGAGGGGAACTACAGTTACTACCTGCAAGAGAAGGAAATGCGCGAAGAGATTCAGCAGAACGCCTACGAAAATCAACAGGCCAAGATCAGGCAAACCGAACGGTTCATTGAGCGCTTCCGCGCAAAAGCCACCAAAGCACGCCAAGTGCAGTCGCGGGTAAAGGCACTGGAGCGCATGGACCTGGTAGAAGAAGTGGTGAGTGACATGGCTGCGGTGAACTTCCGGTTTACGTTTCGTCAGCCCTCGGGCCGGCACGTGGTTACCATGAAGGATCTTTCGAAAGCCTATGGCGACTTGCAGATTTTAAAGCATACCAACGCGAACATTGAGCGGGGCGATAAAATTGCTTTGATTGGCGCCAACGGAAAAGGTAAGTCTACCTTGTTGCGCATTATTGCCGGCACTGAACCGATAGAAGGCGAACGCATCATAGGTCACAACGTAATTTACGGCTTCTATGCGCAGCACCAGCTGGAGTCGCTTCGCGTAGAAAACGAAATACTGGATGAATTAAAGCAAGCAGGCAGCGGCAAAACAGAACAAGAGCTGCGCAATGTGTTGGGCTGCTTTTTGTTTTCGGATGAAGATGTGTTCAAAAAAATCAAAGTGCTCTCGGGTGGCGAAAAGTCGCGGGTGGCGCTGGCAAAAACGCTCATCTCCGAGGCCAACTTTCTTTTGTTGGATGAACCCACCAACCACCTCGACTTCATCTCAGAAAACATTCTGATACAGGCTCTGCAACAATACAAGGGCACGTTTGTAGTGGTATCGCACAACCGTCACTTCGTTAGCCAGGTGGCCAACAAAATATGGTATATCGAAGACCATCAAATAAAAGAATACCCAGGCACCTACGAAGAATACGAATACTGGAAAAAGGAAAACGAGAAAAAAGGACTAGCGGCCCCTGCCCCACCTCCACCTAAAAAAGAGTTGAAGAAAGAATCTCCGGTACTTTCATCGGAATCAAAAGAAGCACAGTTGACGAAGTTGAACAAGGCCTTGAAAAAGGCAGAAGAGGAAGTAACGAAGCTGGAGGCTGAAAAATCGAAATTAGAAACCACTTTGGGGAATCCGGAAGTGTATGACAAACCAGCAGAGCTTGCTTTGCTTCAGGCAGACTTCACCCGAATTGAAAAGGAACTGGCCTCTGCCACAGAGCAATGGGAAAAGCTGATGCTGGAAATCGAAGACCTGGCGGATTAGCTATTTCCAACCAATGCCCATTTGAATGAGCATGCGGTTGAACACCATTCGCTCTTCGCGGGTACTGGGTGGAAGATCTACCAGGCTGCCGTTCGCCCAATGTTGACTCAGGTACTCGTAGCGTGATGTCACCACCTGCGATTGGAAGCCGACCAGTAGCGAAACACGCAAGTCGTGATAGGCCATCTGATAGACCAATGCCGGGCCGGTAACCCTGCCGCCTTTGGTTTCCCGCAAACCATAAGGTTCACCCACCCCATCGGTAATCCACGCGTGCGAACCACCGAAGTTGTACTCTAACAGCCAGTTTCTTTTCTTACCCATTTGCACACCCACGTTAGCCACAAAAGGCAACACCTGCCATTGTGTGTACGAGTGAATGCCCGATCCGAAACCCACGTGCCACCGGTTGCGCCAACGCAATCCCTGCACCGTGTTGGCCGCCACTGCCAGCGGGTTTTGATAACCGCAGCGGCACCCCACCAACGCACCCGACCGAACTGTAAAAAAATATTGGAGAGTAGGACTTTGTTTGTTAACAATTGAATCCACGGGCTGTGCCCAGGCAACTACGCCCACGCACAAAGTGGCCAGTATGGAAATTATCCGCCTCATTCGGGCTGCTTTACGATGGGCAACACACTGATCTGCCTGATGTTCGTCAGATCAGCATAGTCATATTGGTATAAGCCATCTTCGCCAATCATCATAGCCACATTTTGATAGGGTATCACATCGAAAGCCTGCAGGTTCGGGTAATGCGCCAATCGGTTTTGTGTAATCTGCCGAACATCCGATTTGTTATATATCTTCAAACCGTCTTTACCATCGCAGATAAACAAGGCATCTCCATCCACACCCAAGCCATGCGGGTTCGTCATGTTGTACGATTGGATGAGCGAAGGTGCCTGAAGATTGCTGATGTCAAGTACTTGCAGCACGTTTACAGCGCCCGAACAAGTGTTGCCATCGCGAAGGGTAACGAAAGCGCGATCGCCATCTACCACCACCGGATCGCAACTGCGCATGTGCTCAAATACGCTTAGCTGCTGTGGCAATTCAGGATTGCTTACATCCAAAATGTACATACCTGTTCGCGATCCGATGAACATCTTGTCTTCGTAAGGAAAAATTGTTTCTATATCCCACGAAATATTCATTTCGTGTCTTACCTCCATCGCGGCAGGGTTGGTGATGCGCACCACATCCATCGCGTTGCCATCGAGTGCAAACAAGTACGCGCCATTGATGGCAAAGCGCGCCATAGAACCGCCAATGCCCACAGAGTTGCCTCCACCGGGCGCGATGGACGTTTTGCTATTGAACCGGGCCGCGTCTGCAGATGCCAGGTAAAAGCTATCACTCTCCCAGTAGCCACCCCAGGGTTGCACCATCAGGCCGCACTCATTCTGCAAGGTAGCTTGCTCCACCTTTTGCCAGGCCGTGATGACACCACGCACCGGGTCGACTGTGAAGTGGTGGGTTCCATAGGTTTTAAAAAGGTTGGTATGTCTGCCAACCTCTCTTGCATTTTGTAGTTGCGATATATCGAAAGCTACCAGGTCGGTGTAGCTATCGGCATAAAGTATGTTTCCCTGGATGGCCAGATCGTAATTTCCGGGGATGGCAATGAAAGAAATGGGCTGAGGCGAGGCTGGGTTTCGGTTGTCGATTACATGAATGCCTGCCGCCACCTCATTCACAAAAAGATAATTGTCTTTAAAGTAGATTTTACCTGGCGTTGCCAAAGGGCGGGGTTGCTCGGAGCCTGTGGCCTCGCGCACCTCTTGCATGGTCATGTAAACCGGTTCGAAGCGGGTGTACGAACTTTTTATCTCGCACTGATCGGAGCAGCGGTTAAAAAGTGCCGGGACAAAAGCCAGCATCAACAGCCACTGACCTTTTTTCAGGAACAGAGTGTTTCTCATAATGGTGCACAGGTTGGTTCTATGGGTTGGACACCCCGCACCACCCAAAGGTTGGAAGTCAGGGTTGCCCCTTCTTAAGAAGCACCGCTATCAGCAACAGGAAAAAAATGTAACAGAGTGGAAAAATGGCGGAATGTGTAAATCGCCACCAAAAGTTTTTGATCGAACGTGCCATTCGGTTTCCTTACTTCACGATATAACGAAAACGAAATCCCATGTCCAGTATCAATGGCGTGCTGGTTCCTTCTTTCAGAACAGAATTGAGCGCATACCGCATGCCAGGCACCAACGAAAAACGGTATTGATCGCCCAACCGGTAGCTCAACTCCGTATTCAACAAACCCGACCAGCTAACCGTGCGGTAAGGTGATTCGTCACCGGCACCTTGCGAAAATTTCTCCACCTGCCCCGATTCATCCACCAGGGTATTGCGTAAAAACAAATCCGAAGAAAAACCGCCATTCACCTGCCAGCCCACTTTCTTATCGACAATTAAATAGCCGGCCTGCACGGGTATGGAAATCAATTCAATGGCGCTGTTAATGGTGTACGGATCGGTGGTGGTGAGTGCGGAAAAATTACCATCGTTTGTAATGCCTGAAGTAGTTGCATACTCGGGGGTATACAACTGCGCCTTGTTGGCCGAAGTGAAGGCAAGCAGGTTAGATGAGTAGTCGATCTGCTGGTTAACATAGTTTAATCCGCTTTGCACCACCCATCGGTCGCTCAATTTCTTACCCATGGCAATGCCAATGGAATAAGCAGAGCCCACCTGGTTACGGCTGGTCTGACCGCTTCGCATATCGGCAGTAGAAAAGGCGGGTGCGTTCAATGCCCGATCGGCCCCGTTGGCTGCCGGCCCCGCACTGGGGTTATAGCTACCAGCGGCAGCGCCCATGGCCAGCCACAGGGTTTCGCGTGCAGACGTTCGCTTTTCCTTCTTTTCTTCTTTTACTTCCAGGAAGGGCTGCAACACTTTCAATGCTTCCTCCTCTGTCATGGGTTCTGTCTGCGCAACCAACGATTCAGATTTTTCTTCGTTGACAATGGTTGCCTCGGTTTTCAGCGGAGGTGCCATGGCGGATTCATCTTCGGACATCAAAACCTGCTCCCGCTGCTGGCTCTCATCGGCCATAGCTATCAGCGGGCTATTGGCTTGTGTGCCTCCATCTTTGGTTTTTGTTCGATCAGTGGAGTTCGGCAAACCTATACCCGGTGTTGCGCCAGGGTTTTGTTTGCCGCTCACGCTACCCGACTGCGATGAACTTGCCGGGGTCAGCGAGGCATCGTGGGTGGCTTCGGTTGTATGTTGATTGTTGTTAGATGCAACCAGGCTTTCTTGTGCAGATGCTTCCGGGCTGTTTTCCTTTTCAACAACAGCGTTGGTAGCCATGGTTTGCTGCGAATCGTCACTCAATGTTGTCCATACGTAAAATCCCAATGAAGCCGACACCAGTACCAATGCCGCGGCCATGCGTTGGTAAAACACCACCCGCTTCTTCATGCGCTCATTCTCGCCTTCCGCCAGGTCCAACTCAAGGTTGGTCCAAATGCGGTCGGGCGGGGTGAGTTCGGCTCCCTCAAACGCCTCTTTCCAGTTCTCCTCAAATCTTTGCCTCTCTTGCATACGTCTTTTCCTTTTCCAGTTTTGCTTTCAACAGCGTTTTGGCGCGGTTGTATTGCGATTTTGATGTGCCCTCACTAATGCCCAGCATCTCTCCTATCTCTTTGTGCGAATAACCTTCCACCGCAAACATGTTAAACACCACGCGGCACCCATCGGGCAATGACTGCACCATGGCTATCAGTTCGGCCAGGTGAAACCCAGACAGGCTGACGTCTTCTTTTTCGGGTAGCGTGATATCGTTAACATCTACCATCGGCAACAGATAGAGTTTTTGCCTTTGGTTGTTCAGGGCTGTGTTGATCATGATGCGGGTTATCCATGTGTCGAGCTTCGATTCAAACCGAAAATCCTTAATCGATCGGAAGATCTTGATGAAGCCCTCCTGCAGGGTGTCTTCTGCCTCTTGCGAAGACTTGGAATAGCGCTGACAGACCACCATCATTTTTTTACAATAGCGTTCGTACAAAGCACGCTGCGCGGCCCTGTCACCCCTGGCACAGCCTTCAATTAGCTCCTTTTCGCCCTGCATGAACCCTATCTGCCTGTTAGACACAATGGCCCGTTAATTGGTTGGAATACAATTTTCCGCATTTATTCGTTTAGATTTACCCTATGCGCAGTGTATTGTTAGTAGTGCTCTTTTTTCCGTGCCTTTGGGCCCAATCTCAAAAAAAACTGCTTTTTCAAGATAGGGTGTACGAAGAGCAGGTAAGAACGGTTATGCTTTTTCCGGCCGGCCGTGGCTTTCGCGATAACCTGCAACCCGCTGCCACGCCCCTTACCCAGCAAAGCCTGGTGATGGCTTTTGATGATATTCAGGAAACCAGGAATAATTATTATGTACGCCTGGTGCACTGCAATTTCGACTGGACCAAGTCGGCACTGATGGACCTGGATTTCCTGAAAGAGTACAACGAATTTCCCATTAACGAATACCAATATTCTGTAAACACCCACCTGCCTTATGTGCACTACCGCTTTGCGGTTCCTCCCGTAAAAATTCCGGGTAACTATTTGCTAGTGGTTTACCGCGAGGGCGACCGCGATGAAATCATCATCACGAAGCGCATGCTCGTTTTCGACAACCGTGTCAACCTTGCCTCTAACAACCAGTTGGCGGGTCAGGGCAACCTCACCGCCTCGAACCAGCAAATCAACTTCACCGTAAACTACCGCAACCTCAACGCCATCAATCCATACGAAAATCTACATGTTGTTATCCGGCAGAACCAACGTTGGGACAATGCCCGGATCGACTTGAAACCGAGCTTTCTGCGCGAAGACATCAGTGAGCTGGAGTATCGTTTTTTCGATGAAGACAAGCAGTGGGCGGCAGGCAACGAATTCCGGTTTGTGGATTTCCGTTCGTTGAATTTTCCTGGTCAGAACACGCTTCGCCTCGACAGAAACATCAAACCTTTCGAGTTATACGTGCAGCCCGATGGCAGCCGCGCCAGCCAGGTATATGCACAATACCGCGACCTGAATGGCAACTATTATATTGAAGACCTGGATACGCGCAACAACGAACTGGGTGGCCAGTACCTGTTTGTGAATTTTTCGTTGCGCACGGCAGCACTTGCCGGTGCCTCGGTGTACGTAGTTGGTCAATTTAACCAATGGGCTCGGCTACCCGAAAACAAAATGCGCTACAACGCCAGCACCGGTGCCTATGAGGCCAGCGTGTTACTGAAGCAAGGCTGGTACGACTACCAATACCTGGTAGACGCACCCGACAAAGACAGTTATTATTTTGAAGGAAGCCACTTTCAGACAGAAAACCTGTACGAAATTTTGGTGTATTACACCTCGTTGCAACCCCGGGCAGACTTGCTGGTGGGTTATTATTTACTGCCCGTCAATCCGCGTTAAGCGTAGGTTTCTTCCATGTCGGCTTCCGACCTGATCGAGTCGGGGCTGGCAACATCCAGCATACCAAAGCCCTTGTGCGAGAAGAAGCCGAGGCCTTGTTCGTAAATAAATTGCTGCACCGGCTGGGGCGCGTATAACGTGAAAGGAAAAGTGTAGCCTCGCACTTCGTATTTAATGTCCGAATCGTAGAGCGGGTAGATGCGTGCAAATTTTTTATGTGCCGACTGAAGGCGATGCAGGTAGTCTCTATCGGGCACCAGTTGAAATCTATAAAATTCAGCCAGCCGGTCGGCCGAAAATTTACCACTGGCCTCCATGCGTGCCATGGTAGAATCGTAGAGCAGATCTGAAAACTCGTCTGTTTCGGGAGAGATAAAACGCTTGCCGCTTTCATCGTTAAAAGATGCCTGCAACAACACAATGGGCGAAATGCACAAAAATTTCACGGCATCGCCTATGGCAACGGGGTCTTCGTTCTCTACCGTTTCGGGCACCAGTTGCAGGCTGCCAATTACCAGCTCCTTCTGGCCAAAAAGCACACTCAACAAGTAATCGATGAACACCTTATCAGAAGCCGAAAAAACCAGTGTTACTTTAGATGAATAAAAATGAAGGCCCTTGCGGCTGATTTTGATCTGCCCTTTCAGGCCAGAGAAATTGAACTGGGTATAATCGAGGAATTCTTTTCGTCCACCGGTAACCAACAAACCCTTAATGGTTTGTGCCAACAAAAACTGGTGGTGAAAAGGCACATAGGCCCCACGGTTCTTCAGCGAAAAAACAATCCGGATTCTCACGCAATCCTGCTTAAGGTAAAAAATGACAATTCCGCCTAAAAAAATCGGCACTAGCGGATAGCTAAAGTACTAAAAATCAGATGAATCAATCCCCCTATATCAAGGAAATTTTAATCAAAATGGTACACCCGCTACCGAAATCGTTGTTTTCGAGAATTTAGACAGATTGAAAGTACCCAGCGCAACTACACGTTGAAACGGAAATGCATCACATCGCCATCTTCCACCACATAATCTTTGCCTTCTACGGCTAGTTTTCCTGCCTCGCGGCAGCCGGCTTCGGTCTTGTATTTCTGGTAATCGGGTATTTTGATTACCTCGGCACGAATAAAGCCCTTTTCGAAGTCGCTATGAATAACCCCAGCGGCCTGGGGGGCTTTCCATCCCTTGTGGATAGTCCACGCGCGCACTTCTTTTTCGCCCGCGGTGAAATAAGTAATCAAATCGAGCAGATGATAAGCCGCACGTATCAATTTGTTCAAACCCGATTCGGTTAGCCCATACTCCTGCAGAAAAACCTGGCGGTCTTCTTCACTTTCCAACTCTGCAATTTGTGCTTCAATGGCAGCCGATACCACTACCACCTCTGCGCCTTCGGACTTTACGTGTTCCTTCAAAGCATCCACATGTTTGTTGCCGGTATGAATGGAGCCTTCGTCTACATTGGCTACGTAAATAACGGGCTTATCGGTAAGCAACTGTAAATCTTCTATTGCCTTTTTGTCCTCGGCATCAACCCGAACTGTACGGGCACTCTTCCCTGCCGATAGGGCTTCTTTATATAAAAGTAGCGTGGCCAACTCTTTCTTGGCCTTTGCATCGCCACTCTTGGCGGTGCGCTCCACTTTACTGATTTTCTTTTCAACCGACTCAAGGTCTTTCAGTTGCAACTCGGTATCAATAATTTCCTTGTCGGCCACCGGGTTTACCCTTCCGTCTACGTGGATGATATTGTCGTTTTCAAAGCAACGCACCACATGGGCAATGGCATCCACTTCGCGGATGTTAGCCAAAAACTGATTGCCCAAGCCCTCCCCTTTGCTGGCGCCTTTCACCAGGCCGGCAATGTCTACAAACTCGAAGGTGGTGGGCAGCACTTTTTGTGGGTTTACCAATCCTGCAAGGATGGTGAGGCGTTCATCCGGCACGGAAATGACGCCCACGTTGGGTTCGATGGTGCAAAAAGGGAAATTGGCCGCTTCTGCTTTATTGTTAGAAAGTGCGTTGAAAAGGGTGGATTTACCCACATTGGGTAAGCCTACAATGCCACATTTTAAGCCCATGCCGGATGCATTTTTAAAATCAGGCCGCAAATATAACATCTTGCGGCAAGGCACCCACGTGCGTGGGTTAATTGGCTGCCCAATAAAAGAAAAAGCCCCGATCTTTCGATTCAGGGCCTTTTCCGGTTTAGGTTTAGGTTTAAGGTTTCAGTCCCATTTCAACTCGGTATCCATGGCGGGCTTGCTTACGCCCTCCTCTTCACGCTCCTCGCGGTTCTGATCGAACTGGCTAAAATCCACTTCGGGCATCAGTTCCGTCTTTACATGGTTTACCGTGTTGTTCAAGGCTTCCAGAAATTTGTTGAAATCCTCCTTGTAGAGGAAAATCTTGTGTTTCTCGTAGGTAAAGCCTTCATCGTCTTTGTTGTATCGTTTTTTACTTTCGGTGATCGTGAGGTAGTAGTCGTTCGACCGGGTCGATTTCACATCAAAAAAGTAGGTGCGTTTGCCTGCCTTTACTTTTTCCGAGAAAATTTCATCTCGTCCATTCATCTTTTGGTCTTCCACAGCACTGAGCGTTTAGTAGGTTTTGATAGGTGTTTGGGGTATTTGTTAAAATCGAAGATAGTATTTTCGAAAAATATTACAAACTGAGGCCAACAAAATGGATATTTAAAGCGTTTCCAAATGATTTAGCCACGTCTAAATAATCACCATTTAGCCATTTTTGCAACCCTGTGAAGGTAAACTTTGAAGAAATCAAGCAATCGGGCAGCCTGGAACTGCTGGCCAAACAGTTGGTAGAGGGCTTTATTACTGGCCTGCACAAGTCGCCTTACCATGGTTTTTCGGTGGAGTTTGCCGAACACCGGCTCTATAATGAAGGCCAAAGCACCCGGCACATCGATTGGAAAGTGTTTGCCCGCACCGACCGGCTTTACACCAAGCAATACGAAGAAGAAACCAACTTGCGTTGCCTGCTGGTGATCGACTGTTCACCCTCCATGTATTATCCGCGTGAGACGATGGGAAAACTACGGTTCAGCGTGTATGCCGCCTCGGCCCTGGCCTATCTGCTGCACCGCCAACGCGATGCTGTGGGGCTCTGCTTGTTTTCGGACAAGGTGGAAGAATACACACCCACTAAGTCCACGCCCTCGCACCTCGACAAAGTTTTTGCTTCGCTGGAACGCAAACTGGAACAGCCTGTTGTTGACCTTAAGAAAACCCGGGTAGCAGCCGTGCTGCACGAGGTGGCGGAGAAAACCCACAGGCGTTCGCTGATAATTTTATTCAGCGATATGTTCGACAGCGAAGAAGACCCGGCCGAACTCTTGAAAGCCTTGCAACACCTTAAACACAACAAGCACGAGGTGCTGCTCTTTCACATAAGCGATCATGAAACAGAGCTGGCATTCCAGTTTCAGGAACGGCCCTATGAATTTATTGACCTGGAAACCGGTGAAAAACTAAAGCTGAATCCAGCGGAAATTCGCGACAAGTATGTGGCGGAGGCTGCCCGCTTCCATCAGGAACTGAAGATGAAATGTAACCAGTTGAAAATCGATTTCATCGAAGCCAACGCGCGCACCGATTACTACCAGGTGTTGCAGGCTTACCTTATCAAAAGAGCCAAAATGAGATAGGCATGGTATTGCCTTGGGCACTGTATTGCCGTGCCAGCCATTAAATCAGAACTCAACTTTGTAATTGTTCGTTGTGAAGCCACGCTTTCTTGGCAAGCAACTCTTCTTTGCTTTCCACATAGTCGGGGTCGGGCACGCAGCAATCTACCGGGCATACGGCCGCGCACTGTGGTTCTTCATGAAACCCGGTACACTCTGTGCACTTACCCGATACGATATAGTAAAACTCGTTAGATACGGGTGTCTGCGAAAGCTTGGCATCCACCTGCGAGCCATCTTCCATCTCTACATGGGTAAGAGCCGTGCCGCCCGCCCAATTCCACTCGCGTCCGCCTTCGTAAATGGCGGTGTTGGGGCACTCCGGCTCGCAAGCCCCGCAATTGATGCACTCTTCGGTTATCTTAATGGCCATAATCTCAAATCCGTATTGTACTCGTACTTTTGCCCAAAAAAGGGTCGGTGGCAAAAATAAGTCTGTTTAAACTCTCATCAAAACAACCAACGGCCATCAAAAGTTTAGAAAATGACACTTGAGCAACGAATAGAAGCGTTCGCCCGCCTGGGAAAGCGAATGCAAACGCTTTCGGAAACCGATAAGGCCGTTTTGTTCCGCCAGGCCAACGATCGCAACGCCTGGTTTACGCCCGAACAAAATCAGCGCGCCTGGAACGGAATACTACACTTATTGAACGACACCAAACTGGCTGATTGGACAAAGCGCTACGCACTGGAACCGGCCAAAATCAGACCAGTGGGCGTAGCAATGGCAGGCAACATACCGATGGTCGGTTTCCACGACTTTCTGAGTGTGCTTATCAGCGGCCACCACTTGGTTGCCAAAACCTCTTCGCAAGATGATGTTTTGATACCCTTTCTTGCCAACCAGCTCCTTGACATAGAGCCTGGATTTCGAAGCTTACTCTCCTTCGAAGAACGGTTGAACGGTGTGGAAGCCCTCATCGCCACCGGCAGCGACAACACCAGCCGTTATTTCGAATATTACTTCCGCTCCGTGCCGCACATTATCCGTAAAAACCGGTCGTCCTGTGCCATCATCATGGGCGATGAACCCACCGAGGCGCTGAAAGATTTGGGCCACGATGTTTTTGCCTATTTCGGATTGGGGTGCCGCAATGTTTCCAAGCTTTACCTACCGGAAGACTTTGATGCCGCCAAAGTGCTCGATGCATGGCAAACGCACGCTTCGGTTGCCAACCATCACAAGTATGTAAACAACTACGACTACAACAAGTCGATTTTCCTGGTGGGCAGAACGCCTTTTCTGGACAATGGCTTCGTTTTGGTAACGGAATCGGCCTCGCTCGTCTCGCCTATTTCGGTGGTGTATTACGAAACCTACCGCAACCAACAAGACTTACGCGAGAAACTGAATGCGCAGCAAAGCAAAGTTCAATGTGTTGTTGCTGCCAACGGTTGGTATAAAGGCAGTGTGCCTTTCGGGAAGGCACAACTGCCCGAACTCTGGGATTTTGCAGATGGTGTAGACACGCTGCAGTTTCTATCCAACGTGTAGCCTACTCTCCGCGCAGAATTTCCACCCACCCTGTTACCGCCTCACCTGGCAGTTCCAGACGGTAGAAATAAACGCCATCGGCCACATCGCCCCCGTTCCAGTCGTTCTGGTAAGAACCCGATCGAAACACTTCTTTACCCCACCGGTTCGTTACTACCAGGGCTGCCTCGCCAGGCAGATTTCGAATAAAGAACACATCGTTCACACCATCGCCATTGGGTGTAAAGATGTTGGGGATACTGATGTTCGTGTCAACATCGAGTGTAATGGAATAGGTTTTTTCGCAGCCGGCCGCATCGCGAACACGCAACTCGTAAACGCCTGCATACATATTGGTAAACGTGCGTTCGAATTTCAGGTTTTGCCCATTCAGGTTAACGGCTGTCCAGTCGGCAAAGTAAGATTGACTTGCAAAGATGGGGTCCACCAATTCCAGCGAAGCCTCGTATGGTTCGGAGCCACTGGGGTCGATGCCTACCAAGGCAGTGCCCGTAGGTAAATCGGGTAGCGAAATGGTTCGCGCTACGTAAAGCGTATCCAGTGCGCCCGAAGGCCCCCCGATTTCGAACTGCTGCGATTCTGACAGGATAGGATTAGTACAGGCAGGCACCACAGAAGACTGGTTCTGTGAAATAACCAGCGAGTAGTTACCCGGGTTGAGGCCGGTAATGCTGAAATCTCCCAACGACTGCGTAAACGATATCGCACCCGTTGCAACCGAGTTGTCGGCTGAATTGGTGAGGGTATAGGCAAAGTCCACGCCCTGTGCGCCACTTAAGTTGCTAACCAAAATCGATGCCGTTTCGCCAAAGCACGCCACATCTGCCGTTACGGCTTCGAACGAAACTGCCGATACTCCTTGTATAGAAATGGGGTCGGGATACTTGGTAACGCAACCACTACCGTCCGCGCGCTTCATCCAGATGAACCAGTTTCCATTTGCCAAACCAGGAATGAGTACGTTAGCCGAAGCAGGATTAAAATAGTTAGTGGGCTCTGCCGCCAGGTCGGTGGTGTATCCTACCAGGTAGGCCCCCGGTGTATTGATCTGGAAGTTGATAATGCCATTGTTACCGCTGGGCAAGCATGAAGGAGCCGACCCTACGGGTGTGGTGATATCAATGAAGCCAGGGAATGTTACGTTGATGAGCGGGTAATCCCTTCGGCATCCTTTCGCATCCACAACCGTGAGGCTGTACGTTTTTGCCGGGAGCTGGCGAATGACATTGTCTGCGGGCAGTATCACCGGCACTCCGTCCAATTCGAATTGATAAGGCGCCTCGCCACCACTGACAGCGTTGATGGAGATGCTGCCATCGTTGTTATTGCAGGTTGCATTGGTGGTGGAAAACGTCATCACAATTTCAGCGGGAGCAGCAATACTTACCACCGCGCCCGAGGCGCATGGGTCGGACGAATTTCTGCGCACACTTAACACCAAATCCCCTGCGGGAAGACCTGTGATCTGATTGCCTGCTACAAACGTATTCCACGACACGCCATCCAAAGACCATTCCAACTGGTTGCCCGTTTCTCCGGCAACATCTATCGTTGCCCCACCAGTTGATGCGCCAAAACACGCAGGACTTACCGGATTGGTTACCACAGGCACACCAATGGTTCCAGAGCGATCTATCGTTACCTGACCTGTTTTGATACAAGAAGGGTCTCCATACTCAATTTCATAATCGTAGGTACCGAGTGGCAGGTTCACGAAGGTTGTATCGTTAAAAATCGTGCGTGCGATGGTCTGGTTGGTAGGCGACACACCTGTAATCGAAATGCGTACTCCAGTATTATTCACGGTAGGTGTAAATGGTTTGATGCTGAACACAATACCACCATCTGAATTGGTGCAGGTAGCAGGCGAGGGTTTCGGAACAATGACCACCGTTGCACACGTGCCCGTTCCACCATTGGTGCAGCCATTGGCAACCGTAACAGGAATGATGGAAGACAAACAGCCCGCGTCATCCCTGATTACCACGCTATAACTTCCAACTGCCAGTGCAGGGAAGAGGTCGCTGGTTTGAAAATCCGTTCCTCCGTTAATTGAAAATTCATAGGGGGCAGTTCCGCCCGTAGGGCTGTTAATCTGAATGGAGCCGTCACCTCCTAAACAAGTTACATCTGTGGCCACTACAGTACCCGCAATGGTAATGTTATTGTCGATGATGATTGTGTTCACAGACGACAGACAGCCGGGAGTATCTTTGATGATCACGGCATAGTCATCGCTGGCCAGGCTGCCAATCACGAAAGGCAGAGGTCCTACGCTAACAAAGGTGGCTCCGTTGTCGATCGAATATTCATACGGGCCAGTTCCCCCGGAGATGGCATTGATCGTGATCGAGCCGTTGTTGATACCCTCGCACGTAGCATCCGTTTTCGATAGAATCGGCAGGATGGTACATCCACCGCCTCCTCCACAAAGTGCATCAGTAGTGCTGCGCACGGTAACAGATAGCGTGCCAACGGCCACACACCCGCCTAAATCGTAAGAAACATTCACCACCACCGTAGATCCAGCTACTCCGGAAGGGTTGAAAATATTCCCAGCTATGGCCGGTGAACCAGAGAAAGAAAACACTCCTCCAGCCGGTAAAGCACTCACTAAAGTCAGTAAATCGATCGAGCCGGAATTAGGGCAAATAGTGGTATTGCTGGTATTGATGGTGGCACTGTTGATCACATTAATAACAAAACTTTCTGAATCGGTGCAGGTACCCGAAGTATAGTCTACCGTAATGTTGATATTTCCAGACAGCCCGGTTGGATCAAAGATATTCCCTGTGACACCTGAACCTCCAAATGTAAATGAACCACCTACAGGCGAAGCCGAAACCAAGGTAGTCAAATCGAAAGTGCCTGAGGCTTCGCAAAGTGTGGTGGCGCTTCCAGGCACTGTAATGGTAGCATTGTCAATAATTTCAATGTTCAAAATTTCCGAAGCGTTACAACCTCCGGCTACATAATCCACTGTAATTGCATAGGCGCCCAGCGCCTGTGAGGCATCGAAATTACTTCCTGTTACGCCAGTACCCGTAAAGGTGAGGGTACCACCCGAAGGTGTAGCCGTTACCACCGTTGTAAGATCGAAAGGGCCTGCTGACTGACAAATCTGAACCGGATCTGCAGCCATAACAATGTTACCCGCTGATACCACATCTACAGTTACCAGTGCAGCTTGACTTTCGCCACAGGCAAATACTGCAGTTACATAAAAATCTTCACTCGTGGCTACATTCATATCGAGCTCGGAAGCTGCCGGAGTATAGTTTTGGGTGTTGGCTACCAGAATAGTCATTCCGGCATCCGCATACCAGTTATACCCGGTTACGCCAGGATCTGATGAACTAGCCGTAAGATTAGGGGGCGCACTGTTAACACAAACAGTAACGGGTGAAGAGACCGTAGGTTCAGCAGCCACAGAATAATCGAATCTCACTCTGGAGAACCCACCATTTTCATAATACTCGATAACCAAGTCGTGTGTGCCTGCAGTTAAACATTGCGCTGTGCTTCTGTATTCGCTATATGAATGATCGGTGAATGAGTTGGTCGGACTCAGTACGCTTAATCTGTTTAAGGTTACCGGATTGCCATCTATAAATAGACGTACTCCGTCATCGGCACCTAATGTAAAGGTGTACACACCTGCCGTAAAAGTCTTTGTCATGCGGAAACGCACACTATAATCGTTTAGGAATGTACCGCACACGTTGGGCCCTGCAATTGGGATGGAATTAGACAAGTTCAAATCAAAAACATCGGTAGTAGTATTGTAGGTTGACGCGCCCAAGGCATCAATGTCTGTATCAGACAAGAATCCACGGTACTTAGATACATCATAATCAACATCGCCAGGACCACTGATGTTGACATCATTATATACATAAGCAATCCATGTATCGATACCGAAGGTAGCTGGGTTACCTGGAATTGGATTAACTGTAACACTGGCCGTATTGGTAAGTTGTGCAGGTGTGCAGGCACCTCTGGTAGCCAGTACATTGAAGGTGGTTGAAGTTAGTAAAGCTCCTGTAGGTAAATTGATTAATCCGCCAGTACCGGGCACCGATGCTCCCACTGGAGTTACTCCAGTGCGCAGTTGATATTGAACACCTACTTCGGAAGCTGACACGGTTACAACGGAGCTTTCGCCAATACAAATAGGGCTGTTTGCTGCCACCAACAAACCAGTATTGGGATTATTGCTAACGGTTACCGTGGCGGTGTTAACCAGTTCCACATCGCAGGTAACTGAACTGGCCAAAACATTGAATGTCGTGGTCGCTGTCAAAATACCTGTAGGCAATAAAATGGTATTTCCATCTCCCGCAACGGGTGTTCCAATCAACGAATCGTCAGCATCATTCCGTAGTTGGTACGAGACGCCTGTTTCAGAATTATCTATCAGGATGTTCGTACCATTTCCGGTGCAAATTGCCGCCTCTTGTGCAGAAACCGGCAACACGGCCGAGGCACCAGGCACCGTGGTAACCGTTGGCGTTTGTGTTAATTCGGCTGAACAAGAGCCTACAGTAGCCAGCACGTTAAAAGTAGTTGTTACCAGTAATGTACCTGTAGGAAGATTAATCGTTCCTCCATTTCCAGGCACAGCACTTCCAATGGGTGAATCATCTGCATCATTTCTTAATTGGTAACTGATACCATTCTCTGACGCGTCTATTTGAATAGTGGTACCTTGACCTGCACAGATGGTGGTTTCATCAGCCGTAACCACAAGCACCACATTGGGGGATGGATTCACAACAACCGTTGCCGTGGCGGTTAATTCCACACCGCACGAATTTCTTGTTGCAAGTACATTAAATGTAGTGTTACCCGTCAGCGTACCTGTGGGTAATAACAAATCAACGCCTGTTCCCACCACGGGTGCTCCAACCGGTACATCACCCACATCGTTTCGCAACTGGTAGCTTACCCCGTTTTCCGCAGCGGCCACACGTATGTCCGTTCCGCTTCCTGCACAAATGGGCGTTGATTCCGTAGTTACGGCCAACGCTGTATTGGGTAAAGTCGTCACAGCTACCGTGGGTGTTTGAAGTAGCTCCACAGAACAACCGCCTACCGTTGCCAGTACATTATAAGTAGTAGTTGCCGTTAGGTTGCCTGTTGGAAGCAAAATACTGCCGCCATCTCCAACCACTGCGCCACCTATAGGGGTATTATCTCCATCATTACGCAACTGGTAAGAAACACCATTCTCTGAAGCTGTGATCTCGATATTCGTGGAGGTTCCCGGACATACTTCCAAATCCTGAGGTGTAACGACTAAACCATTGCCAGGAACCGCCAAAACGATTACACTGGGTGTTTGGGAAAGTTCTACTGAACAAGTGCCCCGTGTAGCCAAAACGTTGAAGGTGGTAGTTACCGTTAGATTTGCAACGGGCAAATTAATAGCGGTTCCGGTTCCCATTACCGGGGTTCCCACCGCGCTGTCATCTGCATCGTTTCGCAATTGGTAAGAAACACCCGATTCCGAGGCCTGCACCACAATGTTGGTATTGGAGCCGGGACATACCGCTGCATCTTGCGGAGCAACGGTTAGGCCAACGTTTGGCAATGGGGTAACGGCAAGGGCCACCGTTTGGTCCATCTCAATACTACAGGTTCCCGAAACTGCAAGCACATTGAAAACCACATTGGAAGAAAGGTTGCCTGTAGGCAGATCGATGGTTGTTCCGTTCCCAGGAACAGGCGTCAGCACATTACTATCATCTGCATCGTTTCTGAGTTGATAGGAAACGCCCACTTCGGAATTCGCTATTTGTACAATGGTTGCAGAGCCTTCGCACACCGGATTCTGAACTGCGGTAATCGTTAACGTTGGATCGATGGCCCCGGCAACAGTAACGGTGGCTGTGTTTGCAAGCTGGGCAGGCGCACATACGCCTTTTGTTACCAGCACATTGAATGTGGTGGTTGCTGCAAGAACGCCTGTGGGAAGAAAAATATCTCCGCCATTGCCAGCTACCGCTGAACCGATGTCGGTGGTATTGATTCTTAATTGATAGCTGGCACCATTTTCAGAATTCTGCACCCTAATACTGGTAGAGCCTCCGGTACAAACCGGATCAAGGACAGGGCTAACCGCAAGGTTGAGGTCAGGTGCCGGATCAACAGAAACCCCCACTGTCTGTGTCAACTCAACAGAACATCCACCCAGCGTAGCCAGTACATTAAAGGTGGTGCTGGCTGTCAACACGTTTGTTGGCAAGTTCAGCGCGGCCCCATTGCCTGGCTGTGGAGGGCCAACGGGTGTGTCGCCATTGTCGTCCCGCAATTGGTAAGTAACGCCCACTTCCGAATTAGCTACAACAATATTCGTGGTTCCTCCCTCGCAAACGGTGGCATCGGCCGATGTAACGGTCAATCCGGCATTGGGCGCGGGAGTTACGGTAACAGTAGCGCTTCCGGTGATAGCAGCATCAGGAGCGGTTACTAAGCACCCGGTGGCCGCATTAGTAATGCTTACAATGGTATAAGTCGTATTAACAGTTGGGCTTACATTAACGGTACCACCCGACACCAACCCACTTGCGTTGAAGTTGGAGGAGCCATCGGTGTAGACAATATTAAACGTGCCTGTAGGTAGGGTAAACGTTAATGGCGTACTTGTACCGCTACAAATGGTGGCATCTCCGGAAATTTGTCCCGAAGGCAAAGGATTAACGGTAACGTTTACCGTAGGAGGGGTATTGTCGCTGCAACCGAAAGCGTTGTCTGCATTTACACTCACCGATTGGATACCTGGTGTATGCCAGGTAATAGTGACCGTTCTATCGGCAGGCCCTCCACCAGCAGTAATCGTTCCACCCAGTGAAACTGACCAATTATAATTATTCAGTCCACTATTGGTTGTGTACACATGTCCCCCGGTTCCTTCGCACACAGAGGTTGGGGGTGCCGGGCTAAATGATAGATCGGGCCTGGGACGTACGGTGATTGTTTCCGAGGTTATTTGCGAAGTGCACCCATTATCTACATATCGAACATTTACTGACTTGGCTACCGTATTGTCCGAGTCGCTCCACGAGAGTGTAACAAAATCGTCCGTTGCTCCCCCTCCTGCCGAAATAACCGCACCTGTACCGGTGAATGACCATTGGTAATTTGTCTTTCCACTTTCAGTCGTAAAGGTAACAGATGCTCCCACGCATACTTCCGGAGGAGGCAGGCCCGAAATGGTTGGTACACTCAAAGGAGTGACAACTACCGATACCGGTGTGCCTAAGGCAGTGGCGGTGCATCCTGCCCCACCCTGGTCTACTAAAGACGTAACAGAATAGGTACCCGCTGGCGCATTGAAAATAGTGAAAATAGCGGATGCATAGTCGTTAACAGGTGTTGAGGTAACTCCATCCGTGTAGGTAAAATCAAACGGTGGTGTGCCTGTAAATGTAAACTGAACATTAGGCAGCGTAGCTCCATCGCACACCGTGCCACCACCACTAATAATGGCCGTAGGTAGCACGTTAACTGTAATGGTGACAGAACCAGTGCCCATCACCGTACAACCATTGTTGTCTGTTACAACGGTAGCAAATGTATAGGTGGTAGTGGCGGCCGGGGTAACCGGTATATCCGTGCCGCTGGTGTAATTAAAAAATGCACCGGGGATATTATCAATGGTGAAATCGTAATTGGGTGCACCGCCTGCAATGTTCACGCGCAAGGTTGCGGATTGTCCTTCACAAATAGTAGTGGCACCGACTGCTACCAAATTGGCGCTGGTGGGCGGGGTATTAACTGTTACGGTCGCATTGGCTCCTGCCGCACCCGCGCAAATGGTAGCATCTGCGATGGAGGTGATGGTATAGGTTGTAGTAACGGTCGGGTTTACATTAACCGTATGGGTGATACTGTTGGTGCTGAATGAAAACGTGCTGGTTCCATCGGTGTAGTCTACATCGAAGGGCGGTGTTCCTGTCATTTCAAAAGTCAGTGTCGCGGCCTCGCCCGCACATGTTGTTACTGGCAAAACACTAACGGTTGCCGTGGGTGCCGGAACAACGGTTACAGTTACAGTAGATCCCAAATCGGTTGCTACGCATCCTGTACCACCATTGTCGACCAATGACAAAACGGTGTAATTACCGACTGGTGCATTGTTGATGGTGATGGTCGTGGAGTTGTAATCGTTTAGGTTTATCGTACCACCGGGCGTATCATAACTTACATCGAATGGCAACGTACCGGTTAGCGTGATAGTGACGGTGGGTAGCGGATCGGAAGAACAAACTGCGCCCCCTCCAGTAGTTGAGGCCGTGGGAAGTGGCAATTCCGTTAGGGTAACTGCCGTACGTGAAGCACTCACACAACCTGTTATGCTATTACGTGTTTCTGCGTAATAGGTGCCTGGCGCCACAGGGCTGAAAGTATTGTTGTTGGCCTGCAGCAGTACTCCGTCAGAAGCTGCATCATACCAATCAATTTCTTCCGGAGCTGTAGGCGCACTGACTGATATAGAAGCCAGGGCCTGACCTGCACAATAACTTGCGTTGGCTGCACCCGTTGGTGCAATGGGAAGTGGCGGATTGGCAATTACAAAATTGCGCGAGCCTCCACATGTGGAATATGTGTCATTAATTGTTAAGGTGTACGTGCCACCCGTTAGGCCGGAAAATGCGAGCGGTGCTACGCCATTTGTTGTACCACTGGCTATCGTTGTTACACCAGAAGTCAATGTGTAGGCATAGTCTCCTCCGGTTGGTAGGTCTTTTGAGCCGCCACTTACAGTAGATGTAAACGATCCATTGGGGGCAGTACAGGATGTGTTGGCACTATTGGCATCTTCTGAAAGCGATATGGTAACCAAATCAACCAGCGTGAGGGATGGCTCTACCCCACCCAAGCCAACGGAATTAACCACGTCATCATCAGCCGGGTCTGCTGTGTTTTTATCATCTACAATCAGGTAGTTGTATACGCCAGGAGGCAAGGTGTTGGCTGCATTGTGCACGTATCCTCCGGGAGGAATAGGTGTTTGGGTAAAAAGGCTTATGGGGCCCACCACTTGTAGTCTGGCCACCCCTACCGAGCTCAATGCCTCAAACCGGATAAAACCTTCATTGGGGGCCCCCTCGCAAGGATGCGAGATGGTTATCCTCACCTCGAGCGCACCAGAAGAATATGTCCCCCCCGTGTAAGTGGTTTGTGCTTTCGCAAAAAATGGAAGTGCCGTTAAAAAGAACAAGCATATCCTCGAAAACCGCATCATTTGCTTCATTTCAGTTCGATCTCAAGTTTTTTAATACAACCCGATTCGTCTACAATGGAGCAGATGTAGCGGCCCGGTTTCAGGTTCTTTACCGTTTTCTCCGATTCTGTATTGCTGTTAACTGGTTTCCCGTCTCTGAACAAGAAATACCTCAGCTTTCCTTTACCTCCTTTGGCTTCTATGGTGATTTCCCCATCGGCCATGCCGGCTGTAGTCTCTTTTGTAAGAGCAGAAGCAATGATCGTTGGGCAATCCTGCAGGGGCGCACCAATCGTTAACAAGCTGATTAATAATAAAATAATCATTCAGGGGTAAATTAGGAGTTTAAAAAATTACGCAATTATACATAACCTTCAAAAAACTATTGTAACCCAATTTATCAGGTAAAGATGGGGTATCCGGGCCACACCAAAGCTTCAAAAAAAAAGTTACCCCAATTCGAGTAATATTTGGCCTAAAAAATCAAACTTTTAAAACTTCCTTTTCAATATTTCGCTCATCACAAAAGCCTTCTTAAAGCCTTCCGGATCCTGAAAATCTTTCAAATAGCGCGAAATTAATACTTTTTCATCCTTGCGCTTTTTGTACTTGGCAAAAGCATCGAAACGTACTACTGTATCTTCCAGCTTAGCAGTTTCCTCTAGCGACTGCCGGTTAAAGGCCTCCCGCTTGGCTTTTTCATAGGTTTCGTAGATAGAGTCATCACTGCGGTAGTCGGGCCGAATGGTTTCGAGGGGTTTGGTCTCTTCCTGCAGGTCATCGTCATAGTCCACATGCTGCTGTGCAGGTGGCCCTGCAGCCGGGGCAGGGCGGGGCACAGCCGGTTGCTTAGAGGCCTGTATTTCCCTCAACAGATCTTCGAACGACATGGGCTTGGGCTGGTCTTCCTCCCCGGCAGGGTCCAAGGGGCCCTCCTTCTTCTTTTTGCCCGCCCGGGCCAGGAAGGTGATTACAATAACCGCCAGCCAAATCCAGAATTGAATATTGTCCATCCTGCCAAATGTACCCAAAAACAATGAAAAATCGATTTCATGAATGTTACTAACCACTGTATAAATTGTGGATGATTTGCGAATGGGCAAGTTTCCAATTCTCACCCCTGCCCATATCTTTGCCTCCTTGTTTTTTTTACAACCACTTAGTTTTTACCGAACATGCAGTTATCGAAGCTGGAGATCAAAGGTTTTAAAAGTTTTGCCGATAAAATCGTTATCAATTTTGATGAAGGTATTACCGGTATTGTAGGACCCAATGGGTGTGGTAAGTCTAACGTAGTGGACTCCATCCGCTGGGTTTTGGGCGAGCAGAAAACCAGCGCCCTGCGTTCGGAAAAGATGGAGAACGTGATTTTTAATGGTACCAGTGGCCGCTCGCCCCAGCAGATGGCCGAGGTATCTCTCACCATTAACAACACCAAAAACCTGTTGCCCACCGAATACTCTCAGGTAACCATTACCCGAAGGCTCTACCGGTCGGGAGACAGCGAGTACTTACTGAACGGAGTAGAATGCCGCCTCAAAGACATCACCAATTTGTTTTTGGATACGGGTGTGGCCAGCAACAGCTACGCCATTATAGAGCTGGGCATGGTTGACGACCTGCTGAACGACCGCGACAACTCGCGCAGAACACTTTTTGAAGAAGCTGCGGGTATATCGAAGTTCAAGAAGCGCAAGAAAGAAACACTGAAGAAGCTGGAAGATACCGATGCCGACCTGGAGCGTGTAGAAGACTTGCTTTTTGAGATTGAGAAAAACATGAAGAGCCTGGAGAAGCAGGCCAAACAAACCGAAACCTACTATAAGGTTAAAGAAGACTACAAGCATAAGAGCATACAGTTGGCCAAGGTAGTGGTGAACAAGCAGAAAGAGAAGTTCAACACCGTAAACAAACAATTAGAGGCCGAGAACGATCGCAAGACAAAACTTACAGCCGAAATTGCTGAGAAGGAAGCGTTGATTGAAAAATCGAAGGCTGAACTGATTCTAAAGGAAAAGACACTTTCTACCCGCCAGAAGGCCATCAACGATCATGTGGCCAACATACGCAAGTACGAAAGCGAGAAGCAGATTAAGAATGAACGCCTGCGCTTTTTGAACGACCGCGTAACCAACCTGAAAGACCAGATTGACCAGGACAAAAAGAGCAACGAGCGTGCACGCTTCAGCATCCAGAGCCTGGAAGCTGAGCGCGATTCAGCCCGTGCCGTGCTGGATGAAATCAGCCGTAAAGTGGAGAGCCTGAAGGCCGACTACGAGGCACAGAAGGCATCAACGTATACGCTACAGGGCGAAGCAGACGCCTCGCGCCAACTTCACCGCGCCAAGCAGGAAGAAGCCTTCCAGATCAACAAAGCGGTAGAAATTCGTGAGATACAAGTTTCCTCTTTCAAGCAGGAATTGGAACGCACCGCCACCGACACCAGCCAGCAAAGCGCCAGCCTGGCCGAGTTCGAGAAGAAATTAGATGTGCTGCAACAGGAAATCGATACCAAGAATAGCTATCTCGATAAGCTGAAGAAAGAAGAGGAAGACGTGATCGGCCGCATTTCATCAATGGAGAAAACCATTGAAATGATTCGCGAAGAGATGACGGAAACCGGCCGTAAACTCGATGCCCGCCAGAATGAATACCAGCTCACCAAGTCGCTGGTAGAAAACCTGGAGGGCTTTCCGGAAGCCATCAAGTTCTTAAAGAAGAATGTGGGCTGGACCAAGAATGCGCCATTGCTATCGGATATTATTTCTACCACAGAAGAATACAGGGTAGCCATTGAAAACTACCTGGAGCCCTTTTTGAACTACTACATTGTAGACCACGAAGCAGAGGCTTACGAGGCCATTAACATATTGAGCGATGCCAGCAAAGGCAAAGCGAATTTTTTCATCCTGGATTCGTTCGAGAAGTTTCATTCTTCGCCTATCCAGATGTATCCTAACGCCTTCCCCGCCACGCAGATCATCGAGTTCGACCCGAAGTACACCAAACTCATGTCGTACATACTCGACCGGGTGTATATCTACGAGGGCGATGTAAAAACACTACCTGCCAATGACGAAAACATTTTCATAGCGAAGAGCGGTAAGGTAACCAAGCGCAAGTTCAGCCTCTCTGGTGGCTCGGTAGGTCTTTTTGAAGGAAAGAAAATCGGCCGAGCCAAGAACCTCGAAAAGCTCGACAAGGAAATCAAAGACCTTACTAAGAAACTGGAAGATGTACGCCACTCGCTGCTGGACCGCCAACGCGAGCTGGAGCGGCTGCGCAACAACACGCTGAAACAACAGATTGAAGAGGCACAAAATGCCATCAAACTGGTAAACAACGAGTACATCTCCATTAAGACCAAGAAGGAGCAGTTCAACCAGATGCTGAACACGGCCGATCTTCGCAGAGAAGATATTCTCGAAAAAATTGACGGGCTGCTGAAAGAGCTGGATGAGCTGAAGCCCAAGGCACAGATTGCCCAGCATGAATTGGAGCAGCACGATGAACGCATGAAAGCGCTGGCACAAGAACTGGCGGCACAAAATGAAGTGCTTAGCCAGAAGTCTTCGGCCTTCAACGAACAAAACATCTACTTCCACCAGCAAGAAAACCGCGTGAAGAGCGTGGATCAGGAAATCCGCTTCAAGCAGGAGTCGATGGACCAGAGCACCCAGCGCATAGAAGTAAACATGAGCGAACTGGCCAAAAACGAAGACGAGATACGGGCCATCGTAGAAACCACACACAACAGCGATGAAGATCTGCTGGCCCTTTATGCTGAAAAAGAAGAAATGGAGAAAGGCCTGAGCGAAGCTGAGAAAGAATACTATTCGGGCCGTGGAGAGATAGACCAGTTTGAAAAAGACCTGCGCGAAATCAGCCACCAGCGCCAACATATCGACACATTATTGATGGAGCTGCAAAACCAACTGAGCGAAAGTAAGCTGCAACTCACTTCGGTTAAAGAGAGGCTGTCGGTAGAATTTAACGTAGACCTTGACTCGGTGGTGAGCCAGTCAGCGCCTGAAGAAACAGAAGAGTTGGCCAAGCTGGATGAAGACAAGCTGCGTAACGAGGTTACCAAAATACGGGAGAAGCTTGACAACATGGGACCGATTAACCCCATGGCCATGGAGGCTTACACGGAGATAAAACAACGCAACGACTTTATCTTAGCCCAGAAAGATGACTTGCTTAAAGCGAAGGAGTCGCTGTTTACCACGATTAACGAAATTGAAACGGTGGCCAGCCAGACCTTCATGGAAGCATTCCAGAAGATCAAGGAACACTTTATTAACGTGTTTCGCTCGCTATTTACCGAAGGCGATGAGTGCGATCTGAAGCTAGTAGACCCCACCAAGCCGTTGGAGTCGGACATCGACATTATTGCCAAGCCTAAGGGTAAACGCCCGCTTACCATCAACCAGCTATCGGGTGGAGAGAAGACATTAACGGCTACTGCCCTGCTCTTTGCCATGTACCTGTTGAAGCCGGCACCCTTCTGTATTTTCGATGAGGTGGATGCCCCCCTAGACGATGCCAACATCGACAAGTTCAACAACATCATTCGCACGTTCAGCAAAGAGTCGCAGTTTATTATAGTTACACACAACAAACGCACCATGAGCAGCACCGATGTTATCTATGGCATCACCATGGTAGAAAAGGGTGTGTCGCGTGTGGTGCCAGTAGACCTGCGCGAGCTCGCTTAAATCGTTTGTAAAGAACTACCGCTCGTTAGGAGTTATTAAATGTGATGTTGAAACGGCCGGTTCGTTTCAGCATCACATTTATATTAATTACCTTCGCTGTGATCTAAACGCAAAACGATTGATTCATGGAGGTGGTAACAAATTTATCGCGCAAAGAGCAAGTCATTCGTCAAGCAGCTCAACTCTTTAAAGAGAAAGGATACGTAGCTTCATCCATGCGCGACCTGGCGCAGAAGCTCGGCATAGAAGCCGCCAGCTTATACTCGCACATTAAATCGAAGGAGGAAATTCTGCAGCACCTCTGCTTCGACATGGCCGCAGAATTTCGCAAATCGCTGGACGCGGTGGAAAAACAAAACCTGACGGCCAGCGAAAAACTGAAAAGAGGCATTATCGGCCACATCGAAGTTATGGCCAAAGACCTTACTGCTTCGGCCGTGTTTATGAACGAACACCGCCACCTGAGCCAGCCTTACCTGCGCGATTTCCTGCTGTTGCGCATCAACTACATTAACCGCTTCAAAGCCATTATTGAAGAGGGCATGGCCTCGGGCGAATTCAAAGACAACATCGACAAAAAGCTGGCCGTGATGACGCTGTTCTCATCCCTCAACTGGATGCCCCAGTGGTACGACCCTGCCGGAAAAATTGATCCGCAACTAGGCAATCAGTTGGCCGATATGCTGGTGAATGGCCTGAAGAAATAAGGGCCACCCCTTCAGCATGAGCTAAAACTTTTGCGCAAAGCAACATTTATTTCCCTTCTTTGTTAAATTTGCCAAACGCCTGTTAGGCATTAACATTATTTGCTATGTACGGAGGGGGAAATACGTTCGAGGGAATCAAGACAGACAGTGTAGCACAGGAAGACCCGGTGCTGCTGGCGGAATTTGAAGCCCGCATTGACAGAGGAGAAAAAATAGAGCCTACCGATTGGATGCCACAGTTGTATCGCAAGCAGCTCATCCGCATGATCGAACAACACGCACACAGCGAAATAATTGGCGCCCTGCCCGAGGGCACCTGGATTACCCGCGCGCCCGGCTTTAAGCGCAAGCTGGCGCTGATGGCCAAAGTGCAAGACGAAGTGGGGCACGCTCAATTGCTTTACAGTGCGGCCGAAACACTGGGCAAAACGCGCGAGCAGATGATTGAAGACCTCATCAACGGCAAATCGAAATACTCTAACATTTTCAACTACCCGGCATTTACCTGGGCCGATTCGTGTTTTATCTCGTGGCTGGTAGATGCAGGCGCCATTGTAAACCAGTTGGCCAATGCCAAAGGCAGCTATGGCCCCTACTGCCGAGCACTGGAAAGAATTTGTGCCGAAGAATCCTTCCACCTGAAATACGGACATCATTGTGTGATCTACCTGGCTACAGGCACCCAGAAGCAGCGACAAATGTTTCAGGAGGCGTTGAACCGGTGGTGGCCCCCCATGATGCACTTCTTCGGGCCTTCCGACAAAATCTCCGTTCACACGGAAGTGCTGATGAAATGGAAAGTAAAAATGGGCACCAACGATGACATGCGCAATCAGTTTCTGGACATGTATGTGCCCAAAATTCAGGAACTGGGCTTTACCATACCCGATCCTAACCTGAAGAAAAACCCCGATACCGGTAAGTGGGATTACACCGAACCCGACTGGGAGGAATTTAAGCGCGTAATCAATGGCGATGGCCCCTGCAACAAAGAACGGCTGGCAGTGCGCAGAATTGCCGAGGAACGCGGGCGTTGGGTGCGCGAGGCACTAAAAATAAAAGAGGCCCAATACGTCACCCCGCTGGCGTGATTTCAGTGCCACTCGTCTCCCGAATAAAGATATTTTGAAACAGATTTTTTAATTTCAAAACAGTTCATGAAGTCGCTCGATCCGCGCGTAAACAGATTACCACAAATAGGCGAAGTAAGTCGCAAGGCTCCGCTGGATCAGTTTGGCACCTTCGAAGTGTTTGTAAAACCCAAAGATGGAAAACCCTTTCAGCATGAAGGGGCCGTGCACGCCCCTAATCTGGAAATGGCCTTTGTGCTGGCCAAAGAAACCTTTACTAGAAGGTTTACCTGTGTTTCGCTATGCGTAACCGATACGCGCAGCGTGTTTGTTTCGCCTACTACCGAGGGTAACACTTCTGTTTTCGATGTATTGCCCGCAGCGACAGAACAAGTCGGTGAGTTGTTGAATTATGAGATTTACGTGCTGCCCAAAAGAGGCAAGCAGCCACTGCACCTTGGCACCGTAGCGGCCGTATTACCACAGGAGGCCATGTGGAAGGCCCGGGAACTGGCAGCAGGAAAAACCGTGTATAATGTGTGGGCAATACCCACGCGCGAATTCCGTTTTACCGATGCAAGCGAAGCAGATCTTTGGAACACGCTGCCCGAAAAGAAATTCAGAGACGCGGCAGATTACAAAGGAGGCGATAAATTGAAAGAATTTCTGGAGCGTTCTAAAAAAGTAACCGTATGACTAAACTGAGGAAAGAAGACCTGATTCTAATCACGATCGGTTTGATTGGTGCTGTGCTATTATGGATTGAGATCGACCGGGGTGGTTGGGTGCTCTATCTTAGTTTTTTGATTTTCGGGATGTTACGAGTAGCCGAGTATTTTAAACTCAACCCCTATCAACGCAATAAAACGCAAGTACTGAAAATGGTGTTTTCTTCGTTGATGATCATCACGGTATTAACACACGTGATTTGGGGTGGCAGACCCTTGTTCGGATTGCTGGCCACACTACTCCTGATTTACTACATCATTAACCTGGAGCCACGCGAAGAGAAGAACATCAGCGAATCGGAAGTTTAACCATGCACACCGCACTCAAAGAACTTTTATACAAGATGGCCGATGATCAGTTGATCCTCGGCCATCGCAATTCTGAGTGGACCGGTTTCGGTCCACTACTCGAAGAAGACATTGCTTTTTCGTCTATGGCGCAGGACAAAGTGGGCCACAGCCAGGCATTGTATCAATTGCTGCACGAGTTGGGCGAGCAAGATCCAGACACGGTAGCCTTTACACGCAATGCTGCGCAATTTCACAACAGCATGATGGTTGAATTGCCGAATGTCGAATACGACTTCAGCCTCATCAGACATTTTCTTTACGATACAGCGGAAGCCATCCGGTTCGAGATGCTGATGGACTCCAGCTACCAACCTTTGGCACAACTGGCGCGCAAAGTACGTGGGGAACTTCGCTACCACACGCTGCATGCCAATACCTGGGTAAAACAGCTCGGCCGCGCCACGGAGGAGAGCATCAGCCGTTTGCAACAATCCCTGAAGGTGGCCATTCCCTATGCACTGGGTATTTTCGAAGAATCGCCCTACGAACAGCAACTGATAGATGAAAAAATCTTTGGCGGTGAAAAGGTGCTGATGGAACGTTGGAGAGAGCGGGTAGAAAAAGTATTAAGTGAAACCCAACTTGTGCTGCCCGACTGGAAACTGCAAACGCCCGTATTGGGCGGGCGCATGGGCAAACACAGCGAGCACTTACAACCGCTGCTCGATGAAATGAGCGAGGTATTCCGCATCGACCCAACCGCAGAGTGGTAATGGAAAAGGTCATCAAAGAGTTGGATGGCATATTGACCGACTTTAGCCGCAGGCTGAACGCCATACCCGATTTTGAATTCAACGCCAAACCGCTTCCCAAAAAGTGGAGCAAGCAGGAGGTAATCGGTCACCTGATCGACTCGGCACAAAACAACCTGAGGCGATTCATTACGGCCCAGTACGAAACCAATCCCAAAATTGTATACGACCAGGACTTCTGGGTGCGTGCTTCCGCTTACCAAGGGGCATCGAAAGAAGAAGTCATTCAGCTTTGGGTGCTGATCAATCGCAGAATACAAGCTGTTCAAAAGCACATGAAGCACCACCTTAACCAGGTGATTGCGGGTTCATTTGATGTGGTTTATCCCTGAGTGATGGCGCTTACACAAGACCAGGTGCGTTCTTGGCTGGAAGAAGTAAAAGATCCTGAAATTCAGGTATTATCGCTGGTAGACCTGGGTGTGATCACCGCCATTGACATTGCGGGCGACCGGGTGCGCGTAGAGATGACCCCCACTTTTGTAGGCTGCCCCGCACTGGAGGTAATGAAGGAAGAAGTGTTGCAGGTGTTGCGCAAGTATGGTGTTGAAAACCCCGAAGTGGCCGTTTCGTTTCGCGAGGGCTGGAGTTCGGATAAAATCAGCGAAAAAGGGAAGCAGGCGTTGAAGAAATTCGGGCTCTCGCCCCCACCCGATAATCGGTTGTTTACCGACCTGGAAATATTGGAACGCGCACAATGCCCTCGTTGCGAAGGCACCGACACCGAGCTTAAAAATCCCTTTGGCCCCACTTTGTGCCGCGCCATTTACTACTGTAACCATTGCCGCGAAGCTTTTGAGCAGTTCAAGCCCCTTTAACACAGCATTGTAGCCGAAAATATTACACGCCTTGCCCAAAGTGGGTTAAACCTTGTATCATTGCGGCCCGTAATAGGGAAAGCTTCCGAAAGCACTATGAAATATACAGGCACAGCGCGCATTCACAGATCTATTGATATATCAAGGTTCTTACGGAGGATATTAATCAGCAATCATCAATAGATGAAACTAAGTCTTCCAGTTGCCTTCATCGGATTGTATGTGGCCCTTGCCGGTTGTGGTTCTTCCGGCAACATTCAGGAACGTACGCAGTTTACGCGCCTCGACTCGCTAACCGATGAATACCTGGTGCTGCAAGACAGTGTACTGCAATCGTGGAACCGCGTGGTGAAGACGGAGACAGATCGTTCGAAAGTCTTGAAACAACTGGTGCAACAACTGGCCAAAGCATCCAGTGCCCCCACCATCCCATCGTTGCAAACGCAGGTGGCACAGCTCGAAAAAATCAGGTTTACACCCAAAAGCATCAGCAACCCACATGTGGTAGACGAATACGATGCGGCCTGCAAGAGCGTACTGGAACACATCCATCAACTATCCGAGGAGGCTGGGGCCCTGGCCACTTCGCGTGAATTCATACAGCAAGTGCAATGGGCAGAACAGGCCAGCGTGAAAAGCATTTTTCAACGCGCACACTACGATAGCCTTGCCAGCTCATTCAACACATTTGTAGAATCTAACTGGCATGAACTGAAGGAAATAGAACGAAACGCCCACCTGGAACGCAAGCCGCTGTTCAACAACGTGGCTTCCAAGCAATAGCGGCTCTTAATCTCCGCCTTTTTTGTAAATTCGGCACATGCGTGTGCTGCGCTTCATCGGCTTTCTGGCTGCCCTGCTCATGCCCGCCTGCCTGGTGGCTGGTGTCTACCTGGGCGGCTGGTACAATTTCTCGGCATTGGTATTTTCATTCGTCATGATTCCTGCCATCGACCAACTGATCGGCCTCGACACCAGCAATGTAAGTCCGCAGGAGGAGAAGAAGGTGAGTGAGGTTTTTTATTACCGGTTCGTTACCTACCTGTGGACCTACCTGCAGGTAGGATTGTTAGGCTGGGCTGCGTACATCGTGGCCCAAGGCTATCTGCAAACGCCCACCGAATGGCTGGGCTTTACTTTGAGTTGTGGCGTTATCACGGGTGGCGTTGGCATTACAGTGGCCCATGAGTTAGGGCACAAAAAATCGAAGCTGGAGCAGCTCTATAGCCAGTTGCTGTTAATGACGGTGTGCTACATGCATTTCTTTATCGAGCACAACCGGGGCCACCATGTACAGGTAGCCACCGAGGCCGACCCGGCTACTGCCCGCAAGGGCGAAGGCTTCTATCGGTTTTGGATTCGCTCTGTGTTCGATGGCTACAGGCATGCCTGGCACCTGGAACGTCAATCGCTGCAACGGAAAGGCTTTAGTGTGTTTCATTGGCGCAATCAAATGATTTGGTTCACCATTTTACCACTCGTATTTTGTGGCCTGTTGGTTGCCTTCTTTGCATCTACGGCTGTCGCAGCCATCGCGATCATCTCCTTCTTCTTCGCCCAAAGCATCATTGCATTTACCTTGCTGGAGTTGGTGAATTACATTGAACACTACGGCATTTTGAGGCGTAAACTTCCTTCAGGCGAATACGAGCGTGTGAACCCCATGCACTCGTGGAATGCAAGCCACCTGATCAGCAATTTTTTCCTATTTCAATTACAACGCCATTCCGATCACCACGCTTATGCACACAAGCGTTACCAGGTTTTGAAACACTATGACGAAAGCCCGCAGTTACCTTACGGATACCCTACCATGATTTTACTGGCGCTGCTGCCCCCGGTATGGTTTCGCTTCATGCATCCACGGCTGGAGCAGTGGGAGAAAAATGTCTACCAGGTGGCTCGTTAGATTGCTTCATATCTTGTTAAACGCACCACCACCGACTTCGAAATGGGTGTCTGGCTGCCTCTGGCAAAGTGATTGTGCGGAACTACGGCATTGGCTTCGGGAAAATAAGTAGCCACATTTTTACTGGGAATAGCATATGGCACTACCACAAAATTTTCGGCCGTGCGCACTACCCCTTCATAGTGGCTCGAAATGTTTACCCTGTCACCTTTCTGGAAGTTCATCCGCGCAGCGTCCTGCTCGTTCATAAAAATCACCCGCCTGCCATGTCTGATGCCGCGGTAGCGATCGTCTAATCCATAAATGGTGGTGTTATATTGATCGTGGCTGCGAATGGTCATCATCAACAATTCGTCTTCGCCCAATGTGTGTTCGGCCACAGCATTGATGGTGAAGTGGGCCTTGCCCGTGTTGGTTTTAAACTCGCCCACGCGCGCACCATTGGGAAGATAAAAACCACCGGGTTTGCGCACCCGCTCATTGTAGCGCTCGAAACCAGGTATGGTCTTCTCAATTAAATCGCGAATGCGGTCGTAATCATCGGCCAATTCGCTCCAGTTGAGGTTGCCGGTTGGCAGTGTGGCATTCGCAAGTTCCGTTACAATCTTCACTTCACTGAGTAATTGACGGGACACCGGCTGGCGGTTACCCCGCGATTGGTGCACCACGCCTGTAGAATTTTCTACGCTTACAAATTGCGGTTGGCCGTTTTGCACGTCTGCCTCGGTGCGGCCCAGGCAGGGCAGGATAATGGCCTCTTTGCCGGTAACCAAATGGCTGCGGTTCAGCTTGGTAGAAACCTGCACCGTTAATTCGCATTTATTGAGTGCCCGCGCGGTAAAGTACGTATCGGGAGTGGCCGAGAGAAAATTGCCACCCATGGCGAAAAACACTTTCACTTTTCCCTCCGCCATGGCCTGAATGGTTTCAACCGTATCGAACCCATTTGTGCGCGGTGGTTGAAACTGGAAGTTGGCTTCAAGCCTGTCCAGAAATTCTTTGCCGGGCTTCTCGTAAATACCCATGGTGCGGTCGCCCTGCACGTTGCTGTGGCCCCGCACCGGGCAGGTGCCGGCCCCGGGTTTGCCGATGCTGCCTTTCAACAGCAGCAGGTTTACAATCTCGCGGATGTTATCCACCGCATTTTTGTGCTGGGTAAGACCCATGGCCCAGCAAACAATAATTTTACTTTTTGCGGCAAGCAACGCCACGGCTTCATCCACCAGTCGTTCGTCCACACCCGCCTGTTGAATAAGGTCGCGCGCATTTATCTGATGGAGATGTGCCACCAACGCTTCAAAACCTGTGGTATGATGGTTGATGAATGCCCGGTCAAAGACCTGGCCGGGCGATTCGTTTTCTTTTTCCAACAGCTTCTTCAGCATGGCTTTCAGCAATGCCACATCTTCGTTGATGCGGACCGGCAACCATAGATCGGTAATGGTGGTGGGCTGGCCGATCAGATCGAGCGGGTTTTGCGGATGCCTGAAACCGATGAGTCCCGCCTCCGGCAGCGGGTTGATGGTAATGATTTTCGCACCGTTGGCTTTTGCTTTTTGCAGGGCAGTAAGCATGCGTGGGTGGTTGGTACCCGGGTTCTGACCCATGATCACAATCACCTCGGCCAGGTAGAAGTCTTCCAGCTTTACCGAGCCCTTGCCAATACCTATGGTCTCGGTTAGCGCCACCCCACTCGACTCGTGGCACATGTTGGAACAATCGGGCAGGTTGTTGGTGCCATACATGCGCACAAACAACTGGTAGAGAAAGGCCGCTTCATTGCTGGTGCGACCCGATGTATAAAACACCGCCTCGTTGGGCGATGGCAGGCTTTTTAGTTTTGCGCCAATGTGGCGAAATGCATCTGCCCAGGAAATGGGTTCATAGTGTGTGGCCCCTGTTCGCAAAATCATGGGCTCTGTTATGCGACCGCTCTTACCTACTTCAAAATCTGTCCACGTTTGCATTTCTGCCACTGCGTGCTTTTTGAAAAATGCGGCATCGCACTTTTCTGTGGTAGCCTCTTCTGCCACCGCTTTCGCACCGTTCTCGCAAAATTCCACCACCGACCGGTGGTCGTCTGGATCGGGCCAGGCACAACCGGGGCAATCGAAGCCATCGAACTGGTTTACCCTTAGCAAGGCTTTCGTTCCCTCCACCAGGCCTACCTCTTTGGCAATGTGTTGGAGGGAGCTGGCCACAGCCGCCAGCCCACCGGCCTCGCGTTGTTGTTGCTGGATAATCGGATCTGCTTCTTTCATCATTACGAAGGTAGCGATTTCGAGAGATTGGTGAACCCTACGATTTGACGCGTACAGCAGCCGAATAAACATTAAACGAACTGCCTCGCAAAAAGCCAATCAACGTCATATTTAGTTGTTCGGCCAGCGATACGGCCAAGCTGGATGGCGCACCTACGGCTGCCATTACCGCGAAACCAGCCATGGCGGCTTTTTGCACCAGCTCAAAACTCGCCCGCCCGCTTACCAGCAACAAACACCCAGTGGCGGGGATGTGCTTTTTCAGCAACAGTGCACCAATGGCTTTGTCGAGGGCGTTGTGGCGGCCAACATCTTCGCGCAGCAACAGCAACTCACCGTTAGCTGCGAACACACCCACCGCATGCAACCCGCCTGTATGCTGAAAAACCATTTGTGCGTTCCTCAATTTGTCGGGCAGCGAAACAATCATCTCCGAATGGATCTGAAAGTCGGAAAGGATGCCTTCACAACGCTGCTGTACTGATTCTATGGAAGATTTGCCACATACACCGCAACTGGAAGACGTGTAAAAATTGCGTTGCAGCCTGGACCAATCAAGCGTCACCGAAGGCTTCAGCTCCACGCGCACCACGTTTCCCTGTTCCTCCTGCCGGCCCACGTCTTCGCAGTATTTAATGCTTTCTATTTCATCCAACGATTGAACAATGCCTTCTGTAAACAAAAAGCCCAGTGCCAGTTCAAAATCATGACCCGGGGTGCGCATGGTTACACTGAGGCTCCTTTGTTCCCGCACCTCGCGGCCAAAACCCAGGCGTATTTCCAGCGGCTCTTCTGTGGCCACCAGATCGGGTTTGTTGAGCCAAGCTGCTTCGTGAAAATGAACCACTTGAACAGATTGAACGGGGTTGTTATTGGCTTGCTTCATCCTGTTGGCCTCCTTTTTTTGGGCGTTTGCCCGTCCTGGAATCAATGCAATTTAGCAATCGCCACGTTCTGAGTTTCAAAATACCGCGTCAGGATTTCAGGCAAGCAGAGATTCCGACAACTGAACTACGGCTAAAAAAATCACCAGCCTGTGCGAAACACGCTGGTGACCTTTTTAATTCTTTCTACTTATTGGTTGGGCGTTTCCACATTTATCTTCTGCACTTTCTCGTAACCAAACAGTTCGTCAAGGGTTAACTCTTGCACCTTGCCATATTTTTGCAGGTCTCTAAAATTCAGCTTGTCTTTACTGCCCACCAATACCACGTTGTATTTAGCATTTTTAAGATACTGCTCCTGAAATTGTTGTACATCGTCCAGCGTCATGGTTTGCACCTGTTCATACACATCTTTGCGTATGTCGTGGTCGATTCCTTGCCTTTGCGCGTTCAGGTAGTTGAACAATACGCCTGTTTTGGTGATGCGCTCGCTTTCTATGCGGTTCATCAGCGCGCTCTTGGCCACCTCAAAGCCACTCTCGGTACGCGGGAAATTGTGGATCAGTTCGTTCAATCCCTTCATGGCTTCTGCCTGCTTGTCGGCCTGGGTACCTACGTAGCCGTAGAAGAAGTCATTGCCCGTAGGTCGGTTGGCGGTGCCATAGTAGGCGAACGCAGAGTACGCCAGCCCTTGTGCTTCGCGCAACTCCTGAAAAATTGGTGAGCTCATGTTGCCATCGAAGTATTCGTTGAACATGCGCGTAGCCGGAATGCGTTTCGCGTCAAAGGCCGGTCCCTTGGTAAGGAACATGATTTCCGCCTGCACCATGTCGTAGTTGGCCCAAAATACGCCTTGATCGGTCACATCTTTCATGGCAAATTCAACTGGTGGCGGCAGCGGCTTCAGTTGCTCTGGTAACTGGTGCAGTTGGTTTAAGGTAGCCACCACCTCGTCTGCCTTGCGGGGACCGTAGTACAGCACCTTGTGCTCCATCTGCGTAAATCCTTTGATGATGTCTGTCAGTTGTTCTGCCTTCAGTTCGCGCAAATCTTTGTTGGAGACCACATTGGTAAAAGGTGACTCTGCGCCATACAAGCCGTAGTTAAGCAATCCTTCATACAAAATGGCGAACTTATCTTTCTTCACATCATCGCGCTTCTTGAAGATGCCGTCCACTACTTTCTTCAGCGCTTCTTCATCCGGCTTGGGGTCTGCCAGCAGTTGCTCGAAGAGGGTAATGGCCTTGTCCATGTGCTCGCTCAAACCATTCAGGTAGATGTAGGTGCGGTCTTCGGCCGCAAAAACACCAAAATTGCATCCTATCTTGTAGAGCTCCTTCTTAAAATCTTCGTTGCTCATCTGCGAGGTGCCGAGGTACTCGAGGTACTCCACGGCCACCTTCAGCCGTGGATCGTTGTTAGTGCCCACATCTGAAAGATAATACAGGGTAAACAGCTCGTTCTCGGTATTAGGTGCATACAGTACCGGCACATCTTTATTCATCGCCAGTTTTTGCACGTCTTTATTGTAGTCGAGAAAACGAGGCTCCAACTTAGGGGGTTTGCTGTTCAGCAGTTCTTCGTGAAAAGGAGACTTGGCTTCTTTGTTCAACGCCACGCGGGTGATCTCCGGCTTGGAAACTTTACGGGCATTTGGATCTTTGCCGTTGCGCTTGTACACCACCACATAGTTGTTGCCATACTTCTCGTTGGCAAACTTCACAATGTCTTTTTTGGTAAATCGCTTCAACGTTTCGACCGACTCCACCATCTGCTGCCACTGCATGTCGTTCGTAAACGCCATTACCATATCGTTGGAACGCGACCAGTTGTATTCAGATTGCTGAATGCGGTTTTTCTTTAAGTCGTTGATTACCGCCTCAATCAGCCAATCCTCAAACTCGCCTTTCTTCAGCAACTCTATCTGCTCCAGCAGTAGGTCCTTCACCTGCTCCAGTGTTTGTCCCTCCCGGGGTTTGCCCTGGAAAGTATGAACGGCATAGTCATTCATAACATCCACGTAGCTGGCGGGCTCCAACACTTTTTGCTGTTGCTTCAGGTTCAGGTCTATCAACCCCGCTTGCGAGTTCGACAGAATCATATCCGTCAGGCGCAACAAGTTGTATTCGTCCGAGCTGCGGCCATCGAAACGGAAGCCAAGGTTCACCCACTCCGCATCGGGACCGAATACTTCCTTCACCACTGGTTGCTGAATGGGGTCCTCTTGTGTTTTGGTCCACACCGGCAACTGCTCGTTGGGCTGCCAGTCGCCAAAATATTGATCAATCAGTGCAATGGTTTTGTCGTAGTCAAGATCGCCACTGAGGCAAATGGCTACGTTGTTGGGTCGGTAGTAGGTGTTGAAATAATTTTTGATGTTGGTAATGGAGGGGTTTTTCAAATGATCGATCGTGCCAATAACGGTTTGGGTTCCATACGGGTGTTTCTGGAATATTCCATTGTAGAGTGCCTCGTAGGTTTTCCAATAGTCGTTGTCGAGGCTGCGGTTCTTTTCTTCATACACGGTCTCCAGTTCGGTGTGAAACAGGCGCGGCACAATCACGCGAAAGCGGTTGGCCTCCAGCTTCAGCCAATTTTCAATCTGGTTGGCGGGAATGTCGTTGATGTACACGGTGCGGTCTTCGCTGGTGTAGGCATTGGTGCCGCGCGCGCCAATCTCCGACACCATCTTATCGTACTCGTTGGCAATAGCCAACTTCGAAGCAGCGTTCGACACCTGGTCGATGAGGCGGTAATACTTTACACGCTCTACTGAGTCAGTTAGGGTGCGGTAGTGCTCGAACATGTGCTCAATGCTGTCGAGGTACACTTTTTCATCGGCCCAGTTAAGAGTGCCAAAGTCTGCAGTGCCCTTGAACATGATGTGCTCCAGGTAATGGGCCAATCCCGTGGTTTCGGCAGGGTCGTTTTTGCCACCGGCCTTCACCGCTATTTGGGTTTGCAGCCTGGGCTCCGCCTGGTATTGGCTGAGGTACACTTTCAATCCGTTTTTAAGGGTGTAGATGCGCACTTTCAACGGATCGTTCTCCACATACTCGTAGGAAAAGCCACCGCTTTCGCCTGTGCGGGTGGCATACTTATCGGGCGCAGTGCAGGCTACCGCCAGGCAAATCGCCAAAAAAAACGTAACTAATCTGATTTTCATGAAGTTTTTGGGTTGGATTGTGATGGTAAATAACAAAAAGCCGCTACAAGGCGCCATCCCCGGTTTCAGGTAAGGTACTCCCCCATTTTGACGTATCTAACGTACGAAAAATCTGCATTATTGCCCATGCAAAGTTTCGCCCGGTATCAATCGCAAAAAACAGAAACTATGTCAATGCTCATTTCGTTATCTTTAACCAATAAATGTTTTGTATGAAAAGATTTGCCGTGTTGTTGGTAGTGGTAGTTGGTCTGACTGCGCTCTCGTTCACCCCCCCTGCCGAGCGCTACTTCGAAATAGCCAAGAACCTCGACATCTTTGCCTCACTCTTCAAAGAGGTGAACGCCCTGTATGTAGACGAGGTAAATCCCAACAAGCTGATCCGCACGGGCATCGATGCCATGCTGAACTCGCTCGATCCTTATACCAATTATATTCCCGAAGATGAAGTAGAAACGTTCCGCACCATCAACACCGGCCAGTACGGTGGCATTGGTGCCGTTACCCGCGAAATTGGTCAGCGCACGGTGGTTACCATGATTTATGAAGGCTACCCGGCCGCTAAGGCGGGATTGAAAATTGGTGACGAAGTAATCAAGATGGACGAAGTGGACCTCACCAAAATTTCGATGGAAGAGGCAGAATTGCTGATGCGTGGACAAGTGGGCACCCCGTTGAAACTAACTGTGAAGCGGGTAGGCGTGGCCAACCCGATTGTGCTGGAATTCAAACGCGAGAAAATAAAAGTGAACAACGTGCCTTACTTCGGCATGGTGAGCCCCGAAATCGGCTTCGTGCAACTGTCTGACTTTACGCCCGATGCAGGCAAAGAAGTGAAGAATGCGGTGGTGGCGCTGAAAGAAAAAGGTGCCAAGGGCATCATCCTCGACCTGCGCGGCAACCCGGGCGGCTTGCTGTTCGAAGCGGTGAACGTGTGCAACATCTTCATCCCGAAAGGAAAGAAAGTGGTTACCACCAAAGGCAAAGTGGAAGACAGCAACATTCACTATGAAACACTGAATCCTCCCGTTGATACCGAAATACCTGTGGCGGTGCTGATTAACCGCGGCAGTGCCTCCGCTTCAGAGATTGTAGCCGGTACATTACAAGATTATGACCGTGCTGTGATCATCGGTGAGAAATCTTTTGGAAAAGGGCTGGTGCAGCTCAGCCGCCCCCTGTCGTACAACTCGCAGGTAAAAATTACCACGGCCAAATACTACACACCCACGGGCCGCTGCATACAGGTGTTGGATTACACTCACCGCAGAGAAGATGGCAGCGTGGGCTCAATCCCCGACTCCATCAAGCGAGAATTCAAAACTTCGCGCGGCCGAATTGTGTACGATGGTGGTGGCATTGATCCTGATATTGTGACCGAAGGCTTTGATGCTGCCACCCTTACGCAGGTGCTATACACCAATGGCTTCTTGTTCGACTACTCTACCTTATATGCATCGAAGCATCCCAGCATTCCTCCTGCTACCGAGTTTGCATTAACAGATGAAGAGTATACTGAATTTGCCAATTGGATGAAGGGCAAGAACTACACTTATCGCTCGCCCGTAGAAGCCGAACTGGCCGAGTTAGTTGAAGAAGCCAAGCGCGAACGTTACTATGACGAACTGAAGCCCCAACTGCAAACCATGCAGGCACGCTTGGCCGAAAGCAAGAAAAATGATTTACAGACTTTCAAAGACCAGATCAAAAGCTTGCTGGAAGAAGACATCGCCTCGCACTATTATTACGAACGGGGCGCCATTGAGGTGGGCTTTAAACGCGATACGGATATTAAGAAAGCGATTGAGATACTGACCAACACCGCTGCGTACCGCAAGATGCTGAACATGTAACACGAATGACCTCCGCCAGAAGGGTACTTCGCAAAACGACAATCATCACCACCCTGCTGCTGGTAGGGCTGTTGTTGCTCATCGATTCGTGCATCCAATTTCGCATGAGCAGAAAAGAAGTAGATCAGTTCTTTTCCGACAAGCCTTTCAAAGGAACATTGCATCAATATTATGTGGGCAACCAGCCCATCACCTACCTGAAAGCCGGTGAGGAGAGCAAACCACTGGTGGTGTTTGTGCATGGCTCGCCTGGTTCACTCAGCGCCTTTATTGACTTTATGGCAGACACCAGTCTGCTGAAAAGAGCGCAACTGGTTACTGTAGACCGTCCCGGATTTGGTACTTCTAACTTCGGCAAAGCCGAACCCTCACTGAGAAAGCAGGCCGCTGCCATCAAACCTCTGTTAGAGGCACATCAACGCAACCGCCCCATCATACTGGTAGGGCACTCGTTGGGTGGACCGGTGATTGCGCGCATGGCCATGGACTACCCCGACCTGGTGGATGGCCTGGTGTTCGTGGCCCCCTCCATCGATCCGGACCTGGAGCCACACGAATGGTTCAGGGCACCGCTGGCTACACCTTTCTTCAAATGGATGCTGCCCCGCTCGCTGCGTGCCTCCAACGATGAGATTTACCACCTGAAACCTGAATTGCAAAAGATGCTTCCGCTGTGGGCATCCATCAAATGTCCGTCTATTGTCATTCAGGGAATGAAAGATTCGCTGGTGCCACCCGCCAATGCGGAGTTTGCCCACCGCATGATTACCAATGCGCCCGTGAAGCTGATGCTGGAAGAATCGATGGACCACTTTGTGCCATGGAGCCACCCCCACCTGATTCGCAATGCGGTGTTGGAAATGGTGAATAACCAAACTCAATTGCTTACAGGTAAAAGCAACAGGCCTTGACCACGGATGCCCTCCTGCTACTGCTCAGCTCATTGGGGGTTATTCAATCCCTGTTCTTCGCCATCTATTTGTTCACCTCACCACGCGGCCACCGTTTGGCCAATGTACTATTCGCGTTGTTGATTCTGTCCATCTCTGTGCGGGTGGGGAAATCGGTGTTTAATCATTTTCTGGTGATGGACGGGGCCTTCCGCAACGTGGGGCTGGCAGCGCAACTGGCCACCGGCCCGCTGTTGTGGTTCTATGGCCTGCTGTTGCTGCAGCTGAAGGACCGCGTGCATAAAAAGGATGGCTTGCATTTCTTGCCCGCCCTTCTGTTCTTTTTGCTGGCGCCTGTTATTCCTAATGAAAAAGGCGAATTGATATCGCGCACGATTTACTTCTTCATACTTCTGCAATTGGCCGTATACCTGCTGCTTTCATTCAACCTGTGGAGAAAACAAACGCAGGCGCCACTGGCCATTGAGCGCGATTGGTATCAAAAGCTACTATGGGCCGTGGCCGGATTGTGGTTGTACTATACCGGTATCTTCTTTTCCATCATCCCCAGCTACCTCAGCGGTGCCATCTTCTACTCCTTGCTGGTCTATGCGGTTGCCTACGCAGCGCTTCACCGGGCCGCGTTGTTTACGTTCGAAAAAACGCCCGCGCGCCATCGCCACAACGCACCCGACAAGGAAACATTGGAACAACTGCTTCGGCAGGTAGTGGAGAAAATGGAGAAGGACAAGGTCTACCTCGACCCCGACCTCAGCCTGGTGCGTCTCGCGCAATCGGTTCAGTCGTCCGCGCGGTTTGTGTCGAGGGCCATCAACGAACACACCGGCAAGAATTTCAGCGAATTTGTGAACACCTACCGGGTGGAACACGCCAAGCGCCTGCTGGCTAGCGACCCGGAGGCCAAAGCCGCCTTGCTTGCCTACGACTGCGGCTTTCATTCCATCTCCGCTTTTTATACCGCCTTCCGCCAGCACACCGCCACCACCCCCCACCAATTCCGGCAGACCATAGGAAATTGATTCCGGAATCATGTTTCCGGAATGTTTTCAGCCCAAGGGCCACCTTCTTGCGCTGAAAAAAATATGTCGAATCGCAGAAAATTTCTTCGCGCGGTGGGGCTCGGGGCGCTGGGTACGCTGGCCGGGCACCGTTCCCTCGCAATCGCAACCAATAAGGACTCCGCCACCGATCAAGTGGGGTATGCCGTGCTGGGTCTCGGCAACTACGCCAGCTACGTGGTGCCGCGCCTGGCACAGAGCCAAAAGAGCAAAGTGGTGGCCTTCATCAGTTCCGATCGGGCCAAGGCAAAAACGTGGGCAGACCGCTGGGGCGCGCCTCATCATTTTCATTACGATGACCTGGAGCGCATAGCCAACATGAACGAGATACAAGCGGTGTACATCTGCACACCCGTGGGCCTGCATGCCGACTTTGCCATTCGCTGCATGAAAGCAGGCAAGCACGTGATCACCGAAAAAACCATGGCCGCCAACACCCGGAAGGCCGAAGAAATGATTCGGGTGGCACGTGCACAAAATGTAAAATTGATGGTGGCCTACCGCGCCCGCTTCGACCCCTTTACATTGGAGGCCATCCGCTATTGTCGCGAGCAGGTGATTGGGGAACCGGTTCAGATTGTGGCAAGCAAAGGATTTCTGATGGGCGATGCGTGGGGGAAAAACAAATGGCGAATGAATACCGAACTGGCCGGTGGTGGTGCCCTTACCGACATCGGCATCTACAGCGTGCAAGCCTGCCGTTACCTGGCGGGCGAGGAACCGGTGTCGGTTACTGCGCAGATGGTTCGCAGCCAGGAAAATCCCGACCAAGAGAAAGCCGTTTCCTTTACCCTGCAATTCAAGAGCGGTGTGCTGGCTGCGGGCCACGCAGGCTGGAACCACGACCTACAGAACTACTACCGTGTAGTGGGTTCCAGTGGCTGGTTCGAAATCAATCCCGCCACCAGCAACGGAAACCTTAGGTTCCATGAAGGCTATCAAAGCAAACGAACCGTATCGGAAAGATACCTGGCAGCGGTAGATCAGATTCCGTTGATGTTCGATCACTTCTCGACATGCATTCTGAAAAATGAAGAGCCCCTGACCAATGGTGATGAGGGCTTGCGCGATGTGAAAGTGATAGAGGCACTCTACGAAGCGGCACGCAAACAAACCACCGTGCATTTATAAAACCCCTAAAAAGATACGGCTCCGCCTTGGTAAAAGGTCGGAGCCGTGGTTTACAGGTTTAGGTAAAAAAAATCTATCGCAAGAAGAGCAGCTCGCGGTATTTCACCAGTGGCCAGTCTTCATTGTCTACCAGCAACTCAAGCTTATCTACTGCATCGCGAATCTGCTCAAAGTATTTTTCTTTGATGTCATCGCAGTAGGCCAACGCGCGCTTGTGCGTATCGGTAATTTTGTTGATGCGCTTGCGTTCTTCCACCATGGCGCGCACGCTCGTTTTAATGGTATCAATGTGGCCCGAAATTTCTTTGATGGTTTGCACCACGGCCGCATTGTCTACACCCAGGCCTTTCAATCCATTGGCATTCTCTATCAGCTTGGTTTGGTAAGCAATAGCGGTGGGCACAATGTGGTTCATGGCCAGGTCGCCCATCACACGGGCTTCAATCTGCACGCGCTTGATGTACGACTCCAGGCGTATTTCATTGCGCGCTTCTACTTCTTTGTGGTTCAGCACACCATGCTTCTCGAACAAGGCCAGCGATTTTTTGGTTACATACGCATCGAGTGCGCGCGGCATGTTCTTGATGTTGTTGAGGCCACGCTTGGCTGCTTCCTTCACCCACTCTTCCGAGTAGCCATCGCCTTCGAAACGGATGTTTTTAGATTCTTTGATGTACTTGCGCAACACGTTCACAATGGCCATGCGCTTCTCGGTGCCTTTCTCGATGTCTTTGCTTACGGTTTCGAAGAAGTCGTCTAACTGTTCGGCCACAATGGTGTTGAGGGCCGTCATGGCTGTGGCACAGTTGTCGCTGGAGCCCACTGCGCGGAACTCAAACTTATTTCCCGTAAAGGCAAAAGGCGAAGTGCGGTTGCGGTCTGTAGCATCCAGAATGATTTCAGGAATCTGATCAATACCCAACTTCATGTACATGTTGTCGCCCTTCTCAATCTTCACGTTGCCCTTGCTCTCCAACTCATCCAACACGGCCGTCATCTGTGCACCGATAAACACCGACATGATAGCGGGCGGTGCTTCGTTGGCTCCCAGGCGGAAGTCGTTGCCCGGTGTGGCAATGCTGGCACGCAACAAGTCGGCATGTTCGTGCACGGCCTTGATGGTGGTAATGAAGAAGGTAAGGAACATCAGGTTATCGCGCGCGCTGCTGGTGGGCGCATAGAGGTTTACACCTGTGTCCGTAATCAAAGACCAGTTGTTGTGCTTACCACTACCGTTTACGCCTGCAAATGGTTTTTCGTGGAAGAGGATGCGCAGGTTGTGCTTCTCGGCCACGCGGCCCATCACATCCATCATCAACTGGTTGTGGTCGTTGGCCACGTTTACATCTTCAAACAAAGGTGCCACCTCAAACTGGCTGGGTGCTACCTCGTTGTGGCGGGTGCGCACCGGTATGCCCAGCCTCCAGCATTCAATCTCAAACTCCTTCATGAAATCGTACACACGTGAGGGGATGGAACCAAAGTAATGATCTTCCATCTGCTGCCCGCGTGCGGGTGCATGACCGTAGACGGTGCGGCCTGCCATCACCAGGTCGGGGCGCGCGTTGAAAAGGTCTTTGTCCACCACGAAGTACTCTTGCTCGCAGCCGAGCGAAGCCACTACGTGCTGAATGTCTTTATCGAATAGCTGGCACACTTTGGTAGCTGCGTTGTCCACCGCCTTCAAAGCCTTCAGCAAAGGAGATTTGTTATCGAGCGTTTCGCCCGTGTAGGAAACAAATACGGTAGGTATGCTTAACGTTTTGCCATACAAAAACATGGGCGAAGTTGGATCCCACGCGGTGTAGCCACGCGCCTCGAAGGTAGAACGGATACCTCCGGAGGGGAATGACGATGCATCGGGCTCCTGCTGTACCAACTCGCTGCCTTTGAATTTCTCTATGCCGGCCAGTGCATCGAAGAAAGAATCGTGCTTTTCGGCTGTGCCACCCGTCATCGGTTGGAACCAGTGGGTGAAGTGCGTGGCACCTTTGCTCAGCGCCCAGGTTTTGGCGGCCTGTGCCACGGCATCTGCCGTAGCCTCGTCAATTTTTTCGTGGTTTTTGATTGCGTTGCTAACCTTTTTGAAAATGGCCGGGGCCAAGGTAGCGCGCATCTGGTCCATGCCAAACACATTCTCGCCAAAGAAGTCGGATACTTTGGGGCTGGGTAAGTCGACATGTACACGTGCTCGTTCGCTGAGTTTCTTCAGCGCCTCAAAACGTAAGTGTGCCATAAGGGTGGTTGTTATTTATTGGGATTTGCGGCAAAAATAGACTAATCTGGCACACATAGGGTTAAAAATGACCCTATTTTTTTACAAAATTATATTCAAACGTTAACATAAGGGTGTTTTTACCGCTTTTGGGACTGGCTGAGCGTTGGATTGGATGATTTGGTTCTGACGGATTCGATATCCTCCCGATCCGGGTTCGACATCGCAGATGTCGCACAGAATGGGATTTAAGAAAATACGACACCAAAATACAGACGCCCTACAACAGCATGGCCAGAAGCATGGTATTGGGTAGCTGCTGTATGAACTACTCTTTTATCGAAATACATTTCTTATTCCCAGAATAATCGGTTGCACATACTGTTCCATTCACGATGATTGGTGCATCATTTAACTCAATTCTCCAGAGGTTCTCCCCGTACCATATCATAGGTGTTACCTCGGACTTATCATCAAATTTGAAAAGAAGTTCAGTCCTGTGGCATATTTGAACTCTTGTTGTCGTGAATCCTTGCACTAACTACTATTTTATTTGAATTTGGAATTCTTGAAATTCTCGGAATCGAAATAACAGGCGGTGCTGTATCCGGCTGTACCTTGTCTCCAATAAAGATTCTTTATTCAATATCTTCGTCACCTTCACCCTGCCCCATAATGATATCTAATTTTTTGTCATTATCTGCAAGAACTAATGAAAGCGTATGTGGTGTCGGGCTTCCTTTTAAAATAGGTTGTGCCAACTTGAATCTACCGGTGCCATCCTTGATCAGTAATCGGTCCAGGCTCCGAATAGTCCCCTCCATTTGCGAAAACAATATCTATTAAATTATCACCATCCAGATTAGCCACCTCAACCCGGTTTGTCCATTCTCCGGTAATTGGTATGTATGTCTCCGTTTTGTCCGTCCAGAGGTCATTTTCAACAATGAAAGTTGCATCTGATTGCTTTACCTCAAAAGATGTGAGTAATATGATTAATGGTATACTAATTGTTCCCTTCATCTATATAATAGCCGGAGGCTCATATTTAAGTTGCACCCATCACCGAATATATCCAATCCCGTCATTTTTCCCTACCCTTCTACCCCCAATAAAAAACCCCGGCCGTTGCAGGTCGGGGTTTTTACGTTGCGTGCTTTGCCTCTGCTTACGTTTTGGTGAAAAGGATGGGAAGTGCGGCCTGGTAGGCATCGCTGCGCAGCCCAAAGGTGGCGCGCAGGTGGCTCTTCACCGCACGCGCGGTATCCACCAGGCCGTTGTGCATCGAAAAAACAAATACGCCAGCGGGTACTACGGTGTTTGGTATCGAACCCATTCTGTCCGCTTCCGCACAACTCACCTCAAGTCTTCTCCGCTACAGACCAGGAAATCGTGGTTTTTCATCTTTGGCACAATTATTAATACTACATTTAGGAAATAATTACTGTGCCATGAAGAAATACCAACTGGGCGAATTTGAAGAGGTGGTAATGCTGACGGTGGGCGTGCTGTACGACCAGGCCTACGGGGTGGCCATCAAAAAAGAAATTGAACAACGCCTGAAGCGCAACGTAAGCGTGGGTGCACTGCAAACGGCTTTGAAGCGCCTGGAGGACAAGGGCTACCTGAAATCGCGCGAAGGCGAGGCAACAGAAGAGCGCGCAGGACGACCGAAGAAATATTTCACCATTACCGCCTATGGCAAGAAAGCCATGGAATACACCCGCAGTACCCGCGAAGAACTGTGGAGTGCCATACCGAAGGTGGCGTTGGAGTTGAAAGTTGTTAGTTCTTAGTTGGTTGATGGTTGTTAGTTCGTGGAATGAACAATGAGCAAATAGTAAAGGTAATTTTCAATTATCTGTTATCAATTTTGAACTGAAACAATGAAACATCGGCAACAGTTAGTTTTCGGTCGATGAAAGCAGCAAGGGCCAACCCGGTGAAGAGTTTGAGAAGCGAATAAAATGGTTGTTCGTTATGCGACCAACCAATAACCAACAACGAATTATGCATCACCCTCCCCAATTCCCCCTCCGCTTCTTCCGCTGGTTCTGCCACCCGAAGTTGCGCGATAGCATTGAGGGCGATTTGATGGAGTTGTATGAGGAACGAAAAAGCAAAAGTGGGAAGTTAAAAGCAGATCTAAGATTTATCCTCGATGTAATACTACTCTTTCGACCGGGAATTATTCGACAACCAAAATATTATACTACGCCTAATCAATCCGATATGTTAGCCAGCTACCTTACAATCGCTCTTCGCATCATCAAAAAAAACAAAGGCTACTCGTTTATTAACATCTCGGGGCTTGCAGTTGGGTTGGCTTCGGCTATACTCATATTGCTATGGGTACAAAACGAGATTAGCTACGATCGTTTTCACGCTAAAGCCGATCGCATCTATAAAATGCTCAGTCGCGATTATTTCAATGGCCGAACGGATGTCTGGCAGACTACCCCCTCTCTGATGGCCCCTGAACTGAAACGATCGTTTGGCGAAGTAGAAGATGCGGTGCGCTATCGCGATGTTTTCTTTCTGGTGAAAGCAGGCGAAGAACGATTCAATGATCAGGGAGGATTTGCCGATCCTTCTTTCTTCCATCTCTTTGATTTCCCCATGCACGAAGGAAACAGGGATGCGCTTACGAATGAATTCGGAATTGTGTTATCCGAACCCATGGCCTTGAAGCTGTTTGGCTCAGTTAACTGTGTGGGTAAAGTGGTGGAAGTAAACGATGGCGATGAATTTACCGTAACGGGCGTGTTGAAACCATTTCCCCCCAACACCGACTTTCAATTTGGATACTTGCTGCCCTGGAAATACATGACCCGCCTCGGGTGGGATGCGTACGACAACTGGACACAAACGAACGCAGTAAGCTTTGTTTTGCTGCATGAAAAAGCTTCCGCGGAAGCGTTTCAATCGAGGGTATCAACTATTGTGCAGCGCAATGTTGAAGAGGGAGATGGCTCCACGCGCGAAATCATCGCCCATCCGTTAACGAAAGCGCATTTGTATTCGCGGGCGGAAAACGGTGAACTGGTTCGCGGACGAATTGAAACGGTGAGATTGTTTTCTGCCATTGCCGTACTTATCATTCTTATTGCCTGCATTAACTTCATGAACCTGAGCACTGCACGAAGCGAACAACGTGCGCGTGAAGTGGGAATCAGGAAAGTAGTAGGCGCCCCCGGAACATCTTTGATTACTCAATTCATGAGCGAAAGCATGCTGCTGGTGGTGTTTGCGTTGGTCGTTGCGCTGTTATTGGTTCAGCTTTCACTGGGTGCGTTCAATAGCATTGTCGAAACCCCCTTGCAAATGGACTTCACCAATCCTATGCATTGGTTGTTTACTTTGAGCCTGGTTTTTTGTACCGGTCTGCTGGCGGGCGGTTATCCGGCATTCTACCTGTCGGCCATGCAGCCGCTACGTGTTCTCAAGGGCGTTTTCAAGCACGTAAACGCTATCATTAGCCCGCGCAAAGTACTGGTGGTATTACAATTCACCTTCGCGATTGTGTTAAGCATTTGTGCGATCATGGTGCAGCAACAGATTGAGTTTGCCATGAATCGCGATGCAGGATACGAAAAGCCAGGCATCGTTTACAACTTTACACAGGGCGAGGTACCGCAGCATTTCGAAGCCATCCGAAACGAACTGATCGGCAGTGGGGCGGCAATTTCAGTAACGCGTACTTTCTCCCCGGTTACTTATATCTGGAATGCGCACAACGGGTACAGTTGGCAGGGCAGCACAGAAGAAGACAAAACATCCAAAATATTCCTTCAGTTTGGCAGTGATGTAGACTTGGTAAAAACATTTGGTATAACCATCAAGCAAGGCCGCGACCTGGATATTCACACGTATCCATCAGACACTGCAGCTATGCTGTTAAATGAAACGGCCGTAACGATGATGGGGCTAAGTAATCCGATTGGGGAAGTGATAAGAAACGAAGATGGAGAAATATACCATGTAGTTGGCGTGGTGCAAGATTTCATCGTAGGGTCACCCTACCAGGAGGTAGGGCCCATGATGATTAAGGGGTGGACGGATCGCTATGGCGTTGTGAATTTCAGATTGAACCCGTCTCTTAGCCAGGCAGAAGCCTTGTTAAAAGCAGAACAGGTATTTAAGAAATACAATCCTGAGTATCCTTTCGAATATTCTTTTGCCGATGACTACTACAACCGAAAATTTGGCAACGAAAAAAAAACCGCAACGCTGGCGGGTCTGTTTGCCACGCTTGCTATTTTCATCTCCTGCCTCGGGTTGTTTGGCCTGGCCGCCTACATGGCTGAAAACAGAACCAAGGAAATAGGAATTCGCAAAGTGTTAGGAGCCACCACCGCCAGCATTACCACACTTATCTCCGCAGAATTTGTGAAGCTGGTAGTCATCTCCATCATCATTGCTTCTCCCATTGCCTACTACCTGGTAAACAAATGGCTACAGTCTTTCAATTACCGCGTACCCATTGGTCTGTCAGTTTTTCTGATCACCGCGGGCGCAGCGGTAGTGATTGCCATAACAACGGTTAGTTTTCAGTCGCTAAAAGCCGCGAGGGCCAACCCGGTGAAGAGTTTGAGAAGCGAATAAAATGGTTGTTCGTTATGCGACCAATCAACAACCAACAACGAATTATGCATCACCCTCCCAAACTCCCCCTCCGCTTCTTCCGCTGGTTCTGCCACCCGAAGTTGCGCGATAGCATCGAGGGCGATTTAATGGAGTTGTATACAGAGCGAAAAGCTAACAGTGGAAAACTGAAAGCAGATGCGCACTTCATAAAAGATGTGCTGCTGCTCTTCCGGCCTGGAATAATTGCAAGAAGAAAAATTGGTTATTCTCAAAACGCATTGGATATGTTACAAAATTATTTTAAGACCAGTTGGCGAAACCTGGTGAAGCACAAAATGTATTCATCGGTGAAAATTGGTGGTTTCGCAGTGGGCATAGCTGCATGTCTGTTAATCGCTTTGTTTATTAAAGACGAATTACTGTACGACAAACACTATTCGCCTCAAATTTACCGCGTGTTGGGTGTTATTACCGATGAAGGCGCTCTGAAGAAGGGTGTAGCGTTCCCCGCACCCATGGCCGCAGCCTTAAAAGATGATTTTGCGGAAATTGAAGCGGCCGGCCGATACAACAACAGCGAATTGTTTGGTGCCGGTAACAATGAAGTAAGGCCAGATGGTGTGGAAGACAACGCCTATGATGAGGGCTTTGTTTACTTCGACCAGGAATTGTTGGATATGCTGGAACTCAAATTCATCTATGGCAATCCAAAAACAGCATTGAGTCAGCCGGGCGCTATGGTGATTACCCAACGTAAGGCAGATAAATATTTTCCCAATACAGACCCGGTAGGCAAGCTGCTAATTGTAAACAACCAGACCGCACAGCCCTATACGGTAACCGGTGTAATCGAAGATTTCAAACCAACCTCCCACATTCAATTTGATTTTCTGATAGGAATGGAAGGCGTGCAGTTCTGGGAAGGAGAACAGAAAACTTGGAACGCCAGCAATTACGCCACCTACGTAAAGGTGCAACAGGGTGTGGACATTCATGCACTTGAAGCTAAACTCTCTAAGGGCATCATTGAAAAATACATGATACCAACCATGATACAAGGTGGAATGCCCCAAACGGAGATAGAAAAAATTTTTAAAGAGAAGAACGCACACCTCGAACTTCAACCGCTTGGTCAAATTCATCTATACTCCAGCGGCATTGACGATAACCTGGTGCATGGAGACATCAAAGTTGTTTGGTTGTTTGGGGGCATCGCGTTGTTTGTGCTGCTGATTGCTGTCATTAACTTTGTAAATCTCTCCACGGCCAGGTCGGCTAATCGTGCCAAAGAAATCGGCCTGAGAAAAACTGTAGGCTCCTTGCGCTCACACATTGTAAGTCAGTTTTTGCATGAGTCTGTACTCTTTAGCTTCATTTCGTTTGTAATAGGTTTGGCATTAGCAGGGTTTACCCTGCCATACTTCAACGTTATTGCAGAAAAATCGATAGTGTTACCGTTGACAGAGTTGTGGTTTGTGCCAACATGGGTTGTGATAGCATTTTGTATTGGAATAGTGGCAGGTACCTATCCCTCACTTTATCTGTCTGCCTTCAGACCCATACAGGTATTGAAAGGAAATTTAACACGTGGCGCAAAAAGTTCTGCGTTGCGCAGCACACTCGTTGTAATTCAATTCACTACATCCATCATCCTGATAATCGGTACGGTAGTGATTTATCGGCAAATGGATTTCATACTAAACAAAAAGGTAGGCTATGACAAAGAACAGGTGTTGTTGCTGCAGGGAACGAGTACACTTGGTAGCCAGGTAGTATCCCTGGCAGAAGAACTGAATGCATTGCCAGATGTTGTTTCTGTTTGTACTGGCGATTACCTGCCGGTACGCGGTTCTAAACGCAATGGCAACAATTTCTGGAACGAAGGGCGGCAAAATATTGATCCTGGGGTGTCCAGTCAATTTTGGAGAATCGATCAGTTCTACCTAAACACCCTGGGCATTAAACTGGTGGAAGGCCGCAACTTGAACCGCGAACTGGCGTCTGATTCGAGTGCCATACTCATCAATCAAACCATGGCCAAACAATTGGGCGGCAACATGGTCGGCAAACGCATCTCCAACTACGCAGGCCTTTGGACGGTAGTTGGTGTGGTGGAGGACTTTCATTTCGAATCTTTGCGCGAGGACATCCAACCGCTGGGAATGGCGCTGGGATTCGAGGCCTCTGTGCTGGCAGTAAAATTACAAACCACCCACATGCATGAGAGCCTGACATCGCTCACCGAGGTGTGGAAAAAATTTGCACCCCACCAGCCCATCCGCTATAACTTTCTGGACGAACGCTACGCGGCCATGTATGCCGATGTGCAACGGATGGGCCGCATCTTCACGGCTTTTGCCGTGCTGGCCATTGTAGTTGCTTGCCTTGGTTTGTTTGCCCTTTCGGCTTTTTTGATAGAGCAACGCAACAAAGAAATCAGCATCCGGCTAGTGTTGGGTGCTTCACTCAACAGTGTGTTTCAGATGCTCACCTGGAGTTTTGTCAAGCTTGTCCTCATTTCTTTTGTGTTGGCTGCGCCTGCAGCCTGGTACCTGATGACGAGATGGCTCGAGGATTATGCGTACAAAAGCCCTATCAGTTGGGATATTTTTGCCATCGCGGGTGTGGCTTCACTGACGATTGCTCTTATAACGATAAGCTATCAATCCATCAAAGCAGCAACCATGAATCCAGTAGGCAACCTGAGAAGCGAGTAGAGGCGGGTCGTTTGCGGTTGGGAAGTCACCCTACTAACAATGCCAACCTACTTGGCCGAGAATTTATACACCGTTCTTTGTTTGTATACCTCTCCGGGTCTCAGCACCACATTAGGAAAAGTTGGTTGATTGGGAGAATCCGGAAAGTGCTGCGCCTCCAGACAAAAGGCCGAGCGCCATGCATAAGGTACTCCTCCTTTGCCCACGTCATTTCCATTCAAAAAATTGCCACTATAAAATTGCAAGCCAGGTTCGGTGGTCCATACCTCCATCACCCTGCCCGAAGTGGGCTCGTACACGCGGGCGGCCAGCGAAAGGCCATCACCTGATCTGTTCAAAACAAAGTTGTGATCATAGCCCCCGCCCAGCTTCAACTGCTCTTCCTCGTTGTTGATGCGCTCGCCAATGGCATGTGCTTCACGAAAATCGAAAGGCGTGCCCGTTACGTCACGCAACTCACCAGTGGGAATCAGCCCAGCATCCACAGGGTTAAACTTATCTGCATAAATGGTAAGCTCATGCCCCAGTATGTCGCCCACACCGGCACCGGCCAGGTTAAAAAACGAATGATGGGTGAGATTGACAACGGTGGGCTTATCGGTAGTGGCCTCGTATTCAATCACCAGCTCATTCGAATCGGTGAGCGCGTAAACCACTTTGGCCTGCAGGTTACCGGGGTATCCTTCTTCACCATCCTTGCTCAGGTAGGTCAACGTCACCGACTTTCCATCTTCACCCGGCTTTGCCTGCCAATACACGTTGTGAAAACCACCGGGCCCGCCATGCAGCGCGTTCTCCCCGTTATTGGTGGCCAACTGGTAGGATTGTCCATCGATGGAAAACTTACCCTTTGCAATACGGTTGCCGTAGCGGCCAATCAGCGCTCCGAAATACAAATTCCCCGTGGGGTATTGGCTTGCCGAATCATAACCCAACACCACATCGCCCAGGTTGCCGGCTCGGTCGGGCACCCATAAAGTCATCACCTTGCCACCATAATTGGTTATGTCGGCCTTCATGCCTTGGCTATTGGTTAACGAAAAAACAGTAGGCGTTTGCGGAGCGGTTGTGTTCATGGAGTCCTTGCGGGTTGTGCAGTTGAAACAAGTAAGCAGTAGAAAAACGAGTGCGGGGGCTGGTACTTTCATTGGTTAATAATTGTTTTGAACTGGTTAGATGGAATCGCCCGATTTGTATTCATTTCGATGGAATATTTTAGATGGCGATTTCATGCGTTTCATAGGTGAAAAGATACAGAACTACCTAACATTTGTTAATGCCGTTCCTAAAATTTTATTTGCCGTTGGGCTTGAATCTCGGAATTATTTACCCAATCTTGCACCATCATCGCAACAAAAAAGTGAAGAGCCAGTTATATCATAACGTTCCGAAGGCAGTAGTGAACAAGGCCCTGAACCTGGTGGTGATTATTATTATCGTCCTTATTCTGCCAAATGCAGGGCGATGGTGAATTGAATTAACCGAAAACATCAACAGAACCGCCCTGATACAAAGCATCAGGGCGGTTTTGTTTTATATAATCGAACGCAAACTAACGATTGTTAAAAACCATATGTATTACAACAACAACACGGTACTCTTCCTCGATGGCAAATTTGTGAAAGCATCCAACGCGCAGGTTGATCTTTTTGGTCAAACCCTGCACTATGGATACGGTGTGTTCGAGGGTATCCGCTCTTACCAAACCATTCACGGCACCAAAATCTTTAAAGCACACGAGCATTACGAACGCCTGCAACGCAGCGCAGAACTGGTGGGCATTCCCTTCAAATACAGCGTGGAAGAACTCACCCAGATTACCTATCAGCTACTGGAGAGAAACAAACTATCCAACGCCTACATACGCCCGCTGATTTTCTGCGGGCCCAATATGTCGCTCACCGCTCCCAAGGAGGTTTCGTTGATGATAGCCGCCTGGGAATGGGGCAAGTATTTTGGCGATCAGCAGGTAAAGGTTTGCATCTCTAACTACCAACGCCCTAACCCTCGTTCGGTAAAAGTGGAGGCCAAGGTTTGCGGGCACTATGTAAACTCCATTATGGCTACCATGGAAGCCAAAGGCCGCGGTTTCGATGAAGGCCTCATGATGGACATGAATGGCTTTGTAGCCGAAGGCCCAGGCGCCAACTTCTTCTACGAAAAAGACGGCACGCTCTACACACCCCCGCTCGGTAACATTCTTCCAGGCATAACCAGGCAAACCGTGATCGACATCTGCCACCAATTGGATATTCCTGTTGTGGAAAAATTCTTTAAGCCCGAGGTACTGTTCGATGCCGACAGCGCCTTCTTCTGCGGCACGGCTGCGGAAGTAATTGGCATAGAATCGATAGAGGGGCAGACCTTCTGCAAAACGTGGGAACATTCGCTGGGGCGCATTGTGCAGGAAGCCTACAAGTGCATTGTAATGGACAAAAGTTATTCGTACGTAATTGTATAACTCATTGCCGGTTGTTGGTTGCTCTTTTAAAAAAGATTTCGAACACCAACAACTACCAACGAATAACCAGCAACTAATTCTCAATGGAACTAAACAAATACAGTCGCACTATTACCCAAGACCCTACCCTGCCCGCCTCGCAGGCAATGTTGTATGGCATTGGCTTAACAGAGCACGACCTGACGAAAGCACAAGTAGGTATAGTTAGCACCGGTTACGATGGCAACACCTGCAACATGCACTTAAACGCATTGGCAGGAGAAGTGAAGCAAGCCGTGTGGGACCAGGAACTGGTAGGATTGATCTTTCACAGCATTGGCGTAAGCGATGGCATTGCCAACGGCACGGAAGGTATGCGTTACTCGTTGGTAAGCCGCGAAGTCATTGCCGATTCGATTGAAACCGTAGTAGGTGCCCAACATTACGATGCGGTGATAGCCGTAGTAGGTTGCGACAAAAATATGCCCGGCTCACTCATTGCCATGGGAAGGCTGAACCGCCCCGCCATTATGGTGTATGGCGGCACCATTGCAGGTGGCCACTACAAAGGGCGCGAGTTAAATATCATCTCCGCCTTTGAAGCCCTGGGTGAAAAGTTGGCTAACAAATTATCTGAAGAAGATTTTAAAGGTATTATCCAAAACTCGTGCCCGGGGGCCGGTGCCTGTGGCGGCATGTATACAGCCAACACCATGGCCTCCGCTATTGAGGCGCTGGGCATGGCGTTGCCCTACTCCTCATCTAACCCCGCACTGAGTAAAGAAAAATCGAATGAGTGCATAGAAGCGGGCAAAGCCATCCGTGTGCTTTTGGAAAAGGACCTCAAGCCTCGCGATATTATGACGTGGAAGGCTTTTGAAAACGCCATCACGTTCGTGATGGTGATGGGTGGCTCCACGAATGCCGTACTGCACCTCATCGCCATGGCAAAAAGCGTAGGCATTCAACTCACGCAAGATGACTTCCAACGCATATCCGACAAAACCCCGTTGCTGGCCGACCTGAAGCCGAGCGGAAAATACCTGATGGAAGCGCTCCATAAAATTGGCGGTGTGCCTTCGGTGATGAAGTACCTGCTGCAAAAAGGCTACCTCCATGGCGATTGCCTTACGGTAACCGGAAAGACCGTAGCAGAAAATGTGGCTCATGCCAAAGACCTTGACTTTGCAACGCAGGATGTCATCATGCCGGTAGACAAGCCCATCAAAAAAACAGGGCACCTGCAAATACTTTATGGCAACCTGGCACAAAAAGGCTCCGTAGCCAAAATCACCGGCAAAGAAGGCGAACGATTCAAAGGCACCGCCCGCGTATTCAATGGCGAATTTGCTTTGGTAGACGGCATCAAATCAGGAAAAATAAAAGAGGGTGATGTGGTTGTGATCCGTTATGTGGGTCCGAAAGGAGCACCCGGTATGCCTGAGATGTTAAAGCCCACCAGCCTGATCATGGGCTCAGGCCTGGGTAAAAGTGTTGCGCTGATTACCGATGGCCGCTTCAGTGGTGGCTCTCATGGATTTGTAATTGGCCACATTACACCCGAAGCATTTGACGGAGGCCTGCTGGCATTGGTAGAAGATGGCGATTGGATTGAAATAGATGTGAAGAAACACCAGATCAACCTGCTGGTAGACGAGAAGACCCTAGCCATCCGCAGATCGCACTACAAGGCCCCGGCCTTGCCTGTGAAAAGTGGTGTGTTGTACAAATATGCGAAACAAGTAAAGACAGCTGCCGATGGATGCGTTACTGACGAAGACTGAAAAAAAATCCGAAACCGGTTTGAAGATAAGCGGCTCGGAGGCGCTGTTGCGTTGCCTGGTGGCAGAAAAGGTAGAGCACATCTTCGGCTACCCGGGGGGCGCTATTATGCCGGTGTACGATGCGCTGTATCATTATGCAGACAAGCTCACGCACCTGTTGGTTCGACACGAGCAGGGCGCCATTCATGCCGCGCAGGGTTATGCCCGCGTATCGGGAAAAACAGGCGTAGTATTCGCAACGTCAGGGCCGGGGGCTACCAACCTGGTAACAGGCCTGGCCGATGCGCTGATCGACTCAACGCCCGTGGTTTGTATCACCGGGCAGGTGTTTGCGCATTTGTTGGGTACAGATGCCTTTCAGGAAACGGATGTCATCAACACCACGCTGCCTGCCACCAAGTGGAACGTGCAGGTAACAGAAGCCAAAGACATTGCGCCCGCTATAGCGAAAGCGTTCTACATCGCTGCCAGCGGCCGACCAGGGCCCGTGCTGGTAGACATTACCAAGAACGCGCAAAACGAATTGATAGAAGAGTTTGAATACGAGCCGTGCCGATCGGTGCGCACCTACCGCGCCAAACCAACACTGCAACCAGCGGAAGTAAAGGAAGCAGCAGCATTGATTGCCCAAGCAAAACGGCCATATATCCTCGCAGGCCAGGGCATCCTGCTGTCGGGTGCCAGTGAAGAACTACGTCAGTTTTCAGAAAAGACGGGAATCCCGGTAGCCTGCACGTTGTTAGGCCTGGGTGCATTCCCCACAAACCATCCCAACTATGTTGGCTACCTGGGCATGCATGGCAACTATGGACCCAACGTAAATACGAACGAGTGCGATGTGCTGATTGCCATCGGCATGCGCTTCGATGACCGCGTGACGGGTAATGTGAGCAAGTACGCCCGCCAGGCCAAAGTGATTCACATCGACATCGACAAGGCCGAAATCAACAAGATCATTCGCCCCACGGTGGCTGTGCATGCAGACGCCCGGCAAGCTTTGGTGGAGCTCACCAAACTGTGCAACAAAAGCTCCTTCCCCGAATGGATAGAGAGTTTCAAAAAACTGAACCAGGAAGAATTCGAGAAAGTAGTTGCCAAAGAAATCCGGAATACATCGAGCCTGAAAATGGCTGAAGTGATTTACATGCTGTCGCAGCTTACGAAGGGCGAGGCGGTGGTAGTTACGGACGTAGGGCAACACCAAATGGTTACTTCGCGGTATTACCAATACAAAAATCCGCGTACCAACATCACTTCGGGTGGTGCAGGCACCATGGGCTTCGCTTTACCTGCCGCCATAGGTGCCAAAGTGGCCGCTCCGCAGCAACAAGTAATTGCCGTGATTGGCGATGGTGGCTACCAGATGACCATCCAGGAGCTGGGCACGATCATGCAATACCACATTCCGGTAAAAATTCTGGTGTTGAACAATAACTTTCTGGGCATGGTGCGCCAGTGGCAGCAACTGTTTCACGGCAAGCGGTACTCATTTACGGAAATGCAGAATCCCGATTTTGTAAAAATCGCGGAAGCTTATGCCATTCCTGCCGCCAAAGTTACCGAGCAAAAAAAACTGGAAGCAGCACTGAAAGAAATGCTGGCCGCAGAAACCTCTTACTTTTTAGAAGTGGTAGTAGAAAAAGAAGACAACGTATTCCCCATGGTGCCTGCCGGTGCCGGGGTGGCCGAAGTGCTGTTGGAGGCACCACCCTCTACAAAATGAAACCTAACGAATGATGACTATGATAAAACAAGAATACACCCTCGAAATTGCAGCCGACAACAACTTTTCAATTTTGAACCGGATTGTAAACGTATTGAACCGCAGGCGCATTCGAATTAAAAAAATGTTTGCCCACGAAAACGAAGACGACTTTCGCAGGGGCGGTGCCACTTTGTTGCTGTACACCACACCCGACATGATGGAGAAAATCAAACATCAGTTAGAGAAACTGATTGAGGTAGAGCAGGCCACCTACACAGAGGGAAGCCATCTTTATTTTGCATTGAATGAAACAAGCAACCGTCAGGTAGCCTGACTTAATTAACAATACACCAGATCAAAAACTTAAACTTAATACAACATGGCAAAGATCAATTTTGGAGGAACGTGGGAAGAAGTGGTAACACGCGAAGAATTCCCCATGGAAAAAGCATTGGAAGTATTGCGCGATGAAACCATTGCGATTATTGGATATGGCGTGCAAGGCCCCGCACAATCGCTGAACCTCCGCGATAACGGCTTCAACGTAATTGTAGGTCAGCGTAAGGGCACCAAAACGTGGGACAAAGCCATTGCCCACGGTTGGATTCCAGGCGAGACGCTTTTCGAAGTGGAAGAAGCCGCCAAACGCGGCACCATTCTACAGTTTTTGATGAGCGATGCAGGACAGATAGCCACATGGCCAACCATCAAGCCTCACCTCACCAAAGGCAAAGCTTTGTATTTTTCTCATGGCTTCGGAATCACCTTCAAAGAGCAGACCGGCATTGTACCCCCTGCTGATGTAGACGTAATCCTGGCAGCGCCTAAAGGCTCAGGAACTTCCGTGAGAAGGTTGTTCTTACAAGGCAAAGGCATCAACTCCAGCTATGCCGTATTTCAAGACGCTACCGGGCAGGCCAAAACAAAAGCCATTGCGTTGGGCATTGGTGTGGGGTCTGGGTACCTGTTCGAAACAGATTTCAAAAAAGAAGTTTACTCAGACCTTACCGGTGAGCGCGGCACGCTGATGGGCGCCATTGCAGGTATTTTCGAGGCACAATACGAAGTGCTCCGTTCAAAAGGCCACTCTCCTTCCGAAGCATTCAATGAAACGGTAGAAGAACTGACACAAAGCCTGATGCCATTGGTGGCCGAAAACGGAATGGATTGGATGTATGCCAACTGTTCCACCACCGCGCAGCGCGGTGCCCTCGATTGGAAGAAAAAATTCAAGGCGGCTACGCTGCCTGTGTTTAAGGAATTGTATGAAAGTGTTGAGAGTGGTGCCGAAGCCAGGCGCACCATCGAAACGTGCAGCAAACCCGACTACCGCGAAAAGCTGGCAGAGGAACTGAAAGAACTGCGCGAAAGTGAATTGTGGCAGGCGGGTGCAGCCGTAAGGCAGTTGCGGCCCGAGAAGGCCACGGTAGAAGCCAGTATGATCAATTAACCATTTGCTGTTGGTTATTCGTTGCATCGAATGTCTATCAACATAACAGACGAACAACGAATAGCCAACAGCCAACAACCCTACAATGACTGTCGAGGTAAAGAATGAAATAAACATCAACGCGGCTGCTTATCTGTTAAAGTCGGTAGCGTTGAAAACGCCTTTGCAATACCATAAAAACCTGTCGCAACGGTACGGTGCAGAAATTTACCTGAAGCGCGAAGACCTGCAAGTGGTGCGTTCCTATAAGATCAGGGGAGCATACAATCTCATTCAAAGCTTAACAACCGAACAAAAGGCCAATGGTGTGGTGTGCGCCAGTGCGGGCAACCACGCCCAGGGCGTAGCGTTTTCCTGCAGGCACCTCAACATTCCGGGCGTTATCTATATGCCTGCCATCACACCCAAACAAAAAATCAATCAGGTAAAAATGTTTGGGGGTGAATTAACCGAGATTGTGTTGATAGGCGACACATTCGATGAATGCCAGGCACATGCCCTTCAATACGCGAAAGAAAAAAATGCAAGTTTCATTCCTCCCTTTGATCATGCAAAAGTGATTGAAGGGCAAGGTACCGTGGGCAAAGAAATTTTAGACGAGCTCACCGGCATAGATTACCTATTTGCCCCCGTTGGTGGCGGTGGGTTAGCCGCTGGGGTAGGTCTTTATTTCAAAGTCTTCTCCCCTGCCACGCGCCTGGTTGGAGTAGAACCCACCGGAGCCCCCTCTATGAAGGAAGCCCTGCAGGCGGGTAAACCGGTAGTATTGGACAAAATTCAGCGCTTTGTGGATGGTGCCTCTGTAAAAAAAGTAGGCGATCTGACATTTGATATCTGTAAGGACTTACTCAGCGACATGTTGCTGGTGCCCGAAGGCAAGGTAAGCTCCACCATTTTACAATTGTATAATGAAGATGCCATCGTTGCAGAACCAGCAGGTGCGCTCTCCATTGCCGCGCTCGATCAATACCGCGAACAAATAAAGGGCAAAAAAGTAGTTTGTGTGCTGAGCGGAGGCAACAACGACATAGACAGAATGCAGGAAATCAAAGAGCGTTCGTTGCTGTATGAAGGACTGAAGCACTACTTCATAGTGCGTTTTGCCCAGCGGCCTGGTGCTTTAAAAGAGTTTGTCAACGAAATTCTCGGGCCAACAGACGACATTGTTCGTTTCGAATTCATTCAAAAGCACAACAAAGAGACCGGCCCCGCATTGATTGGGATCGAAGTGAAGTCAAAAGTAGATTTTCAACACCTCATTCAGCGCATGGATGACCGAAAGCTCAATTACACATTGGTGAACCAGAACGAGAATTTGTTCGAGTATTTGGTTTGAATGGGGTAAAACTTCTTTTCGCAGAATTTGCTGGTTAATGAATTTGTATTACATTTGTAATACAAAACAAGAATGCCATGCTTACCGTGCGTTTATCAGAGGAAGAAGAGGAACTGCTAAATGCCTATTGCCAGCGCGAAGGCATATCTAAATCTATTGTAGTAAAGGAGGCCATTGAGCTGTACCTGCTACAGAAGAAAAACAAAGACCCCTATGAGGCCGGTGTAGATCTCTTTGGCCTGGAAGGCAGTAGCATCAGGAATAAGTCGGTAGTTTATAAAAAGCAGTTGAAAGAGTTGCTCCATGAAAAGCATTCTCATTGATGCCGGCCCTCTCATCGCTTTGTTCGACAAAAGCGATCGTTACCATCCGCAGGCCGTTGCATTCGTAAAAAAATTTAAAGGAACGTTATTTACCACCTGGCCTGTTATTACAGAGGCTTCGCATCTGCTCGCATTCAGCGTAAAAGTTCAGATTGCATTGTTGGAATGGATTAACCGGGGAGGCTTGCATCTGGTGGAAATCGAATCCCGTCATGTGAAGCGTTTGATAGAGCTCTCAGAAAAATACAAAGACGTGCCCATAGATTTGGTTGATGCCTCGCTCATTGTGGCTGCGGAATCAAAAAACCTGAAAGAAATCGCCACTATTGATTCTGATTTCTATATCTATCGCGATATTCGTAAGCGATATTTGAAGAACATTCTTATAAAGTAACATTAGCAATGGCACAGGGTTTACTAATTGATATGGATGGCGTGGTATACGGAGGAGACACCATGATTCAGGGTGCAGATGTGTTTGTGGCTGAATTGTTGAAGCGTGAAATACCTTTCATGTTCATGACCAACAACAGCCAGCGCACACGCCTGGATGCGGTACGTAAGCTGGCGCGCATGGGCATTACGATTACCGAGAACCACGTGTTTACCAGTGCCATGGCCACGGGCAAATTTTTAGCAAGCCAAATACCAAACGGCACTGCCTACGTGCTGGGCGAAGGTGGGTTGATTTCCAGTCTGCATGAGAATGGAATTGCACTGGTTAACAGCGACCCCGACTTTGTGGTGTTGGGCGAAGGCAGAAATTTTACGCTGGAGATGGTGACCAAAGCCGTAGACATGATTCTGGCCGGTGCTAAGTTCGTTACTACCAATCGCGACCCATCGCCCAAGAAAAAAGGATGGGACAACCTGGGCATTGCCGCTACCACTGCCATGATTGAAGAAGCAACGGGTGTAAAGGCTTTTGTGGTGGGCAAGCCCGGCCCTGTTATGATGCGCGCTGCGCGCAAAGCATTGGGTCTGGAAACAGCCGAGACCACCATCATTGGCGACACCATGGACACAGACATCAAAGGTGGCGTGCAGATGGGCTATAAAACTATCCTGGTGTTGAGTGGCATCACCAAAAAGGAAGAGCTGAAGCGCTATGCCTACAAACCCGATATGGTGGTGGATTCCGTGAGCGAACTAAAGCTGCCATTGCCGTGGTGGAAACAGGCATAGCAACTACCAAACAGTTGTAAGCAGTTAAAATTTTTTGACAACCTTGTTGATGATCGTTCAAAGATTGTGCACCTTCGTGTGTTGTGATTATCATTGAAGAAATGATACCCCATAACTAAACCTTAATCTTTTTCGAAGCCGGCCTGACATCAATGTCAGGCCGGTTTTGTTTTTTTCGGGTAGTACCAAACTAACGATTGTTGTGAGTGTAGAGAGACCAAAAACTATTTTCGAGAAAATCTGGGAAAGCCACGTAGTGAAGAGGGCAGAGGGCTATCCGGATGCTTTGTTCATCGACCGGCATTTTATTCATGAAGTAACGAGCCCTCAGGCGTTTGATGGATTGCGTAAGCGCGGCATTGGCGTGTTCAACACCAAAAGAACTACTGCCACAGCCGACCACAATGTGCCCACCAAAGATCAGCACCTGCCCATCAAGGAGGCGCTGTCGCGGCACCAGGTGGAAACCCTGCGTAGAAATTGCAAAGAATTTGGTGTTGATTTGTACGACCTGGGTCACCCCTACCAGGGCATTGTGCATATCATTGGTCCTGAGTTGGGCTTAACACTGCCTGGCATGACGATCGTGTGTGGCGACAGCCATACCTCCACGCATGGGGCGTTTGGCAACATTGCATTTGGCATTGGCACCAGCGAAGTAGAACAAGTGCTGGCCACGCAGTGCATTCTGCAGCACAAGCCCAAGACCATGAAGATTGAAATCAACGGCTCATTGGGTAAAGGTGTCGTCAGCAAAGACATCATACTATACATCATTTCTAAAATTTCAGCCAGTGGTGCCACTGGCTATTTTGTTGAATACAGTGGCAGCGCCATTCGCAGCCTTTCCATGGAAGCGCGCATGACCATTTGCAACATGAGTATTGAAATGGGCGCACGCGGTGGATTGATTGCGCCCGATGAAACTACCTTCCAATACATCAAGGGCAGGAAGTTCGCCCCGCAAGGCGCAGCCTTCGATCAGAAAGTAGTCGAATGGAAAAAACTGGTAAGCGATGAAGGGGCTGTTTACGATACAGTGCTGTCGTACCAGGCTGAAGACATCACGCCCATGATCACCTACGGCACCAATCCGGGCATGGGCATCAAAATTACCGATCGCATACCCACCGTAGACGAGCTGAAAGAAATCAATGAACAGACGTCTTTTAAGAAGTCGTTGGAATACATGGGCCTGGAACCAGGCAGCGCCCTGCTGGGCAAGCCGGTGGATTACGTATTCATAGGAAGCTGTACCAACGCACGGATTGAAGATTTGCGCCAGGTGGCGGGCATTGTGAAAGGAAAAAAGAAAGCGCCCAACGTAGAGGTTTGGGTTATACCCGGATCGAAGCAGGTGGAAGCCCAGGCAAGAGAAGAAGGCTTACATACCATCTTCGAAGAAGCGGGTTTTGAATTGCGCAGCCCCGGCTGCTCTGCCTGCCTCGGCATGAACGAAGATAAAGTGCCCGCAGGCAAGTATTGCATTTCTACTTCAAACAGAAATTTTGAAGGAAGACAAGGACCGAAGGCCAGAACATTTCTGGCAAGTCCGCTCAGCGCAGCAGCAGCAGCCATTACTGGCCGGGTGTCTGATGTGAGAGAGTATATATGAAGATAAAGATTGAGCAGTCAAAATTAAATTGAACAAGTGAGCAAAGATAAATTTACCTTATTGCGAACCACGGCTGTTCCGCTGCCGATAGAAAACATCGACACCGACCAGATTATACCCGCACGTTTTTTGAAAGCCACTACACGCGAAGGTTTTGGCGACAACCTGTTTCGCGACTGGAGATACGATGGCAACAATCAGCCCATCGCAGATTTCGTTTTGAATCAACCCAAATACAAGGGCAAAATTTTGGTGGCCAGAAAAAACTTCGGATGCGGCAGCAGCCGCGAGCATGCCGCCTGGTCCATCTACGACTTCGGTTTTCGCGTGGTCGTGTCGAGCTTCTTTGCAGACATCTTCAAAAACAACGCGCTCAACAACGGATTGCTTCCGGTAGTGGTGAGCGATGCGTTCCTGAAACATGTTTTTTCAAGTGTGGAATCCAACCCCGAAACCCCGGTTACGGTTGATTTGGAGAACCAAACCATTACGGTAGCCGGCAAATCCGAAAGCTTTGAAATCAATCCTTATAAAAAAGCCTGCCTCATTAACGGCTACGATGACATCGACTACCTGCTGAGTCTTCAGAAAGAAATTAAAGAGTTTGACCTGGCGCACGCATGAAAAAAAAGATCATCATACTACCCGGAGACGGCATTGGCAAAGAAGTAACAGCCGAGGGAAAAAAAGTGCTACAAACCATTGCCGAACTTTTTGGCCATCAATTTGAATTTGGTGAAGCTTCCATTGGCCACCATGCCATTGAAGCAACAGGCAATCCACTGCCAGACGATACGCTGGCGAAGTTAAGAGCATGCGATGCCATTCTCTTTGGGGCGGTTGGTCATCCCAAATACGACAACGATCCTACCTTGAAAGTAAGGCCTGAGCAAGGCCTCTTGAAAATGCGCAAAGAGTTGGGATTATATGCGAACCTGCGCCCCATCAAATTATTCGATGAACTGCTGCATGCCTCCAGCATCAAACCTGAGGTGCTGAAAGGATCTGACATTCTCTTCTTCCGCGAACTAACGGGAGACGTCTATTTCGGGGAGAAGGGCAGGAAAGACGATGGCAAAACAGCCTTCGATCTGATGATCTACCAAAAGTATGAGGTGGAGCGCATCGCCCACAAAGCGTTTCAGGCTGCACGCACGCGCAAGAAAAAAGTAACGAGTGTAGACAAAGCCAACGTGTTGGAAAGTTCGCGGCTGTGGCGCGAAGCCGTGAACGAAGTGGCGAAGCAATATCCGGATGTAGAGCTGGAACACCAGTTTATCGATGCCGCTGCCATGAAACTGATTCAGAACCCCCGAAGCTTCGATGTGGTGGTTACCGGGAATCTTTTTGGCGATATTCTTACGGATGAGGCATCGCAGATTGCCGGCTCTATGGGCATGTTGGCCTCTGCTTCTGTTGGCGATAAAGTGGGATTATATGAGCCCATCCACGGAAGTGCGCATGACATTACCGGAAAAGGTATTGCCAACCCGCTGGCATCCATTCTGTCGGCCGCACTGCTGCTCGATATATCCTTCGGTTTGAAGGAAGAGGCAGACGTGGTGATCCGCGCGGTAGAACAAACCTTGCAGGCAGGCTATCGCACCAAAGACATCGCCACCAGCGAAACACCGAAAGACAAAGTATTGAACACACAGGCCATGGGGCAGCAGGTGATACTGCAACTGCAGGCCGTAGCCAGTGAAGTAATTGCAACCAACAAGTAGACTTACCGCACATAAAACCATGAGCAACAAAATATACATCTTCGACACCACCCTGCGCGATGGCGAGCAGGTTCCGGGTTGTCAGTTGGCAACAGAAGAAAAGATTGCGATTGCACGCGAGCTGGAAGCCCTGGGTGTGGACGTGATTGAGGCGGGCTTCCCGATCTCAAGTCCGGGAGATTTTCTTTCTGTGATTGGCATTTCGCGGGCTGTAAAAGATGTAACCGTGTGCGGACTTACCCGTGCGCGGCAGGAAGATATTGACGTAGCAGCCGAAGCGTTGCGCTATGCCAAGCGCGGGCGCATTCATACGGGTATCGGCTCCAGCGATGTGCATATTAAACACAAATTCAGAAGCACACGCGAACAGGTGCTGGAACAAGGCGTGTGGGCCGTGAAATACGCCAAGAGCAAAGGCTTTGAGGTAGAATTCTATGCAGAAGATGCCGGTCGTGCTGACCTGGAATTTTTGGCACAGATGACGGAAGCCGTTATTGCCGCTGGCGCAGACGTGGTGAACATTCCCGACACCACAGGTTATTGCCTGCCACATCTGTATGGCAAACGCATCGAATACCTCTTCAACCATGTAAAAAACATCGACAAGGCCATCATTTCCGTGCATTGCCACAACGACTTGGGCATGGCTACCGCCAACACCATATCGGGTTTGATTGCCGGAGCCAGGCAGGCAGAAGTAACAATAAACGGTATTGGGGAACGTGCAGGAAACACTTCTTTAGAAGAGGTAGCCATGACGTTGAAAACACACAAAGACCTTAATCTTTACACCGACATCAAGTCAGAAAAATTGTATGGACTCAGTCAGTTGGTAAGCCGCATGATGCGCATGCCCGTGCAGCCCAACAAGGCCATTGTGGGGCGCAATGCCTTTGCGCACTCGTCTGGCATCCACCAGGACGGCTTCCTGAAACATGCCGAGAACTATGAAATCATCAACCCGGCCGATGTGGGCGTAGACGCTTCTTCGATTGTGCTAACCGCCAGAAGCGGGCGAGCCGCTTTGAAACACCGATTGGAACTGCTGGGACACAAGGTGGAGGGCGAAGAACTGGACATTGTGTACGAGAACTTCCTGATTGTGGCCGATGAAAAGAAAAGCATAGACGACAAAGACCTGCTTGGCCTGGTTACCAGCCTGCCGGTTTTGGCGAAGTAAACTTTATTTCTTCTTTGCCGCAATAAACCCCTCCTTTTCGCGCTGTTGCTTTACAAACGAAGCGCCAAAGGTAAATTTTTTGTTCATAGGCGACTTCTCATCTACCACCCGCCAAAAGGGCGCCACCTTAGCGGGGGAAGCGCCTTTTTCAATTTGCTCGTGGGCGGCCTCCGCCACCATGCGCAGAAAAATGCCGGAGGTAAGCGGGCAGGTGTTGTCCGCGCGGTACTCATTCGCCAGGTCTTTCCGCATGGTAACCATGCTCACACTTTTTCCTTTAGGAATGGAAATCACATAGTCGTGAATGATCTTGGGTGTGACAATCAACATCTTTTCTCCGGCCCGCATATCCGAAAAGTCGATGTCGAGTTTTTTTACTACGTGAACCTTAGAGGGGTCATTCACCTTGTCTGTCCACGATTTTTTTGCTGCAGTTTTCCTGGGGCTGCTTTTCGGTGCGGCTGCTTTCTTTGCCATAACTACTGATTTTCTACCAGTTCTTTCAATCCGTTGATCACCATCGTCCAGTTGCCTTCGGAGTGTTTCAACAATTCTTCCGTATCAATACCATCCTGCACAACGGTGAAGATCGTCTGCCCGTCTTTTTCTTCCAACAAATAAGAGATGTTAGCATAGTTTTCCGGTAAATCGGGTTTGGTGCTGAACGAACTCCAATAGTTGTACTTTAACTTCGTAAACGGCACATGTTCCAAAACGGTTCCTTTGTCCTCATAGGCTTTTCCGTCCCAAACGCCCCGGAAAAATACCGGGCTTCCCACCTGCCAATCGGTAACGGTATCCGTTCCGAAGAAATATTTCTTGATTTGTTCCGGCTTTGTAAGCGCATGCCACACTTTTTCTTTTGACGCGGCAATGGAGAATGATTTTTTCAGCGTTAACATAAGTAATAAAACTATTTAGTTAAATCGATCTATCGGGTGCATAGGTTAGCGATACCAACCCGGTATTGTAGACCTGGTGCTGCACCAATTTTAGCTTTGCCCGATCGGCCAGGTTTTGAAACAACGGCTTGCCTTTGCCCAGTACAATGGGGTGCACCGACAACCAGTACTCATCAATCAGATTATGTTGTATGAATTGGGTGGTGAGGTCGGCTCCGCCAAAAAGCCAGATGTCTTTGCCCGGTTGTTGTTTCAGGCGGCTCATCTCCTCAGCTAAATTTCCCCGCAACAGCACCACATTTTTGTCTGCCTTCTGCAACGTTCGCGAAAAAACGTAGCTGGTTACGCCCTTCCACGGGCTCTCCCCTTCGTACTGCTGCGCCACTTCATACGATTTACGGCCCATCACCAACGCATCGATGCGCTGCATGAACTCAGACATGCCATAGTCCTGATCGGTAAAGCACCAGTCATACTCTCCATTAGGGCCTTCAATAAAGCCATCCAGGCTCACGGCTACACCCAATATCACTTTTCTCATTTCTTAAAGAATTAAAATCAGACAAATACTTCCCACAACCATTCCAGCCAGCAACAAAATTGTTCTTCTTACCATGGCTTTTTTACTCAATCCCAATCTGCACTTCTGTAACATTGGCGTCAGGGTGTTGAAAATCGGCCTGCAGGTAGATTTCCCTGTTGGCACCTGTAGGCCGCAGGCCATTCATTTGAATGTACTGAAACAAGACACCATAGGCTTGTGGCAAATCGAGCCACGGCCCCTCGTGCTGCAGCGCTACACACCGGAAAGGTTCGGTGCGTTTAAAATGAAAACTGCCATCGTATTCTGAGGGTATTTCCTCCACGGGCACTGCAACCTCCAATGTAAATTCTTTCGACTCATCTCCTGCAAAACCAAAGTAATGCCAGTGCACGGGCCCCACCATGCGCAGGTTGTATTGCACCGCTTCCTTTTGCAGGTCTTTGGCCACATCTAAAAAGTTGACCAACTGCCCTACGGTAGTTTGTGTGCGGTAGAACAGAAAATTAATGGGCTTTACTTCCTTTCTTACGGGTGTTCTTTCTGATACGGTTACCATAATCGTTTTGTTTTATGTATGTAAAATTCGTGTCACCTTATGACAACGGGGTGTCAGCAGTGTTGAGTGAGTCCGGAATTTTTTGACTTTTTTCCTGCATTTGATGGCCTACCGGCTCAGTTTCCAGCAACTCCTTTACCCGCTGCAAGTCGTTGCCTAACTCTTTCAGCGCACGTTCGGTTAAAAAAGATTCCGTCCACTTAACCAAGGGTGGGCAATTCACCTTCACCGAATAACACAGCACAGCGCAACTGCCCTCGGCAAAGAACTGCCACAATATCTGGTACTCCACATTGGCCTGTTTGTAAGCAACCTCACGAAGGCGCGCGGGGTGGTAGGCCAAAACGTATACCTGGCGGGCAGGTGCTTCTGGTCTGTGGAAAACCTCCAGGTAACTTGTCCCCGCCACATGATGGTCGGCTGAGAGCCACTCGGTCGCGTTCAGTCCGCTTCGCCACTGCGAATAGGTGTCGATATCGCACAGAAAGTTGAAAAGGGCCTGCACCGGCCATTTGATGCGTAGGGTTTGGGGTGGGCTATACATGCGTGCTTTGAATTGAATAATCAAAGCAAATACCCGGCACTGACAGTCCTATGTCAACAACAAAAAGAGAATAATTTTTTTTTGAGTTCTCTACCGGTCAGGCCAGTGTGTCTTCTTTCAGATAAATGGCTTGCAATTCTTCAACCAGCCCGCGCATCACCTGCTTCAACTCATCGGGACCCTCTACCTCAATGCCCCTGGCATACGACAGCAGCCAGCGGCCCAACGATGGCAAGTGGCCAGCAAGGAAATGCATGCGCACGCGGTCTTCCAAAATTTCTTCTGATACAAAACCGAAAAAATGGCGAGAGTTGATTACATACGATGCCTCTCTTTTGTCGAAGAGTACGGAAACCTTCTGCATCTCGCGGTTGGCCTGCTCTATGCTGTTAAAATATTCCTGCATGGTGGAAATGCTGCGCGGTTCGAATGTGCCACCGGGTATCGTTAACGCTTTGATGCGGTCGGAGCGGAAATCGCGAAAGCCATTGCGCAACCGGCACCAGGCTATCAGGTGCCAGGCAGTGCTGTAATAAAAGAGGCCTATGGGTTCCACCTCCCGAATGGTGAGCTCACCCTGGTGGTTACTGAAATATTCCAGGCGAATAACCTGCTTTGCTGCCACAGCACGCTGAATATCGGTTAAGAAGGTGCCGCTATTGGCAGGCAGCGAAATGCGCGGCATCATCACTTCTATATGGTTCTGTAAACTTTCGAGGTGATCTTTTTCGGCCTCGTTCAGCACCGACTTTATTTTGGTCAAAGCCATGTCGAACGCCTTACGCACTGATTGATCCGTTAACTTCTCGACCAACTTGCCGGCCATCATCATGGCGCTGGCCTCGTCTTGCGTAAACATAACGGGTGGCAGGTGATAACCATCCACAATAAAGTATCCTTTACCTGCCTCTGAGCCAATTGGCACACCTGCTTCCATCAGGGCTTTCACATCGCGGTAAACAGTGCGCAGGCTTATCTCAAACCGATCTGCAATCTCTTCGGCCTTTACAACCCTTTTGGTTTGCAGTTGAATGAGTATGGCTGTCAGTCTGTCGATACGGTTCATATTTCAAAGTTAAAAGATTAATCGCTTTGTTGATCTATTAAACTAATAGACTATTGCGTTATCTTCGCGACTTCTTTCTTTCAACGCATGGAATCGAAAAAAGGTAGTTTATTGGCGCTCGCGCCCCTGTTAATTTTCACGATTGCCTATTTTGTAACATCGCTCATCCTGCAGGATTTTTACAAAGTTCCGCTGCTGGTGGCTTTCCTGCTGTCGGCATTGGTGGGCCTCCTCCTTTTTCCCAGGTTTATTTTTTCCGAAAAGATGGATGCCTTCGCCAAGGGGGCGGGCGATCCGGGCATAATGTTGATGATTTTGATATTTTTATTGGCAGGCGCTTTCGCTGAATTAGGTAAGAGTATGGGCGCAGTGCAGTCAACGGTAAACTTTGCTTTGTCGCATCTTTCGCCCGGTCTGATGATTGCAGGCCTGTTTGCAACAGCCTGTTTCATTTCCATTTCGCTGGGTACATCGGTTGGAACGGTGGTGGCGCTGGCGCCTATTGCAGCGGGCATCCATGAAACAGTACCGGGTACGTTGGCCATAGGTCTGGGTGCTGTAGTGGGTGGTGCCATGTTTGGCGATAATCTTTCGATGATTTCGGACACTACCATCGCGGCTACGCGCACACAGGGTGTAGACATGCGCGACAAGTTCAAAGTAAACATCTGGATAGCTTTGCCGCCCGCCATCATTACTTTTTTGCTGTACGTATTCTCGGGTGCCATTCCCGATGATGTGCCCGGCATGGGCACTCACGATTACTCCGTCATTAAAATCATCCCTTACTTGTTCATTCTCGTTGCTGCGCTGTCGGGCGTTCACGTTATCTGGGTACTGGTGTCAGGCATTTTGTTGTCGCTTGTTATTGGGCTGGCTACCCAAAGCATAGACGGATGGACGGCCCTGTCCACATTGAATTCCGGAATGGCCGGTATGTTCGAGTTGAGTCTGATCTGCCTTACCATTGGTGGAATAGTAGGGCTGATTCGCCTGTATGGTGGGATTGACTACATTCTGAACCACTTAACCAAAAGAGTAAGCACCACGCGGGGAGCCGAACTGAGCATCGCCACGCTCACCACAGTAGTGAATGCAGCCATCGCTAACAATACCATCACCATCTTGATTGTGGGGCCATTGGCCAAAACCATCGCAGAGAATAATCAGGTTGATTTACGGAGGAGCGCCAGCATTCTGGATACGATGTCGTGTTTTGTGCAGGGCCTGTTGCCATATGGTGCGCAACTGTTGGCGGCACTGGCCGTTGCCAACCAGTTGGTATCCCCCTTCGACATCATGGCTAAGTTGTATTATCCCTACCTGCTGGGTGCAAGCACGCTCCTGTTCATCCTTTTCCGAAAAAGGTAAACAGGAGCAATAGTGCTATTTGTAAGCTATTACGCTACTACCAATACACAATATAGAGCGCGGCCAGAATTCCGAATACCAGCAGCACGCCTGCCAGAAACCCGCCAGAGATTCTAAACATATCGGGTGTAACTTCCACTTCGCCCTCTCCCTCCTTCTTGGGTTTGGCCAGGCTGATCACTACCATTACCGCTACCAGGATAACAAAAACGTAGCCCATGCGGTGCAGGAAGGGAATGCCCGGCATCCATTCATTAAAACCAATACCGAGCGGTAGCGTTAGCAATGCCGCCACCAGCGCGGCCATACCGTTCGCCCTCTTCCAGAACATGCCTAAGAGAAAGATGGCAACTACCCCGGGAGAAATGAGACCAGTAAAATCCTGAATGAACTGGAAAGCCTGGTCGAACCGGCTCAACTGGGGTGCTACCAGAATTGCAATGATCATTGCGCCCACAATGGCCACCTTACCGGCATTTACCAAATGGGTTTCACTGGCATCTTTCTTGAAATACTTTTTGTAAAGGTCGAGAATGAAAATAGTAGAGATGCTATTGGCCTTACCTGCCAGGGAAGCCACAATGGCTGCGGTGAGCGCTGCAAATGATAAACCTTTTAGGCCGACTGGCAACAAATTGAGAAGCACGGGGTATGCTTTGTCCGATTTCAGTACCTCCTTCACGGTACCATCATCCAACGTAACAGGGTCGAGCATTTCGGTTTGGAAGAAACCGTTTTTGTATAGTACATAAGCCGCGATGCCTGGCAACACAACGATCACCGGCATGATAATTTTCAGGAATGCGGCAAAAAGTAACCCCGCGCGCGCGGTCTTCAGGTCGGCACCGAGGGCCCGCTGCGTAATGTATTGGTTGCAGCCCCAATAGTTCAGGTTAGCAATCCACATGGCGCCCACCAACACGGCTGCGCCCGGCAGTAGTTGATAAGCATCGGAGGTGCCTCCTTTGCCATCGGGTATCATCATTTGCCCTTTGTTCAATATCATATGAAAATGGTCGCTGGCATCGGTGCGCACAAACTGCAAGGCACCCCAAATACCATCGCCACCCAGGCGATCCGCCACGAGTTCCAACGCGAGGTAGGTGGTAGCTAAGCCGCCCAACACCAACACAAAAACCTGAATCACATCGGTGTAGCCAATTACCTTCATACCGCCAAGGGTAATAAAAATGGCAAATATGGCCAGGCCGATAAGGCAGGTGGTAAAGCCGATGCCGCTGATGGTATCCACTGCGAGCGCACCGAGGTAAAGAATGGATGTAAGGTTTACAAATATGTACACCAGCAACCAGAACACAGCCATAATGGTTGCAACGGTAGGGCTGTAACGTTGCGCCAGAAACTGGGGCATGGTGTAAATTTTATTGCGCAGGTAGATAGGTAGAAAGAAAATGGCCACCACCAGCAAGGTAGCTGCGGCCATCCATTCGTACGAGGCGATGGCCAGGCCCATGGCAAATCCTGAACCCGACATGCCAATAAACTGTTCCGCGGAGATGTTAGAGGCAATCAGCGAAGCTCCGATGGCCCACCAGGTGAGCGAGCCTTCGGCCAGGAAGAAGTCTTTAGAATCCACTTCCGTCCTCTTTTTTCGGGAGTAAATCCAGTACCCGTAAGAAGAGACTACTATAAAGTAGATAAGGAAAACAATGTAATCCGCAGTCTGGAGTTTTTGCATAGCACCAATCTATTAAGGCTTTAGGTAACACGATGGACGCCTTGCGACAAGTCCATCAGATAAAAGTCAGGTTCTTTTCCGAAAGTAGCAAAATATTTTTCCTGAACATACCCTTTGATGTAGTCGATTTTGTCTTTTCGTACCAGATTAATTGTACAGCCGCCAAATCCACCCCCCATCATCCGGGCGCCCTTTACTGCTGTTCGGTCTTCCTCGGCCAGCATTACCAGGTAGTCCAGCTCTTCGCAGCTCACCTCATAAGCCTGGCTAAGGCCCCAGTGCGTGTCGTACAATTTGCTGCCAAAGGCCTCCAGGTCGCCCTGCTTGAGCAAGCGCGCGGCCTCTTGTGTGCGGGCTATTTCCTCCACCACAAACAGGCACTTCACAAATACATCGTCTCCCAGCCGGTCCTGATAGGCATAGAGCTGCGCACGGGTTACATCGCGCAAGGAAGTTACGCGCTTACCAACCTGCTGTAGTTGCGTTACGCCTTCTTCGCAGGCTTCCCTCCGGTCGTTGTAGGCGGTAGAGGCCAACTCGTGCTTTACCTTGGTATCGATCAGCAAAATCCGGTATTCGCCCATATCCACCGGAATTACCTCATGGCTCAGGTCGCGGCAGTCTAGCAACAGGGCGGCATCTTTTACGCCAAACAAACTTGCGTACTGATCCATAATGCCACACTTAACACCTGCAAACTGGTGCTCTGCGTATTGCGCAATTTTTGCTATCGCCAACGGTGCCACTTGTAATTGAAGCAGTTCACTCAACGCAAACCCAAATCCGCAACACAACGCTGCCGATGACGACAACCCCGCACCGATGGGGATGTTGCTGCCAAAAACACAGTCGATGCCCGATGTTTGAAAACCCAATTGCTGAAATCCATGCACCATGCCCATCAGGTAAGGCGCCCAACCACGGCCGGGTTTCGCCTCGCCAAGCGAAAATTGAACCTCTTCACGATAGTCGAGTGCGTAGATGCGGTGAACCTGCGTGCCATTGGGTGCTGCGGCAAACAGCACGTGGTGTTGAATAGCCGCAGGCAAAACAAAACCTTCATTGTAATCGGTATGCTCGCCAATTAAATTGATGCGCCCGGGCGCGGCAAACAATTGAGGCTTGTCCCCATATTTTTCTGTAAATGCCTGTTCAATGCGATGAAGTAACGTCACTCGCTTGTGGATTTAATTTTTTGAAGGTGATTGGCAACAGCCTTGATTTCTCCATAACTGTATTGGTCACCCAACTTATTCTTTACTTCGCCCAAGGTACCTTCTTTCTGCATTTCCAACATTTTTTCTATGGTCTTTCTTTTGGCTGGTGGCACCAGATCGTCTATGTTGATTTCGCCCGTAAGGATATAACCTGCCAGGTGGCCCTCTATAGTTGATTTGGCAAGGCCACGCTGCGAACTTACCTTTTCCACCGACTTGAGCCTTTGAAACAAGGTAAGGCTTTCCCATGCGCTCTGGCCCTTCTCACGCCTGGTGTTCACAGGCGCTATTGCCTCTTCTTCTTTTTCTTCGCCAACAAAGTAGCGCTGGCCTGCCAGGGTAGCATGGCGTAGCCTTTCGCATTTGCGCGACACCACTAAAGCGAGCTCCCTCACCTGGGCTGCATACTTTTTAACTTTCGATTTCCCGCGCAGTTCCTGCAGATGTTGCTGTAAGCCCTGCAGGATTTCTTTCTTCAAAAAATCGTGAAAGTAGGCCACCGCTTTTTCCGCACGTGTATGTAGCGGACCAAAATCGCCTGTGGCGTTGGCATTGGTCAACAGTTCTTCCAGCTGCCGCGTGAATTTCTTCGACACGTCTGTCAACTCAACCGCTTTTGCCACCAGTTGCTGCGCCAACCCAAGGGCCGCATCCGGTTCGGGCACCTTTTTTCCAGGCAATTCGTCCAGCCATTCCAGCAGCGAGGTGTGTACTTTCTCGATGTTGAAGATGTGAACCAACTGCTCCTGTTCGAAATCGCGTTTCGCTTCGTCTAGGATTTGCAACAGCTTCGTATCCGACTCCAGTTTGCGTGCGTGCGCCAGCACGCGCTCGTCAGTAGAAATCTGTGCGCCATTCAGCCGCGAACGAAGCACAAGGCCGTCCAACGAACGGCACCGGCTCAATGCCACGTACACCTGACCTGCCGCGAAAGAATCGATGGCATCAACGATCACCTTGTCGAACGTGAGCCCCTGGCTTTTGTGAATGGTAATGGCCCACGCCAACCGAATGGGATATTGACTGAATGAACCCAGTTCTTCTTCATCTACCTGATCTGTTTCCTTGTTGTAGCGGTAGCGTATGTTCCTCCATGTTTCACGCTTCAACTCGTGGCGCAGGCGGCTATCTTCAAACTCCACCTCAATTTTTTCGGATGACAGTGAGACCACCGTAGCCAGACGGCCATTATAGTATTGTCGCTCCTCCCCTGAGTCGTTACGAATAAACATCACGCGGGCACCTTCGCGCAATGTCAATACGGGGTCGGCTGGGTAATTTTTGTCAGAAAAATCACCCACCACCTGCGCTTCGTACTGAAAGGAAACCCCGGGCAGGCGTTTCAACTCATCGCGATTGATCACATCGGCCTTGTAGTTGTGCGTGGTCAGCGTAATGCGATCGTGAAGTTTGTCGGCATCTGATTGATAGCGGCTGTTCAGCAAAATCAAATCCGAATCGGTTACTTCATTGTTGCGTACATGGTTCAGCAGTCTGATGTATTCTTCCTCGCTTTGGCGGTAGATCTTCTTCAGTTCTATGCAAAGTGGCGGAAATTGCTTCATCACGTGCGCATCGAAAAAGAAGGGGCTTTCGTAATGATCATTCAGAATAGACCACTCTTCGTTCATCGCCACGGGTGGCAGCTGAAACAAATCGCCAATCAACAATACTTGCACGCCACCAAAAGGTTTGGTCGACCTGCGTATGGTTCGCAGAATGGTATCAGTAGCATCCAGCATGTCGCAACGCACCATGCTTACCTCATCTACTATCAGCAACTCCAGCTCCTGCAGCAGTTCGCGCTTGGGCTTGCTCAACTTCAAATTGCGAAAGAGAGTATTGCGATTGGTTACCTGCACGTTGGTTTCGCGGGCAACGTAGCCCGGCACATAAATACCAAAGGGCAATTGAAACAGCGAATGCATCGTCATGCCGCCCGCATTGATGGCCGCTACACCTGTAGGCGCCACGATGGCCGTTTTTTTGGTTGTGTGTTGGCTGATGTATTTTAAGAAGGTGGTTTTGCCCGTACCCGCTTTGCCCGTTAAAAAAACAGACCGCGATGTATGTGCAACAAAGTCTGCCGCCAGTTGAAATGCCTGGTTGGTGGTATCTTGCTGTGTAATGGGCGACTGCATATTTGCAGGTAGAGAGCCTTAACCCATAGTAGCTAAAGCCGTGGGGTTGTGAATGCAGTTATTAAATAAACGTTTATTCTTCTTTTTTCCAACTGAAGAAAACTGACCCCACCACTACCAGCAATAACAGCCACGAAGATGCCATGGTTACCTTGTTGCCAACCAGGTAGGGTTTGGGTTGAAAGATAAATTCGATGCTGTGCTTACCGGGCGGCACCTCGAGGGCACGCAACACATAGTTTGCCTGCAAAATAGGCGCTTCTTTGCCATCGATGGTAGCTGTCCACCCTTTGGGGTAGTAAATCTCCGAGAACACGGCCAGTGCATGTGCCGAAGTGTTTACATCGTATTTTTGCCAATACGGTTTCTGATCAACCAACTGAATGTAGGCGGTGCTGTCTTGTGGCTGGGGTAACTGTTGCAACTTGAATTTGGCATCGTTTATCACCGCCACTTTTTTGGTGTCCACCAGGCTCACTTGCGCCAGCTCCTCGTTGGGGTTATTCACCTTGGCCACCTCTGTAACAAACCAGGCGTTACCATTGGCTTCGGTGTTGCGCAAAACATCATCGCCATAAAACAGGTAGCGCGCATTCAGCATGTTGAGCACGCCCAGGTTCTGAAAGTTCAAACGGCCCTGTTGCGCATCGCGTATAAATTCATCTGCTTCGCGCAAAATGCACGAGTCTGTTAGCTCCTGGTAGCGCTTTAGCCGAACGCCATGGTATCCGCCCAGCGACCGGTTGAAATACGAGGTTCTGGCTTCGTAAAAATTAGCCAGGTTCAGCACCCTGAAAATGCCGGTGTCTTTCATCATTTCAGCATCGGCACGGCCCGGCTCGAACTTGGTTACATCGCGCTTACGCTGATAGATTTCTTCCGGGAAGTACCTGGAAGAAACCATTCCATGGTCGATCACCACCATGGACATCAGAAAAAGATAAAAAGCCGTGGGCGAAATCTTTTTCGGAATATCAAAGTACATTAGAATGGCAATACTGAAGATGAAGGCAGCACTGCGCCATACATCGCTCTGAAACAGCGCCTTCCGGTCCGCGCGCAAAGCATTGAGAAACCAGGTAGGCAACTGGCTTTCCACCGGGCGGGAGAAAGAAAACATGCCCGCTGAAAGCGCCAATAAAACGCAAAGCCCTGCCGTAGTTCCAAAGGCAATCAACAACTTCTTCTTATTCTCTTTGGTGAGACCAGTGGTGAGAAATTTTTCCAACCCCAACATGCCCAGCAGCGGAAATGAAAAAAACACCATCACCATGGCGAAGGTTACGGACCGGAATTTGTTGTAGCCTGGCAGATAGTCAAACAGAAAATAATTAAAGGCCGCCAAGCTGCTACCCCAACTCAACATAATGCCCAGCACGCTGGCGGCCACCAGCCACACCACATACTTGCGCTCGGCCGCCATAAGCCCCAATACAAACAAAAACACGATGATGGCGCCCGCATAGTAAGGTGCGGACAGCGGCTGATCGCCCCAATACGGTGAGGTAAACTGGGCCAACTGGTTGGCCGCGTTCTGATCACCCACTTGTGCCAATGCGCGGTACGTGTTGCTTTCGGTATCGTTAAACAAATAGAGACTACTGCTGCCCCCAAAGAAATTGGGTATCAGCAACGTGAACGGCTCAGCCAGGCTGTAACTGTATTGAAAAGCATAGCTTTTGGGCAACCCGCTGCCTGCCGTGTCGTTCGATGTGGAGATGAGTTCTGATTTACCACGTGTAGAATACTTACTCAATTCGTTCACAGCCCAAAGGGGGCCAAAAAAAGTGCCCACTGCCAAGGTAGCAGCTACCACCAGTACACCTATTGTTTTAAAGAATTGGGGCAATTGCTTTTCGCGAAAAGCATAAAATAGTTGTAGGGCACCATACATCACCACGATGAGCAACAGGTAGTAGGTCATCTGAAGGTGGTTCTCGCGCAGGTGCAACGCCAGCCCTGCCGCAGTGGCCGCCAGCCCCAGCCAACGTTTGCCGGTAAACGCCAGGTGAATGCCAGCCATTACCAAAGGCATAAACGCAATGGCACCGATGCGTGCATTGTGGCCGGCAGAAAGGCCGATGATCATATAAGAAGTGATTCCAAATGCCAGCGAACCCGCTATGGCCAGAAAAGGCCGCACCCGGAAACTAAGCAACAGCAGGTAGTAGCACAGAAAAGCCAGGAAAATATTATTCACCGGGTGGGGCAGAAATATCGAAAGAACTCGTTTCATGCCCGTTACCACCCCATCGCTCCAATCCATATTTATCATATAGGCCGGCATACCACTGAACATGGTATTGGCCCAAAGGCCCTCTTCACCGGTTGCTTCCCGATAGTCGCGTTGTTCTTTGCTGCCCCACAGAAACTGGTTAATGTCGCCCTGATTCAGGGATTTGTTACCGAAAAAGAGAGGGTTGAAGAAGAGAATCGTTACCAACAAGAAAATCAGTACGGCCAAACCATGGGGCCAAATGTCTCTTCCAAAATTCAATTTCTTCATACCGGATTTTAACAGATCACGCGCAAAATAGGAAGGAATGGCGGCTAACGATGCATAGCCGATGTAAAAACGAGCATCACACAGCCAAAGGCCCATTAGTCTGGCTACCGGGCAGGCTATCGGGAAAACAGGCATTTTTTACCGCCCATGTAAACTAAAGCGCTCCATTTTGCGTCTAATAGACTCGAAATAGACAAAAAATCAGAGTGCTATGATCAATTTTCGTTTCAAAAAGGTCCATTTGGATGAAATGCCCAAAGCGGACCCGTCATTTTACAAGCGCTTTCACCTGGCGTGGGTTAATTTTCAGGAGAACGAACTGGAGGCCCGTCTGCAAACCATTGGCAGCCCTGCCAAAAATAAAAGGCCCCGCGTACGCGAGGCTTTCTAAGCGTTTGATTTACAATAACTTTAGCTTGATTTCTTAACAGAACCCCCACTGCTGGAACCTGTATTGGTTCGGGTGGGGTTGCCCCGGTAGCGAATGGAGCCACCACTGCTGGCTTCTGCCTCTAACTCTTTGGTAACGGATACTTTGATGCTGCCGGCACTGGATGCAGACACATTCGCAACTTCGCACTCCAGGTTGTAAGCATCCAACGACCCCGCGGTAGACGCCTCTGCGGTAAAGTTGCGCGCACGTCCCTCTAACGTGATATCCCCGGCCGAGGCCACATCGGCCGTTACTTCGCCCGCCTCCAATTCTATTTCTACCGAGCCTGCACTGGCAGCATTGATATCCAGTCTGTCGGACTTGATTACGCCCTCTGAAAAGATATTAGATGCCGAAGAAGCTGAGATTTTTTCGATGGCCACGTACGTAACATAGACTTTCACATTACGGTTGCGGTAGTTACCCTCGCGCATGTGTATCTTCAGGTAGCTACCCGATACTTCCGTTAACACATTAGACAAACTCGTACCTTCCACCTCTACCCTCACCGACTCTTTGTCGCCTTTCTTGAGGTACACATCAATCGCTTCACTTGCCCGCACACCTTTGAAGGCCTCTACCTTTCTTACTTCGCTTTGTTGCGCAGCAGCCGAGTAGGCCGCCCACAACAACACGATCAATGCCCATGTTCGCTCCATAGAAATCTTGTTTTGAACGAAAGACCCATCAACATGAAAGGGGTTGCTTGACGCTGCGATTTTAGCAAGTATTTTTTTTAAACGGTGTAAGAAATTATCGTTTTTTATCTAAATTTCGTAGCTATAACCGTTTACCTTCGCGAAAATTTATTCTAATCCTATGATCAAGGAGCAATTGAATGTTCTAATTAACCTGGCCGCCAGCGATTCGTCTGTGGCTGAAAAAGAGTCGAAAGTAATCCACATGATCGGCAAAGCAAACGGCCTGACGAAAGAAGAGGTGGACGAGATGATCAAAAGCCCCCGACCGATCGGGAACTTAGACAGTTTTACGGAAGACCAGAAGTTTGAAAACCTCTATCACCTCATTCAGTTGATGAAAAGTGATGGCCAGGTTTTTAAAAGCGAAATACACTTTTGCGAACAGGTAGCCGAAAAACTGGGCTACAAAAAGGGCGTAGTGGCCGAGTTGTCCTCGCGCATTTACAGCGACCCTACCATTACCGCAGACAGAAAGATGCTGATGGAGCGGGCCCACAAGTTCCTGAAGTAATTCCTGATCAAAATATTCTTATTGTGAAGACCTCGCCAAAGCGGGGTCTTTTCTTTTACAGGTGGTCGCGCAATATGTTGATGCCCGCCAGCAGGATGAGCACAGCCGTGATGCGCTTGATATATAGCCCGGTAAACTTCCGCGCACCCAATCGGGCACCCACCTGCCCGCCAGCCAAAACGGCACCCAGCAGCGGTAAAATAAATTCAAAATCCAGTGTACTCATCCGGGCCCATTGGCCTGCCAAACCGCCCACCGAGTTTACCAATATGAAAAAGCTGGCCAGTGCCGAAATTCTGGCGGCCACATCCCACCGCAACAAGTGCAGCAAAGGTGCCAGAAAAATACCCCCCCCAATCCCCACCATTCCCGACAGGAGGCCCAGCGCACTACCCAGGCCTGCATTGGCCCATGGCCGGTTGACGCTGGAGGGTTCGGTTTCTTTGGGCTGAATCCACAAAAAGGCTGAGGCCACAACCAAACTCAACCCCAGCAGCAAGAAGAAAACAGATTCTCCTATCTTCCAATAGCCGCCCAAAAAAGCGAAGGGCACGCTGGCCACCACAAAAGGCAGCGCTTTTTTCAAATCGAGTTTGCCTTCGCGGTAAAATATGAAGGTGCCGCCCGTTACCACCACAATGTTGCAGAGCAGCGCGGTGGGCCGCAGGGTTTCGTAACCCACACCCATTACGGCCAGCAGTGCCAGATAGCTGGAGCCACCACCAAAGCCAACGGAAGCATAAATCAACGCAATAAAAAAGAAGCTGATTAGTAAGATGTAGAAGTCGGGCATCACCGCAGATGTGGCTTAATCAAATTAATTGGCGCGCTTCACTTCTATAGTGGCCAAGGATTTTATATGCCTCCTGCCTGTACGTACGTCCCGGGGGCAAATTAGCAAGATGGCATCGTCCATCTGGAATATGCTTTTTCCATTTTTTTCGGTTACAAGGTAGGCAGCATCCCCGGTGGCTGCATTGAACAGTTCATTCCATGAAAAAACAACCGTGTAGCCATCGCTGGCTTTGCAAACAAAGTAGTAGGCACTGAGCACCTTCGGATTTTCCGCAGAGATGATCACCTCACTCAGCATATCTTTCAACAAAACACCACGCAACGAGGTAAGCTCGCTCTTCTTTTCGCCCGTGTGGCTGGTAATGGTTACAGCGCCTATGTCATGAACTTTCAATCGCTCGATATCGGCCACCGAGAAAGTTTTCGACTCTTTAACCAAGCCTGTTACCTCGATTGACTGCGTGGTCTTTTGCGCATAACCAGTAAGTGCAAGGGTAACGAAGACCCAAAACAAAATTCTTTTCATGGTAACAATCGTTTATCCGCCAATGGTAGACATTGATTCACTCACAAGTTTTTCCCTCTTCTTCTCCGCCTCAAAACCGTCTTTCGGGCGCGCGTTGAAAGCACGCAGCAGGGCGGTTTTTAAGTCAGCATCGGTGGCGCCACTGCGCATCAGGTCTTTCAGATTCAACACACCGCCATCGTACAGACAGGTTTTCAAATCGCCCTGGGCAGTAATGCGTAGCCGGTTGCACGTTCCACAAAAAGTACGGCTGTAGGCGGCAATAATTCCAACGGTGCCTTTGTAGCCGGGCACCTGGTAATGGTAAGCTGTAGCAAAAGGCGGGTCGGGAAGCTTTTGCAGGTTCGGGTAGGCTTGCTGCAGGTGAAGAAGAATTTTTTTGTACGTCCAGTTTAACGAAGCGTAGTGCGCTCCCTCTCCATTAAAGGGCATCTCTTCAATAAACCGCACCGAAACGTTTTGCTCCCTGGTCAGTTCCGTTAAGGGAAGAATGTCTTCAATGTTCTTGCCCTCCATCACCACGGTGTTAATTTTCAGCGGAATGTTTTGGGCCATGATCAGGTCGAGTGTTTCGCGCGTACGCGCAAACTCATCTCTGCGGGTAATGGTGAAGAAGCGTTCGCTGTTCAGCGTATCGAGACTTAAATTAATGGAGCGAACGCCCAACGCCTTCAGCTCCGGCAGGTGTGGGGCAGTGAGTATTCCATTGGTTGTCAGGTGCAACTCTTCCACTCCCGGAATTTGAACCATCTTCCTCACCAGGTGCATCAAATCCTGACGCACAAAAGGTTCTCCTCCCGTAAGGCGCACCTTACTGATGCCCATAGATGCCAGCAGCGTTACCAGCCGTTCAATTTCCTCGAACGACAGCAGCGCTTTTTTGGGCAGGTACTTAATGCCCCCTTCCGGCATGCAATAAAAACAACGGAGGTTACAACGGTCTGTAACTGCCAGCCGTAAATAGTTGAGCTTCCGTCCGTGGTTATCGTACAGCATGTGGTAATTTTACCTTTCGAAAGATAATCAAAGCAACGAACCAAACCCTGTTTTCGTTTCGGGTTTAGGATAAACGAACGATGCGACCTGATGAACTACCGTATTAAAACATTTGGCATTGCCCGCGACATACTGGGCGGCCGCGAAGTGGAAATTAAAATAGAGGGCAATACGGTGCAGGCCCTGCGCACCCACCTGCTGACCCACTACCCTGCCCTGGCAGAACTGCGCTCGCTCTTCATTGCCGTGAACCAGGCCTACAGCGAAGACCACCAGGTACTGCAGGAAACGGACGAAATTGCGCTCATTCCGCCTGTTAGCGGGGGATGATAGGAAATGCACGAAATAGCTTTGAAGCGCCCCTCGTTTTTTTTAGCTTCAATCTCGCATTCCTTCCTTCTCACTAACCAAATACAGCTATGATAAAGATAACCGCAAAGCCGATCGATGTACAAAAAGTAATCGAAACGGCCTCGAGCCTGGGTGCTGGGGCCGTTAATGTTTTTATTGGCACCATTCGCGATACCGCCCACAACAAAAAGGTGGTTTGGCTGGAGTACGAGGCCTACGAAAGTATGGCTGTGGCCGAAACGAGAAAGATCATTGACGAAGCGGCCCAGAAATGGTCGCTGCTGGGCTGGGCTGTGAGCCACCGGGTGGGAACGTTGAAGCCGGGAGAAGTGGCCGTAGTGGTAGCCGTATCATCCAAACACAGAAAAGAATCTTTTGAGGCGTGCCAATTTATCATAGAGCAACTGAAGCACCAGGTGCCCATCTTTAAGAAAGAGGTGTTTGAAGATGGCGAAGAGTGGGTATCGGCCAAGCCGGAAGCCGCACCCGCATTGAATTAACGCGCCTCGGAATACATTAAGTCAAAAGTCGTCTGCGTGGCAGACGACTTTTTTTATTCTTGCTTAATGGAATATCATAAACGCCACCGAAACCAACGCCAGGGCCACCAGTAGGCCCATGGTGGCCACCACCAGCAGGTCTCGGTAAATAGGATTGAAGTGAATTTCGGGAAGTAGATTTTTGCCAACCAATTTCATAGCTCTTACGATTTGATTTACTAAAATTAGTTCTGCCCGCCCAACGCTGCCACTTAATTACACGCGCTGCCTGCATCGTGTAATATTTTGATACTTTGCTTGCCAGAATGGACAGCGGCAATTGACAACTGGTAAACACGGGCCATGGTGCAAAAATTCCCACGCGCGGGTCAATATTTGATTCATAGCGATTTACGTTGTCGCACAAAAAGAATTAGGTGAAGTTGTAGGTTGCGGATGGAGTTGGTGCCGGTGCGGGGCGGGGCGGTGTAAGTTTGCCGGGTATTCATTCCTGTTTTGATTACAAATGCGCATTGAAGCAATTTTCCCAAAGCCAAAGTGTATCTTTTTGCTACTAACTTCTTTTAACTCCGGATGATGTACCCCGCATGACGGACAAAAAACTGGAACAACCTTTCGCAACGGCTACCGAAGAGGCCAGCCTGATTCGGGCCGCGGCAACCGACCCCGGTGCCTTCCGCCCGCTTTACGAGGGCTACTTTAAGCGCATCTTCCTCTTTGTGTTGCACCGCGTGGGCGAAAGAGAGGTGGCGGCCGACATTACCCAGCAGGTCTTTCTGAACGCTCTTACCCACATTGGCAGGTTCCAATTTCGTGGGTTGCCGTTCTCGGCCTGGCTGTTCCGCATTGCTATTAACCAATGCCACGACTATTTCAGAAAAACCAAACGAACGCGCACCGTGGTGCTGGAGGAAGCTTCGCTGGAAAACCTGCACGATGAATTAACGGCCGATCAAACCCGTGAAGAGTGGGAGAAGCACCTGCCCCGCCTGTTGGAGCAACTTAAAAGCGAGGAGTTGAACCTGGTTGAGTTGCGATTCTTTGAAGGGCGCCCGTTTAAGGAGATTGGAGAAATACTGGGTATCACCGAAACCTATGCCAAGGTGCGTACCTACCGCCTGTTGGAAAAAATGAAGAAGATGTATTTGAAAAAGAGATGAATCAAAAAATACGAATCATGAAAAAACGCCCGGAGATAACGGATGAAGAGATCCGGCAATACATGAATTTCGATGCCCTTGAAAAGCAGTACGAAAATCAAAAACAAAGCAACCGGCAATGGTTGCGAAACACAGTTGCGCTGGTGGCGATGGCCATGCTGGGTATAGTGGGCTATTATGCTTTTCACGAAACGGCTGGTGTGCCGAGCCTGCCACAACCCCTGCCGCAAGAGCCCATGTCAGTACAAGCCGATAGCGCCACGAGGGCACACACCGATGTTGCCGCAACACCGCCTTCAACCAATCGTCTGCAAAACGAAGCTGTGCAACCCAAAGAATCAGAAAAACCGTTGGCTGAAAAGCCGCAGCCAAAGAAAGTGCGCCCTGACAAAGACAGCGTAGCTACGACCGCGGCAGCACCTGTTTATGTGGAAGCAACCCCGGTGGCCGGCTACCCCCATCTCTACGACTACTTCCGAAAAGAATTGCATTATCCGGAAGAGGCATTGAAAGATTCCATTCAGGGTGTAGTAACAGTTTCATTTGTCATCAACGCACAGGGGAAGCCGGAGCAAGTTACCTCGCAGAACTCGTTAGGCGAGGCGTTCGACAAAGAAGCGCTACGGCTCATCGAAAATATGCCCGCCTGGCAACCCGCCACGTTAAACGGCCAACCAGTGCGTGCGCGCATTTCCATTCCACTCACTTTTCAGATTGTGAACAAACCTAAAGATTGAACACCATGAAGTGGTTTTTCATTTTCTTGTTGATGGCCTGCACGCAGGTGTTCAGTCAACGCATTCAGGAAAAGTTGTCGGTAAAACTAAACGAACCTCTTACCGACCTCAAAGCAGAATGGCTTGCCATTGACAGCGATACATTGCTGGATGTGGTAGCCACGGGAAAAAGCAGCGAGGGCGAACTGATGCTACTCACCTTCAAAAATGAGGGGGCGCAAGGTTTATCGCTCCAGACCGCACAGCCCATCGGCTTCACGGATGGCTATTGGCACGTTTCCGACTGGAACCACGATAACAAGCCAGACCTGGTTTTTTCGGGGAAAACGCTTGCGGCCACCAAAGCCGTGTCTGTGTTTATTCATCAAAGCGGTTTTCAATTTCAGCCATTAACGGAACCCGTTCTGGATTTCGACAGCAATTTTACCCTGGCCGATTTGAACAATGACGGACGTGAAGACCTCATTGCCTACGGTGAGCAAGGCATACAGGTTTACAAAAGAACCCACAACAGTTACCAGTTGATGGTGGACAGTGCCGGCTGGCAAGGGCGCACTGTCACCGTGTTTGATTTTGACAAAGACGGCAGAAACGATTGGGTGGCCACCGGGCTGAATAGCGAAGGGGCTCCGGTGACGTTGCTTTTTAACAATGAGGGTGGTTTTCATTTTGAGGTCAGCGCTTTGCCCGACCCGGTAAACGGTGCTGTAACCGCAGGCGACATCAATGGTGATGGCAAGTTTGATTTAATGGCGGTGGGGACGGGTGAACGTGGAGATACATGGCATCGAATCTGGCAGAACAACGGCACTTCCTTTACGACTACTCGTTCCGCGGCTGCCGAGGAATCCCTTCAGTTGTTTGCAGGCGACTTTACCTCCGATGGGATAATTGAACAGTGGTTGTGGCGTCACAGCTCGCCTGCTGTGAATTACCTGGCTGATTCCACGCTTCAGCAAGAGCCGATGGATGGTGAAAATGTTACCTGGCAAAACGCTGGCGACTTCGACAGGGATGGCGATCTGGATTTGCTGCAGGTAGTGCAGCAGCCCGATGCGCCCCTTCTGCGCGTACTCGAAAACAAAACCCCACAGGTTAACAACCGTCCTGCTGTTCCTGCGCAGGCTTTCGCCCTCTCTACCTTTGGCAAAACATTCATCGTTTGGCAACCACCTGTTGATGACCACACCGACTCTGCCAGCCTTACCTACGATGTTTGGCTCGGCACCCAGACATCTCACCTGGTGATGCCTGCCTTCAACCTTACCACCGCCCGCAGAAACAAAACACAGCATGGCAATGCCGGCACCAACCACTTTTTCATTGTCGACAGCCTGACAGACAACCGCTATTTCTACCAGGTGCAGGCAATAGACAATGCCTACAACGGAAGTTACCAGGTGTGCTCGGGCGGAGTGCTACCCTGTTTCGACCTGGCCCACGTGCGCGTGGAGGCCTGCCAAAACCAAATGGTTACGTTGGATGCGGAAGGCCCTGCATTCTGGTTTTCCCTTTCAAAAGGATGGATCGCTACAGGCAGCCAATTGTCTTTCAACGCCAGCGCAACCGACACATTATTTTCATTTGTTCCGCAGGGCATGGATTGCTCCAAGAATAAGGTCTGGGTCATTCACGTGAATGAGGCAGCAGCCTCGGAAGAAGAAATCATCCATGCCTGCCTGAATCAAACGCTGCGCATCGGTATCGCACCGGGATGGCCCACCGTGCAGTGGAATAACAACCCAGCACTGACACAGGATTCGCTTTCCGTAGTGGTTCAAAAGGAAGAAACATGGGTGGCGCGGGCTACCAATGCGGGGTGCAGTTACGAAAAAAAATTCCTCATCCGCCCCAGCGTGCCTCTGCTGCAACTGAATGGCGAAACATTTCAAATAATCAGGGGTGAATCTGTTTCATTGCAGGCCAGCGGGTCTGCCGAAGGATATGAGTGGACGCCCGCAACCGGATTAGACAATGCTTTCGTTGCCAACCCGCAGGCCACACCGCTGCAAACCACCGCCTATCAGGTTACTGCCACCGACTCGATAGGCTGCCAGGCAAAAGCCACCGTGTTGGTGCAGGTAGAAGACGTTGCTTTTGTACCCAATTTGTTTACGCCCAACGGTGACGGTAAGAACGATGCGCTGCTGATTTATGGACTCACGCAGGCTTCCGAATTCCGCTTCCGCATTTACAACCGTGAAGGGTCTGTTGTTTTTGAAACCAACGATGTTGCCCGCGCTACGGGTAGCGGTTGGAACGGTTTTGTGAATGGAACGCGGCAGCCCAGCGGTGTTTATTATTGGAAAGTGGAGGGCCAAACAACAACCGGCAATCCGCTGCTGCTGAATGGAAAACAAACTGGCTCTATCTTACTGGTACACTAGGGGATGCTGAAAAAGTGGATGACTTTGATCGCGATCTGGGGCAGTCCGTGGCTGGCCTGCGCCCAGTATTTTCACCATTCGCAATACAACTTTACCGACTTGCGGGTTAATCCCGCCATGGCGGGATTAACCCGCTATGCCTCTGCGTCCGCCAACTACCGTCATCAAAAAACCGGTGGCGACTTTGCCATCAACAGCAACTTTTTGGCAATGGACTACCCGCTGCTGAACAACAGCACCGGGCAGCCTTGGGCCGGTATAGGCCTTGCGTTGCACAACGACCAGTCTGCCGGTATCTTTCGCATGCAGGAGGCTGCCCTCACCTACGCACTGCATGTTCGCCTGAGCCGCTGGCAAACGCTGTCGCTGGGTGTTAAAGGGTTGTACCAGCAGCGCACCATCGGGTTAGACGGCTTGTACACCGGCTCCCAGTACGTGCCCGATCGCGGCTTCGATCCATCTCATTTCAGTGGCGAAGATTTTGCCACCTTGCGCAACCGCTTCTGGACCATCAGCTCCGGCATCTATTGGCATGAAACAGACAGGCGTGGTAAACTGCTCCACTATTTTGGTTTTTCGCTATTTGACTTCAATAAGCCGGATGCCTCTTTCCTGGATGGCACCGAAAATCTTTCGTCCACGTTTATTTTCAATGGCGGATGGGCGCTCTACCAACAAAACTATTTCTCCGTCATTCCCGAGGTGTTGATGGGTTACAGCGCAGCCACTTTTACCACAAATGCAGGCGTGCGTCTGCAAAAAGAACTCAACGGAACCGTTCGTCATCAAGGCGATAGGGTGGATCTGTTGCTGAAGTATGCAGTGGGGCGTTCGGGAACTACCGGGATACAATGGCACAAAGAAAATTTTTCGGTGGGTTTATCGTACGATTTTCCGCTGCACGCTAACCCGGGAAACCTGGGTGCCGTGGAAGTAGCGTTGGCCATTCGCAAGCTGGTGCCTACCCGAGCACAGAAAATTTCTGCGAAGAGGCGCAAGGCAGCAGAGGAGCGCCAGCAGGCGCTGCAATCGAAAAAAGTGCTGCCCAAACCCGTCACAACCGATAGCGTGGTGGCCGCCTCCACTCCGGCCGACAGTTTACAAAATGCTACCCCAGCCGTGGAGGTTGAAAAAATGCAGCCGGTAGAACAAAACCCGGAAGCACTGGCGCAAGCCGGTAAGCTGAAACAGGAGCCCCTGATTATTGAAAAGGTAACGCTGCACTTTGCCTTCGAATTCAACTCCTCCGATTTGGACGAGGCCACGGAAGAATTTCTGGAAGAGCTTACAGTTACGCTGAAAGAAAACAGCTACCTGAAAGTAAAAATTGAGGGCCACACAGATAACATCGGTTCCGACAAATTCAACCAGCGGCTGTCGTTGAAACGCGCTGAGGCGGTGAAGCACCTGCTTCTTAAAAAAGGAATTGAAGCCGAACGGCTGACAACGGAAGGCAAAGGCCTGCACCATCCCTTGAATGACAACCTGACGGAAGAAGACCGTGCCAAAAACCGAAGGGTGGAGATAACACTCTACTACGGTGGGTAATCAGAAGTTATCTCAAAAAGCACCACGAGCGAGGTGGCGTTATTCGGTGGCTTCTTTGGGCGCCCTGCGCGAGCCCTGGTAGAGTTCGTACTCCAACAAGCGGCAATCAATTTTAGCTGAGTAGAATTCAATTCTGCGGCTCGCTTTCAACCCTATCTTTTTGGCAAGGTCAAGGTTTCCGGTAAAGATGTATCCCAGGTAACCCTGGCAATTTTTTTTCATGAAGTCGCCTATGCGGGCATACGTGTCCTCCAATTCTTTCAGGTCACCCAGGCGCTCTCCGTATTCGGGATTGATAAAAACCACACCGGGCGCAGGGGGTACTGTGGTGGCTGCAAAATCGCACACGTTGAATTCAATCAGTTCCTCCACACCTGCCACGGCCGCATTTACTTTCGAAATCTCAATGGCATCCTGGCTGATGTCGGTAGCGATTATGCGCAGGCCCGGCACTTCCTTCACCTGCATTCTGATCTCGCGCAAAGCGGCCTTGTACAGTTCGGGCTGATATCCTTTCACGTGCATAAAAGCATAGTTCTCACGGAACAACCCGGGCCTGCGGTTAGTAACCAATAAGGCTGCTTCTATGGCCAGCGTGCCCGATCCGCACATGGGGTTTACAAAAGCCGACTGCCTGTCCCATCGCGAGGCCATCAGAGTGGCCGTAGCCAATGCTTCCAGCATCGGGGCCCTGCCGGGAATTTTGCGGTAGCCATGCTTGGCCAATGTTTCGCCCGAGGTATCCAAAAAAATTTCTGCATCTGTGTCTTTCCAATAAAGATTAATCACCGCTTTGTCCAACTCAGGGCCGGAGTTGGGGCGCAACCCCTTCACTTTGCGAAACCGGTCGGCAATGGCGTCTTTCACTTTTACATTGATGTACAGCGGATTGTTTACCATGTAATGATCTACATGGCTGGTAACCGAGAAATAACCTTGCTCGTGCAAGATGTCTTCCCAGCCGAAGCGGGTGAGGATATGGTACAACTCTTCGGGGCTGTCGACCTTAAACCTTTTGAGCGAATAGTGTACCTGGCTGGCGCACCGCAGGTTCAGGTTCAGGCGGATGCAGTCTTGTAGGGTGCCCTGCAGTAAGACCCCCGTAGCAAAAACCTCTTCGGGCGAATAGCCCAACTCGGTAACCTCCTGCGCCAGGTAAGGCGCCAGTCGTTTGTTGCACGTAATGATGATGCGGCTGGTCTGACTGAATAAATCCATCATGCTAAATATGTAATCTCCTTTAGATCGAACACCTCGGTACGGCCACTCGTTTCCACCATCAAACGGCCCGCTTCATCCACACCCAAAATGGTTCCCGCTATGTGCTGACCTTTGGCTATAAAAAAGTGTGCTTCGTTGCGCCAGTGCAAAACACGCAGATAATCATTCACCACAGCTTCGAAAGCCATCTTTTTTAATTGCAGGTAGCGCGCCTCCAGGTGTGTGCACAATACATTGAGCACGCGCTGCAAGTCAAACTCCTGGCCCGCCTCCGCGGCCAGCGAGGTGGCAGTGGGTATGGGGAAATGTTGTTGGTTCACATTAAGGCCAATACCTACTACCGAGGTCTCCAACTGACTGCCCGCCAACTGGTTTTCGATGAGGATGCCACACACTTTTTTGCCGTTCAGCAGAATATCGTTGGGCCACTTCACACGTATCAGTCCGTGTATCAGACTCTGGAGGCAATCGTACAGGGCCACAGCCACCGCCTGGCTGAGCAGAAACTGCTGCTGTGCCTGCAAAAAGCGGGGCTTCAACGCCAGCGAAAAAGTAAGGTTTTGGCCGGGTTCACTCACCCACGAAGTAGTGCGCTGTCCCCGTCCGGCTGTTTGATTGGGTGTAATAACCAACGTGCCTTCAGGTTGTGGCTGCCTGCGGCTCAAATCCATCAAATACGTGTTGGTAGAGGCACATTCTGGCAAAAAATGGAGGTTTTTACCCACGAAAAGCGTGCTGGCAGGGATTTTATACAAGGTATTTTTGGTTAGCTTTGCAGGTTATCAAAATCAATTAAACCCCGAAGATAGTTAATGGCCAAAAGAAAGAAGGCTCCTACCCACAACACCGAAAAGTTGCGCGATTTGATTGTGAAAGGGATGCAGGAAAAAAAAGCAAGCGAAATTGTGGTGATGGACCTTCGGAAGGTTAAAAATGCAGTAGCCGACTTCTTCATCATCTGCTCGGGCAGTTCAGACAAACAATTGGATGCCATTGCCGATTCTGTAGACGAGGAAGTGTTCAAGGGCCTGAAAGAAAACCCCTGGCATGTGGAAGGCAAAAACAATAAAGAGTGGATGATTCTCGACTACATCAATGTGGTAGCGCACATCTTCCGCAAAGACAGGCGCACCTTCTATGCTTTAGAAAAACTGTGGGGCGATGCGGAAATTACTGAAATAGAAGAGTAAGAACTTAATAGGCAAATAAACGTTATAGAAAGAAATTTTTTAAGAGAGAGAAATGGCTGACAAGGAAAGAGAAAACAAAGTATTACCACCCAAAGTGCCGCGTCCTAATTACCAGATGTGGATCATTCTGGGGCTGGTAGCCGTGATATTAGTAGTAAGTTACTTCAATCGTGCCGGTGACCTGGTAGAAATTCAATCGAGCCGCTTCGAAGATATGGTGGAGCGTAGAGATGTGAAGAAGCTGGTGTTGGTAAAGAACGAAGAATTGGTGGAAATCACCCTGAAATCAGAGGCGCTGCAAAATGCCATCTACAAACAAGAATTAGAGCGCAGCAGCCCCTTCGGCTTAAACCCCAACGGGCCTCACTACAAAATGAAAATCGGGTCCATTGAAAAGTTCATGGACAAGTACGAGGAGCTTACCAAAAATATTTCGCGCGAGCAGCAGGTAGACCTGCAGATTGAAGAACGCAGCGACATTACGGGCATGCTCATCAACTGGGGCTTCCTGTTTTTGCTATTGTTCGGCTTCTGGATGCTGATGCGCAGAATGACGGGCGGTGGCGGCCCGGGTGGGCAAATCTTCAACATTGGCAAATCGAAAGCGGCCCTGTTCGATGCAGAAAACAAAGTGAAGATTACCTTCGAAGACGTGGCAGGACTGGATGAAGCCAAAGAAGAGGTAAAAGAAATTGTAGACTTTTTGAAAACGCCTTCCAAGTTCACGAAGCTGGGAGGCAAAATACCTAAAGGGGCACTGCTGGTAGGCCCTCCTGGCACTGGTAAAACTCTGCTTGCTAAAGCCGTGGCAGGAGAAGCCGGTGTGCCCTTTTTCTCTTTGTCGGGATCGGACTTTGTGGAGATGTTTGTGGGTGTGGGTGCCGCCCGCGTGCGCGACTTGTTCAAGCAGGCCAAAGAAAAAGCACCTTGTATTGTCTTCATAGACGAGATCGATGCCATCGGCCGTTCGCGCGGCCGCGGTGCCATGCCCGGTGCCAACGATGAGCGCGAGAACACGCTCAACTCGTTGCTGGTAGAAATGGATGGTTTCGCTACCGACAGTGGTGTAATTATCCTGGCGGCTACCAACCGCCCCGATGTGTTAGACAGCGCGTTGATGCGCCCGGGCCGTTTCGATCGTCAGATCAGCATAGACAAGCCAGATATTGTGGGCCGCGAGCATATCTTTAAAGTGCACCTGAAGCCTATTAAGCTTTCGAAAGAAGTAGATATCAAAAAGCTTGCTGCGCAAACGCCCGGTTTTGCCGGTGCCGAGATTGCCAACGTGTGTAATGAAGCGGCTTTGATTGCCGCCCGCAGGGACAAGAAGGAAGTAGAGATGCAAGACTTCCAGGATGCCATCGACCGGGTGATTGGCGGTCTGGAGAAGAAAAACAAAATCATCTCGCCCGAAGAGAAAAAGATTGTGGCTTACCACGAGGCCGGTCATGCCGTAGCAGGCTGGTTCCTGGAGCATGCCGATCCGTTGGTAAAGGTGAGCATTGTGCCACGCGGTGTGGCTGCACTGGGCTATGCGCAATACCTGCCCAAAGAGCAGTTCCTGTATCAAACAGAACAACTGCTGGACGAAATGTGCATGACCTTTGGCGGCCGCGCGGCCGAAGAAATTGTGTTCGGTAAAATTTCTACCGGGGCGTTGAGCGATCTGGAGCGCATCACCAAAATGGCGTACAGCATCGTTACCGTATACGGTATGAACAAAGAGATCGGCAACATGTCGTTCTACGACAGCAAGCAATCAGAATACAACTTTAACAAGCCCTACTCGGAGGCTACTGCCGAGCGCATCGATAAGGAAGTGAAGAAGATCATCGATGAAGCATTTGAGCGTACCAAGAAATTGCTGAGCGATCACCGCGAACACCTGGAAATCATCGCTAAGGAACTGCTGGAAAAAGAAATACTCTTTCAATCTGACCTGGAGCGGTTGATTGGCAAGCGGCCATTTGCCCACCAAACCACCTACCAGAAGTTTACCAACGGGCAGGATAAGGACAAGAAGGAAGAAACGCCCGCGGCAGAAGTGGCGCCTGTAGGCAATGCCAAAGTTGAAACACCTCCCAACGAACCGGGCGGTGGCTATCAGCCACAATAACAACAGACAGGCTGCCTTGTGCAGCCTGTTTCGTTTCCAGTGCCTGAGCAAAGTAGCAGAGCACCCCGTTTTTGGTTATCATTGCACAGCATGAAATCGCTTGGTTCTGTTCAATTGCCGGCCGGGAAGAAAATCTACTTTGCGTCCGATTTTCACCTGGGCGTTCCCACCTACGAGGCAAGCCTGGCCCGCGAACGCAAAGTCGTAGCCTGGCTGGAGAGCATACGCCACGATGCCCACGCCATTTACCTCATGGGCGACCTGTTCGACTTCTGGTTTGAGTACAAGCACACCATCCCCAAGGGCTTCACCCGCTTCTTTGGAAAGCTGGCCGAATTGCGCGATGCCGGCACACCCATCTACTTCTTTACCGGCAACCACGACATGTGGATGTTCGACTACTTCCCGCAGGAACTGGGCATACCCATTATGCGCGAACCGCAGCAACTCATCATCAACGGGCAGCGCTTTCTTATAGGCCATGGCGATGGCCTGGGCCCCGGAGACAAAACCTATAAGGTGTTGAAGAAATTTTTTGACAGCCGGTTCTGCCAATGGCTCTTCCAATGGATCCATCCCAACATCGGCATGGGCATTGCTAACTACTGGAGCAGGAAGAGCCGTATCAGCAACACACGCAGGGAAGAAAAATTCCTGGGCGAAGAAAATGAGTTTCTGCTGGCCTACTGTCGCCAAATGGAGAAGTCCACGCATTTCGACAACTACGTATTCGGGCACCGCCACCTGCCGCTCGATTTGCCCGTAGGGGAAGGCAGCCGCTACGTAAACCTGGGCGAGTGGGTACACTTCAGCACTTATGCCGTATTCGATGGCCAGCGGCTGGAATTAAAAACGTTCGAGCCATGAGCCGCCTGAATAAAATGCAACAATACACCTGCCAGTTTTGGTTGTGTGTAGTGGTAACGTGTGGCCTAAGTGCAAGCCAGGCTTCGGCACAAACCCTACTGCACCGCCTGGTCTTACCGGGGCAGGTCCAATCAGCCGGCATCGACAGGCCAGGTGATTTATACGTGGTGTTGCAGACAGGCGAAATCCAGAAGATCAGCAAAGATGGCGTGTTGCTGGGCAGAAGGCAGCACGCAAGTGCCCCCACCCTTTTCGATCCACGCGATGGTGTGCGCTCGTTCGCCTACTTTCGTAGTTCTAATACATTTGAATTTTTATCGGCAGACCTGACCGAGGCCGATAGCTACCGGTTGCTGCCTGAGTTTGCCATCTCTCCCTGGCTGGTGTGCCCCACCAAAAACGAAGTATGGATTTTCGATGGTGCCGACTACAGCATGAAAAAAACCGGAGCCTCATTCGGGTTGATTGATCGGGAATTTACGTTGAAAGGAATTTCTCCTGCAGACAGCCTGACGTTCAGCCACCTGCGCGAATACCAAAACTTTCTTTTTTTGTTGTCGCCACAAAAGGGAATCCTGGCCATCAATTCGTTGGGCACAGTTACGCGCACCTTGGGCAAACCCGGCCTGCGCGCCTTCCATTTCCTGGGCGAAGAAGTTTACTACCACGAAGGCAACCAACTACATCTGACCGACCTTTACACCTCCGAAACCCGCGCCATCACGCTTCCTTACGCCTGCGATGAGGCACTGCTGAGCGATGAGCGGCTCTTTTTGATCAGAGGAAACAGGTTGGAAATATTTTCATACCAGCCGTAAGAAATCTGCGAAAAGGGCCACTATTGTGTTCATTTTTGAACATATTTGCACGCCCTAGCACAGGGAAATGCCCAAAAAGGACGTTTTTTCGCCTCCCGCATACTGGCATAATTTTTCGTTTTAAAGTCCCGCTAAACCTGATCTGAACGTGAACGAAGGCAAAATTTTAATGGTAGATGACGATGAAGATGTATTGCTGGCCGCCAAGATGCTGCTCAAGAAATACAACTACCACGTCATCATCGAAAAGAACCCGAACAAGATTCCATTTCTTTTAAACAACGATACATACGATGTGATCTTGCTGGACATGAACTTCAGCAAAGACACCACCAGCGGCAAGGAGGGCTTTGAATGGCTGTCCCAAATCAAAGAACGCGACCCGCAGGCGGTGGTGATTATGATTACCGCTTTTGGCGATGTAGAGATGGCTGTGCGTGCACTGAAAGAAGGTGCCACCGATTTTATACTGAAGCCGTGGCAAAACGAAAAATTGATCGCCACGATCTCAACGGCCATCAAACTGAAGAAGTCGTACAACGAAGTAGACAAGCTGCGCAAGGCCAAGCAAATGCTGGAAGAGCAAATCAGCCAACCCTTCCGCGATATCATCGGCCAGAGCCCGGCCATTAAAGAAGTTTTCGCCCTCATCGACAAGGTGGCCAAAACCGATGCCAACATTCTGATTTTGGGCGAGAACGGCACCGGCAAAGAACTGGTGGCGCGCGCCATCCACCAGAAGTCGCTGCGCAAAGACAACTCGTTTGTGGCGGTAGACATGGGCGCCATCACCGAAACACTTTTCGAGAGTGAACTCTTTGGGCATAAGAAGGGCGCCTTTACGGATGCCCGCGAAGACAGACCCGGCCGCTTTGAACTGGCCAACGGGGGCACTTTGTTCCTGGACGAGATCGGCAACCTGAGCATGAGCCTGCAAAGCAAACTGCTCAGCGCCTTACAGTCGCGGCAGGTAACGCGTGTGGGATCGAACACGCCCGTAGAGGTAGACATACGCCTGATCTGCGCCACCAACATGCCATTGGCACAGATGGTGCAGGAAGGCAGGTTCAGACAAGACCTACTCTACCGTATCAACACCGTAGAAGTACACATTCCACCCCTTTGCGAACGCGGGGACGACATCCCCATGCTGGCAAACCATTTCTTGAATTACTATTCCAAAAAATACCGCAAAGAGGTGCTCTCCATTTCGAACGAGGCCATTACCAAATTGAAGAAATATGCCTGGCCCGGCAACGTGCGCGAACTGCAACACGCTATTGAGCGGGCTGTGATCATGGCAGACTCTCCTACCCTGCAGGAAAGCGACTTCCTGTTCAGCCGCAAGGCCAACGATGCGACATCGGCCGACACGCTGAACCTGGACGAGGTCGAAAAGGCTGCGGTGATCAAAGCCATTCAGTTGCACAACGGTAATATTTCCAAGGCTGCAGAAGAATTAGGACTCACCCGCGCATCGCTCTACCGCAGAATGGAGAAGTATGGAGTTTAACTGGAAATCGCCCCTGGTTACTCGGGTAGCGATTCTGGTGGCTACAGTTTTTGTTTTTGCCTTTTTATTTAAACTGAATGAGTTTAACTGGCTGCTGACCTTGTCGCTCGGGGCGGCTGTCTTCTTTCAGGTGGCGCAACTTATTAAGGCGGTAGAAAAGTCGAACGAAGACATTACCTCCTTTCTCGACTCCATCCGGTATGACGACCTAACCGCGTCTTTCAAAACCGACAGTACCGATCCTACGGTGCAACGTCTGCACCAGGAAATGAACGAAGCCCTGAACAAATTGCGCACCTCGCGCAGAGAGCGCGACTCAGAATACCAGTTCTTTAAAAACATTGTGCAGCACGTGGGCATTGGGTTGCTCACCTTTAAGAAAGACGGCACCATACAAATCATCAACAGTGCCGCCAAGAGGTTGCTGCGCGTTACCCGCGCTGAACACCTGGACGACCTGAAGGAAGTAGGCGAATCGCTAATAGACTCTTTTTTGAAACTAAAGACAGGCGGGCGCGAGCTGGTGCGCCTGAAAAACGGTGATGAAACCATACAGCTGTCCGTCTATGCCATAGAGCTTACGCTGCGTGGCGATGAGGTGAAGCTGATATCAATGAGCAACATCCAGACAGAACTGGAAGAAAAAGAGATGGAAGCCTGGCAAAACCTGGTGCGCGTGCTCACACACGAAATCATGAATTCGGTAACGCCCATCTCTTCGCTGGCCGGCATTGTGGAGGAGGAACTGGAGAATAAGATCAAACAAAACGAAGGCATACCGCGCGAAGACCTGGACGATATGCACCTCTCTCTCCAGACCATCAGCCGCAGAAGTGCGGGGCTAATTCGGTTCGTAAAAGAGTTCCGCAACCTGTCGCAAATACCCAAGCCACGCCTGGCCGAAGTGGCCGTAAAACCCTTGCTAGAGGAACTGGCCATGCTGCACAAGAAAGAACTGGCCGACAATCACATTGCCATTTCAGTAAGCGTAAATCCGGAAAACCTGTTTATACTGGCCGACAAAACCATGATTGAACAGGTATTGATTAATCTGATCAAAAATGCCATACAGGCCTTTGATGAGCAGACCGACAGAAAAATAGAATTGCTGGCGGTGGCCAATGAAAAAGGGCGTGCCGTCATTTCGGTAAAAGACAATGGTTCCGGCATTGATGCCGAAGCACAAGAGCGGATTTTCATTCCATTCTTCTCTACCAAAAAGACGGGCTCGGGCATTGGGTTGAGTTTGTCCAAACAGATTATGCGCCAGCACGAAGGCCGCATTACTGTTAAGTCGCAACTGGGCGAGGGTACCGAATTTATACTGCGCTTCTAGTGGTGCCGGGCCCGGTTGCCACCATTAAAATTTGTAGAATTGTTATAGCTTTGAAGTATTATAACCCTCCTATGCAAGATGTAAAGAAGCGGATATCTGCTATCCTCATAGAAAAATTAGGTATCCCCGAATCGGAAATTACACCCGATGCAAGTTTTGTGAAAGACCTGGGCATAGACTCGCTGGATTATGCCGAACTGGTGATGGAATTTGAACAGGCTTTTGATATCAAAATTCCTGATGACGATGCCGAAAAAATGCAGACCATCGGGCAAGCCGTTGAATACATAGAAGGAAAGCTGAAGGGCGGCTAGCCCAATTCAAAATAGCTGCAAAAGCGCTTCATCTTTTCAGCCGACTTTAAGAGGAAAGGCTCCATGCTGCCGCTGCCTTCGAGGGGGCGAATGAACCAACCGTTTTTCTCCTCATTCCAAAATACCAGGTGCTTGTCGGAGTAGACCAGCAAGATGTCCATCTCGTAGATTTCTTCCCCGTCTTTGTCGAGCACGCCCGTAAACTGCAACAAAATGTGGTTCTTCTTCACCAGTTCGCCTTTACTGCATTCAATGCTGTTCAGTCGCATCAGCAACCGCGACTCGCGGTCCCACGCTTTGAACTTGATTTTACGGGGCACATAATCGGCTTTCATGCGTTGCAAACATAGCAGATTTTTCAAGCATCAATAGACGGGTGGGCCACGTGAAATTTTGAAGTTTTGATAACATACCTTCTAGCAACAGACAGATTGCTTTTCGCTTCCTTCGCCCCCACGTCAGGGCGTAATTGGAATCATCTATATTTACGGGCACCGCGCCATGCAGAAGGTTCTGTTCATCATCAATAAGTTTTCGGGTGCCGGCTTCCGCGAGTCGCTTGAAGGGCGCATCATCGACTATTGCGCCTGGCGGGGCTGGGAGTGCACCCTGGAGTTTACCCAGCAGCGTGGCCATGCCGTGGAGTTGGCACAACAAGGTGTAGCCGAGCGGGTGAGTCTGGTGGTTGCCATTGGTGGCGATGGCACCGTGAACGAAGTGGCCCGCGGCATGATTAACACCCACATACCCATGGCCATTTTGCCGAAAGGCTCGGGCAACGGTCTGGCCCGCCACCTGGGTTTGCCCATGTCTTTTCAGCAGGCGCTGCAACAACTGCACTTGCTGCAACCCCGGGCTATCGACACCATGCAAGTCAACGGGCATTTGTCCGTCAATGTGTCGGGTATCGGTTTCGATGGCCACATTGCCAACCTTTTTGGCAAAGACGGCAGGCGCGGTCTGGCCAACTACACGCGCCTGACGCTGCGCGAGTTTGTACGCTTCCAGGAGTTTGAAAGCGAGATTACATTGGATGACCGTTTGATACAAAGTCGCCAATTCTTAATTGCCCTTGCCAACTCCTCACAGTTTGGCAACAACGCGCGCATTGCCCCGCTGGCCTCCGTGTGCGATCAGCAGTTCGATCTTTCGCTGGTGCAGAAGGTGCCTTTGCACCATGCATTGGGTTTTGCCCGCAACATGTTTGCCGGCCGGCTCGATAAATCACGCTTCGTTACCCTGCACAAGGCTACCAAGGCCACCATCCGGTTGCAGCGCCCCATGGCTTTTCATGTAGACGGTGAACCACTGCCCGCAGTCTCTCAATTCGAGGTGCAGGTAAACCCGCTCTCGCTGCTGGTATGCGTTCCGAAAGATCTGCGCAAGAAAATTTAGGCGGAAAATACCGCAAATGGAGCTAACCCTGCCCATGCAAACTACCGTTTAATAGATGTTTAAAATCAACACTTGCTAAAACTTATCAGCTTATGAAGAAACTATTTACTGCAGCCACGCTTTTGTTAACCTTCTCTGCATGGGCGCAACTTACCCTGCCTCCCAGTGGCAACAATCAAAAAGCCAAGGTAACCCAATGGATTGGCCCGGTGGAAGTAAGCATCGCCTATAGTAGCCCCAACGTGACAGCACCCAACGGCACAGACCGCACAGGCCACATCTGGGGAGAACTGGTACACTACGGGTTTATCGATCAAGGATTTGGTACGTCTAAGGCCGCACCGTGGCGTGCGGGTGCGAACGAAAACACGGTCATCAGCTTTTCACATGCAGTGAAAATCGATGGCAAAGAGGTGCCAGCAGGCGCGTACGGCCTGTTCCTGGCGGTAGAAAAAGAGGGTCCGTGGATGTGGATACTGTCGAAAAATTCTACCAGCTGGGGCAGCTATTTTTACAACCCGTCTGAAGATGTGGTGCGTGTTGCAGCCAACCCACAAGATGCCCCCTTCACCCAATTCCTTACCTACGGCTTCGAAGGCCGCAACCCTAACAGCGCTTCTGCCTACCTGCAGTGGGAAAACAAAAAAATAGCCTTTAAAATTGATGTGCCCAACGTCAACGATTTGTACCTCGCTGGCATTCGCAATGAGTTGAGAAACTCCCCCGGTTTCGAGCACCAGGCCTGGATGCAGGCGGCTCAGTTTTGCGTAAACAACAACATCAACCTGGAGGAAGCCCTCACCTGGGCCGATGCCGCCATCAATATGCCGTTTATAGGCCAGGAGAACTTCAACACACTGCAAACCAAAGCCATGGTACTTACCGCACTGAAGCGCCACAACGAAGCAAATGCGCTGATGGACAAAGCCATCAAGTTGCCTACCGCCACGGTACAGGCAGTTCATCAATATGGACGCGCCTTGCTAAACCAGGGCGAAAACAAAAAAGCGTTGGAGGTATTCCAATACAACTTCAAGGCGCATCCTGAAGAAAAGTTTACCACTTACGTGGGATTAGCCCGCGGTTATGCAGCGAACAACAACACCAAAGAAGCCATTAAAAATTGGGAACTCGCCATCAAGAACATTCCCGAAAACCAAAAGGCTAACATCGCCCTCTATGAAGGAGAGCTGAAGAAGTTGAAGGAAGGTAAGTAGGACAAGTCAACAGAAGATTACTAACGGAGGCGCCCGCCAGCTTGGTGAAAATAAGCTGGCGGGCACCTCCCCTTATTTCTCATTGCAATACCATTCTTTTACGGACTACGCCAGGCTGCGCGCCAACTGGCCAGATACGTGCGTGCCTACATCGCCCTCACCTCCTTTGCCGTTAGATACGGGCAATGTAAAACGGAATGTGGTGCCCACACCCTGCTCGCTGCTTACGGTAAGGCTACCCTGATTTTTCTCGATAAACTCTTTACACAGCAATAAGCCCAGGCCCAATCCCTTTTCGTTTTGTGTGCCTTGTATAGACCACAGCGAGTCCTTCACAAAAAGCCGCTGCATGTCATCGGTGGACATGCCTATACCAGAATCCTCCACCGAAATCTGAACCATGTCCTCTTCCCAATCGGCCGCCAGCCGCACAAAGCCGCGGGCCGATGTAAACTTTAGGGCATTGCTGATGAGGTTACGCAACACCAGGCGTATCTGCTCTTTGTCGGCAAAAGCCGTAATGTCGGGGCTGATGGAGTTGATCAGTTCTACCCCCTTCGTGCGCGCCATCTCCTGGTATAAATCGAAAACCTCTTCAGTCAAGGCAAAAGGTTGTATCACGGTGGGGTTGGCTTGTATGCCTTTCAGCTGCGACACCGACCAGTTGAGCACATTGTCGAGGTTGTCGTAAATAGCATCGATCTTCTTCCGCAGATCGCCTGAAAAATATTCAAATTCCTGCTGCGACATGCTTTTGTTGCCGATGAGGTTCAACAAGCCCTTCAGGCTGTTGAGGGGGCTTCGAAAATCATGACCTATTATGGAAAATAATTTGTCCTTCGTGGCATTGAGGCGTGCCAACTCCTGCCGTTTGTCTTCTATCTCCGCGTTCTTAACGGCCAGTTGTTCTTTCTGCTTTTGAAGTTCCCTGTTTACGCGTTTCGATTTCTGGAAGCCGTATAGCAGTAAAATAACAAGCAGCAATGCGCAACTGGCGGTTAAAAT
>CAYSCT010000010.1:0-56967 GCA_964429845.1 uncultured Ohtaekwangia sp.
AAGTTTAACGATTAATCTCTATTTTTAATCGTGACAACTTTTGGGGGAGCTTTCATCTCGGCACTTAATCCTGCCCTGTAATTATGAAAAGCAACGTATCTGCCCAGTAATCCATTGTCGTTGCCCAATCCGTTGGGAAATCGTGACGATGTAGAATTGAGAAGTATTAGCAAGCTGTTGAGAGCCGATGCATTCACAAAAATAATTTTTGCAAAAAACTCAGTTACTTCATGAGTAAGCGCATCAATGATGCGAACACCGGTTGCTTTTTCTTTTTGACTGTCGTAGATAATAGAGTGAACGACAGCGTGAGGCCTGATGGTAAGATTACCGGTTTTTTCTGCCCAGGGAAGGGTAGAGGACACCGAACTGAAGTATCCCCCGAAAGGGCAACCGCGCATACAAAGGTTGCGTGCCTGGCACTGCCCCCGTCCTTGCTGCAGGTGTATTTCTTTAGGTTCCGTTAAGTGAGCCCATCTTGCCTGAACGAGGTATCGATTGCGGTAATTTTTCTTGATGGTCTGTTGAAGGTGCGACTCCACACAATTCAATTGAAAAGGTGGAAGAAATTCCCCATCGGGCATGGCTTCAATGGCGTCTGCATTGCCGCACACTCCGATAAATTTCTCTACATGGCTGTACCATGGGGCTACATCATCGTATCCTATTGGCCAACCCAAGCCATATCCCATTTTTTCTGGTGCTGAAAACTCGTGTTTGCTCCAACGCTGGCAGGCTCGCCCCCACGTAAGCGATTTGCCACCCACCTGGTAACCGCGTATCCAATCGAACGGTTTTTCCTGTATATACGGATGGTCTTTGTCTTTTATAAAAAAATGAAGCGTATCCTCTCCAAACCCTGCAGCCTTGCTGATGAGGGGATTTTCATTGAGATATTGTTGAGGCACGCGTCCACGGTGGGGCAATTCCCAGGGATGAAGTGTGGCAGTAGGGTAGTCTTTATTGTGTACTACACTGCGCCCCCGTTCCAAAACCAATGTGCGCAACCCTTTTTCGCAAAGTTCTTTGGCAGCCCATCCACCGGAAATACCCGATCCGATCACGATGGCATCGTAAGTGTTTTGATTGGTGCCGTCTATATTATATAGAACATGGTTGAAAGCCGTCATAACCTCATTACTTTCAAACAAGTTAAAGCAATGACTGCTGGAATGACAGTTCCTTTTTATCAGCGGTCTAAAACATCAATCTAAGATGGCATTGGCCTCTGTCAGAATCAGGGGCTCGCCATCGGTAATTACCAACGTGTGCTCGTGCTGGGCTACATAACTTCCATCGCGTGTGGTAAGGGTCCAGCCATCAGAGGCCGTGTGGGCATGTGTGGCACCAGTGGAAATAAAGGTCTCTAAAGCTACTACCGAGTTTTTTCTGAAACGGCCCAGGTTATGGCGGTCGTAAAAGCAAGGTATTTCTTCGGGGGCTTCGTGCAGGCTGCGGCCAATGCCATGGCCCACCAGGTTTTTGATAACGCGATAGCCGGACTTCCTGGCTTCCATTTCAATCATTCTGCCCAACTCGGCTATGCGCACTCCACCCTTGATATTTCGGATGGCTTTGGCCAGAATATTTCTGGAGGCATCTACCAGATGCGTGTGCCCCCTGGTATCCTTGCCCAAAACAAAAGAGCCGCCATTATCTGCCCAGTAGCCATTCATTTCTGCAGACACATCAATGTTCACCAGGTCGCCTTCTTGCAAAACCTGGTTGCGCGAGGGCAGGCCGTGTGCCACTTCGTGGTTGCGGCTGATGCACGTCCAGCCGGGGAAACCATAGGTTAATTTGGGCGCAGACCGCGCACCAAATGACTGAAGCAGCGCGCCACCATACTCATCCAATTCGTACGTTGACATACCGGGTTGGGCATATTCGCGCATTTTTTTAAGGGTAAGGCCAACCGCCTCACTCACTTCTTTCATGCGTAGCAGGTCTTTGCTCGATTCGATTGACATAACGCAAAGGTACGGTTTATTTCCCTTCAGATTTGCTGGCTCGCGCTACCAATGGCTGTACATGCGGAGAACGAAATCTATTTCGGGTGTTGTTTTCATACACCCAAAATCGGGGTTACCTTTGTTCTGGAAAAAAGACATCATGCAAACAGCAGAAATACACACCAAAAAGGGAGTGATGAAGATCAAATTCTTCGAAGAGGATGCTCCCAACACCGTAAAAAATTTCGTTACACTGGCCGGCAAAGGTTTTTACGATGGGCTTACGTTTCACCGTGTGATACCCAACTTCGTGATTCAGGGCGGTTGCCCCAATGGCATTGGGAACGGAGGTCCTGGGTACACCATACCTTGCGAGCTGACAGGCGGAAACCAATACCACGACCGGGGCGTGCTTTCCATGGCCCATGCCGGCCGCAACACCGGGGGCTCGCAATTTTTCATTTGTCATAACAGACAAAACACTGCCCACCTCGACCGCAACCACACTGTTTTTGGAAAAGTGTACGAGGGCCTTGACGTAATTGATGCCATCCGCGCAGGCGATGTAATGGAGAAGGTGGTGATCGTGGAAACCAAAGAATAAATCTTTTTGTGATGGGATTTGCCCTGGTATCAGCGGGGCGAATCCCAAACAAAGTAAGGTATCAGCCTATGCCTTGGCTTTGTGAACTTCTTTTGCCTGTAGCAACAGCGCCTTGATGGTTTTGACGTCCAAATCTTTCGTTGGGTCTAGCAACAGAATTTTCATGCGCGCTCGTTTTTCCTGAACGAGTTGAGGGTGTTTTAAGTCCACACCGTTTACAAAACCGATGTAGGGAAGCTTACTCTTTTTGTGTACCCATAAATAACAGAACATCCTGCCCTGGTAACAATAAAAGGGCATTCTGTATTTCCAGGCTTCCGTTATCCTTTTGTCGGATTTCAATAAGTAAGATCTTAGAAACAGCAGGCAACTTTTAACCGGCTCTTGCTGGCTGGCAAAGAATTGTTCGATGGGGCTTAGCTGCACGGGGAATGTGTCAGTGGGTGAGGAGCAGTTCAATGTTGTTCAGCAGCGTATCCATGTCGCGGTGGGCATTGTTGCAAAGCACCACCACCAACCGTTGGCTGTCTATATAGCGCACAATCTTGGTCTTGTATCCGGGGTTGTCGCCCGTGTGTTCTACAATGGTTCCCAGCGTGGGGTGTGTTCGCAGGCTCCAGCCAAACCCATAAGGAGACGGACTACCGTCTTTCAAAATGGCTGGTGAGAAGGCCTCCTGTAAAGCAGATTTTGAAATGAGATGTTCTGCATGCAAGGCAACATCCCACCTCAGTAAGTCGGAGGTGGTGGCGCTGATGCGGCCCGGACCTTTGCGATGCCCCAACCAAAGGGTATAGTTAAAAGCGGGGAATGAGTCGGCCTGCACGTATTGTTTCCTTTCTTCTACCCATAGGTGGCCCCAGGCCATGGTAGGCAGTTTCTTCTTTTCCTCTAATGTGCGAATGTCAGTTTGTGTCATTTGTAGTGGCAGAAAGATTTTTGAACGACAGAAACCGGCAAAATCTTCGCCAGTCACTTTTTCCACTACGCTGGCCAGTAACATGTAGCCCGTGTTACTGTATTCGTAACGCGTGCCGGGCTCGAAGTTTTTGGCAGGCTGGTACTTCTGCAGATAAGCGATATTGTCATCGTTGCCGGCCACTTTCGTTTTATCCCAATACCTATCCATCATGGCTTGGTAGTCGGGCAGGCCCGAGGTATGGTTTAGCAAATGCCGAATGGTGATGCCCGGGTACGGCAAGCCGGGAATGTATTTGTCCAGTAAATCATCGTACTGCAGTTTGCCTTCTTCTTTCAGCAACATAATGGCCATGGCCGTAAACTGCTTCGATACCGATGCCAGTTCGAAGATGGAAGTGGTGTCGTTAAGGCTTTTACTCAGATAATGTCTGTAGCCAAATGCGCGGTGATAAACGGCCTTCCCTTTTTCGGCCACCAGCACCACTCCGCTAAAATCGGGCGCCAGGTTAAACAACGAATCGATACGCTGTTGCAGCGAGGTTGTTTCGCTGGCTGCTGGCTTACGCGAGCAAGCGGTCAGCAACGCAATAACCGCCATGAAAGTAAAGATTAGCCGGGGCAGTAGAGATGTATTCATTATTTTTGAGTGGCCATTTTCACCAAATTAGAAAACACCTTGCAAGATTCTGCCATCATCGAAAAGTATTTTCCGCAGCTTACCGAAAGGCAAAAAGAACAATTTGCGCAGTTGGGGCCGCTCTACAAAGATTGGAACGACAAGATCAATGTGATCTCGCGCAAAGACGTTGAAAATCTCTACACCAACCATGTGCTGCACTCGTTGGCCATTGCCAAAGTGTGTGCGTTTAAGCCGGGTACCGATGTGCTGGATGTAGGCACCGGGGGTGGTTTTCCGGGTATACCCCTCGCTATCCTGTTTCCCAAAACACAATTTCACCTGGTGGATTCCATCGGCAAAAAAATTACGGTGGTGAAAGAAGTGGCAAAAGCGTTGGGCCTTACCAATGTGAAAGCGGAGCAAACCCGGGGTGAGTTGATTCGTGGCCGATACGATTTTGTGGTGAGCCGCGCAGTTACCCGTATGAAGGAATTTTACAACTGGGTAAGCAACAAATCGAAAGTAAAATCGCTGCACGAACTCGACAATGGCATTCTCTACCTAAAAGGAGGCGACCTGGAGGAAGAAATGGACGAACTCAAACGCCCTTACAGCATTTACAACATCAGTGATTTTTTTGAAGAGGATTTTTTTGATACCAAGCGGGTGGTCTACGTTCCGCTTCGATAGAACTTAGCCCACGCGTTGCAGCAGCGCCATGTAAAATCCGTCAAACCCCTGCGAGGGAAGAATCTTTCTTTCTTCCACCCATTGAAACGATGTGTTGTTCTCTAAAAAGGTCTGTACTTGTTTTTCATTTTCGCTTGGCAGAAGACTGCACGTAGAGTACACCAGGTATCCGCCCGGTTTTACCATTACGCTGTATTCTGAGATAATTTGCTGCTGCATCTCTTTGATCTTATCGACAAAGTCGGGCGTTAGTTTCCATTTGGCATCGGGGTTTCGCTTCAACACACCCAGGCCGGAGCAGGGCACGTCCAGCAGCAACCGGTCGGCCACACTTTCCAGTCGCTTAATTACTTTGGTGGAGTCGATGGTGCGCACTTCTATGTTGGTGGCGCCAGCCCTGCGCGCTCTTTTTTTCAACTCTTCCAGTTTCCACTCTTCGGTGTCCATGGCAATGATCCGTCCGGTGTTTTGAGTCAAAGCCGCCAGGTGCAAAGTCTTACCCCCGCCCCCCGCGCAGGCATCGATAATACGCATACCCGGCTCCACCCGCAGAAATGGCGCAATTTCTTGCGAGCCGGCATCCTGCACTTCAAACAGGCCATCGCGAAAGGCGGGCAACTGAAAAATATTCTGGCGTTGTTTCAATAGCAGTGCGTCTTTATAACGCGGAACAACCTCCGTTTCGGCTTTTTGTGCCGCCAGCACGTGCAGCAATTCTTTGCGGCTTGTTTTGAGTGTATTCGTGCGCAGCACCACCGGGGCCTGCTCGTTCAGGGCTGCCAACTCTACATCCCAGGCCGCACCCAGTTCTTGCGCTCCCAACTCATCCAGCCAGTCGGGTATCGACTCCCGTATTTTTCGAACCTTCTGCGCTGCCAGCCATCTTTCCTTCCAGCCTGTGGCGGTCATGTGCTTAAATTCATCCCAGGGCGGCAACTCCCATTCGCGCCACATGCCCCAGGCAGCTAAGAGTTTCCAGAAGTCGTGCGGCTCGGCCTGCGTCACTTCCCGCAGCAGGCGGTACCACCGCACAATGTCGTAAGTGGTTTCGGCAATAAAGCGCCTGTCGCGGCCTCCCCACTTGGGGTTTTGCTTCAACACCTTTTCAATCACCTTGTCGGCATATCGGTTTTCCGCAAAAATCTGCGTAAGCGAATCGATAACGGCTTGCGAAGTAGACTTGTGTAGTTTCACGGGGACAAAATACGGCATTTGTTTCGGATGCGTTGGCGATCGGCCACTCAGCAACAGGCTTTTCTTCTGCCAATTTTCGCATTAACTTCATTGCCGGAAACCGTTAACCATATGGGCAGAATTGTGGTTGTGGCCTACAAGCCCTTTCGCGATCAGGAGGCGGCCGTGCTCGACATCATTCGGCATCACCTGCCGGTTTTGCGGGGTGAAGGCTTTGTAACCGCTCGCAAGCCGATTGTAATGCGTTCTGCGGACGGCTGCATCATAGAGATATTCGAGTGGCAATCGCGTGAAGCCATTGAGGCTGCGCACTACAATGCGGCCGTGCAGGATCTGTGGATGCGTGCATCGAAGGTATGCGAGTTTGTGAAGCCTGTGGATATCAGCGAGTTTCATCAACCCTTTTCCGAGTTTGAGGCCATCGATTTCGAGGAGCACAACTGATGTAACCTCCTGACGAACTTTTACGATTAAGGAGCGGAACGATTTTTGAATGAAGTGTTCGCGCCTTTGTACTTTTACACTCATAAACCTTATTTTCTGTATGCGCTATCTGTTGTTGGTCTTCGTATTTGTTTTTTCCACAACCTCTGCCCAGGTAGGAGGTTTTCTGAAAGAAAGACTAGATAAAGGAAAAGCCGCTTTGAAAGACAGAGCCGCCAGCAAGGCCGATGCCGAGCGCGACCGCATTGACTCCACCGATTTTAACTATGCCATTTCGGTAATTGATAATTCCGGTATGATGGACATCCGCGACAGCGATGAAGCCACCACCAAAGCGCTGTATACCGGCTCTAACCTGCTGCTGAAAGAAGACAACGCCAAAACACCCGCGCAACGGTGCCGCGAAATTTTGAACACCGCCCAAAAATTATACGAGGTGCGCAAGTTCAAGGCAGCCGAGTATTATTTCCTGGTGGCACAGGCAGCCTATGAAAGCGAGGGCCTCACCAACGACATTAACTACAGCAAAGTTTTTTCCGACCTCGGGCTTCTCTATGCCACCTTGGGCCGATACAACACGGCATCGCAATACACAGAGCAGGCGCTGGATATCCGCGCCCAAACGTTGGGCGAGAAAAGTTACGGCTACGCTGCATCCATTAACAACCGCGCTGTGTTGTACCAGGAACTTGCATTTTTTAATGAGGCTGAAAAAGATTTTGAGCAGGCCGCAGCTATTGCCAAAGAGGTGGTGGGTGCACAGAGCCAGGAATATGCCATTGTATTAAACAACGAAGCCATTTTATTGGCAGAGGTGGGGCGTTATGATGAAGCCATCGCCAATTTGCAGCAGGTGGTGGGCATTATGGAAGCTGCCAAGAAGAAGAGCCTGAAGAACACCGTTGGCTTTCAGTCGAACCTGGCCTTGCTTTACCAAAAAACGGGCAAGTTTACAGAGGCGGAAGCCATCTATCTGAAGCTGGAAAAAGGTCTTGGATCTTCCAACCCCTACTACGCGGGGGTGCTAAACAACCTGGCGTTACTCTACGTGCAAATGAATAAGCCCGACAAGGTGGAGGACTACCTGAAAAGGTCAGCGGCTGTTTACAAATCTAAACTGGGTGAAGAGAGCCCCGGCTATGCCAAAGTAATTGGCGACCAGGGTTGGTTCTACCGCATTCAGAAACGATATACGGAAGCAGAACCGTTGCTGGTGCGTGCATTAGAGATCCGAGAGAAGACATTGGGCCCCAACCACCCCGACTACGCGCGTTCGCGCGAGGAGTTGGCCATACTTTACTGGAAGATGCAACAGTGGGAGAAGGCTTACAATCATTACCAAGTGGTGATGGATAAAACGCTTGATTTCATCAATACCTATTTTCCACCCATGAGCGAGGCCGAGAAGACCAAGTATTGGGATATCACCTTCCCTCGGTTTCAACGCTTTTACAATTTTGCCATCGAGGTGCGTGACGTGCGCCCCGCCATTGTGCAAGATGTATACGACTACCAAACCGCCACCAAAGCTCTTTTGCTGAATGCTACCAGCAAAGTAAAGAACGCCATTCTGAGAAGCGGCAACCAGGCGCTGATTAAAGACTACCTCACCTGGCTCGACCAGAAAGAATCGTTGGCTCGTTATTACTCACTGTCGAAGGAAGATATACGCGAGCAGAAGATCAACCTCGACTCGATAGAACAAGCGGCTAACCGAATGGAGAAGTCGCTGTCGGAGCGATCGAAAGATTTCTCGGCAGGCTATACCACCCAAAAGGTGAACTACAAAGAGATTCGCGATGTGCTCACCGATCAGGAAGCCGTGGTGGAGATTATACAGGTAAGAAGCTACGATCAGGATTTTACCGCAGACTCACGGTATGTAGCGCTGGTGCTGACCCGCAATATGGATCAACCGCAATGGGTTGTTATGGAAAATGGAGCACAGTTAGACACGCGCTATGCCAAGTTCTACCGCAACGCCATCCAACAAAAGCTGGCGGATGAATATTCTTACCCCCAGTACTGGGCCAAAATTGATCCGGCTCTGGCGGGTAAAAAGACCGTGTACGTTTCGGCCGATGGTGTGTATAACCAGATTAACCTCAATACACTGAAAACGGCAGGTGGCGCTTACGTGCTGTCGCAATATGACCTGGTGATGCTGGGCAATTCGAAAGACCTGTTGGGTATCAAATCGCGCAAAGCCGGAGCACCGAAAAAAGATGCGTTCCTGCTTGGTTTCCCCGACTATGGAGGAACGAGTGTGGCAGCATTGCCAGGCACTAAAGTAGAGATAGAAGGAATCAACAAGGTGCTGAAAGCCAATGGCTATACCACCAGGCAGGTGTTGCAAAAAGAAGCCACCGAGGCTATGTTAAAAACCGTGAAAGCTCCTGCGTTGATGCACATTGCCACACACGGTTATTTTCTGAAAGACAGCGAAGTGAAAGAGGGCGCGGCAGTGGGCGTGTCGCTTGAGAACGCACAAGAGAACCCGTTGCTGCGCTCGGGCTTGTTGTTGAGTGGGGCAGCTCAAACCATGAGTGGTGCTGCCAGCGTGAACCTCAGCAGCAACGACAATGGCGTGCTGACGGCCTATGAGGCCATGAACCTGGATTTAAACGGTACCGACCTGATTATTTTGAGTGCGTGCGAAACAGGACTGGGCGATGTAAAGGCTGGTGAAGGCGTGTACGGATTGCAACGTGCTTTCCAGGTGGCGGGAGCCAATGCGTTGATTATGAGTTTGTGGAAAGTAGATGACGAGGCTACCCAACAACTGATGACCCACTTCTATAATAACTGGGTGAAGACCGGCAATAAGCAAAAAGCTTTCAAGCAGGCACAACAACAACTCATGATCAAATACAAAGAGCCTTACTACTGGGGTGCCTTTGTCATGATGGGTATGTAAAGAAACAGTGACGCATTCGGACTAACGAGTGTGGAATACTGAGTTTTAGATTTTTGCTTATTCGTAGCGCAAGGAATCAACCGGGTTGATGCGGGCGGCTTTCCATGTTTGGAAGCTGACGGTAAGCAAGGCAATCAACAGCACTAAAATTCCCGCTACTGCAAAAATGTACACCGGAATTTCGGTTCGGTAAGAAAAGCCTTGCATCCAGTTGTTCATTACCCACCATACCACCGGTGTTGCCAGTAGTATGGATAGCGCAACTAGCTTCACATATTCCTGCGAGAGCAAAAAGAATATACCGCCTTCTGAGGAGCCCAGCGCTTTGCGTATTCCAATTTCTTTGGTGCGTTGGGTGGCGGTATAGGCAGACAATCCAAAGAGCCCCAGACAACCTACAATTACGGCCAAACCGGCAAACGTAGTAAACAGCTTCCCGAATTTTCTTTCGTTCTCATATTGCTGATTGAAAAAATCATCGAGGAAAAAGTATTCGAACGGATTGCCGGGAAAGGCTTTTTCCCAAGCCTGCTGCACGTGCGAAATGGTTTGGGGAATGTTGCTTGTTCGTACGCGTAAAGAATAAAATTCACCACCGTATTTGGTGCAGTAAAAAACGGTTGGGTCCAAGGCCTTTTTCAACGACACCTGGTGGTAGTCGTTCACCACACCCACCACAATGGGATTCCACTGAAAGGCCATAATTGCCAGCGTTTGACCTATCGCCTCTTCGGGATTGGCAAAGCCCATCATCTTGGCCGTTGATTCTGTGATGATGACCGCGGTATCCGGATCGGTGGTGAATTCCTCGGAAAATGCGCGACCTGCAACTAACTTCATTTTAAATACATCGATGAAATCGTAGTCCATGCTATTGAAGCGCACGGTAATCTGATCTTCATCGGGTGCGCCATATTTTTTGATCACCGCTTTGTACTCCCGCTGCTTGCCCGGAATGGTTACCGAGGCGGAAATGCCCTGCACATTGGGACTCTTTTTTACTTCATCGCGAAACACATCGATGGCGGAGTTGAACGCATTGCGGTCGCGCGATGAGATACCCGGCCGTTCTATTACCAGAACCTGGTCAATGTTCATTCCGATGTCGCGCTTCATCATGTAGTTCAATTGATTGTACACAATGAACGTACCTGCTATCAAGGCTACAGAAGCCATGAATTGAACTACCACCAGCGATTTGCGCAGTAAGATACCGCGGGCACTGTTCTTCAATTTACCTTTTAATACCGATACGGGTTTGAACGATGACAACACCAGGGCGGGGTAGAAACCCGAAAGCACCGTGCTTATTATCCAAAGCAACAAAATGGCTACCAGGAACCAGGTGGCAAACACGTAGCTAACATCGAGCGAGAGACCGGAGATGGAGTTGAAGACCGGCAATACCGCCACTACCAGCGCGCATGCGGTGGCTACGGCAATCAAATTCACCAGTGCAGCTTCCGCCAGAAACTGCCGCATCAACTGGTAACGCAACGCGCCCATTACTTTCCGCACGCCCACCTCGCGGGCGCGTTCCATGGCTTTGGCTGTAGACAGATTAACGTAGTTGATCCATGCGATCACCAATACAAAAATTCCGATCATGGCCAGAAAAGACACAATGCGTTCATCGCCATTTGCCTCCGGCTCCTCGGCCAGGTTAGAGGTAAGATGAATCGCGCGCAATGGTTGCAGCGTGAGAATATCTTCCAGGTTGCGCTCCTGGTTACCCGGCTTGAATTTGGTTACCAACGGGGGAAGTTTGGCTTCTAATGTTTTGGCATCGGTGCCAGGCAATAGCTCTACAAACGTGTACATGTCTTTTCGCTGCCAGCTTTGATCGTAGCGGCTGGGTGCCCACTCTCCGCGTGCGTAGAGTGTTTTGTACGAGAACAGCACATCGAACTTGAGGTGGGTATTGGGCGGAAGCGCCTTAAATACCCCTGTTACCTTTACCAATTCATTGTTGTAGTCATCGTCTTGCAGACGCAGGTTTTTGCCGATCGGATTTTCGCTGCCGAAATACATGCGCGCGTAGGTATCTGAAACAACGGCCGTGTGCAGTTCCGCCAGGGCCGTGCGCGCATCGCCCTGAACCATTTCATAGCCCATCATTGGAAGGAAGGCAGAGTCGGCATACAGGAACCTGCGGTGCTTGAACGCGATAGGGTTGGGTTGCGCATCTTCATAAGTGATGATGACGTTGTTTTTATAGCCCAGGTTATACAGGCGAGCAAACGATTTCACCTCCGGAAATTCATTTTTCAGTGATGGACCCACGCCCGGGTAATTTTCAGCGCTGGCAATTACCAGCTCCTTGTTCAGGTAAGTCTCCAGCTTTACGCGATAGATGTTATCCGCCCGGGGAATGAAGTTTTCGAAGCTGCGTTCGAAGTGAACATACTGTGCGATGAGCAGAAATACCGCCATGCCAATGGCCAGTCCGGCAATGTTAAGGAAGGAGAAGAATTTGTTTTTCTGGAGACTGCGCCACGCGGTGAGGAGTACGTTGGTGATCATAGGCGGAAAAAGGTAGATGTCACAATACAAGACTGGTAAACCGGCATAAGGTTACACAACCATCCGCAAAAATAAGATGCGTTGCGTCTTGAGAAGGTTGCTTTTTTCTAGAAGAGGAGTTCAACATCCCCTTTTATGGGGTAGCCGGTACAGGTAAGCACCCGGCCTCTTTCGGTTTCACTGTCCAGCAGCACTTCGTTTCGTCTCATCCAGACTTCGCCCTTCAGGCAGGTGGCTGCACAAGCGCCACACCGGCCGGCTTCGCAGCTATATGGAATGGCGATGTTCAATCGTTGGGCCGCTTGAAGGATGGTGATCGGGTACTTTACCATGAAAGTATGTGTTTCACTTTTCAGGATCACTTTCACCGTATGTTCTTTCTTGTCGGGCGGCTGCGGTGGGTTTTCCTGTGGGGGTGAGTGAAATATTTCTCTGCGTATGTGATCGGCCGGTACCCCTTCCGTTAGCAAGGTAATGGTCACCATTTCGCGGTAGTCTTCCGGGCCGCAAACATAGAACCAGGTGCGTAAGGGTTCGTTTACATACTGACGATAAAACTCTTCCAGCAAAAGCCGGTTTAAGCGCGCACGCAACAGGTTCTGTGCATTGCTGAAAAGCCATTCGATAGCCAGGCGCGAAGGAAATTTGGACTGCAGCTGCTTCAGCTCATCCAGAAATACGGTGCTTGCCGCGGAACGATTGCTGTAGATAAGCAACGCCTGCAGGTGCGGATGAAAATGCAACACTTCCTTGATCAGTGAGTGTATGGGTGTGATGCCACTGCCGGCCGCAATAAAGATTATCTTTTTTAACCCGGTAGTGTCCGCGGGGAGGGTGAACAAACCCGAAACGCCTGCTGCATTAACCACGTCACCCGGTTTGGCCTCATCGAACAGCCACCGTGAGTATTCTCCATTGTCGATGCGTTTTACGGTAATGGCCGGGTGCTCATCTAGGCGTGGATGTGTGGAGAGCGAATATTGCCTGCGCACTTCGGCTTGGCCCGGTTGGCGAACTACCGTTAGAAACTGGCCGGGTACGTACGTGAAACCGGTGGGTGCCTCGAGAAAGAATGTTTTCGTATCGTCCGTTTCCTGACGGATGCGGTGAATGGGTAACCCAACCAGTTGCATGTGGTAAATATAAATAAATGAGGCATCTGTTAAGATGCCTCATGGTGTTGCTTTGAAAACGTCAGGCCGCTCAGGCGTACAGTGCCTCTTTCTGTTCGGCTACTTTTTCACTCTCAATGTACTCATCGTAGGTCATCAGCTTATCGATGAATCCATTAGGCGTAATTTCGATGATGCGGTTGGCCACCGTGTTTACAAATTCATGGTCGTGCGAAGTGAATAACACCGTGCCCGGGAAATCTTTCAGCGCATTGTTAAATGCGGTGATAGATTCCAGGTCGAGGTGGTTGGTCGGTTCATCCAGAATCAGCAGGTTGGCACCGGCCAGCATCATGCGCGAAATCATGCAACGCATTTTTTCACCACCCGACAATACGCTGCACTTCTTGAAAACTTCTTCGCCCGAGAACAACATTTTGCCAAGGAAGCCGCGGATGTACACTTCGTCTTTGTTCTCCTCTTCCGCAAATTGCCGCAGCCAATCTACCAGGTTGTCGTTCGACTGGAAATAAGCCTCATTGTTGGAGGGCAGGTAGGCCTTGGTAATGGTTTGACCGAATTTATATTCACCAGTATCGGGTTTCAACTCATCGGCCAGTATCTGGAACAAGGAGGTGATGGCGATGCTTTCTTTGCTGAGCACGGCAATCTTATCTCCTTTGTTAACAAAGAAGTCGAGGTTGCGGAACAAAGGCGTGCCGTTGAGCGAGTAGCTGAGGTTTTCCACGTGCAGAATCTGGTCGCCTGCGGTGCGTTTCTGCTGGAAGATAATGGCCGGGTATTTTCGGTTAGACGGCTGAATGTCGTCTACGTTGATTTTTTCCAGCAACTTTTTGCGGCTGGTAGCCTGTTTCGATTTGGAAACGTTGGCGCTGAACCGCAGAATAAACTCAGTCAACTCTTTGCGTTTTTCTTCGGCCTTCTTGTTGGCAGCTGCACGCTGGGCCAACGCCAGCTGGCTCGACTGGTACCAGAATGTATAGTTACCCGTAAACAGGCGGATGCCGCCAAAGTCTATATCCACAATATGTGTGCACACCGTGTCGAGAAAGTGACGATCGTGCGAAACAACGATGACCGTGTTCTTGAATTCCAACAGGAAGTCTTCCAGCCAACTCACCGTGTGAATATCGAGGTCGTTGGTAGGTTCATCCAGAATCAAAATATCGGGGTTACCAAATATGGCCTGGGCCAACAGCACACGCACCTTCTGGTTACCACTTAACTCCTTCATCCACTTGTAATGGTCGGCCTCGGTAATACCCAAGCCACTCAACAAGGCAGCGGCATCGCTCTGCGCGTTCCAGCCATTCATCTCGGCAAATTCAGCTTCCAGTTCCGAGGCGCGTATGCCATCTGCTTCCGAAAAATCAGGTTTGGCATAGATGGCATCTTTCTCCTGCATCAGGTCCCACAGTTTCTTGTGGCCCATCATCACCGTATCAATTACCGATACCTCATCGTACTCGTAGTGGTTCTGGCGCAACACGGCCATGCGTTTGCCTGGTTCAATGCTTACATTGCCCCGCGTGGGGTCAATATCTCCAGATAAGATTTTCAAAAAAGTAGATTTGCCTGCCCCATTGGCGCCAATTACGCCATAACAGTTGCCGCCCGTGAACTTGATGTTCACCTCATCGAATAAAACGCGCTTGCCAAATTGAAGCGATAGGTTGTTTGCTGCGATCATGTAGCTGTGAAAAATGAAGGCGCAAAGGTACTAAAAATCAACGGGTTGGCCATGACCCACCGCCCAACCAATTTTTTTGTTGGTGCCTGTAGATTCTACAAAATATTACATGCAAACGAGTACTGCCAGCCAATCATTATTTGCGCCATTGGTTGGCGCGGATGTTTTTAGCCGCAAGGGTTACGGTTTCCGTAATGCGTTTGGTTTGGGTGGGCTCCGTCTTGGCCGAAATGATCCACTGATAAATACCTTTCTTCACACCGGGCGGGAACGCTTCAAAGTTTTTCAGGGCCGTTTTATTCCGGGCAAATGCTTTTTTAAGTGCCGGGGGCATGGTCAGCTCTTCAATCGCGTCCAGCACAGTCCACGTGCCGTTTGCTTTGGCTACCTCGATGGCAGCCAGGCCGGCAGGTGCCATTTGGTTGTTGGCTATCAGGCGTGCCACCCGCTCTTTGTTGATTTTGCTCCACACACTTTTGGGCTTGCGTGGCGCAAAAAACAGGTAGTAGCTCTCGCTGTCTCTTTTGTTGGGCTTGCTGTCTATCCAGCCAAAACACAAAGCCTCTTCCACGGCCTCATCGTAATAAACGCTGGGCGTGGAAGACTTTTTGTGATAAATAATCAGCCAGATATGGGGCCGCTTGAGGTGGTTGGCCTTAAGCCAGCGCCTCCACGCAAAACGGCTGGGTGCATGGAATTCGTTTCTATGCAAAAGATACCTTTTTTACGATACTAAAGATACCATGAACCCCAGGCTGGTTAACAGCCGGCTGCTAGAAAAACTTTTTCAAGAGGTTCAATACGCGCTGTCCGTCTTGCTCTTTACCGTTCAATACATCGGTAAATGCTGTTTTGTCTGCGCTGCTGATATCTGTCTTATAATCAATCTCCTGGCTTCCGATTTTCTTCGTGCCCATGTGCCAGCTTGGAAAGGACTTTTGCTGAATGGGTCCGTAGGAAATCATCATCGGGTTGCCGTGGCGTGGATCGGTTTTTATTTTGTCGTATAACGACATGATGGTTTTGGCATCTCCCTCTACCAACTGGATAAATTTGGTGTCGGAGTACAACAATACCCCTGTGATGTTAAGGGGTGGGTTGTTTTTCTTACAGGATGCCAGAATTTTTTCGATTTCTGCTTCGGTACATGAAGGCTTGCGGTTGCTAACGTAGACAAGTTGTGATAACATAATTTCTTTTTTCTCTGATAATTAACCACCTGAGGTTGGTGTTGTTCAAAAAAACATACTTTTTTCACATCAGCACCTGCGGTTTTTCTTCCACTTCTTTCTTGCGTGCACGATATCGAATCGCCACCTTGCCCGATCCCAGCATCAGCAACCCGGTGAGCACGCAGGTTACCATGGTAACAGCCATCGGCAGGGCGGTGCCATCGTGCCAGGCGCTTACCCAAACCGATACCAGGCCGCCAATCGTCATGCGGAAACTTCCCAACAGCGAGGCTGCACTGCCGGCATGCCGCGAAAAAGGAGCCAAAGCCAAAGCCGAACTGTTCGGGCCCGTTAAACCCTGGCCTGCCAGGAAAAGAAAAACCATTGCCACCAATACCCATTTATCATACCAGCCCGCCCACGTGCCGGCTATCAGCAGCGTGCCAACGATTGTTTGGTAGAAAAACGTGTATTTCACCAACTGCTGGCTCGTGTATCGCTTCAGCAGCAAATGATTTAATTGGGCTGTGCCGATGATGCCCGAGGCAATGATGGCGAATATCCATCCGTACTCGCGTTCGCTCGAACCATACACATTCATAAATACATCAGCCGAGGCAGCTATGTAGGCAAAGGGTGCCGCCATGGCAATGCCACCTGACAGCGTGTAAATAATAAACTGTGGTTCTTTGGTAACGCCATAAAAATTTTTCAATACAGCCTTGGGTTTCAGCGAAAGCGAGGCATCGGCTTTTTTTCCTGCGGGCAACAGCCAGTAAATGCCGGCTACAATAAGTAGGGTAAGCGTTGCAAGCGTCCAGAAAACGGAGGGCCAACCCCAGGCGGCAGTTAAATAGCCACCAACGGTGGGGGCCACCATGGGCGATACGGCAATCACCAGCGTGATGGACGAGAATGCCTGCGGCATTTTGTTGGTCGGGAAAAGGTCGCGCACCAGTGTTTGTGCGGCCACCATGCCTGCGCAGCCGCCCAATGCCTGCAGAAAACGCATGGCCATCAGCGATTCGATAGAAGTGGAAAACGCGCAGCCTGCCGAACTGACTATGTACACCAACAAACCCGCATAAAGTGGTGGCTTTCTGCCAAACCGATCCAGCAGCGGGCCATAGAGAAGCTGGCCAGCGGCAATGCCAATTAAGTAGGCAGTAAGCGATAGTTGGATTTGCGCAATGGTGGTGTTTAAGTCTTTTGCCATGGCGGGGAAGCCCGGCAAATACATGTCGATAGAAAATGGGCTGATGGTAGAGAGCGCACCCAGCAGCAGAACAATGATCAGATATTGCTTGCGCGACATGTATTTGGTTGGCAAAGATACATGCCCCCATTGGTATTCTTACCAATAGGTGAAGAAGAAAACACTATACCGTTTGCAGGTAAGTGTTTGGATGAACGTATGTTAGCTTAGCTCCAACCCGAGCCAGCAAATATCGCTGCAATGGCCAGGACGACTATCAGCAGCAGAGACATTTCCAGAATGCCGATAACCAGGCCCGCGATGGCCAGGCCTCTGCCCCGTAGTTCCGGGTTTCTGCGCGTTTGGCCCAGGCCGATGGATGAGAATATAATGGCCATAATGGCAAGCGGTATAAACAAGTACACAGAAATGGGTGCCACCAGTGCGGCCACGAACCCGGCAACGGCCATGCCCGATACTTTGCCGTTGCGCTCGGCCGGTTGTTCTGCCATGCGTTGCTGCTTGACAACTTGCTGATAGCCGCGTATGCTTTGCTTCAGGCTTTGGCGAAGTTCTTTGCGCGAGGTGGAAGAAGGTACTTGTTTCAGCCCTTCGTTGGTGGTAACCGTGGTTGCAGGTGTTGAGTGGTTAAGTGCGGCAGCAGGTTGCGTTTCTTTGGCAACGCTTGCGGTTAGCGCAGGTAATTCCCAGCTGGCTGGTATTTCTTGTTTTTGGCGTTCTTTTGCACCCGCACAATAATCGTGTTTATCGAAATAATAAGTGTACTGTGGGGTGGCACAGGCGGCCAGCAGCAAGGCAGCGAGCGAGGGAAGAAATTGTCTCATGGCGCTATGGGGGTTGATCATACGAAGATCGCAAAATTGCGTGATACGTTGGGGTGAATGTGCAGAAATGTTTGACTATAAAAATAACAACGTCTTCCTGTTAACTCTTTTTCGGGCATAACAGGAAGACGTAATTGGTTTAACCGTTGTTTTTGTTTTTAAGCAACGCCAGCTCACTCACCGGCAGCACTTTGAAAACTCCGGTTTGGCTTTGCGTGCGGCCATCGCTGTACTCTCCGGGATGATCGGACAACCAAACCAGTAAGCATTCGCGTTGGTTGCCCGGAGTTTCGGCCAGTATAATGTAGAGATAACCCATCAGGCCGGTGCGATCGTCCGGGCACATGCCTTCGAACTCGGTAGTGGTGTGATACACGCCCGGTTGCAGATCATCCCTGGAAAAATACCGGTAGGCATCGTGGCCACCATCATTCCACAGGTACTTTTCCCCGAGAAAAGTATAGGCAGGTCTGAAGGTGCGGTAGGTGATTTCCGCATGACACAGATCGTTGCTGGCTATGAGGTGAAATGCCTGTGTGGCGTCCAACAGGTGCGCATCGTTTCGGTTCTGGATGTGACTGGGGTCGTACGATACGTACGTTCCATTTTCATCTGCCAATGAAAATTCGCTTTCACTCAGCCTGATATACACCGTTTCATGCCTGATGGGCACTGTGGGGAACGTTACCACTTGTTCGTTGATGTGCGTGTTAGCGTCTACATCATCTTTCACTTCGTAGAAGGCATGTACAATCATTTGCCAATCGGGCCAGTAGGGCGTTTCACCCAGGTCTAAAGCAGGGTAAGCCAGGCGGCCCATGGCCTCTACCGGGCTGGTGGTACTCATCGTAAGTCGCACAACTTTTTCTTCGGTACGCTTCGTAAACACGATGAAGGCCGAATCCAGGCCATCGGTTTCATATACGTCCAGTACAGAAGCTGTAAAATGAAATACGATGCCACCGGGTTGTTTGTTTACGATCTCAAAACGAAAGTTGGCATATCCAAAAGATTCCGGGTCTTCATCTTCGTAAACCGGCACCACCTGCAAATTCACTTCGGTACTATTGTCTGCTTCTACTTCGAAGAACAAAGGCAGGGGTTGATCTACTTCGCCAGCGCGGTCGGAACCTTCCAAAGGTGTGGCGTAAATCACTTCATGCCCAGCGTCCAGCACCAGGAATTCGGTAACGGCATACGTGCCCGGAACAAATTCAAGGCTCTCCGTAACATAGCCTGATCCAAACTTAATCAAGGGCAGTGTACGGTGCACTTCTACCGGCTCCCCGCTTTCATCCACCACAGAGATGATTACTTTTTCAGGTTCCGGTACATCAGTCGCTCGGCCGCCTGGGGATTGGTTTTGACTGAGATTAAACAGAATCCTTCCTTTTTTGGCCGGAGTTTCCTCCTGGTCGGTACAGCTAACCCCAAGTGTTAGCACGAACGCGAGCATCCATAATTTCTTTATAAGTGATATTTGTTTTTTCTTCATAAGTGATATTTGTTTTTTCATGCATGATACGTTTGAAGCAGCCTCGGTAAACAAAAGCGGTGCACAACAGGTGTACAGGTTGGTTTTAGACCGGTAACTGAGGTATACAGAGCCGACCGCACCTTATTATTTGCATCGTTTTGCGAAAAATGTGCACACTTCAGATAGGGGGAGCGTGCGTTTGGGTTGTCTCGTACTTGAAAACATGGAATACCAAGTGCCATCAAACACTGACACCAAAATGACGACAACTGCTTTGCATCATTCATCAGCCACCACCTCTTTGGATGTGGAAAGACCTGCCTTGTGGTGGACTCGCCTTCGTAGGCTGAAAGCGTGCTTTGCAGGGTGCCACGCGAGGAAGACCGCATCTTTCTTTTCCTCGATCTGAATTCTTCTACCGTGTTGGCGGAAGAACTGGGTCACATCCGCTACAGTGAGTTATCAAAGTGCTGCCTTGCCGATCTGGCGTTGAGTGTGAAAAAGTACAAGGCTACCGTTTACCAATATGTGGGCGATGAAGCCGTGCTGTCGTGGGGTGGGCATTTGCCGGCCGAAGGCGTGGCGCGTAGCAAACCTTTTGAAGTTCCCGATCCATTCATCATCCACGGGCGCGGTAGCATGGAGTTGCGTGGCAAAAGTGGGTCGCACGATTTGTATACCGGTTACCCTTATTAAGGCAACGGTTATTTGTTCACAGCGGACAAAACTTTTCCGATAAATTCGTTCATGGCTCCGTTTTCTATCCACCGGGCTACCACCACCAGGTCGTTGTCGGGGTCAACGTAAATCATATTGGTGCCGTTGCCGATGTGCACAAATGCATTGGCGGGCGCATCGGGCAGGTACTTTTTGTCGGTGTTCAGAAACCAGTTCATGAAACCATAGGTAGGCTGCACCGGTGTGGGCGTCAATGCCCAGGTAACCCATTGGTCGGATAGCAACTGTTGCCCTTTCCATTTGCCCCTGCGCAGTGTCAGGTAGCCAAAGCGGGCCATGTCTGCTGCGTTGATAAACATGCCGCCACCCCAATGGCCGCCACCGCCTACTGCCTGCATGGGTTTGCCGTCTATCACCACCCACGATTGGTCGTAGCCCATCCAACGCCAGGTGTTAGAAGCACCTATGGGGTCCATGATTTTTTCTTTCAACACTTCTGGCAATGGCCTGCGCCACACGTTGAGGGCCGCCAGTGCCAGCACGTTCACGCGCACATCGTTGTATTCGTACACGGTGCCCGGTTTGTTACGCGGCCGGGTAGTCCACTCTGCCGGCTTATCACTCGGCCGATCGGCCCACTCGGGTTTGCCCCAGAGCGTTCCTTCCCAGTCGCTTACCTGCCGCAGCAGGTGGTTCCACGTAATGGTGCGGTTGTGCGGGGTATCGAATAGATGAATCAATTGTGGTTGTTTAAAGTCTTCTGCCCTTCGTGCGGCAGGATTGAAATCAAATACCTGTATGGGCGCCATGTAGCGATACACCGTATCATCAATGCTGCGGATGTGGCCCTGATCGTAAGCCAGCCCCACTACCGTAGAGAGAAAACTTTTGGTAACGCTGAAGGTCATGTCCACGCGCTGAGGCTCGCCCCACTGCGCCACAATGTAGCCGTTCTTCACAATGATGCCGGTGGCGGGCCCGCGTTCGGCAAAAGGCCCGATGCCATCGCCAAAAGGTTCGCGCCCGAAGGTGCGGTAGTGCGCCTCCTCGAGGTTTCGGGGCGATTTCGACTCTTTCTCTTTGGAGAAGGCAATGGCTTCGTTCAGCAGGTTTGCGTTCAGGCCGGCTTCTCCCGGATTTTTGGTTTGCCACTGGTGTGCATCCGGGTAATAGACCGATGGCACCTGTTTCTTTTGGGCATGAACATCCGCGAACAGAACCAGGCAGCAGCTTAAGAGGATATACTTCATGAGAGGAGATTTAGCGATTCTTCAAAATTAACGCAATGGCAAGTGAATGAAAATGGAATGAGAGAGAGACGGAAAAAAAGGGTGATGGCGGGTAGGATGGTTCAGGGGCGTTCGCTTATTTTTAAAAACCATTCAAACGCTGCGTTATGACCCTTGAGCTCTTTCTTCGTTACATTCACTTCGTAAGCATTTTTGTTATTGTAAGCACGCTGGTAAGCGAACATTTGCTGTTGAAAAAGGAAATGACGCGCGCTGAATTGGGGCGGCTGGCGCGCATCGATGCCGTTTATGGATTCGCGGCACTTAGTTTGTTGGCGGCAGGCCTTACGTTGTGGCTAACCGGCATTGGCAAACCTACGGTTTTTTACTCGAAGAACTGGGTTTTCCACACGAAGCTTACTTTGTTCATAGCAGTGGGATTGTTGTCTGTTTACCCCACCATATTTTTTCTGCGCCACCGCAAGGGAAATCAAAACGAAATGGTGAACATACCACAGGTGATTTTTTGGCTCATTCGTTTCGAATTGCTGTTACTTTTTATCATTCCATTGCTGGCAGGCCTGATGGCACGGGGCGTGGGTTTCTATGGAAACCTGTGAGCAGTGGAAACGGTAACATTATTTCGTCTGCATACCGACCAGGTGAAGGTTACCATAGAGGCCTGGATAGATGAGGCAGGCAATTTAGTGGTAGAAGGTTACGACATTGGCAAAACGGTGGAGGAGTTTTGGGGCGACAGCGACTACGAATACAGTGTAACGGTGCCCGCTGCGGAAACCGAAAAAATGTTCGCGATCATTGGCGTGCCCCGCGGGGATAATCCTGCCTTGCTTTCCTGGCTACAAAACCACTTTCATACCAACACCTGCTACAGTGATTTCAGAAACTGGCTGGATAAACACCAGATAAGAAGCGAAGGGTTTTCGTGGCGTTAGATTGAATCCAGTGTCTGCATTAGTTCGGTTTTGTTTCAAGGGTTTACGGCAACCCATTTTAACATTTTGGCCGAAGATAGGCCCCCTCAGATAAACATCAGTACTGCGGCTATCAAGGTGGTAACGATGATGAACCACCGGTAGGCATTTTCGGGTATCCTTTTCACGATGACGATGCCCAACCACGCCCCCAACGCTATGGCTGGCAAGCCGGTAAGCGCCAGCAGAAAGGTATTGAACGTAATGGTATGCCACACAAAGACATGAAAGGGTACCTTAAACCAGTTGGTTACCAGAAAAAACCAGGCCGTGGTGCCGATGTACGCATTTTTTGGGAGGCGCATGGCCAGTAGATACACAGCCATAACCGACCCTGCCAGATTGCCCACCATGGAAGTAAATCCACCTGCGATGCCCGTGGCAGCAGCAAAGGTTTTGTTTTGTGGCACTTCTTCGCGCTTTCCGCGCTGCATCCAAACCATGATGCCGATGCTTACCAAAATGATTACCGCCATGATGGCCTTGAAAGTCTGATCGTTGATGTAGGCACCGGCCACCGCACCGGCCACTACGCCCAACGCGGCCCAGGGAAACACCACTTTCAAATCTTTCCACGAGGCATGGGCATGATAGTAGCGCACGCCAAGCACATCGGCCAATACCAGCAGCGGCAACAAAACACCACTCGACAACCGGCCGCCAAAAACAGCAGCAAGCAGGGGTACTGCGGCCATGCCCGCGCCATGCACTCCTGTTTTAGCCATGCCAATCAGCAAAGCTACCACGTAGAACAAAATCAGATCGCCAGTGGTAAAGGTGTACGAAAAGAGCGTCACGCGTAAATTTGATGCAGCCCTGCAAACATAGGCGATGGCCGCGACAACCCGGATTCACGCTCCATTAATTATTCTGCCGCCAACAGAACAGTTGTTCGGTACTCTTGTTTTCCTTTCTATATTTCCGCCCATAAAATATGTTTTAATATGAATTTAGTATGCAAATCATTGCGTTTCGTGTGGTTGCTCGTCACCGTGTTGGGTGCGCACACCATCAGCGCGCAGCAAGAGCCTTCCAAAGCAAAATTCATCAACCCGCAGGACATGGATGTTACCGTGAAGCCGGGCGACAATTTTGTGAGATATGCCGGTGGGGTTTGGTTGCAGAACAACCCCATTCCCGCCAAGGAAACGCGCTGGGGCGCGTTTACCATTCTGCGCGATTTCAACGTGAAAGCCGTGCGCGAAATTTTAGTGGAAGCTGCGGCCGATCAGAGTGCCGCCCCTGGTTCTGTTAAGCGCAGGGTAGGTGATTTTTACGCATCGGGTATGGACAGCCTGGCTATTGAAAAAGCCGGGTTCGAACCAGCCCGCCCCGACTACGCCCGTGCAGCCAACGTGCAAACGCCCGCACAGGTAGTAGACGAAATTGTTTACCAACGCACCAATGGTATTGCCAGTCCACTGTTCGGTTTTTTTGTGGGCCAGGATCGCAAACATCCACAAACCATGGCGGTGCAGCTCACCCAGGGAGGTACCACGTTGTCGGATCGGGATTATTACCTGAAAGACAATGCCCGCTCGAAGAAAATTCAAGATGCCTTCCACACCTATATGGTAACGCTGTTCACCCTGGCGGGCGATAGTGAACCCACGGCACAGCAGAAGGCAGCCGCAGTATATAGCCTGGAAAAACAACTGGCGGCAGCCCAGATGAGCCGTGTAGAGATGCGCGATCCCTACAAAACCTACAACAAGTTTTCGGTGGCCGACTTTGTGAAGAAAACACCCACTTTCGATTGGAACAACACATTGCCGAAGTTGAAGGTGGCGGGCGAGGATAGCCTGTTGGTTAATTCACCCGCCTTTTTCGCTGTGGCCGATAGTCTGCTGCGTGCCGAGCCGATTGCCAACTGGCAGGCCTACCTGCAGTGGAATGTGTTGCGTTCGGCTGCGCCTTACCTGAGCAAACCATTTGTGGATGCCAGCTTCGCCTATTCGCAGGTGCTGTCGGGCCAAAAGGTGCAGACACCCCGTTGGCAGCGCATGTCGTCTTTAACCGACAATACGGTGGGTGAGTTGTTAGGGCAGTTGTATGTAGCCAAACATTTCAAGCCCGAAGCCAAAGCCCGCATGGACGAGATGATCAAGAACCTCATCAAAGCCTACGAGATACGGATTAAGAACCTGGAATGGATGAGCGATGTTACCAAGCAGAAAGCGCTGGACAAGCTGGCAGGGTTCACACCTAAAATCGGCTACCCGGAAAAGTGGCGCACCTATGAGGGGCTGGAAATCAGCCGCGACAATTTCTTCCAAAATCTGCGCAACGCGGGCCGGTGGAGCTACATGGAAATGGTAAGCCAGTTGGGCAAACCTGTTGACAAAACCCGCTTCGGCATGACGCCCCCTACGGTGAATGCCTACTACAGTCCCGTAAACAACGAAATTGTTTTCCCCGCAGGCATTCTGCAATACCCTTTCTTCCACCCCGAAGCAGACGATGCCTTTAACTATGGCGCCATCGGTGCCGTAATCGGCCACGAAATATCGCATGGCTTTGATGACTCGGGCAGCCAGTACGACAAAGACGGTACACTGCGCAACTGGTGGACCGATGACGACCGGGCTAAATTCAAAGCGTTGGCCACCAAACTGCAAGAGCAATTTGATGCCTACACGGTGTTAGATACCCTGCACGTGAATGGTAAACTTACATTGGGCGAAAACATTGGCGACTTGGGCGGCCTCAATGCAGCCTATGAGGCGTTCAAGATGACTCCCCAGGGAAAGTCGAATAAGAAGATAGATGGCTTTACCCCCGACCAGCGTTTCTTCCTGGCTTGGGCACAGGTGTGGCGCAGCAATACCCGCCCTGAAACCATTGCTCAGCTTATTGTAACAGACACCCACTCACCGGGGGAGTACCGTACCATCGGTGCACCTGTTAATATGGACGCCTGGTACAAAGCCTTCAACGTAAAGCCTGGCGACAAACTTTATAAAAAGCCGGAAGAACGGATCAAAATCTGGTAACAGATCACAGGAAGGCGGTAAGAGGTTGTGCTGATCAAAACGGCACAACCTCTTATTTTTTCTACTGACATAGGGTTGACAATGGCATGGCTTTTCTTTGAGGGAAAATCTGCACTGCCTCATGGAGCCGCTCAAAGAAATGTTCAACCCGGCCTACTTTGCAAAGTTGGCGCGCGTTATCAAAATTGTCTATCCAACCTTTGCCGCCAACCGTTTTTTGAATGAGGTAACAAAATCTTTAACAACGCAGTCGCTGAATGAGCGGATGCGCCATGCCGCCTCGTTGTTGCCCGCCTTTCTGCCTGCATCTTATCCAAAAGCGGTGGGCATTTTGAAAGAGGTGGTTCCCCAGATGCCTCCCGGTTATACCAACCTGCTGTTTCCAGAGTATGTGGCCATGCATGGGCGAAATCATTTCGAGGAATCGTTGCGCGCGCTTCACTACTTTACGTCATTTGGATCATCTGAATTTGCCATCCGGGTGTTCCTGAAAAATGATTTGGAACGCACGCTGCCTTTCTTGTACCGATGGGCTGAAGACAAGAACGAACATGTAAGGCGCCTGGCATCGGAGGGAACACGCCCACGCTTGCCCTGGTCGTTCAAGCTGGAGGCGTTTGTGAATAAGCCGCACCTGGCCGAACCCATACTCTCTACGCTGAGAGCTGATGAAGCGTTGTATGTGCGAAAATCGGTAGCCAACCACCTCAACGATATTTCCAAAGACTCACCGGACTACGCGCTCACACTGATCAGGAAATGGGACCTCACCCATCCACACACAGCCTGGATTGTGAAGCGGGGATGCCGCTCGCTACTCAAGCAGGGCGACAAACAATCAATGCGCGTTTTTGGATTTTCTGGCAAGCCTAAGGTGGCAATCAAAGCGCTGAAGTTAGACAAGCGCGAGATCAGGCTGAATGAAACGTTGTCATTCTCCGTATCGATTCAATCGGCTGCGCAAGCCACCCAAAAGCTGATGATTGACTACCGAATTTATTTCCAGAAAAAAACAGGTAAGGCCCTGCCGAAGGTTTTTAAATGGAAAGAGCTAACCATTCACCGCCACCACACACTGCTGCTCACTAAACGGCAGCGGTTCCAGGATTTTACTACGCGCAAACACTACCCGGGCCGCCACCGCCTGGAGGTGTTGGTGAATGGAGTGGTCATGGCACACAAAGACTTTTACCTGGTGATAAAACAGAATTGGTAGAGTCCGGAATGCGTGCGGGCATCTTCGGGGGCGAAGATGCCCGCACCATTCGGAGAACGATCAATTGATGGTTCCCTTTTCTTCCAGGTTGCGAATCATTTGTTCTACGCCTGCTTTTTGGTTGGCGGGCGCTTTGGGCAACGCCACCTTCAGGTAGTTGATGGCTTTCTTAGCCTCACCCCGTGCGGCATGTGCGCGCCCCATGCCAATGTTGGTGGTGAATTCGGTGGGATACTTGTCGTAGTTCATTTTAAAAACTTTAAATGCCTCGTCTACCTGTTGGCTGTCGATGAGCTGCCGGCCGTAGAAATGAACGTCCGTCATACTTCCCAGCGGTAGCGCCTCTTCCATGGTTTTTTTGGCTTCCTCGGTTCGGTTCAGTTTCTGCAAAATGGCCGCGCGTGTGCTAAGGGTTCGGAAATTTTTCTCGCCCATTACACGGAAGTAGGTGCCGCGGTCGATCCACGCCAGTGCCTGCTCCAACTCAATGTTGTGCCGCAGGCAATAGTTGGCAGCCTGGATAAAATCGTAATAAATGCGGGTGGTTCGCAGTTCGCTCTTCAATTGGGCTATCTGCAGACCATGGATATCGGCTTCTACCTTAAAAGGGAATTTTCTTTTCTCCCACGACAGGGCAATCACGGCAGAACTATCGGTCTGGTCTTCAAATTCATATTTCAGCCACTCCACACTTTTGTTGAGTGTTTGGTGTTTGATGGGCACACGCAGGGCGTCTTCTTTCTCATCGTAATAAAAACTACCCCACGAGTTGTTCACTTTCGAGAAGATCAAAATGTCTTCTTCTTCACCCAGCGCAATAAAAAAGCCATAGGTGCCAGCGGGCAGGTCGCGTCCTTCAATCTTTACAGGATGGCTGAACGACAGGGTGGTGTTTTCGTTGGCACCCGCACGCCAGGGCGCTGCATAAGAGGTGCCATGGCCCTGATCTTGAAAACCATAGTGTGCCACACCTGTATTCCAGATGCGGCCTTCGCGCCCTCTTACACCGGGGCGGCTATAGTGAATGGCAATCTTCACGATACCGATTTGTTCGGAAACGGAGGCTTTTTTGTTGCCTCCATCGGGTGCCATGGTGAGTGGCATGATCTGGGCCGTTAGGGGCAGGGCTAAGCAGCAGGCAAAAAACAGTGTGGCGAGTTTTCTCATAAGCAACGTTTTTAAGTATGATGGTTTTGATCTATTTGTTATTAGCACGGGCAGGGCACCAGATGGTTGTGGGTTTAAGGAGCCACCTGCGCTGCATTCGTGGGCGAATCTCAGCAAACGAATGGCAAACCGCGTTTTTTCGCTCTGCTCAACTTTGTACAAAGTGATTCAAGGACGTTCAAGGCATGTTTCGAAACCTGTGGGCATCGCAATCGCTACGCCAAAAAAATAGCTACCCCTTCATGCGTGATAGGAAGAAGAGAAGTTTTCGGACGTAGCCAAACGGGCTTACTCGATTGATTTCCTTGTGAAGGAGTTCATTCAAGCATCATCCATCGAAATGGGTGAAGTCCGTATGGATCGGGTCGGCACCTGAGGTATTACAAACGCCATTGGCGGGTTTGTGCAGAATACTTTCTTTAAATGGCAGCCATTGGGCAGATGGCGGATGAAAATATTGCGCCTGTTCCCTGCCCAGAAAAAGTTTGTAATCCATTTTTGATAGACCCTCCACCACATAACCCGGGTAATACAAACGGTACCCGTTATCATTCAAAAAGTCGAGCGTGAGCAGAATGAGGTATTTGCCCAGGCTGTACCGCTTGTAGGCAGGATGGAAAAAATGAAGAATAGACGCGGCAGCGGTCTCACCCGTATCGAAGTAGCCGGCTGCAATCAAATCGTCTCTGTCGTAAACGGAAATGCAGTGTGTTTGAAAGATGTTGTTGCTAACGGGTGGTTCGCCAAACAGGCACTCTTCGATACTCAGAGCGCCATCGAAATTGATCGCTGCCCGGTACTTCTGGTGCAGTTGGTGATGCGCCAGGCCTATGGAAGAAAACGGTTCAATATAAACTGTGAATGAACGATTGCGCCTGCGAATGCGCTGGTGCGATCGTTGCGCCCTCACGGACTGCACCGGGTAACGCAGCCAGTGCACACGGTAAATTTCGCCTAACTCTACATGCGAAGTGGTGAACACACTTTGGTGCATACGGTACCAACCCAAGGCCAGCAGTTCATCCAACTGTTGGCCGGTAATCGATTCGGGGTTTACACGGTCATAATAAAACACTGCAGGCTGGGAAAAATTGATGTGTAATGATAGCAACAGTTTTGCGATAGGTCAAGTCTGTTCGCTTGCGCTTGACACACGTTAGTTCGCTATCGTCTTCATGCTTCAGCCGGGTGAGTGAGTTGATCAAATGTTATCTCTTTGTGTTTTTTTGATTGAACTTCAACAACACCATGCGTACCTGTTTATATTTTTCAGCGAGATGTTGCACCCTTTTATCTAGGGGTGTTCGGTAAGAATTTTGGTCTGAGTTCCCTCTTGGGTGCCATTGTGTTTGGTAAATAATGGTAGAAGCAATTTTTTTTGAACCAAAAATAGGATTGCCGCAGCCTTTCCTACCTCCTAACAACGGCTTCTAACATTTTTGAGATGGCTTCTAGTTATCTGTACCAGAAAGTCTTTTGGCAGCGTTCCATCCAAAGCAGGTTGCCTAGCGTCATATTTTTCACAACTACCAATCTTCAATATGCCGTTGTAACAACTGCTGGTGGCGTGCCAGCAACCGGTTAAACAATCCTTCCTCCGTTTTATACCCTACGAAATTGAAAGCAGTCTTGCTGGCAAATTTATTGGTTACGGGTTGCACCACACCTGTTATCGTCATACCTTCTTTTTGCATGGCATGAATCTTATTCGTAAAGGCATTGTCGGTCCAGTCGTGGGTGAGCACTTCATACGTGCGCGCAGCATCGTCCTTAATAATGTGCCAGTTCTTGGTGTACATGGTGCAAAACTAAGAGCAACGGCTTACTTTTTCTTCGTTCGGATCACAATCACGCCATTGCTACCTTGCATGCCGTAGGGGGCAGTTTCCTGTCCCGACTTCAGAACCTGCACACTGGCAATATCTGGTACTGCCACCAAGGGCTCGGCATTCTCGTAGCCAAAGCCCACATTCACGCCATTGATAACAAAAAGCGGCTCGAGATTCCCCGACAAAGAATTGTTTCCTCTGATGGTAACCTGTGTGGTGGTTCCGCCCTGAATCACCTGCACACCGGGTATCCGCTTCAGATAATCTGCTAACGAAATGGCAGGGTTGTCGGGCGAAAAGCTATTGGCATTGGCAGCTTGCGAATCGTTCGTGGAGGTAGTACGCGAGGAGCTGGCACAGCCGAACAGGGCCAATGCTGCGGTGATGACAATCAGGAACTTCATAGGCTATGTTTTTTTGATTTTATCATTCGAAAGGTTGTGTTTCTTAAAACGATCCAATTGTCTGGTCCATCCAGTTGGCCCGCTGTTGCAGAAAATTCTTCAAGCTGTTGATAGAAGCATCATAATTTACTCCTATGCCCTGATCCCACACATCATAATTGCGGGCTACGGCTCCATTTGTTTTCAGATATTGTGCCGCCTCTTCTACCCGTGCCACCAGGTTGCCATTGCTGAGTTGGGTGGCCCGCAGGGAAGTCCACCGTGTTTTCACGGCCGTTTTAAATTGTGCATCCTCCAGCAGGCGAGGCCACCAGAATGGCATCATCCAGGCATCGTTCGACACGTGCTGGTTGTAGTTCACTACCCAGTCGTTGGCAGGTATGCGTTCTCCGTTGTCGAAGGCAATGTCCAGGTCCCAAACAGGCCCCATATTCAATTTGCCATCGCGGTCTTTGTGCAGGTAGGTGCTCAGCCGGTAAGCATCCACGTTGCGGAATAGTTCGTTCAGCAGAAAATAATCAACAAAGCTGCTTACATCTATGTAGTCGGTGTAGGTGCGTTCGCTGCCCGAAAAATGATCAGAAAGTAAAGCGGTTTCGAACTGATCGATGTAGCCGGCAATGTATTCTTTTTTGTGCAGGTGTGATGTCTTCTGCCTTTGGATACTCGTACAGAAAGTAGGTTTCGAGATATTGTTGTGGATGGTACGGGGCACCGTAGGGCGGAAAGGTCAAGAGGTTTCGGTTGATATCGTACCGGCTTCTGAAACTGTTGGCTTCGGTATAGCGGGCGTCATCGTCCCAGTTGGTGTAGAAGTAGGAGAGCGGCTTCCCGATCCCCGCATCGCCCACCGACACTTTATCGATGGTGATGATGTATCCTCCCGTAACGTTTTCAGAACTGCTGTTCAGCGATTTGATATTGATGCGATGGTCATCGCGCTTCAACTTCTCTGCAAAGATGTAGACGCCCATGTATTCTTCGTTCACCTCCAATTCAATCAACTGGCAACGGCTGGCATACCAGCCAATGCTTCGGGCCACTTCATAGCCAATGAAATTGTATATCAGCGTGTGATCGTAGATGTACTTCTCCTTGAGGTTTACGATGTGACCGATGAGCCGGAAGTCTTCTTCTTCCGGGAAGCCAAAGAAAGAAGCATCGCCATCCAGCGTCTCAATGTTAAATCCTTTCTTGTCGGAAAGCCGAAAGGAAGTCTTGCCCCTGTATTCAATACCCACCGCAGCCTCTTGCACCAATGCTTTTGATTCGTAAATCTGTAAAGTGGCGTTGATTTTCGGTTCAAACTGAATGGGGTTTCCTTCGGTGTTCACCATCACGTAAGGAATGGCACTGTCACCTATGTCAACAGCAAAGGGACCTGTGGCCTTGGTTTCTTTTTCCTCGCAGGCGCTGAAAGTCAGCAGAAAAGCAGCGCCAGCAACCAGCGCGGCACTTCGGATCAGTTTCATCGTAGCAAGATAGCGATTTCTGAGCGGTTGAGCGTCAAAGTTTCCGCAGAAGGATTCATTGTACCTGTATCAGGTAGCAGGTAGGCGAGACTATTTCAAGAACACCCTTTTCCCTGTGCGGGCACTCTCACGGGCCGCATCCAGTATTTCCATCACCAGCAGGTTGTTCTCCAGCGATGACAGGTCGAACGGTTCGGGGTCAACTTTTTTGCGCACCACGGCTGCCAGCCAGGCAAAAGGATCATTGTAAGGAGGTTCGCGGTCGGCCAGCTTTTCGGTCAGCTCCGGTTGTTCCTCCTTCAGCCGCAGGCGCAGTTGGCTTCGGTTGTCGCTAAACACGTAGCCTGTGGTGCCATACAACTCCATGTCTTTGCGGTTGAAGGGCCAGTTCCACGATGCCTGAATGATGCCTTGCATCTGCGGATATTCCAGCACAACCGTGGCTTCGTCATCTACTCTGGGATAGGTGCCCGGTTTGAATTGCTGCAACAGCGCCATTACCGACACAGGTCGTTGCCCGCCCGCAAGCCAGGTGATGAGGTTGGCGCCATAGCAGCCAAAGTCGATAACGGCACCGCCACCGTTTTGCACCGGGTCGGTCAGCCAGTCGAGGAATTCTTTGTTCACGCCAATCTCCAGGGGGCCGGGGTGGCCATCGTGCACCACCACCTTGCGCAACGTACCTATTTGCTTTGCCTTCACCATGGCATGTGCCCGGTGGTTGGTGGCATACCACGAGGTTTCGTAGTTGGTGAGCAGGTGTATGCCGTGGCGCTGGGCCAGGGCTTCCATCTGCCGGGCGTGGTCGAGGTTGACGGCCAGCGGTTTTTCTACCATCACATGAATACCGCGGGGCGCACAGGCTTGTACCACCTCCAGGTGTTCGTAGATGGAGCCAAAGGCTGTTACGGCTTCGGGTTGTGTTTTTTCGATCATCTCTGCCAGCGAAGCATAGAGCAACGTCTGCGGCAGCCCGTGCTGTTGCAGGTAGCGCAGCGCCAGTTCGCGATTGGGCTCTGCAATGCCCACAATTTGTACATCGCCTACGTTGGATCTGCCCAGCAGCCAGTGCACGTGGGTATGTGTAAGCCCGGCAATACCTACCCGCAGCGGCTGTGCCAGCAGGCTGCTTGTCAGCAGGGAGAGACCAATGAGTAAAAGCTTCTTCATGTTTTTCTGGCGGTGTGCCGGCAGGCGGTAAGTGATTTCTGTTATTTGAAGATGTTGTAGCTGGCCACCATCTTCTTGTATTCGGGCATTATTTTTTCATACGAGGCCGGGTCCACTTTTTTCAATGTATTCATCATGCCACCGATGCCAGAGTCTTTCAGGCTCACACGTTGGTTTTTGATGTCATCCATTTTTTTGCGGATGGTGGCTTCCAGTTTAATCAGTTCACGTTCGGTCATAGCAGGGGTTATCTCCGGTTTAGCAAAGATAGTACCTTCGGTGAAACCAGCAGAGAAGCAATGGTAGAATGGGAATAACGCCACGCACAATTAAATAAAGTCCTCATATCCCCATCGCCTCGCTTTGATGCGTTTTAGCTGGGCCACGATCAGGAAGCTAACGATGAACAACAGCAGCCAGGCGTTTACCTTACCGGGATGTACGAGTTTCCAGTTATGTGCCTGGTTGGGATATTGCCAGGCACCGAGGTAGGTGGCTATGTTCTCGGCTATCCAGATAAAAAAACCAGTGAGTAGGAAGGCGAGCGCCAGCGGCATGGCGAAATGAATCTTCGCCACGGTAAAATGAATGCGGGTGCGCCAGTACACAACGACTACCGCGGCCAGCAGTCCGTAGCGAATGTCGTAGGTAAAGTGGTGGGTAAAGAAGTTCAGGTAGATCAAGCAACCCAGCGAAATGTTTATCCACGTTGGCGGAAAGCATGATAGCTGCCACTGCAACCTGCGCCACGATTGGGTGATGTAGCTGGCTACGCTGGCATACATAAAGCCGCCATACAACGGTACGCCCCATAGCTTGCTATAGGCGTCTCCGGGGTACGACCATGAGCCCATGTGTACCTTAAAGATCTCCATGGTGGTGCCCAGCAGGTGGAAAAGGCAGATTACCTTCAACTCATCAATGGTCTCCATGCGCCATAACCACACCCTGGCCACCTGCATCAGCACCACCAGCAGTAGCATGTAGTCGTAGCGGGGCAGCACGGGCAGTTGTATGTATTTCGTTACCACAAGTGCCAGCAAGATGTACACGGCAAAAAGGCAGGACGCAGCCTCCTGCCACACAAACTGCCATGCCACGCGAATGAGTGAACGAAAAGAAAGCCCGGTTGATCTGCCGGAAAACGGCCAAGTGACCCAAGCACTGCCAGGGGCTGGCCCATCGGGTTGGCCGTTAATCACGGTTGCTGGACGCTCCGGCAGTGATACTAAGGGATTGAGTTGACTATTTACTTTTATCACTAGCCTGCTGCAGGGCTACGAAGCGAAACAGCAAGCCAGCCACCGCAAAGGGGGCCATGAAGAACAGATTTACGCCCACGATCTCCCACACAGAACTGCCTGGATAGTATTGCATACCGGCCGCCAATGCAATGGCCGTGTGGGCTACCAACGCCAGGGCTGTGGCGTACATGGCACGCTCCAAACCGGCCGCTTTGAAATGAGAAAGGTAGATGCCCACAAACAGTACTGCAATTACCGCTGCATACATCAGGTTGCCCGGATTGGGCCCCGATCCAATTAAGCCAACGGCCAGGTTGGCCCAAATCATGAGAAACGTGGCGCCAACGGCCACCGTCATGGCGGCACGAAAAACCATGTTATCCGACTGCCGCAATATCAACACCCACACAGTGCCGGTGCCAAACAGCAGCGCGCCCATCACTATGAAATCGCCCACGCCCCAGTTCACTTCGTTGGTAAACTGCATGGCCACAAGCGGTACCATCAACAGCAATAGGGTGGCTACAGCTACTGCCGGAATTGTTAAGAGCGTTTTGATCAGTTTTTCCATGACCTTCTTTCGAGTGAGTTTGCGTTTTTTTTTGCGACCGCACCTGCACCCTGTGGCGATGCCGGTTGCGCGGTGATTCAATTACTTGTTTGAATTGTACGCAACAAAAGTACTTTGTGTTGCAAAGTATAGCAAGTGTTGCACCTGCTTTTATTGCAAAATGCATCGAGAAGCCCATTTACGCGGTTTTTTTGCCTCCGCCAGTTGCCCGTAACCGGTGGCGATCAGGCTACTTTTTGGCAGGTCGCCATCCCCACCTTGTTTTTTGTGCCCCTGGTGCGGCAAGGGTGTCATCGTTTTCTTGATTTCCGCAGATTTTTCCCGGAATTTAGATACTGGTACCATCTGATCATCGCCCATGTTCCGTTCTCACCTCACCTTACTCGCGCGCCAGTTCTATCGCCATTTGCCTTTCTCCCTCATCACGCTCAGCAGCCTCATCATTGCCATCACTGCAGCCATGCTCATCTTCACGTGGGTGCATTATGAGCTGACGTACGACCGGCAAGATCCGGAGGCAGACCATGTATTCATCTTGCTGAACCACGAAGAAGTGGATGGCTCTATCCAGACGTACGATCAAACCGTTGTGCCGTTGGTTGACCTGTTGGTACAAGCCCCGGAAGTGGCGGCCATGACGCGCATCGACAACACGCAGCACTTGTTTTGGCAGAACAATACCTCTTTGTCGCGCGAGGGTGCCTACACAGATAGTTCTTTCTTCTATGTGTTTCGGGCAAACTTTCTCGAAGGAACACGCCTCACGGCATTAGATGGCAAGCATGGCATCGCGCTGAGCGAGTCGTTGGCGCGAACACTTTTTCCGGGCGAAAAAGCGTTGGGTCGTTTCGTTAACCTGGGTGGCGTGGGCGAAGTAATGGTGACGGCCGTATTCGAAGATTTCCCTGCTAACAATAGCCTGCACTACCTCAACTTTGTGTTGCCCTACCGGAACATTGTGCGTGCCGAAGATGAATGGACGGACTACTATGTGCGCCTGCATCACCCTACGCTGGCTGCCGCGCTGGAGAAAAGGGTAGACGTTGCGTTTGCGGATTACTTTGGCCACAACAAGGTAAAGTCGATGCTGTTTAGCCTGATCGACTGGCGTTTGCGTTGGAATTTTGTCGATGGCCAGGTGTCGGGAGGGCGCGTGGTATACGTGGCGCTGTTTGCGGCTACGGGGGTGTTTATATTGTTAATGGGCTGTGTGAACTACATGAATATAGCCACCGCGCGTGCCACCAGGCGTGCCAAAGAAATTGGCGTGCGCAAGATGAATGGCGCCACACAGCGCGCGTTGGTGCGGCAGTTTTTGGGTGAGAGCATCATCTTCTCACTCCTCGCGCTTGCAGGTGCGGTACTGCTCACCTATCTCTTACTGCCCGCCTTCCGCGAACTGACCCGCCTGCCCCTGACCTTTACACTAAGCGAACCCGTGGTGTGGGTGGCGTTGCTGGCGCTGGCAGTGGCTACCGGCCTGCTGGCAGGGAGCTTCCCCGCATTTTTATTGTCGCGCTTTCGGCCTGCCCAGATTATCCGGGGTCAACTGGCGTCCGGGTTCACCGGCACGCACCTGCGCCTGGGGCTGGTGGTGTTTCAGTTCGTGTTATCGGTGGTGATGATATTTGGTGCCTGGGTGGTTCAGCGGCAAACACAATTCTTGCTGCAGCGCGATGCCGGCTACGACCGCCACCAGGTGGTGAGCGTATGGCTGGACGGCCTGCCTCCGCAGCCGGAGGCGTTGCTCCACGAAATCAGTCAGCACCCCAGCGTGGTAAATGTGGCCTATGGCGGGGCCAGCCCCATGGAAGTAAATGGTTACGCGGAAGTAAAATGGGCAGGCATGCCCGGCAACCGCCAGGTGTACTTGTACGGTGCGTCTGCAGGCTTCAACATGATTGAAACCCTTGAACTGAAATTGGCAGCCGGCCGAACCTTTTCGCCCTCCGTTGCTTCCGACTCGAATAACTTTGTGGTCACACGCAGGGCGGCCGAGTTGCTGGGCTTCGACAACCCCATCGGGCAACGCATCACCTACACCATGTTTGGCGAACGCGAGGGTACCATCATCGGCATCATCGAAGACTTCCACAATGACGACATACACCTGCCCATGGCGCCCGTGATCTTCTGCATCGGCAAGGCGAATGAATTAAGCAATCTGTTTGTGCGCTACCGCGAGGGCACCGCAGAGGCTGTAACCACTCATCTAAAAAGTTCGCTGCAGAAAGTGCTGCCCGATGCTCCGTTCAACTACTCGTTTCTCGACCAGGACTATGAGGCGCAGTTGTACCGCGAGAAGTTTGTGGGCAGGCTTTCGCAGGCACTTACCATTGTGGCCATACTGATTGCGGGCCTGGGTCTGCTGGGGCTCACCATGTATCAGAGCGAGCGAAGAACGCGCGAGATCGGCATCCGCAAAGTAATGGGCGCCACGCGGCTGCAGGTACTTCTGCTGCTGATGCAGGAGTTTGTGAAGCCCGTTGTGTGGTCTTTGCTACTGGCACTGCCCGTGGCCTTCTATGTAAAAGACAGGTTCCTGGCCCAGTATCCGTATCAGGTGCCGGTAACGTGGCTTGCGTTTCTGGCCGTAGGCGGTATGCTGGCGTTGTTGGTAGCCGTGGTGGTGGTGTGGCAGGGCTCCTATGCTGCCGCCCGAAATCCGGTGGAAAGTTTGAAGACCGAGTAGCGGCTACGCCAGTGCGCGCTTGCAGAACTCCACACACTTTTTCACTTCTTCTATCGGGCTGGAGCCATCCGGTATTTTGTACTCCAACTCAATGGTGGCCGGGAAGGTATACTTGTTGTCGCGCATCAGTTGCAACGCTTGCGCGATGGGCGTGTCGCCTGTGCCCCAGGGCAGGTTGTCGCCACCGTTGGCTTTTGTCTTCCTGTCTTTTATGTGCATGCTCGCAATACGTTCGCTTTTGGATTGGATGATGGCGAGCGGGTTGGCATTACCGGCCGCCACGTAGTGGCCAAAGTCCAGGTTCATGGCGTTGGCTGGCGACTGGCTCAGGGCCGTATCCCACAACGTGGGTGTTTGCTGCTCATGACCGTGGTAGCCAACCTTCATGCCGAATTTTTCGGCCGCCTTACCCAACTTCAGCGTGTGTGCATCGTTAGACGGGTGCTCTAACGTAACGTGCGAGGCCCCCAGCGCTTTGGCCGCCTTCAGGCCGTATTCAATTTCTGCATCGGTGTTTTGCATACCAAAGGCATCGGGTTTGAAGGCATAGATCTCTATGCCTGCCTTCTTATACATGGTGGCGAAGGCTTCAAACTTTTGCATGGGTGCGCTGGCACGCCAGGTGGCCAGCTCACTGCGGTACAACTTCAGCTGCTCTTCGCCTTCGGCCAGGGTCTTCTTCTCTTCCTCCGTCAGTTCTTGTTTTTGGTTGCGCTTGCGGAACAGCGGAAACAATGCCCGCATGTTCACCGGGTTTTTGGGTGCCCCTGCATAAGACTCTGCCGGGCCGCCCATCAACTCGATGTAGTTGATGCCGCACTGGCGAATGTAGTCGAGGGTAGCTTCCGCACCCTGGTCGGGCAGTTCGCGGAAGGAGTAGGTGATCACACCGATGCGCACTCCTTGCACCTGCGAAGTGTGCTTGCCGAACCGATGGAGGATAGCGGGCATGGCGTTGGCCATGGGTGCCATCAGCGAGGCAGCCAGCAGGCCGGAGGATGTTTTCAAAAACTGACGCCTGGTGTTTTTTGATTTCATGGGTTGGGTGTGTTTATCGCAGCGATGCGAGTGTTTTAGTTAATAAGGAAGATACTGCAGCGCGGCAGCAACTGCCAGCGCCTTTGCACGAGAGGCGAAGTTCGTACAGTGGCGGTTTCAAATGCCCCTGAATCCAGGCCGCACCGATTTCCTGGGGAGTGGGAATAGTTTATGGATCGAAGTAGTAAATCTCCATCGACTGAGCCTGCCTGCCGTAGTCTTAACATACGATTTAAAGCTTCAAGAAGTCCTCGAGCGTTTCGCGAGGGGCCTATACCATAAAAGCAATCGAGACAAACGAAGGAAGACAATGGCGGTGCCTGCTGCGCCCAGCCTGCCGATGGCTCAGCGTGCTGCAATAAGTAATAGCACGCAGTAGCTGTTTCAATCAGCATACCGAGCCGCATATCAGCGTGAGGGCCAGTTGCCCTGCGTGGTAGGCCGTGTGCGAAATGATTCTGCCCACGGCCTCGGCTTTGGTTTTGGTGCCGAACTCTTTGGTGGTAACCGTTTCCTGCCAGCTGGTGTCGCTTTGCTTTTCGATGGCGGCCCGGAGCTAGTTGAAGGCCTCTTGCGGGTATTGGCGCAGCGCTTCCAGATCGGTACACTTACCGTTTTGGCGTGCACCTTTAGGTCGGTGGCGCCAAATACGTTGATGGCGAAGAGCAGCTCTACGTCACCGATGTGGCGGATGAGGAACCCCGCAATGTTTTTGGTGTTGATCAGTTTTTTGGGAAGGTCTTCGGCCCGGATAATAAAAAAAGTAAGCATAAAAATACCGTACGGTATCTTTATATTTCTATATTTGATACAGAAAATGAAGACACTTTCATCCAAAGCCGAACGAACAAGACAGTGGATCATTGAGAAAACCGCGCCCGTGTTTAATAGAAAAGGGTATGCCGGAACCTATCTAAGCGACCTGGAGGCGGCAACCGGATTGACAAAAGGAGCCATTTACTGCAATTTCGAAAACAAGGATGATGTAGCATTAGCAGCCTTTGATTATAACTTTGGCCGGGTGAATGAATACGTTGCAAAGCGTTTGCTTGCTCATCAGAATTCTATCGACAGGCTACTCGTTTACCCACAAATTTATCGTGACTTTCTAAGAATACCTTTTCTTCAACCAGGCTGTCCAATTCTGAATACATCAACAGAAGCTGATGATACCCATCCGCAACTTAAAGCAAAAGCTGCGAATGCTTTGCGATACTGGAAAAAGGCTATCGAGAATCAGGTAAAACGCGGAATTGAAAGAAAGGAAATTAAAGTTGACGCAAATCCTTCGGAGGTGGCCGTAATCATAATGTCGTTAATTGAAGGAGCAATCATGCAGGCAAAAGTTACTAACAAGTCAACCGAATTAAGAGTAGCCATGGATTTTCTTGAAAAAACAATTTTACAGTTAAAAGCTTAATTTTTTTACATAAATAAATACCGTACGGTATTTATTTATAGAAATTAGATCGATGAGAGAGTCTATTATAAAGTATGGGGAGCCTCAGGGGTACACGGTTGTTGAAGCGATCAACCGGCAACTTGCTCACTACCCCTATCACCCAGGCCAAATTGTGTTCATTGCTAAAATGTTTGCTCCACATTGGGAAACATTATTCATACCCACAGGAAATTTTAAGAACTACCATGAGGCTACGTTTAGACAACCACAACACCGTGAACACTCTACCGATGAGTATTTGAGTGACGACAAACTGGAGGAACGGAATTAACAGATTTAACATCATACAGAAAACAATGATATATAAAATCAACCAGGCAATAGAGGTATTGAAGCGAACACCAATTGTACTGGAGACTTTGCTTTCCGAATTATCGGATGATTGGATTCACTGCAATGAAGGGCCGGGTACGTGGAGCCCCTTTCAGGTAGTGGGGCACTTGGTTGTTAACGAAGAAACCAATTTTCCGGTTCGTGTAAGAGCTATTCTTTCTAATCGAGAATCCATATCCTTATCGCGTATAAGTATAACTTCACACCTGGAAAGGTTTGCGGCCGTACCGCTAAGTGAACAATTCATTCTGTTTAAAGAGTTACGGGCCCAAAGTGTAGCGTTAGTGGCTTCGTTACCCATTTCGGTTGAAGACCTCAGTAGAACTGCCATCCATCCGGAGGTAGGCACTGTTCAACTACGCCATGTCTTGGCCACGTGGGTGGCGCACGACTTGGTTCATATAGGCCAGATTACGCGCGTAATGGCAAAGCAATATAAGAATGATGTGGGCCCATTCATCAAATTCCTTACGCGCTTGAACTGACAATACATCCTTACCAATCTTACCATCATGAACCAAATAATTGTACCGGCAACGTTTGCTGATTTCGATATTATTTTGGGTCTTTTTGAGGAAGCGATCCGCTACCAAAGAGACAACGATTACATTGGCTGGAAGAGTATGGATGTGGATTTTCTTAAGACCGATATCCGCCACGGTCTCTTGTATAAAGTGTTATCAGAAGGCAGAATAATCGGGGTCTTCAGCGTTTGTTTTGTTGATAGGCTGATTTGGCGCGACAAAGAAAAAGGTGATGCAATGTATTTACATCGGATTGTGTTGAACCGTGCCTACGCAGGGGCTAAGATATTCGGATTGGTATTGCACTGGGCAACCAGCTATGCCCGAAAGAACGGACTGAGGTACGTACGTATGGATACCTGGGCTGAAAATGCTAAACTCATTGGCTATTATCAGCGTTACGGATTTCGCTTCATCGAGAACTATACCACAGACGATACGAACGAGTTACCCATTCAACATCGCAATCTGAAGGTGGCTTTGCTGGAATTAGAGATAAAATAGTAGAGCGGTGCCAGGAAAAGGAATACTTCGATTCTTATTTTAAATCGGCCATCGTTGAACCCTGTTGCCGGTAGGGTTGGGGCAAAAAAAAGGTACCGGCATTTGGGCCGCTGACAACCCGGGGTTGACAGCCGATGGCCAGCCGGCACCTTGTAAGTCCACCTGTAAACGCATTACGGTGGATGATCGCATCTTTACGCTTTGATGTGCGCCCAGTTCTCTCCGATCTTGATGCGGTGTATTTGCATATCGGAAACTTTGAACTTCTTTGCCAACGACTTGAGCGTAGTGCCTTTTTTGGGATTCTTGAGTTCTTGTTTTATTTTCTTTACTTGATCAGGAGTGAGTTTTCCGCGCTCGCGCTTAGAACGGATTACGTTGGGGTCGTGCTCTGCGTGTGCAGTCTGTTCTTCCAGCGTAGCCCATTTCAGGTTTTTAGAAGCGTTGTTATTCTTTTTATGGTCGAGGTGAATAACAAACTTGTGCTTGGCACTGGGCTTCTTGCAGAAGTACTCTGCCACCAGGCGGTGTACCAGATGGGTTCTGCGTTCGCCCTTCTGGCGGAACGAGATGGAAGGGTAGCCCGAAGTTGTACCGGTGCGCAACAGCCTGCCATCGGTAGGCTTCACGAGGTAACTGGAAATGCGGCCTAGGTTGGAGATGGCGTAGCGCTGGCCCTGCGCTCCGCGGGCGCCATCGATGGTCTCCCAACGCTCGCCCGGTTTTGGTGTAATTTTCATAAAAGTTTGCAGTTAGTTTTTTTATTTCTCTCCTCGGAAGTCCGACCTAACCACCAGCAGGTAGTAATCTTTGTCGAGGGCCAGATAGCCCTGTTCGTAGCAGAAGTGGTAGACCGATCCTTCCTTGGTTTTGTACAAGTTAGTAAAATAACTAAAATCAAAACCTTTTTCTTTCAATTTACTACCCGGCACTTTGCTTTTGCCCGTTAGGTTAAGGCTGGCAAGTACCCGCCTGTTCTTCTTCAACACCTTGTTAACGTTGCGCTCGTATCGGGTTGTTTCGGTATGAAGCCGGTTGTTATAACTGATGCGGCACTGATCCGAACAAAATTTCTTATCGATACGACCGGTGATCCTATCACCACATTCCAGGCACTTTTTCTCCGCGAGCGAACGCATAAACAACGAGGAGGCTATGGATTAGTAGGGAAAGTTACAACATGTAGTCTAAATTTACCATGATTTTTGTCATTACCCCAGCCGTTGTTCGTACTTCTCTGGCCGACAAGGCAGGGCAACGGGCCTTTCGGTGGAACCAATAGCCAACCTCAACGCTGCCTAACCGTATTTTTTCTTTGTTAAGCAGACCTTATTAAACGCCTCAAAAGCCCTCAAAAACAGCGATTATCCGTTTAAAAACGTTTATAAACGGAAGTAATCGATTAATAGACGAATAACTTTTGCAGGGCCCCACACCTTTGCAACGTCAATCGGCCAAACAAGCAACGGTTGGCCTCAAAGCGAAAATAAATGTTAAACAATTAAATACTACAACTATGAAAAGTCTGAGAAACAGCGTGCAATTGATCGGTCATTTAGGAAAAGACCCCGAGTTGAAGACCTTCACTAACAGCAAGAAGGCCTCATTCTCTATTGCCACCACCGACACGTACAAGAATCAAAAAGGGGAGAAGGTGAACGACACCCAGTGGCACAACGTGGTGGTTTGGGGTAGCCTGGCCGATGTGGCGGCCAAGTACCTGAAGAAGGGATCGGAGGTATGCGTAGAGGGTAAACTGGTTCACCGGGCCTACGAAACCAGCGAGGGTGAAAAGCGCTTTTACACCGAGATCAACGTGAACGATTTAGTGATGCTGGGTGGCAAGAAGTAGGTAAGGCCTGAAAGCCGGAGGCTGCCGCAAACGTGTTGATGGCTGACCAGTTTTTTTTTTGAACGTCAGCCTGAGCGTGCGGCAGCCTCTTTTGTTGGGAGTGGGATGTGATGGACGTGGACGTGGCCATGCGCGGAGTCGGTATCATGCCGGGGTATTTTATCGTTTAAATGGCGCCACCGGTGGGTTATTCACAACCATCCACCAACAAAACCGTTGGCAAGTGGGTAGTTCGTGTTTTGTTTAACCCTACGATACCGGGAAGGCGGGCGGGCATTTGCCAGGCCGCCCGGGCTGCGGAGTTAATTGTTAAATTGCGGCAATGAGTTTTGTTTACCCAGCATTTCTGTGGGCGCTATCGGCCCTTGCCATACCGATACTGATACACCTGTTTAATTTCAGAAGAACCCAGCGCGTTTATTTTTCCAACACCCGTTTCCTCCGGCAGGTAAAAGAAGAAACCACGCAAAAGCGCAAGCTTAAACAGTACCTGGTGCTGGCCTCGCGTCTGCTGTTTTTACTCTTTTTGGTGATGGCGTTTGCGCAGCCTTTTTTGCCTGCCAGCGAGCAGTTGGGTACCGGTAAAAACAAAATCGTTTACCTGGACAATTCATTCAGCATGTCGGTGCCGGTGGAAGAGAAAATGCGCGCCCTCGATGCTGCCGTGCTCTACACCCAACAAATAGCGGAGGTATTTCCACCCGATACCCGCTTTCGCCTGCTTACCAACGATTTTGCCCCTTTTTCCAATAGCTATAAAACGAAAGCGGAGCTACTGGACCTGCTGGCCCAGATCAGGCTCTCGCCCATATCGCGCAGTGCGCAGGAGGTGGTAAGCAGGGTAGGCAGTGGAAGTGATGAAACGTTTTGGCTGTCCGACTTTCAGCGCGCCACCTGGGGCAATGAAGAATTTGCCTTCGATACGTTGCGGCAATGGCACTTGGTGCCCTTGTCGGGAGGGCTTACCTCCAATGTGTTTGTAGATTCACTCTACCTCGAGAACCCGTTTGTGGTGGGTGGCGAGAAAAACGCCATTCATGTGCGGCTGCGCAACAGCGGGCCGCGCAGGCTAGAGGGCATGGTGGTGAAACTAACCCTTAACGGGGTTCAAGCTGCTACGGCATCGGCCACGCTGGAACCCCAGTCGGACGAGGAGTTGGTCTTTGATGTGGCGGGGCTGACGGGCCTGAATACTGGCGTGATCAGTTTCAACGATTTCCCTGTCTCGTTCGACAACGAGTTTTACTTTACACTCAATTTTTCCAGGCCTGTGCGCGTGGTGGAAGTGAAGGCGGCCGCCCCCGCCACCTTTGTGGAGCGGGTGTTTGGCAACCGGCAGTTGTTCCAGTTGCGCACGTTCCAGTCGGCCAATGTGGATTACAGTGCTGTTGCGCAGGCGGATTTTGTGGTGGTGAACGGGGTGAACCGCATTGACGCGGCCCTGGGCGCTGCCTTGCGCACGTACCGGCAGCAAGGGGGCACGTTGTTACTCATACCAGGTGCACAGCCCGACTTGCCTGGTTACACCTCGTTATTGGGCGTAGCCTCTCTGAAGTGGTTGCCAACTACCGACCTGCAAGAATTAGATAAGCCCGACTACAACCACCCGCTATTCGAAAATCTTTTTGAAGAGCGCGCGGCACAGATAGCCATGCCCCGTGCCGTAAAGGCCCTCGACTGGGGTGCCGATGCTTCCGCTATTTTGCGCTTCCGCACCGGGCAGCCTTACCTCTCGCAGGTGGGTGGAGTGTACCTGTTGGCATCGCCTTTAGAGCGTGCGTTTACCGACTTCTATAGCCATGCCTTGTTTGTTCCGGTTATGTACCGGTTGGCCGCGCAGGGTCGCAGGGCCGAGTCGAAGCCTTATTATTTTTTGGCCGAAAACACCGTGACGATTCTGGCCGACAGCCTGTATGGAGATGAACCCGTGAAGCTGATAGGCGCGCAGGAAATGATACCACCCCAGCGCAAAGAACCCGACCGCGTTGTAATGGAGCTACCCAAGTTTACCATGAATGCCGGGTTTTACCAGGTGCTCTTCCGGGCCGATACGCTCGATCAGATTGCTTTTAATATGGAGCGAGCTGAATCTGTGCTGGAGCCCTGGACGAATGAGGACTTGCAGGCAAGGTACGGCAACCGCCATGTTACCTTATTCACCGCCACCACGGCCACAGCTTTTGGCGATGAAATAAAAGAGCGATATTTGGGTACAGCGCTCTGGAAGCATATGCTGGTACTGGCATTGCTCTTTTTGCTGGCCGAGGTGTTGTTGATAAGGTTTTTGAAATAGACTAAGCTGACGTATTATTTTCGCTTTCGCTTCCCTTTCGCTTTTTATTGCTTGAATTCGGGAATTGTGGTTTAATTTGTGCAATGGAATGGGTTTGGTTGTTATCAATCACAAAACCGATTCAAACCAATCTTTAATGAAAATCCTGATCCAATCTGCGCAAATCGTCTGCCCTCAGTCGCCTTTTCACCTCAAGAAAAAAAATGTGGTTATCAACAATGGCCGCATTACCGATATCATCGACAAGAACACCACTGCGGATAAAACAATAGATGCCGATGGCATGCTACTTTCGGCCGGCTGGGTAGATATAGGTGCGGCCGTGGGCGACCCCGGCACTGAGCACCGCGAAGACCTGGCCTCGCTGGTTCGGGCCGCTGCGGCAGGCGGATTTACAGACGTGGCCGTGCTGCCCAACACACAACCCACCGTGCAAACAAAAAATGAGGTGAGTTACCTCACCCAGGGCAATGGCAGCCGCCTGGTGCAAGTGCATGCGTTGGCAGCTATTACAAGGGGATGCAAAGGCGAAGAACTTACCGAGATGATAGACCTGAACGAGGCCGGAGCGGTAGGTTTTACAGATGGGCTTCATCCCGTTTGGCACACCGATATTTTCCTGAAAGCCCTGCAATACCTGCAAAAATTCAACGGACTGCTCATCGATCACCCGGAAGACATCTGGCTGAATAAGTTCGGGCAAATGCACGAAGGGGTGAACAGCACCATGCTGGGCCTGAAAGGCATGCCCCGGATTGCCGAAGAAATTGCCATCGGCAAACACACAGAGTTGCTGAGTTATGCGGGCGGACGGCTACACTTTTCCAAACTTTCTACGGCCCGGTCCGTAGAGTTGGTGCGGGCGGCCAAAAAGAAGGGGCTGAACGTTACCTGCGATATTACTGCCTACCAGCCTTTGCTGGACGATAGCATGTTGAAGGATTTCGACACTAATTATAAAGTGAACCCCCCGCTGCGCGAAAAGACAGACAACGAAGCGCTGATAAAAGGATTGAAAGACGGCACCATCGATGTGTTGGTGACCGGCCACCTGCCCCAAGACGATGAGAGCAAACAGTTGGAGTTCGACCTGGCAGAGTTTGGCATCATCAACCTGCAGACTTTTGCCAGCCAGTTGGCCCGGCTAGGTCAGTCCGTACCATGGGATGACCTGCTCCACAAGGTTACCGATGCGCCACGCCAACTGCTGGGCCTGGAGCAGGCAGCCATTGAAGTGGATGCCAAAGCAAACCTGACTTTATTCGACCCGAATGCGGAGTGGACTTTCAGCGAAAAGGAGAATGAATCCAAGTCGAAGAATTCGCCCTGGCTGGGCCAGGCGCTGAAAGGCAGGGTGGTAGGTGTGTGGAACAATGGCAAGCAGTGGCTCCATGTTTGATTTCTTTAATCGCATACCGCCTTTGGCGCGTGTACCCCTTCGCTATGGCCTGATAACGGGCGTGCTCGGGTTTGTATTTGTGTTGGGCTTGTATTACCTCAACCGCCACCCCTTTCTGGTGCCCGTGTTTTTTGATTTCCGCGTGGCGCTGTTTGCCATCTTCTTCTTCATCAGCCTGAAGGAGTTGCGTGATTATTACCTGGGTGGCCTGCTTTTTTTCTGGCAGGGGTTAATGGCCTGCCTGGTGTATGTGGCCTCGTTTGCGCTGGTGGCTTCCTCGCTCGTTTGGGTTTTTGCTGTGGCCGTGCCTGCATTTGCACAACGTTATGTTGAGCTGTTTCTGGAGCAGGTAAAAACTTTTCCGCCCGATGTAATTGAAAGAATAGGAAAAGAAGCCTACGAACGTAATTTGGAAGCCCTACCTTCGACTAATGCCTTCGACCTGGCATTTCTGTACTTCTGGCAATGCTTCGTAATCGGTTTTTTCATTAGCATAATAATATCTGTAATTTTAAGACGGCAACCGAATTACAACGAGACTGGAAGATAGGGTGGTGGCAGGTTGCTATTGTTGAATTTTTACTAACCAAACTATCTTACTAACTATGGAACAGAAAGAAACCTCTGAAGCAACCCCTACCTTGTTGAGCCACGCACTTCGCTGGGGTGCCATTCTCGGTATCATCAGCATTGCGTTGACCATTATATGGTACGTGGTAGATTACACGTTAATGGCCGATTGGAAAGTGGGCATCTTTTCATTGGTAATTTACATCGCCTTTACGGCTTATGCCGGCATTAACTATCGCGGTGAAATTGGCGGCTATATTTCGTTTGGCAAGGCCTTTCAGCATGGCTTTTTGGTATTTGCAATTTCTGGTTTGCTGGCCACCATCTTTACCCTGTTGCTGTATACGGTTATCGATCCGGAATTGCCCGCTAAGTTGACGGAAGCTACGCTGGAAAAGACAGCCGAGATGATGGAAGGCTTTGGTGCACCACAAGATGCCATCGACAAAGCCATGGACGATGCCCGCGAACGTTCTGAAAGTCAATACTCAGTGACGGGATCTTTCACAGGCTATGGCTTTATGCTGATTATGTCGGCCATTTTTTCGCTCATCACCGGCCTGGTGGTTCGCAAGAATGAGCCCATGGAGATGTAAAATTTTTTATGTTGGATATTTCGCTGGTTATTCCCGCCAAAGACGAAGCGGAATCGTTGCCCGAACTGATTGAATGGATAAGCCGTGTGATGCAAACACACGGCTTTTCATATGAGGTGATTTTTATTGACGATGGCAGCACCGATGCCACCTGGCAGCGCATATGCGAAGCCAGCATTGTAAACCCTTCCATTAAAGGCATACGTTTTAACCGCAACTTTGGCAAATCTGCCGCGCTGCATACCGGCTTTAAGGAGGCCGGTGGCGAAGTGGTGATTACCATGGATGCGGATTTGCAGGATAGCCCGGATGAAATACCGGCTTTGTACCGAATGATACGCGAAGAGCAGTGGCAGATGGTATCGGGATGGAAAAAGAAACGCTACGACCCGATTTCTAAAACGCTGCCCTCTAAGTTCTTTAATTTCATTACCCGCAAAATGTCGGGCATAGCGTTGCACGATTTTAACTGCGGCCTGAAGGCTTATGCCAATATTGTGGTGAAGAACATCAGCGTGTATGGCGAGATGCACCGCTACATACCGGTTATGGCCAAGTGGGCTGGTTTTACGCGCATTGGCGAGAAGGTGGTGGAGCACCGCGAACGCAAGTATGGGCACAGCAAGTTTGGCTGGGAGCGTATGATGCGGGGCTTCCTCGATTTGATGACAATTACCGTAGTGGGCCGCTTTGCCCAGCGCCCCATGCATTTTTTTGGCACCTGGGGTGTACTTTCTTTTCTGGTAGGCTTTGCGCTTACGCTGAAGATTCTGTGGGATAAACTGGATTCTGTTTTTATTTCGAAAGTGCCATTGAAGCGCGATGTGACCGACCAGCCCATTTTCTTTTTGGCGCTGGTAGCAGTGGTGATAGGTGTGCAGTTGTTTCTTACCGGCTTTCTGGCGGAGCTGATGGCACGGCAATCGGCCACGAAAAAGAATTACCTGGTAATAGAAACGGTGGGGCTTGCCGGGAAGGCGTCTCAAATTGCCTGATGTGAATTTGAATCTTCGATGGTGAACTAATTTTCAATTACTTTTGTCCTTCGTACTGAAGACGTTCTTTGAGTGAGGTACCAAACTGATTGGTTTGGTGCGCGCTGCGGCAGGGATAGCAGCGGAAAGCCCGAAGCGCGATGGCCCGATAACCATTGGGTGCGTGTGGACGGACTTGCAGCGAATAGCCCGATACTGACTTTGCGAAGCGCAGGCTGTGTGCAGGCGCAAACGTCAGGAGCCGCCCAACAACATAGAGTGAACCTTAAAGTTTTATTAACCCTCCTTCGCCAAGGCTTGGGAGGGTAAAGGGGCTGACCGGTTTTGACAGGATGTGTGGAGGCGTATGCCAGCATGCAAGCGCGCGGGGGTAGCGCTTTGAAAAATGCTCTCGAAATCTACGTGGCGAAGAATCTTACGCCATGGCTGCTTAATCTAAACTGAGTTTAGATTTGCTTATCCGCTGATAAGATCGGTGGAAGCCATCATCGCTCACTTTTTCTGTTTTGCGGAAGGTGAATATGCGGTGTCGTTCAGCAAAACTGGGCCCTGTTGTGTTGCGCAACGGTGTCGAGACAACAGCAACTACGGAAAGGCTTAGGCTGTTGCCTGCCTTGCACTTCCCGACAATGAAAGGCAACTAAGCATGTAGAACGTACGAATTCATCTTCTCTGGACCAGGGTTCGATTCCCTGCAGCTCCACTCCTTGGGGGTTACGGAAGACAAGCCTGCAACTCCACCAGCCCTCCGAAGCTTCGCGCTACGGAGGGCTTTTTTGTTTCTGTCCTATCTGTTGCTTTCAGACTTCGTTGGAAAAACGATGGTGTTTTTACCTCGCGTATACTATGTTCTAACGGAGGAGTAACTAAGCCGCGTGCGGCTGCATCGATGGCCATCTTTCCAGGTGCGGGAGGTCGAAGAAGAACACCTAAGAACTACGTATATGTTTTTTCATCTTCACATGGAGCCAATAAGAAACAGCACCATGAAGTAGGGCGGCCAGAACCACCAGTGAAAACATCCAGTACATTTGAAAATAGATAATAACCACGGCCGATACCACAAGTCAGGTGATGACAGCCACATTGACCCAGATCAATATCCAAAGCTTTGCATTTATCTCGCGCAGTTCCTTGTAAGGTATCATGGAGCGAAAAGATGAAGTCATTTAGCTGATTTTTTTGTGATTCGAATATCTTTTTTGCAAGTGCGAACAGCGCCCTAACTTTGAGATTATGTTAAACGATGACTTGCGGGAACTCCGTGCGCGATTATTTGTAGTTGCGTATAAGATGACACGCCATGTCTTTAAGAGTGAAGATGTTGTGCAGGATGTTTTGCTTGAATTTGCCGAGCGAAAACCCGGCAATGTGCGAGACGTGCAAAAGTACCTGGCGAAGGCTGTAATATACAAATCGCTGGACCTGGTGAGGTCAGAACAAAAGTCTACCTATGTGGGAGTTGACCTTCCCGAGCCAGTTACAGACCCGGTGCGAGTTGCCGACCTGAGGCATGATGTATCATTTGGCACACTGTTGCTGTTGAGGCAATTGAATCCGCTGGAGCGGGCAGTATTTGTATTGCATGAGTCTTTCGACTACAGCTATGCCGAACTAAGTGAAATACTGGGGCGTACGGAAGATCACTGCCGTCAGCTAATGCACCGCGCACGCGAGAAAATGCAGATGCCGGCTTCAGGGCGTCCGGATAGTAGCGCCATCGAGCGATTTCAGCGATTATTTCTTCGTGCCAGTATGTTTGGTGAAATGGAGGCCTTCGTCAGCCATTTACGCGATGACATCCGGATATTTGCCGATGGTGGAGGCAAGGCGAAGGCGGCCCTTCATCCGATTGTTGGCAGAACCTTGGCGATGACATACCTGAGTAACCTCTATAAAAAGTTTGGCGAACTCCTGCTCTACCAGCCTGCCATTTGCAACGGGCAGCCCGCAGTGGTGATGATCAACAAAAGCAATGGCCAAATCGATACGTTGGCAGTGCTTGAGGTAGTGGCAGATCAGATTACCTGCATTTATCTATTGCGTAATCCTGATAAATTGAAGGCAATACGCCTGTTCTGAAATTTTTTTGTTTTCATTGTCACAAAACGACTCGCTTGCCCGACTTAGTGAAAAGGCCTGTTGAAAGGGTTTTTATTTAAACTATTCACAACAATCAAAAGTATGGCAAACGAAATAGTAGTTACGGGAGGTACCGGTTTGTTAGGCACAGCAGTGGCCAGTAGGTTACGTGCACTGGGTGAGGATTTTCTACTGGTAAGTCGTAACCGGCAACCCAAGGAAACCTATGCACAGATTCAACACAGAGAGCACTATGATTGGATGCCGGTAAATCTGGCCACGGGTCAGGGACTGGGGGAGGCGTTGAAAGGCAGAAAGGTGGTTTTGCATTTGGCAAGCTCACTGGAAAAAGTGGACAAATATCCGCTCGAGGTGGTAGCTGCCCGGCAACTGGTGGCGGCTGCCCGGCAGGCGGGTGTTCGCCACTTGGTATACATATCTATTGTGGGTATCGACAAAATTCCGCTGCCCTACTACAAAGCAAAATTGGAGGCTGAATCAATCCTATCTACCAGTGGAATTCCATTTTCGATCTTAAGAGCAACCCAGTTTTTTCCATTTGTAGCGTTCTTGATTGGCAAGATGGCCGCATTACCCATTGGCTTTGTTCCCAAAAATGTTTTGCTGCAGCCAGTTGATGTTGGGAGTGTGGCGGATAGATTGGTCGCGATAGCGCTGTCGAGCCCCCTCTTGGGGGTAGCTCATTGGGGAGGGCCGCAGGTAACCTCGTTGGGGCAGCTCGCCAACGAATGGTGTCAGCATAGGGGGCTTAAAAAAGCCATGGTTCATGTGCCGGCCTGGGGGCCGCTGCTAAGGGCTTTCAAGAATGGGGCAGCCACCGGAGTGCCCTTCGACCCGCAGTCGCAAACCTGGCAGCAGTTCCTGGCATCCGTGCCAAGGGGTTAACGCGGAGTCTACTTGTACTCTACAGGTGAGACCGTAAGGGAAGGATAGATGAGCGATTTTATATTTAAAAATTTTCTTTCTCCCTTGTTCAGGCCTTACATTCGTACACATGCAGGCACGCTGGATTGCTTTGTTGGTACTTTTTTGGAGCGAGGCCGCCATGGCGCAATTTGCTGTCATGGACACTCTTTCTGCCCAAGTGCCGCAGATGCCAGCCACTACGGCCAAAGTGGACGCGTTGAATACACTGGCAGCGGCTTATATGGCGAGCCAACCTGCCCTGGCAGAAAAATATGCAATAGACGCGTTGGCTTTGGCCGATTCATTAAAGTATCCCTCCGGCCACGCGCGGGCGTTGCTTCACCTGGGCGACTACCACTTCAGGCAAAGCAACTATGCACTGGGTGCCGACTGGGCCATGCGGTCGCTCAAAGTAGCCGAGGCGGGCAGCGACTCGTTGGCCATGGCAGATGCCTATCGGCTCTTGGGTAATATCAACAATCTGGGACTGAGGCAATATGCCACTTCGTTGGGCTATCAGCAGAAGGCCTTGGCCATCTACGCCAGGCGCAGCGATTCCACCCGAACGGCCGCCTTGTATGGCAGCATTACCTGGATCTATGCCATTCTCAAAATACACTTGGAGGAAGGGCACCGCCTGGCCGATGCCGGCATAAAGATGGCCACACAGTTACAAAACTGGCAATTGGTGAGTTATAATCTTAACTCGAAGGGTTTGCTTTTCAAAGCGCAGGAAAAGTATGACTCAGCGATTTTCTACCTGGAAAAATCTATTGAAGTGGCACGGCAGGCCAAAGACCTGGCGGTAATAGGCTATAACAAAATACTTTTAGGCGAGGTAATGCTGGCAAAGGGGCGGCTGGGTGCAGCAGAGCGTTATTTCAGAGAGGCCGAGAAGGAGTGCATGGCCCTGAACCTTCGCGGCCTGGCAAGAAATGCCTACTTCGGTCTGGCCCAAACGCTGGCCCAGACCGGAGACTACCGCGGGGCTTACTTTTTCCAGAACCGGTACCTGCAGTTGAACGACTCGCTGGTGGGTTGGGAGACCCAACAAAAAACTTTGCTACTGCAATTGGAGTATGAAGCCGAAAAGCGCGAGGCCAGAATAGAACAACTGGAGAACGACAAGAGGCTGGCACAACTGACCAACCGCATATACATAGGCATTTCCGTTGTAACACTCATAGCCATGCTGGTCATCATTTTCCTTTCGATGCGCAACAGTAGGCAACGTGCCGCGGCCAACCGGCTGTTAATGGAAAAGAATCTTGAAATACAACAACGCAATTGGGAATTGATGAGCAGCCGTGAAGAGGTGGCGCAGCAACGCGATGTGGTAGCGCAGCAGAACGAAAGTCTGGCACAACTCAATCGCACGAAAGACAGGCTCTTCTCGATTATCGGCCACGACCTGCGCGGCCCCGTTGCCAACCTCCGCACCTTGTTGAATTTGGTGGCCGGAAACCACGTGGCTCCAGAGGAGTTTGTTAGTCTTTCACCCCGGTTGGCGCAACAGGTGGCTCAAATTCATGATACGCTGGAGAACTTGTTGCAATGGTCGTTAACGCAGATGAAGGGGCTTACGAGCCACCCCACGCAAATAGAGGCGTCTACGTTGTTGCAAAGAATGGTGGAGGTGATGCGCCCTGCCGCACAGGAAAAAGGGATACAAATTCACACGGATTTGCCAGCGCATCCTTTAAAAGTGTATGCCGATGACAACCAACTGCAACTTGTTTTGCGCAACCTGCTGCACAATGCATTAAAGTTTACACCTCAGTACGGAATCATTACGGTGGGGGTTCAGCGCGTGGAAGAATGGGTAGAGGTGTTTGTAACTGATACCGGCATTGGTATTTCTACCGACCGCTTGCCTAATCTTTTCAATGCCGCCCACACGCAATCTACTTCTGGCACGTTGGGCGAAAAAGGCACCGGACTTGGGCTGATACTCTGCAAAGAAATGGTGGAGGCGAACGAAGGGAAGCTAACCGTAAAGAGTGAGGTTAACAAAGGAAGTACTTTTACGATCAGGCTGAAGCAGGCATAGACAATTTTTTCTGCAGCGCCTGCGCGAAGCGTTCTGCTGCTAGCGCGTGGTAAGCCAGGAATAAAGAGGGCTCGATCAATTCCAATTCCATTAAAATAAATTCCTGGCCAGAAACAATTCCGTCTACCCGGGCGTACGGAAGCGGATGAGGAACAGAGGAAAGAATTTCTTCGGCTTTGTGCACAACAAATGCAGGAGGATGAGCTGCCAGGGTGGTTCCGCCAAAATCGTTTTGAACGCGAAAGTCGTTGCGTTGTGGTTTCTTCAGCACCGCATGACTATACACCTTGTCGAAAAACAGGAGCGACCATTCGCCATCGTGCTGAACCTCGTGCAGAAAAGGTTGCAACAAATAGTCTGTCTTCGACAGGTGCTGCAGTAAAAGGGGCTGCCATTGGTTTACGGCCGAAAGAGAAATATGGAACGTTTGGTGAGCTGTGGCGGAAATGGCTGGCTTGGCTACGGCATGACTCCATCCCTTTTCTTGCAGCAAGGCCACGACATCGATCGGCTGGCCTTTGGGAATCCAGATGGTATCGGGAATTTTTGCGCCTGCTTTTTGAAGGTCCTGCAAATAGGATTTGTGCACATTCCATTTCACCGCGGGCAACGGGTTTATCACTTTGTTTGCAGGCAGGGATTGCAGCCACTGAAGAAACGTATCGGGGTGCAGGTGGTAGTTCCAGCACGACCGGAGCACGATGGCCTCGAAGGTGTGCCAGTCGATGGAAGGATCATCCCAGGGAGCTGCTTCCACTTGTATGTTTTTTATTGACAGGATTGCAGCGGTCAACGCATCGTCTGCTGTGATGGAGGGATAGGAGGTAGCGGTTACGAAGGCAATCTTTGGCATACCGTTTTTCTAAGTGAAGCTCAAAAATCTAACGACTGCTCTTGTAACCGCTTGCGGTATTCGGTAAATATTTTCGATTTCGAGACAAACCCCAGGTAGCGATTGTGTTTTACCACCGGCAGGTTCCAGGCTTTGGTGCGGTCGAATTTTTCCATCACGGTTACCATCTTTTCGTCTACGCTGATCTTGTCGGGTACGGGTTGCATAATGTCTTTTACGGCCAGCTCTTCGTACAGTTCTGTTCGGAATATTTTGTCGCGCACATCGTCTAACTGAATAATGCCCTTTAGCCTGCGGTCTTCATCCACCACGGGAAAAGTATTTCTGCGGCTTTGCGAAATGCGTTTTACCAGGTCGCCCAGTTTTTCATGTTCGTACACAATGGCAAAGTCGTTTTCAATCAGGTTGTCGATGGGCATGGTGTTGAGAATGTGTGCATCCTGATCGTGCGTATGTTCGTGCCCCTTTTGCATCAACTTCATCGCGTCTAAAGACTTGGGTTGTATGTAGCGCGACACGCTGAGGCTTATTGCAGCCACAAGCATCAGCGGAATGATCAGGTCGTAGCCCCCGGTGATCTCGGCAATCAAAAATATCCCCGTAAGGGGTGCATGAAAAATGCCGGTAAGTACGCCACACATGCCTACCAACGTAAAGTTGGCAGCGGGCGTTTGTGTAATCTGCAATTGGTTTAAAACAAACACGAATGTGAATCCCAGCACACCTCCTGAGAAGAGTGAAGGCGCAAAATTGCCACCGTTTCCGCCCGCACTCAGCGTAATGGCCGTAGCCCACACCTTCAGCATCAACACCAGAACAAGAAAAACGGCAATAAGGGAAGCATGCGTGAGGTAGCGAGCCATGAGGCTTCCTGAAAAAATCATATCGGGCCGCAGGTTACCGAGGTTGCGTATGGAGGCGTAGCCTTCGCCAAAGAGCGGGGGAAACAAAAGAATGAGGGCGCCCAGCAAGAAGCCGCCCGCCAATACCTTTACCCACGGATTTTCGGTAAAGGAAAGGAGGCGTTCTGCCCGCTCGTATGTCTTGATGTAGTACGCGGAATAAAGGCCGCAAAGCACCCCCAGTAAAACGTAATAACCTGTATTGAGATAATCGAATGGCTGTTGCAGTTGAAACGAAAGTAAAATATCTTCATTCAGAATTACTTTGGAACAAAGCGCTCCCGTTGCACCGGCCAGTATAATAGGAATGAAAGCCGATACACTTACCTGCGAAAGCAGCACTTCCAACGCGAAAAGCACCCCCGCAATGGGCGCGTTGAAGGCGGCCGCAATACCCGCGGCAGCGCCACACCCAATCAGCAGGGTGCGGTCTTTGTAGCTCAATTGCACTAACCCTCCGAACGCGGAACCTACCGCAGCTCCGGTTTGCACGATGGGCGACTCCAGGCCGGCCGAACCACCCAGCCCCACCGTTACCGCACTGGTAATTACGTGCGAGTACGTTTGCTGTCGCGGTATGCGGCTCGACTTGCGGGCAATGGCGTACAGAACCTGGTAACTTCCCTTCTCCAGCTTATCACGAAAGAAAATCGAAGTTATGATGACGGTGCCCAGAATGCCGAGGGCAGGAAAAACGCTGTAGAATAATGCGCCATACTCGTTGCGCACCAGCGAATCTTGTATGTAGTGGGCGAGTAACTTCAGCACAACGGCCATACCGCCCGACCACAAACCTACCAGCACACTGCAGACCATTAGTAACTGGTGGTGACTGAGCCGATGAAGCACTTTGCGCAGCAGACCGATGAAATACTTTACCATGTGGCCGCAAGTTACCGGCTGGTATATTTAAATTAAAAGGTTACCCGGGTTTTGTGACTTTTGGTTGTGTTGAGGGGCATGGAGGTTCGTTGGATGGCGGGCATTTACTACTTTTAATGTCTATGATAAGAGCCATTTTTTTTCTGATGGTGATGATGCCCGTGGCGGGCATCTGCCAAAACAAAATTTTTATTGATCCGTACGCCACCGGCTACAGCGGTGCGGTGGTAACAGAGGGAGGAAGAACCATTCGTGTATCGGGCCAAACGGCACCCGATGCCAGTGGTGCGGCCAAAGGAAACCTTCGGTTGCAGACGGAACAGGTGTACGAACAAATTGGCAAGATGCTAGCCAAAGCCGGGGGTACTTTTGCGGATATTGTAAAGATGAACATCTATGTGGTGAACTATAAACCCGAAGACCTGCCGGTGATTCGGGAAGTGAGGGCCCGGTACCTGAATCAACAGCAACCTCCGGCCAGCACCCTGGTAGGTGTGCAGGCACTTTTTCATCCCGATATCCTGATTGAAATTGATGTGGAGGCCGTGGTGAAGTAGTGTTTTCTTAACTCCTTTGATTATCTTTGCAGCCCCACCCGCGCGATGGGTGAGCCTTGGTTCCGTAGTACAATGGATAGTATTTCATCCCGAAGTTTCGGGACGATTCTGA
>CAYSCT010000010.1:57067-79316 GCA_964429845.1 uncultured Ohtaekwangia sp.
TCGGTTGGGGGAAGATGATATTTACTGGTTCCGTAGTACAATGGATAGTATTTCATCCCGAAGTTTCGGGACGATTCTGAAGATGCAGTTTCGGTTTGCGGTTATTACGGGTTGAACAAAAAAAGAAACAAAGGCTTCCTCGGTTGGGGGAAGATGATATTTACTGGTTCCGTAGTACAATGGATAGTATTTCAGATTCCGATTCTGAAGATGCAGGTTCGATTCCTGCCGGAACTACTTTCCCATTTTCGATTTCCGTGTTTGTAGGATTCAAATCCTTGGCGTAAAACACTTTTACCCGAAATTTTATCGTAGCTCCCATTGTTGCCATCGGTCTGCTTACGGTGCTGTCTTCATTGATTGTGAAATACCGGATGAGTTGTGCTACTAAAAAACAGGTTGTCCCGAACTTTACCCTTTTTCCGACTTAAATTAGCAAACGATGAAGCGCTTTTTCAAGATAGCTGGCTGGGCAGTGCTTGTAATAGTACTGTTGCTGGGAGCGCTACTGGCTGGCTTTGTGTATAAGATACGTTACGGCTTCCCGGTATCGTACGAAACAGACGTGCCCGAAATTCAATTTCCCGCAGGCAACAAAAATGTATTGCTTTTCTCCAAGTCAACTGGTTTTCGTCATGGCGAATCCATAGAGGCTGGCAAGAAAGTATTCGAAGAACTCGCGTTGAAAAACAACTGGTTTCTATACGACACAGAGCAAGGGGGCGTGTTCAATGATCAACAGTTGGCGCAGTTCCATGTGGTTATCTTCAACAATTCTACCGGCCGCGTTTTGAACGAGGAGCAGCAGCATGTGTTTCAGCGATTTGTAGAGAATGGAGGAACATGGATCGGTATTCATGGTGCGGGCGATAACTCGCATCCGTGGCGTTGGTACGTGCAGAACCTGACGGGTGCTGACTTTTCGCATCACTCCCTGCATCCGCAATTTCAGGAAGCAGTGGTGACCATGCATTCCGCAGCCGATAGTACCTTGGCAGGTGGCCTGGCGGAAGAATGGACCCACACCGATGAATGGTATGTGTTTACCGAGCGCCCCGAAACCCATGGGTTCCGTATCCTGTACCAGATCGATGGAGACCAAATCAACCCCAACGGAAATATTCTGTGGATATCCGACAAAGACTTTGGTATGGGCAGCGAACACCCGGTAGCCTGGTACAAGCAAGTGGGTAAAGGCCGTGTTTTCTACACGTCCATGGGGCACGATGCACGGGCCTGGGCGCAACCACCTTTCGTACGCATGTTAGAAAATGCAGTGAATGGTTGGTGATAACTCACCCAATTAGAGCGGTTTCTGTTAATGTTTTCATAATAGCAAGTATTTGCCCGAACAGCGTGTCTGTAAAATACGTTGAGAAAGGTTGAACCTTATTGTACCTTTCTACCTTTCCCATGTATGGAGAAATCGTTTATTCATCGCCTTTACCAAAGTCATCAATCCTGCCCCGCGTGTCCATCGCCACAGGAGATAACACAATTCTTTGATGACCTGCTGGGTGGTCTGTTTGCCGACCGCATGAAACTGACCCACTTGTCGGAAGAACAACTGGCGCATTATTTTTACGAACTGCAGCAACGCCTGGAAAACATACTGACGCGGAGTAAAGTTGCCCAGGCCCACGAAGCAACCATACAGTTCTTTGATGCTTTACCCTCCATTTTCGATAACCTGCGGCAAGACGTGGTGGCCATGTTCGAGGGCGACCCGGCCGCCAAAAGTAAAAACGAAGTAATACGTACTTACCCGGGCTTCTATGCCATTGCGGCCTACCGGGTAGCCCATCAGTTGCACGGGTTGGGCGCAGTGGGCATTCCAAGAATCATTACCGAACATGCACACAGCAAAACCGGCATCGACATTCACCCGGCCGCACGCATTGGTAAACATTTTTGCATTGACCATGGCACAGGCATCGTTATTGGCGAAACCACGGTGATTGGCGATCATGTAAAGATATACCAGGGCGTTACATTGGGTGCACTGAGCGTGAACAAAGAAGATGCGGAGAAAAAACGCCATCCTACCATTGAAGACCACGTGGTGATTTATTCGGGGGCCACCATATTGGGTGGCGAAACCACCATTGGGCATCACAGCGTAATAGGTGGCAACGTATGGCTTACACGCAGCCTTCCGCCTCACTCCAAAGTTTATTACCAGTCGCGGGTAGAGGCCGATGATGCGGGTGGCGAACAAAAATTGATCTGGAAACAAGCCTAAACGGAACAGGACATGACACTTGCTGAGTTGATTGGTAACACCCCGCTGGTAGAACTTCAACACATTCCTGTTAACAAGCGCGTAACCATCTACGGCAAGTTGGAAGGTAACAACCCCGGTGGCAGCGTGAAAGACCGTGCGGCCTTCGGCATGATTCAGGGGGCACTCGACCGGGGTGACATAAAGCCGGGCGATCGGCTGGTGGAAGCCACCAGTGGCAACACGGGAATTGCCTTGGCCATGATGGCGCGCTTACGTGGTTTGGAAATGACATTGATTATGCCCGATAACTCCACACGCGAACGCGTGCTGGCCATGGAAGCTTACGGAGCGAGGGTAATATTAACGCCCGCTTCGCGCACCATAGAGTACTCGCGCGAGTTGGCAGAAGAGATGGCCGCCAAAGAGGGGTACTACATTTTGAACCAGTTTGCCAATGCCGACAACTATGGCATGCACTATAAAACCACCGGCCCCGAAATATGGCGCGACACAGCAGGTAAGGTAACGCACTTTGTTTCAGCTATGGGCACCACGGGCACCATCATGGGTGTGTCCCGGTTTCTGAAGGAGCAGAATGCGCATGTACAAATTGTGGGCACCCAGCCTACTGATGGATCCAGCATTCCGGGCATACGCAGGTGGTCGCCTGAATTCTTGCCTAAAATATTTGAACGCGAAAGAGTAGACCGCATCGTAGACGTAAGCGAGGCCGATGCCCGCGCCATGACCAAACGGCTGGCGAAGGAAGAGTGCATTCTGGCCGGCATGAGCAGTGGTGGTGCCCTGTGGGCGGCACTCCAGGTGGCCGAAGCGTTAACGGAAGGTGTTATTGTTTTTATCGTATGCGATCGGGGCGACCGCTATCTCAGTTCCGATTTGTTCGGATGATTGGGCCCTGATCTTGTTGGTACTTTTCAGCCAGGCTTTTGGGTGCAACTGCACAATATGCACGTGTAAGTATATCGTGAAATAGTTCTTTGGGTACTTTTTTCAGCGCTACCAACGTCCAGCCTTGCTGGCCCCACTTCTTGGGCACGGGAAAAACAACGTCTTTGTTGTATGAACAGAATACCGACTGGTCTTCTTTCGAAAGTTTTACACAAGCCCGTGCTTTCGGTTCATCGAAGGTGATGAAGATTTTCGAAGTGAGGCTGTTCTTCCGCTCCTTCAAAACGAAGTGCCAGTTTTTTTTGCCATAGCCAGACTAATCATTGTACTTACGGTTTGATGTTTTGCAAAGCTGCTTCTGCTGCGTAGCGCACATCGTTGTTGCGTGTTTGTTCCAAGACTCTTTTAATCGATTTTTCTGCAATGGCGGCATCCCTCCCGATTTTACCCAGCAGCGTTATCAACTGGTATTGCAGGCCACCCTCTTGCACCGTGGTTTTGTCCAGTCGGTTGATCAAGGGTGCCACTGCGGGCTTCCCGATTTGTACCAACGCTTCTTTGGCTGCCTCGGTGTCGTTTCCATAGTGGGGCAATACACCGATCATATATTGTATTGCTTTCTGATTTTGTGTTTTCAGGTTGCCGAGCAGTTCGATGGAGAGCGTTTGGATGGCCTCCATCTTGGTGCGGTCTTCCAGACTCCGCTTGTCGAACAAGTCAACCAATGTTGTTTCCAAAGTTTTGGGTTGGGCGGGCATTTCCTTCAGCAGTTTCAGCACCCGTAGTTGTTCGTCTAAGTTGGCTCCTTTCAAAATGGCATCCGCTTCGGCAAAGGTAGGTATAATGCCCGGCAGCGGAATGGAGTACCTGGCGCAGAAGTTGATTCGGTCTTCCAACTGACTTTGGTAGGGAGTAAGGGTGGCATAGGCTGCGAAGCGCGCACGGCATTTTTCTGTTAACAATTGAAGATCGGTTTCAGGATATTCCCTTCTTCTATCGGCATTGTATTGCTCGTACGGGCTCAGTTTAAAGTGCCAGGCAAAATCGTACAGTTGTTCGTGCGCCTTGGGGTACTCATAGGCATTTACAAAATCGGCCAGCCAACCCACCAATTCGGTCTTACGTCTGGGATCGGGCTCTTCTTTGTACATGGAGCTCAGTTCGCTGAACAATACCGATTTGGTTTTATCATCGGGTGCCAGAGCCCCCGCATATTGCTGAAATGTATATTGCCGCAGCGGCTGATTGTTCTTCAAGCCTTCCATCATTTCGATGAAGGCCATTTCCCGACTGATAGGTCGAGGCAACCCAATAGATGAAGTTTGCGCCAGAGAAAAGTACGCGTCAATTCGTTTCTTCGCTTCGCTTTCGGTGGTGGTGCCGGGTTTGCCCAGCAATTGTTGCAGGTAGCTTGAAAGCCAGCCATTGCCAATGCGGGTTACACACTTTAATCCCGATCGCCACTCGGTATCATCCACCGTTCCGTCTGCCGACAGGAAGCGCACCATTTCGATAGCACGGTCGTCTGCGGTGGGGTAGGCCAGTGTATCCAGCGTGGCCAACAAGAAATTTTTGTAGGCAGTGTGTTCAATTTTGAAGCGCGAGAAGTAGCTCATCACATCGTAATGTAATCGGCCGCAGAGGTTATCGAAGGGTGTTTTGAGTGCTTCGCGAACTACCGCATCAATTTTTTCAGTGGAGGAAAGGTCGTTCAGGCGGGGCCGGAAATCCAGCACGTGCTGGCGGCAAATTTCCTCTTTGGTTTTGGTAGAAGCACTTGCATTCGGAGTGTTCACCACGGTAGCATTCACCGCAGGTGGCGATTGTGTTGAGGTGGGCGTTGTGGCATCGGGTTGCATGACGGAGGCCTGAAACAGGGTGGCCAGGTTCTTGTTCATCTTAATTCTTCCACTGAAGCTCACCATGATTTCTCCGGAAGAAACATCCATGAGCCGTGCGCTTACATCGATGTACGATTTCAGTTTCGTGTAGGTGCCGGAAAGCAGGGCATCAATGGGTGCCAACTGCCCGATCTTCAAAGCCGCTGCGGGTTTCATCAAATCGGTAAGAATAAATTCATGCTCTTTCAGGATGGCGTCCATCCGGGTGCGCTCAAAGAGTTTCAGTTTGTCGCCATGGCCTGACAGTGAGCCAACAATGGCTTCAGTAAGGTATTCGCCAAAGGCTTTTGATTGTTGTGCGGACGAGGTAGTGGCCGTAAACGGAACTACCGCCAGGCTTACCGGTGTTTTTGCTTGCGGTGCACTTACAATTTTGTTTGTTAAGGTAGCGGTTACCACATCGAAGCTTTTTGGCTTCTGTGCCACCACACAAAGGGGTGCAAGAAAAATGAGTAAGAAGATGCGAAGCATAGCGTGAATTTACGCATTGAAAGTTAGTGCAATTTCTGGAATGGAAAGCGGGCGAAGGCCTGCACAACCGGATTTCTCCGCACTCAAAATTATCTCATTAAATCCAATTCAACTTAGTAAATTGACGCATCAAAATGTTGGCTTGCTATGCGAATCATCCTTGTTTTCATGTTGTGGATCGGACAGGCTTACGTGGCGCTGTCGCAGTCTGCCGAACCCGTACCCGCCAAAGGGTTTTATGTAATTGTAGGCGCCTTTGCGGTAAAAGAAAACGCGGAGAAATTTCAACAAGAGTTGGTTAACGAAGGGTTGGATGTGCAACGCGGTTACATCCCATCGCGCACGATCCACTACGTGTATCTGAACATGGACAAGCGCTTGGGCCCCTGCCTGGACCAGGTAAAGATTACCCGGCAAAACCCCAGGTTGGCCGATGCCTGGGTACGACTGATTGACGAACAGCCTGCAAGCGCAGACCGGTTACCGGCAGAAGTGCAACCAACCACACCCGATGCCGCCCCTGCATTAGCGGAAGTGAAAGAACCCCAGAAAGAAGCGCAGCCCGAACCGGAACCGGAGGAAGAACCTCAGCCGGAAGTAAAGATTATTCCGGCATCGGAGATGACGTTGGGCAATACAGAAGTGTTTCTGAGTCTTTACAACGAGGCCAACGACCGCGTGGTAGAGGGCAAGGTGCAGGTGGTGGATACAGAACGAGGCAAGTTGATTACCGAGGTGGAAGGAAATTCCTACCTCAACCTTCCGGACCCGAAAAGTAATTCGGGTCGCCTTTCGTTGATATGCAATGCCTTCGGCTACCGAAAGGTGCAGCACGAACTGAATTTTAAACAACCGCTCAATGACTCCACCCGCGTCTTCATAGATGAGATGGGCACTTCGCTGATTGTGAAGTTTGGGCTGAACCGTTACCAGAAAGGCGACATACAGGTGCTTTACAATGTTTTTTTCTACAATGATGCTGCCGTGTTTCTGCCGGAGTCGCGCTTTGAATTGAACGAACTGTTGGTGATGATGAAGGAAAACCCCGCCTACCGCATACGCCTGCATGGCCACACCAATGGCAACTACCATGGTAAGATTATTAAAGTGGGGCCGAGTGGAAATTTCTTTTCGGTAGCGCAAGATTCCAAAACGGTGATGGGGTCGGCCAAAGAGCTTTCTGAAAGCCGTGCGCAGGTAATAAAAGACTACCTGGTTGCCAACGGCATCGATGCCGCGCGCATGGAGGTAAAGGCCTGGGGTGGTAAACGCCCCATTTTTGATAAAAAGGGTGCCAATGCCAAGAAGAACATTCGGGTGGAGGTTGAAGTGTTGGCGCAGTAGTTACTCATTGCAACAATTGGTGGCGTTGAAGCAAAGCTCATGGTTTCCGTATTAGGCATTCCCTACGATGCAAATTCATCTTTTTTGCGCGGCCCGGCACAGGCACCTGCTGCCATCCGGCAGGCATTTCACTCCGATTCATCAAATTACTTCACAGAAACAGGTATCGATTTAAAAAATCATTCCGGATGGAAAGACGTGGGCGATGTGTCTTTTGTGAAAGAGGAAGGTTTCTTTGATACCATAAAAAACAGCGTTGTGCACGCTGCACAACATGGCGAGCAACTGTTGGCACTGGGTGGCGATCACTCCATCACATACCCGGTGGTAAGCGCTCTCGCAAAAAGCCACCCCGGTCTTACCATTTTACACCTGGACGCCCACCCCGATTTGTACCACAACTTCGAGGGAAATCCTCACTCGCACGCAAGCCCTTTTGCGCGCATTCTCGAAAACAAACTGGTGCATAGGCTGGTGCAGGTGGGCATTCGCACCATGAACCAACACCAGCGTGAGCAGGCCGAACGTTTTGGTGTGGAAGTAATCGAGATGAAAGGCTGGAATGAAAGCATCCGCTTCGACTGGTCGGGGCCGGTTTACCTTTCTTTGGATTTGGATGTGATAGACCCCGCCTTTGCACCGGGAGTGTCGCACCACGAGCCGGGCGGCTTCACCACCCGGCAGGTAATACAATTGCTGCAAAGCCTAAGGGTACAGTTGGTGGGGGCAGACCTGGTAGAATTAAACCCGACACGCGATGTAAACGGGGTAACGGCCATGGTGGCAGCCAAACTTTTCAAAGAAATGTTAGGCATCTTCCTGAAGTAGCATTACCTGAACAATGGGCACGCACAACAGATTACTGCCGGTTTATTTCGCTTTTCTGGTCTTCGCGGCTCATGCCCAGCCAACCCATTTCGATGTGATTATCCGGAACGGGATGGTGTACGATGGATCGGGTGGCCAGCCCTACCAGGCTGATGTGGGGATTCGCAAGGATACCATTGGCGCTATCGGTGATTTGAGGGATGCAACCGCAGCTTATGTTGTTGATGCAACAGGCCAGGCGGTGGCCCCGGGATTTATTAACATGCTGAGTTGGGCAGACGGCACGTTTCTGAAAGATAGCCGGTCGCTTAGCGATTTAAAGCAAGGGGTAACGTTGGAGGTGTTTGGCGAAGGCATCAGTGCCGGTCCGCGCAAGAGAAAGGCGGGCGACAAACGGTGGACAACTTTAGGAGGCTACTTTCAGACGCTGGAGAAAAAAGGAGTGGCTGTGAATTTTGCCTCTTTGGTAGGCGCTACCACCGTGCGCGATTACGTGTTAGGGAATGTTAACCGTGCACCTTCTGCACCCGAATTGGCCCAAATGAAAAAGTTGGTGCAAGTGGCCATGCAAGAGGGTGCCATGGGTTTGGGGTCATCTTTGATTTACGCGCCCGCAGCTTTTGCGTCTACCAACGAACTGATAGCGCTGGCCGAGGTGGCCGGCAGGTACGGAGGCATTTATGCCACCCATCTGCGCAGCGAGAGCGATGATATTCTTCCCGCCTTGTTTGAAGCCTTCCGCATCGGTTATGAAGCAAAAATTCCCGTGGAGATTTATCACCTGAAAATTAACCACGCCCGCAATTGGGGCAAGATCGACACTGTGTTGCAGAAGATAGACAGCGCCCGCGCGGCCGGCCTTCGCGTAACCGCGAACATGTATCCGTACAAGGCAAGCGGCACGGGTTTAACAGCGCGGCTACCTACCTGGGTGCAAGAGGGCGGCATCACTATCATGTGTCAACGGTTGAAAAGTCCGGAGGTGAGAAACAAGGTGTTATTCGAAATGCGCAATGGAATACCCATCCGAAATTCCGACCCTGCAGATGTGATGTTGCTCGGGTTCAAGAAAGACTCGCTGTCGCGGATGTATGCGGGAAAACGCTTGGATGAAATTGCCCGACTTCACGGTAAGGATGCCGATGAAACAGTGATCGACCTGGTGATGGCCGATCGTTCTTCTGTTCCCGCAATGTATTTTTTGATTTCGGAAGAGAATATGAAGCGGATGATGGGTTTGCCTTATGTTAGCTTTTGTTCGGATGCCGCTTCGGTAGCAGCCGAAAAACCATTTACGAATGAATTGACCCACCCGCGTGTGTATGGAAGTTTTGCGCGCGTGCTCGGAAAATACGTGCGAGAGGAACAATTGATGCCGTTGGAAGAAGCCATTCGAAAGCTTACCTCGCTACCGGCCGATAACTTAAAAATAGCCAGGCGCGGGCGGCTACAAGTTGGGCATTATGCCGATGTGGTGGTATTTGATGCTGCGACTATCCGCGACCTGGCCACGTATGAAAATCCGCACCAATATGCGGAAGGTGTTCGGCACGTGTTTGTAAATGGCCAATGGACTTTAAAAGAAGGCACGTTTACCGGTGCCTTGGCGGGCCGCTGCGTGCGCGGCCCAGGGTGGCGCAAGCGCTAACGTTACTCCGTCAGCCACCTTTTAATGGTAGCTTCAATTTCCGCATAGGTGTGTTTTTCGGGCATGTGTTTCGTATTCGATAGCACGTGTTCGCCTTTGAAGTTTTTAAATATTTTTCTGCATTTCTCCAGCGCCTGCCGGCCGGGGAAAAACACATCCGAGTCGGCTACCATAGCGTAGACGGGTGCATTCAACCCGGCAACATCTGCTGCTTGTAGCAGCGGAGGTCTGCGGTAGTCCATCTTCATGCCCAGCAATGTATGGCGTTGCATGGTCCGTGCGTGCGTGTCCTTTGTGTCGTAAAACGCGTCCAGGAATTTTTCGAGGTGGTGTTCTTTTTGGGTGAGCAGAAAACGAATCAGAGGGAAGGAGAGCTTTTGGATGGAGGGCCAGAAGTTACCGTTCACCAGTCCGCTTGGCACTACCATCACGGCCCGCTCAATGCGGGCGGGCGCATATTTCATTACATTCTGCAACAGGAAGGAACCATACGATACGCCAATGAAACGCGCCTTATCCAACTTAAAGTGATCCATCACTTCGCCCACCCAGCGGGCAAAGCTGTCGTCATGCAATGGTAGCCGGGTTTCATCGCTGGGCGTGGCCTGGCCTACCGTGTCGAGCGCGTACAACCGGAATGTGTCTGCCAAACCTTTGATGGCTTCCAGTGTAAGGGGTGCGCCTGCATTGATACCGTGCAAAACCACCACCGGTGGTCCATCGGGTTTACCTGCAACTAATACGTGCGTTTTGCCGGCAAACGTGTTGACGTAATGTCTTTCACAAAGCAGTTTAAGCGATGCCAGTTTCTTTTCGTAGAGATCCAGTAAAATTCGCTTGGCTTCAGGGGTCTTGTAGATGGAATGGGCGGACATGCGGTAAATTTTATGCAATATTACAATATTCTTTAAAAATAGGCCAAATGACCTAAATTTGTTTTTCCTTTTCTATGAATACCCGCGATTCCATCAAATCGGTTGCCCTCCAACTTTTCAACACCCGTGGCCTGCTGAACTGCACGCTGCGCGATGTGGCCGCTGAGCTTGACAAAAGTTATGGTAACATCACCTACCATTTTGCCGGCCGCGAGGAATTGGTGCATGCGTTGTATGAAGACCTGATGACAGAATTGAAAGAGGTGGGCGGCCAGTTGGATGCCGGTGAGCAGTTATTGGAAAAAGTTTTGTCGGCCCCGCAGCTTACTTACGATATCACCGTGAAGTACCTTTTCTTTTACCTCGACTACCTCGAAATACGAAGAAGTTTTCCGGCCCTCGCCAGGCGGGTGGATGCAGACAATACACAGCGAATGGCTGGCTATAAACACATGCTGCAAGCCTTGCAGCAACAGAAGTTGTTGCGTGCCGACCTCGATGAAGATACACTTGCTTTCCTGATGGAACTGAGTGGTATTGCCCGCACATTTTTCTTTGCGAAGATGAAGCCCGCTGCGAAGAAAGATGCTGCCACCAAACAAGCGTATGTGCAGTATGTAAACCGGGTTTTGTATCCCTACCTTACACCAGAAGGTATAACCAGGTACAAGAAGTTTCTGCGCCAATAATTTTCCCTCTGTGATCCAAGTCACGGATTTCGGGGTGCGTGGCGGGCGATCTTTGTAGTGAAACAAATTCACAAAGAGAAATGAGTCTGCAAGAGATTGTAAAAAACGGTAAGGGTACCATTGTAGATGTACGCACTCCGGAGGAGTTTATGGGTGGCAGTGTGCCCGGTGCGGTAAATATGCCCCTGCACGAAATTCCCAGCCATATGGAAGAGATCAAGCAACTGAAAACACCTCTGGTGTTGTGTTGCGCCAGCGGTAACCGCAGCGGTCGCGCGCGCGACTTTCTGCTTGCCAATGGAGTTTCTGAAGCATTGAACGGAGGTTCCTGGTTGGAAGTAAATGCCTATCGCCAGAACTAATGGAGCTGCTTCGCAAACTGTTTGGGTTGGGCCCCAAGGTGGACCTGGCCCGGTTAGTGAAGGATGGAGCTTTGATTGTAGATGTGCGCACAAAGGGTGAATATGCCTCCGGCCACATCAAAGGTTCCGTCAATATTCCGCTCGATCAGTTACCCAATAGACTGAGTCAACTGAAGAAAGACAAGGTAATTATTACCTGCTGTGCCTCGGGTATGCGCAGTTCTTCAGCCAGGCATATCCTGAAGTCGAATGGGTTTGAGCAGGTGTACAACGGAGGGGGTTGGGGCAGTCTTCAATACAAATTGATATGATTGGCAACATCATGCGCGGCTGGCACTTCGAACGCCTGCTGCGATTTAGTTTGGGGGTTCTGGCCATCGGTGCCGGTGTGGCGAAAGGCGATGTGCTGATAGGCGGCATCGGTGGCCTTCTTTTGTTTCAGGCGCTGGCCAACATTTCCTGTTGCGGCAGTGCCTGCGCGGTGCCCCGAAAAGAAGCAACCCATGGGGAGGTTCAGTTCGATGAAGTGAAGCAGGAAAAATAAGATTTTGCGGGTCGTTTAGTTGGCTTAGGTAGGCCGCGGCTGCGAAAGCAGCCGCGGCCGTCTTTTTTTATAACTGATTTTCAGCGAGTTGTGATAATTTTTTATTAATACTGTTCTTTTAATAAACACTGTTCATATTTTTGCCGTATAAATCTTCAATTCAAAAAAGCATGGGCGTAAAAGAGCGTAAGGAAAGAGACAAAGTGGAAATGCGCGAACGCATCCTGAATTCTGCACACCAGCTTTTTCTGGATCGTGGCTTTGAGGAGGTCAGCATCCGCAACATTGCCGAAGCCATTGAGTACAGCCCGGCCACCATCTACCTCTACTTCAAAGACAAGAACGAAATTTTCTATGCCCTGCATGGTGAAGCGTTTAAGATGTTCAACCAGCATATGGCAGGCCTTGCACACATTGCAGATCCCTTCGATCGGTTGATTGCCATGGGCGAAGAGTACGTGCGCTTTTTTGAGGAACACCCCAAGTATTACGAGATCATGTTCCTTACCGAGTCGCCTATGGACTGCGAAGAAAACCAGGACAAGTGGCAGGAAGGCCAGAAGGCGCTTCAATTTTTAGAAAGCATTTTGGTGCAATGCCAGGCACAAGGCCGGTTTAAGGGTATGGATCCGCAGGTGCTGGCATTCTCCATCTGGAGTTACATGCATGGCATGTGTTCGCTCAAGTTGCGGCAGCGCACCCGCTGCTATCCCGAAGGCGACCGCGACAAGATCACCCAACAATCATTCGAGCATTTTAAAGCGATGTTATCGCGGCTATAAAATTTTTTGAACCCATAATGAACACTGTTTATTGAATTAACAATGAAAACACAATCGCCCCTTCTCGCCCTCATCTTCGGCCTCTCGGTTCTCTTATCGCACGAAAGTGCTGCCCAAACCATACTCGATGGCTACCTGCAAGAGGGTTTGAAAAACAACCTGCAGTTGAAGCAGGAAACACTTCAGTACGACAGAAGCGTGGAAGGTTTGCAGGCTGCGCGCGCGCTGTTTATGCCGCAAGTGGGCATTAACGCCAATTATACGCTGGCGGATGGAGGCCGCAGAATTCAGTTTCCCGTGGGCGACTTGCTCAACCCGGTATATGCCACGCTTAACCAACTCACCGACTCGCAGCAGTTTCCCCAGATTGCCAATGTAAACGAGCAGTTTCTGCCCAACAATTTCCACGACACCAAGCTGCGCATTATCCAGCCGCTTTTCAACCCCGACATCTATTTTAACTACAGGGCACAGAAAGAACTGATTACGGTGCAGAAGGCGCAAAGAGATGCCTACGAAAACGAATTAAAATTCAGCATTGTAAATGCTTACTACCAATACCTGCAAAGCGAAGAGGCGTTGAAGGTGCTGCAACAAACCGAAGTGCTGCTGCAAGAGCTGGTGCGGGTTAACCAAAAGCTGGTGCAAAATCACAAGGCCACCCGCGATGTGTTGTTGAGTGCCGAATACGAACTCAACAAAGTGGAACAACAACAGGTCGAGGCGGTGAAGAACCGCGAAAACGCACGCGCCTATTTTAACTTTTTGCTGAACCGCGACCTGCAGACCGAAGTACTGACCGATAGTTTACTGGCGGGGCGACTGGAAAATCGGTACGACCTGAATTCGCTCAAAGCGGAAGCGTTGACCAGCCGACAGGAACTCAGGCAGGCGCAAAGCGGTTTGTTGGCCTCGCAACACGTGGTTGAGCTGAACAAATCTTCCGCACTGCTACCTAAGCTGAATGTAGTAGGCGATGTAGGCTACCAGGGGTTTGAATACAAGTTTAACCACGACCAGCAATACTGGCTTGTGCAGTTCAGCCTCAGTTGGGATTTGTTTAAAGGTGGCGAAAGACGCGCACGCACGCAGCAGGCCCGCATCGACCACCAGGTGGCTGAAAACAAAATGGAGCAGTTGCGAAAACAGATTGAGTGGCAGGTGATCCAGGCCTTCCATGAGTACGAGGCAGCCGTGCAGGCGTACGTTACCGCCCAAAGTGGCGTAAAAAGCGCGGAGAAAAACTTTCAGATTGTACGCGCCCGCTACCAGGAGGGGCAGGCATTGCAGATAGAATACCTCGATGCGCAGAACCAATTCACCACCTCGCAATTAATGAAGTCCATTCGTCAGTTCGACTTACTGCGTGCCGAAGCGCAATTGCAAAAGATGACAGATCAACTCTGAAAATAAATTAAAGACAACAAATAACCCCCGTTATGAAAAAGGTCGTTTTTACGCTGCTAATTCCTGTAGTGATGGCAGCCGTGCTGTTTACCTGCAGCCAACAGAATAAAGGGGCCGACACGGCAGCCATCCCGCTGGATGAGGCTGCGGTGGCCGTTCGCCTTTCGCCAGTAACCGAAGGCCAGTACCATCTGCCCGTGGTAAGCCATGGCATCATCAGCACCGGTACCGAATCGAGACTGGGCTTTAAGATTGGTGGCGTAGTGGCAAAGGTGAATGTAGAAGAAGGGGCCAGTGTGGTGAAGGGCCAACTGCTGGCCTCATTAAACCTGACAGAAATAGATGCACAGGTGGCGCAGGCGCGCAATAATTTTGAAAAAACCCAACGCGACTGGGAGCGTGTGCAACGTTTGTATACCGACTCGGCTGCCACGCTGGAGCAGTGGCAAAACGCGCAAACCGCTTTTCAGGTGGCGAAGGAAAGTTTAGAGGCGGCCACGTTCAATCGCCACTATGCGTCTATCCGCGCCACCGCCAGCGGCAAGGTAATTCGCAAGTTGGTAAACGAAGGCGAACTGGTGGCACCCGGCACGCCTGTGCTGGTGATCAATGCAGCCGCAGAAAACGACTGGGTCGTTCGTCTGGGTTTGCCCGATGTAGACTGGGTCAGAATAAAGCTGGGTGACAAAGCATCCCTTACAACCGATGCGCACCGCGATAAACGTTTGGAGGGAGAAGTGACCCTGATTGGCGAAGGAGCCGACCCCATGAGTGGTTTGTACACTGTAGAAGTAAAAGTGAACCCTGCCGGTGCACGCCTGGCTTCGGGGCTGGTGGCGCGTGTGGAAATCATACCGTCTGAAGTGCAACCGTTGAAGAGCATACCCATTGAGGCATTGGTAGAAGGCACCGGGAACCAGGCATTTGTTTTTGTAATGCAACCCGACCAAAAGAGTGTGAAGAAGCTACCAGTCACCATCGCCTACCTTACCAACCAGGAGGCCCGCATAGTCAGCGGCCTGGAGAATGTGCAACAGGTGGTAACGGGTGGTTCTGCCTTTCTTACCGAATATGCGACCGTGAAAGTGATGCACTAAATCCTATTTCCGAGCGAAACCCAAAAAATGTTTAGAGATGAAAATTGCTGAGTTCTCAGTAAAAAACTACCAGTTTACCCTGATTGTTTTTGTTTTGTTGATGGCGCTTGGATTGAACTCCTTGTTCAACATGCCACGGGGGGAAGACCCGGAGACAGATGCTCCGTCTTTTTCGGTGGTGGTGGTATACCCCGGCACCAGTCCCGCAGACATGGAGCAGTTGGTGCTCGACCCGATGGAGAAGCGCTTCAGCGAGTTAGACGACATCAAGAGAATTATTTCGGATGTGAACGATGGACTGGCCGTGGTGCGCGTGGATTACAAACACGAAAATGATCCGGAAACCAAATACCAGGAAATCGTTCGTGAAGTAAATGCTTTACGGGCCGAGTTGCCCTCTGATGTTTTTGCGATAAAAATCATGCGGTTCTCCTCTACCGATGTTAACATACTGCAGGTGGCACTGGTGTCGGAAACGGCTCCTTACAGTGAATTGGAAAAACAGATAGAAAAACTGGAAGATGGACTGGAGAAAATTAAAGGCCTGAAGAAAATTGAAACGCACGGCTATCCGGAACAGCAAGTACGCATATCGTTAAATCTGGAAAAAATGGCACTGCAGCACATACCTGTAAATGCAGTATTGGGTGCGCTGCAAAGCGAAAATGTAAATATACCCGGGGGCAGCGTACAACTGAACACGCGCAAATTCAATGTAAAGACCAGTGGCGAATACAAGAGCATCGATGAAATACGGAACACCATTGTGTATGCAACAGGGGGACGCACGGTTTTTCTGAAAGACATTGCCGATGTGGAGAAAGGCTACCAGGACGAAACGCACCTGACCAGACTGAACGGCTACCGGGCCGTGTTGTTGACAGCCAGCCAGAAAGACGGCCAGAATATTTTTAAAGTCTCTGAACAGATTGCCCCCGCGCTCGACAAGTTTGAAGCAGAGCTTCCCGATGACATGAAGCTGGTGCGCAACTTCCAGCAGGCTGAAAGTGTTTCGAAAAGACTCAGCAGGTTTTCCACCGACTTCCTCATTGCCATCTTGTTGGTATCCATCACGTTGCTTCCGCTGGGTACGCGTGCAGCCATTGTGGTGATGATTTCGATACCGCTTTCCATCTTCACCGGCCTCTTCCTGCTGGACTTCACGGGTTATTCCATCAACCAGTTGAGCATTGTAGGTTTAATTGTGGCGCTTGGAATTCTGGTAGACGACTCGATTGTGGTGATTGAAAATATTGAACGCTACCTCCGCGCGGGCAAAGGAAAAAAGGAAGCGGCCATCGAAGCAACGAAACAAATTGGCTTGGCGGTGTTGGGTTGTACGGCTACGCTGATACTTGCTTTCCTTCCGCTGGTGTTTTTGCCTGAGCAGGCGGGCGATTTTATACGCAGTCTGCCCATGGCCGTGATCTTTACGGTGCTGGCTTCGTTGTTTGTATCGCTTACCATTGTGCCATTCTTGTCGAGCCGGATTTTGAAGAACCACAGCAACCCTGAAGGGAATATCTTTTTGCGTGCCTTGAAAAAAATAATCAGCGGAAGCTATACGCGTGTATTGCATTGGTCGCTGGCACACCCGGTGGCTACCTTGGTGGTAGCGCTGGTGTTGTTTGTAGGCAGTCTTGCCCTTTTTCCGGTGGTGGGATTCAGCTTGTTTCCCAAATCAGAAAAGCCCCAGTTTCTCATAAATATTGAGACACCCAATGGCACCAGTCTGCAGGAGACCGACCGCGTGGCACGCTACGTGGAGGCTGAGTTGAAGAAAGAGAAAGACATCACCTACTTTACCACCAATGTGGGAAAAGGTAATCCCCGCATCTACTACAATGTCATCTCGCGGAGCGAGGCAACTAACTTTGCCCAGTTCTACGTTCAGTTAAACGGTTTGAGCCCGGAAGAAAAGACGGCCATGATCGACCGCCTGCGCGATCAGTTTTATTTCTACCCGAATGCCAAGATCGAAGTGAAAGACTTTGAGCAAGGGCCACCGTTGGAGGCACCCGTAGCCATTCGCATCTTTGGCGAAAACCTGGATTCACTTAGAAACTTGTCGCTACAGGTTGAGCAGATATTGAAGAAAACGCCCGGCACCATCTACATCAACAATCCACTGGCCAGCCAACAAACCGATTTAAGGGTGCACATCAACAAAGGCAAAGCAGGTTTGCTGGGCGTGCCCATTGGTGAAATCGACCGTTCCATTCGGCTGGGTATTGCAGGCCTGGCCATGGGCACTTTTTCTCCGGTAGAAGGCGAAGATGAAGTATCGATACAGGTAACGGTGCCACACGGTAAACTGGCCACCTTAGATGTGTTCGACAAAATTTACGTTACCTCACTTTCGGGTCAGGCCATTCCGCTGAAGCAATTGGCACGCATCGAGTTCGAAACTTCGCCCAACCTCATCCGGCACTACGACAAGGCCCGTTATGCTACGGTAACAGCTTTCGTAAAGAGTGGTTATTTGTACGAAGACGTTAACAACAAAGTCATCGCACAGCTCGACCAGTTTCAATTTCCCAAAGACTATTATTATGTGGCGGCAGGTGAGTTGGAGAATAAGCAAGAATCTTTTGGTGGCATTGAAACCATTATCCTCATCACCGTTTTTGGATTCATTGCAGTGTTGGTTTTGGAGTTTGGAACATTTAAAAGCACGTTGATTGTACTGTCGGTTATTCCGTTGGGTATTATTGGTGCCATTACCATGCTGTTGATAACGGGAAACCCTATGTCTTTTGTGGCGGTGATCGGCTTGATAGCGTTGGTGGGCATTGAAGTGAAAAACTCCATTTTACTGGTGGATTTCACCAACCAGTTGCGCGAGCGGGGCGTGCCCTTAAACGAGGCGATTGAAAAAGCGGGCGAGATACGTTTTGTGCCTATTGTGCTTACTTCGCTTACGGCTATCGGTGGATTGATACCTTTGGCCATTGAAGCCAATCCGTTGTACTCACCCCTGGCGCTGGTTTTGATTGGCGGGTTGATCAGCTCTACTTTGCTATCGCGGTTAGTTACACCGGTAATGTATAAACTTTTGCCGCCCAGTGTGGTAGTGGTAGGCGAGCAACCTGGTGATATTCCACTGCATTAGAAAACTTAGTGAAGCCTGGGTAAAAAGAAGTAAGTTAGTGCATGCGCAAAGATCGTTTTTCTGAGCACGCATCCTCTTATGCCGCTTTTCGGCCAATGTATCCAAAGGCATTGTACCAGTATTTGTCGGCATTGCTTACATCGAAGCAGTTGGCATGGGATGTTGGTTGCGGAAACGGACAAGTGGCGTTCGATCTGGCTGCGTTTTTTGAACACGTAGTGGCAACAGACATCAGCGCCAAGCAATTGCAGTATGCAAAGCAGGCTGCTAACATTATATATAAAGTGGCGCCTGCAGAAGAAAGCGGCCTGGAAGATTCATCAGTTGACTTTGTAGCGGTTGGGCAAGCCCTGCATTGGTTCGATTTTGAAAGATTTTTCCAAGAGGTAAAACGCGTAGCCAAACCCCATGCAGTTGTGGCAGCATGGGGTTATGGATTGTTGCAGATCCATCCACAAATCGATGCTGCCGTGCATGCCTTTTATACAAAGAAGGTTGGCCCTTATTGGGATGCAGAAAGGCGATGGGTGGACGAGGCTTATCAAAGTATTCGCTTCCCGTTCGCTGAAATTCAGGCGCCTTCCTTTTCACTTCACTTCGAGTGGACGAGGGAAGAGCTTTTCGGTTACCTCTCCACGTGGTCGGCCGTGCGCAAGTACGGGGCTGCTCATCAGGAAAATCCCGTTGAGCAGCTCATGCAAGAACTGGATGATCATTGGCACGAAGAGAAGATGTCGGTTCGCTTTCCGGTGTTTATGCGCGTGGGCAGAGTGTTGAAGTAGGCCTTAGTTTCTGGTTATATCGAAAAACAGGCCGGCACGCATGCTCATATTGGGTTTCAGGAATGGATTTCCGGCCACCCAGCCGCTGCTCTTTGCTTCTGCTTCCGCGTAGGCGCTGAATTGTTTGCTAACCGGGTAGTAAACACGAAACTGCACCAGCCCACCTGCCTTTCCGTTTGTTGCATAAAAACTTTCATTTTCTGGCTGAACCCACACCATGGCGCGGCTGTGCAACGGAATAACTTTGTTGAGCAAGTTGAGTTTAAGAAATTGTTGCTCCACCTCCAGACCCGGATACGTGCGGTTCTTGTTATGGAAGGTATGTAAACCAATCAACATATTTTTGCCACGGTGGTTGATGAAAAAATCTGCATTGAGATTATACCCGAACGAAGTGAGGTAGTGCCGCATAGCAAAGTTGAAGCGGCTGTTGTCGTTGAGGCTAATGGCATGAATACCCACCATAAACGGAGAAAGAAAATTGAGGTATTGTAGTTGCCCCATACGGGTGAGGTAAGCAGCTTCTTCGGCCGTTAGCTTGCTCCTCTTGATGGCACGGTCGATACCGATGCCGTTAGGATGAATGCCTCGAGCTTCGTAGGGCTCGTTGGGACGAAACATGTCGTACACCCAAGGCGTAAAATCCCAACCCACAAAATCACGCAGGGCAATAGTTTTTCCGTAGTGGTTCATGGTGTCTATGCTGCGGTCGTAATCCTGCTTGCGGAATTGATTTACATAATCTACGGCCTGTTTGGTAATTAATATGTTCATGGCAATGTTGGCGTAGTCGGTATCCAAAAAGAAATTGTCTTTCTGCATGTTTCGCACCAATAAAAATTGTGATTCAATGCCGGCAGCAAAGGTGCGTACCATCCCAACAGGGTCTGTGGCCTTGAAGTAGGCCAGATCCTCATCGCGCACGCGGGTAACCGAACCACTCGGAGTATCTCCCCCAGCAAAACGATAATAGGTGTCATCGAAGCTGGAAATGCCGCGCATGGTCAGTCCGTTGCGGTGAAACTCCTCGTGGTTCCATACAGGCGAAAACACCATGAGTTTGTAGGCCAGCAATAAATCAATGCCGGCCGCAGTTCCGTTGGCCGCCAACCGGTTCAGAAATTTCTTCTTGCGGGTGGTAGGCTCAATTTTTTTGTTCCAAAAAACATTGTTGAAGTAGTAGTTTGTGGCATGCAGGTTTTTGGTGATGGCCAGCGATTGTGCCATCGATGGACTTTCCAAGCTGCGAAAGTAGTCGGCCCAGGTAGCCTGCACCGGTTCGCTGGCCGGCAGGTTATAATGTTTGCGGTGAGCCATCTGCGCGGCATGGTGCAGGTAGGGGGCATCAATAACCGGGAAATCGAGCGGCAGGCGTTCGGAGAAATTTTGGCTTTGAGCCAGACCCAGTGAGGCCATCAGCATACAAGTAAAAAGAGGGTAACGCACAGGTGTTTTCATTTTTCGGGATGACTTGGTTCTTATAACAGACAGCCATTCACGAAAAATGTGCGCGGAGGTTGAGCGGTAAAGCACGCTTTGGGTGGCATTAAGCCACTTTTTTCCTTGAAGTCAGGCGAAAATCGGCTGAAGTCAGGTGGCTTTCAACCAGGTCTTAAAGTCGGGTGCGCGCTTTTGGCTGATGGACAGTACTCGGCCTTCCGGAAAGCGCAGTTGTAAGTCGATTTTGCCCGAACGATTTACCTGAAACGGGCCACAAGCATTTCGGTTGACGATGCTCTGCCGGTTGGCCCGAAAAAACAGCTCAGTGTCCAAAGCGGTAAAGGTTTCGTCCAGACTTTCTGAAATGATGAACTGGCGCCCATCGAAAGCAAACACAATGGCAAACTCGCCCTCTTTTAGAATACAGGCCACTTCGCTTAGCTGAACGGGTACCTTCAAATCACCCTGACTTAAGATCAGCGCCTTTTTTTTCTCAGGCGCTGGTGGTGCCGTTGCAGGTTTGGCAGTTTGCGAAAGCAGGGCAAGAATAGTTAGCACCAGGTTGATGGCGACAATGATGACAACGGAAACAGGGTATTCGTAGTAGAAAAATGAAGTTTCTTCTATTCGGTAATGCAGCACACCTTCCAGGTAGACATAGGCCAGCGCGAGTGAAAGCAGCGCAGGTAGCAGCACGCCTGTTAGCAGGTGCAGGCCCAGGCTTTTGGTGGCATGGCTTCGCAACGGGTATTTTTTTTCCACCCACCGGTGTGCTACTACCAGGTAGTAGATCACCACAAAATGAATAAGCGAAACGAAAAACAAATCCGGATAAAAGCGGGCATCCAGAAAAAGTGCCGGAATGTCGGTTTGGCCCAATGAAATAATGAAGAAGCCCAGCAACACGCTGGCCGCAGCCACATACCAACTATCTTTTCTTAGTTTTCGGCCGGCTCCTGTTCTACTCATACAGAAAAGGTTCGTTACCCTCGGCTAGTTTTCGCACATTTTCCAGCACCTGGTTCATATACATTTTATAAAATACTTTTGCAAATAGCCATTGAAAAGGAATGAAAAGCATTCCCTTTCCGTGAATGGTGTAGTCGTAGTTGATTTGTATCTTATTTGTAGCAAGTTCTGTTGTTGTCCATTCAAAGGTGAATTGCCATATATTGAGCATCCACGACTTAAAATTCCCAACCTCCACCTTCCAATACTTGTTTTCGATTCTCTCCAGGACTTTATCAGTTGAAACTTCGCCTCCTTTAAAGGTCAGTGACTTACCCGCGTAGATATTTTTAATTGAACCCACTTTGCCCCAGCCCTCGTCATTGGTTGTTTTTATAACCTTTGGCATTAACCCAAATCCGGTATGTACTTTTGTAACATCGCAAAGTATGGGCGCTTTAAACGCCCTTTCGAGTGAGCAGTTGTAGATGGTTTTAGTGTGTATTTTGAAGTTCATCTTATTGGTACGATGGTTCGGTGCGTATCGGTGTGGCTTGTATTAACCCGTAACTTGTTGTTTAAATGAACGAGCTGCTCAGATGCTGGCAGATGGATGACGATTGCAGATGATATTTTGAATGCGGGAAATCGATTTTTTGGATGCTTGTTTTTGGCTTCTTTGGCTCTACCGTTACAAATATCTGACTTACAACTATAGATGATTTTCACGTTACCGTATTTTTTTTCGTTGTTTAGTCACGGCCTTAGCATTTGGTGAGTGCAGAAGCAGGTGGGTCACAAATTTCTGGTTTAGACCCGTCATGGTCGATATTTCATTGCGGTTTAAATCTGCGCCATGTAACATATCCAACTGGCCCCAAACAAA
>CAYSCT010000010.1:79416-175236 GCA_964429845.1 uncultured Ohtaekwangia sp.
AGCCCATTCTGCTTACGCAGAACAGGCTTGATTGTTTTGTCGGGATGACTGGATTACCTTCGGTGATCCTTTATTGGGGAGGTTCCAAATCAATCAATCAATCCCGCGCTCGCTGCGCTCACTGGTGGGCTTTTTGTTTTTTCGCTCCGCCAAGCGAAACGCTTGCCTCGCTCTCAAACAAAAAGCCCATTCTGCTTACGCAGAACAGGCTTGATTGTTTTGTCGGGATGACTGGATTCGAACCAGCGACCTCTACGTCCCGAACGTAGCGCACTACCGGGCTGTGCTACATCCCGAATGAGACGCCAAAAATAGGAGTTCACCCGATAAATAAAAAAAAGTACAACAGCAATCACCCGTGCTGCCAGGCCTGTTTGTGTCATCCGTCAGGGCTTTGTGCGTCAATATTGATGAAATGCATCCGACACAAATTGCAGCACCGTGGGCAGGGCTGTGCGCCAGTAGGTCCAGGTGTGGCCACCGTTGTTGATGCGAAACTCGTGGGGTATCTCTTTCTTTCGCATGGCAATGTGCACCAATGAATTTCCTTCATACAGAAAATCATCGTCTCCACAGTCGATATACCAGCGCACGGCTTTCTTCTGGCCATCGGGCATGGCTTCAATCTGTGCCAGCACACTGTACTTCTTGTAGTAGTTTTCGATTTCGGCATCGGTACCTTTCTGGTTGAATCGCTCCAGGTAGGTTTTGGTGCTCTCCAGGTTCAGCGGCCCGGTGGCGGCACTTAGCGGGCAGGCCGAAGAAAACAGATCGGGCCGGTGCAGGGCATAAATAAATGAGCCCCCTCCGCCCATGGAAAGCCCGGCCACTGCGCGGTAGCGCTTTTCTTTTTTGATTCGATATTTGTTCTCCACAAAAGGCATCAGCTCCTCAAAGAAAAAATCCTCATAACGCCACTCGTTTTTTAAGTCGTTGAAATAGCCCCGCGTGCCGGTGTTGGCATCGGGCATCACAATGATCATGGGTGTGGCGGTGCCATTGGCAATGGCCTTGTCGGTTATGTGAAGCACTTCACCAAACTGCACCCAGCCGGTCTGGTCATCGCCACCGCCATGCAACAGGTAGAGTACGGGGTAGCTGCGTTCAGAGGTTTGGTAGTCGGGCGGTAGGTAGATGGCGTATTTACGATCGCCCTTCAGAATTTTGCTGGGCATCGTCAGGTTGTCGTACACCTTGCCGCTTTGCGCGGATGCGCTGGCCGCCAGCAGAACAAGAATGGTAAGGCATGTAATGCTTTTCATCATCATAGGTTGTTTGAAGGAAGATCGTTGATAGTCGCGGTAAGTCCAGACTCTTTCACGGAAGCGGACATTTTTAGCCGATGAATGGAAAGAAAGCGGTGTTCGCGGTGCTGCTGCCACACGGTTGTCACTGCGGTGCGTACTTTTGCATGCACATGGCAACCGGGGAAATTCGCAAAATCATTCACATCGACATGGACGCCTTCTACGCGTCCATCGAGCAACGCGATAATGCCGCCTACAGAGGCAAGCCCATAGCCGTGGGCGGCTCGCCCGAAGGCAGGGGCGGTGTGGTGGCCACGGCCAGCTACGAAGCGCGCAAGTTCGGTGTGCGTTCAGCCATGTCGAGCAAAAGAGCAAAGCAGTTGTGCCCGGCACTCATTTTTGTGAGGCCACGTTTTGATGTGTACAAAGCGGTATCGCAGCAACTGCGTTCCATTTTTTCCAGGTATACCGATCTCATTGAGCCACTCTCGTTAGATGAAGCTTTTCTGGACGTTACCTACGACAAGCAGGGGGTAGGCTCGGCCATTGAAATTGCCAAACAGATTCGAAAGTCTATCTATGAAGAGCTGCAGCTCACGGCCTCAGCCGGTGTTTCTGTAAATAAGTTTGTAGCCAAGATTGCTTCCGACATGCACAAGCCCAACGGGCTTACCTTCATAGGCCCTTCGAAGATTGAAAAGTTTATGGAGACACTGCCCGTTGAAAAGTTTTTTGGCGTAGGCAAAGTAACCGCAGAGAAAATGAAGAATATGGGGTTGCACAACGGTTTGGATTTGAAGCGCCTGACCGAATCGGAATTGACCACTCACTTTGGCAAAGCCGGCTCATTTTTCTATGAAATTGTGCGTGGGCAAGATGATCGACCGGTGCGCCCCGATCGGGAGGTGAAATCGGTTGGAGCCGAAGATACCTTTCCCTACGACCTGACCGATCGCGATGAAATGTATGTGGAACTCGACAAGATAGCCCGCCTGGTGACAGATCGACTGGTGCGCAAGAATTTGCAGGCACGCACCATTACGCTGAAAATCAAATACCACGACTTTAAACAGGTTACGCGCAGTCAATCGCTTCCGTTCGCCACAGACGATCTGAAGGCCATTCGGCACACCGTATATGGGTTGATGAATGCCGTTACACTGGAAGGTAGAAAGGTGCGGCTGTTGGGGATTTCTCTGTCAAACTGGGGTCAGGCAAACCATCCCATTGTCAAGCCACACACGCGTCAGCTTACCATATTCTGACAGTTTTTCTAAATATTTCAGCCTCGGGCTGTAACCTTTACCCCCGCGGCCTGTAACCAATGCAAATTTGAACAACGGGAGGAGGACACTAACTTAAAAGGCAACGATTTCGATGACGGACGAACAGATTATGGAGGCCGTAAAAAATGGCGATTTGCAGCAGGCGTCCCTGCTGTTCGAGCGCTACCATCTGCGGTTGTTCAACTTCCTGGCCCGTATGTGTATGGATCGCGAAGTGGCCGAAGACCTGACGCAGAATGTGTTTTTGCGGATGATTAAATACCGCAACAGCTACAAGGCAGGGCTCAAATTCCAATCGTGGATATACCAGGTGGCCCGCAATGTGTTTAGCGACCACTATCAGGCACAGAAAAGTAAACGGTCGGAGTTGGTAGATGTAGAAAAAATAGGCGATTGGATAGCCGATGAAAACGAGGAGGCAACTATGGAAGAGCAAGAAAAAACTTTGCAGCGGTCGTTGGCATTACTCAGCGAAGAGCAGCGCGAACTGTTGGTGCTCACCCGCTTTCAGCACATGAAGTACGAAGAAGTAGCTATGCTGATGGATACCACCGTGGCGAACATCAAAGTAAAGGTGCACCGTGCCATCGCCAAGTTGCGCGAACATTATTTTGAACTGGAAAAAATTTAAAGTCGGAGCGAAACGAACGCCTGACAAAGCATATGGAAAAGGAAAAACTGGAAAGCTTGCTGATTGACTATATCGATGGCCGCCTGGGCCCCGATGATAAGGCGCTGGTGGAGGCGGAACTTCAAAAGCCGGAGGTGCAACTGCTGCGGGCACAATTGCAGCAGGTGCTGAAGGCCATGGACGAGTCGGAAGAGTTGCAGCCGAAGTCCCGCATGAAGCAGCAGTTTGAGGCGATGCTGAAGGCAGAGATGGATAGTCAGCGAAAAGCGGCTGAGGGCGGCAGGCAGGTGTTCTTCAACCCTGTTGTGCTGCGGGCGGCAGCGGGTGTGGTGTTGGTAATGGTGGGTATCGGCATTGGCTACTGGATAAACCAAACCCAGCAGCAACAGAAGGAACTGGCCGAGATAAAGAGAGAAATGGAGGCTACCAAGAGCATGATGATGGCGATGCTGGATAATCAACAGTCGGCCAGCCAGCGGTTGGTGGGCGTGTCGGTGGCATATAAAATGGAGCAGGCAGACGATGAGATTGTAACAGCCCTGGTAAAAACCATGAATGAAGATGGCAACACCAACGTAAGGCTGGCAGCGTTGGAAGCGCTGGGCAAATTTCAACGCTTGCCACACGTGCGCCAGGCGCTGATTGAGGCGCTGGGCAAGCAGACTGACCCGGTGGTGCAGATTGAGTTGATCAGAATTTTGGTGGATATGAAGGGTAAAGAGGTGATAGATGAGTTGCAAAAGATAACTACCGATGAGCAGGCGCTACCCGCGGTAAAAGACGAAGCGCATGCGGGAATTATGAAACTTTCATGAAGGATAAATAAGTGTGAATGCAGCCCGCGCTGATGAGCGCTTTCTTACAAGGGCTTCCGGAAGAGAAGGGCGGGCTGCGTGTTCACACAAAACAGAAAAGAAAACCAAGAAACAGTAAACAATTAAGCAATGAAAAAGCTAATAATAGCAGTAGGACTGGTGGTGGCAGTGGTGTCGGCCACCTGGGCGCAGGAGTACAAGGTTGCCAAAAGCACCGGCCGCCTCGACATCCGCGAAGTAGGCGATGTGGAAATTGAAGGTTATGGAGGCAATGAAATTATTTTCACCTCGCGCAATCACGACCGAAAAAATGACGAACGGGCCAAAGGCCTGCGTGCTATTAGCAGCCTCGGTTTGGAAGACAACACCGGCATTGGCTTGTCGGTGGTGGTAAATGGCGATATAATTGAAGTGCGGCAGCTAAAGAAAATGGATGGGCCGGATATTTCCATCAAAGTACCCAAGGGCGTTATTGTTTCGTACTCGCATACATCGCCTTATGGCAGCGACCTCACTTTGAAGAACATGGAGAATGAAATTGAGGTGTCTACCGTGCACAACGATGTGCGCCTGGAGAACGTAACCGGCCCGATGGCTGTAAACACGGTGCATGGCGATATTGATGCATCACTGAGCGCCAGTATGAAGAACCCCATTTCCATTGTGTCGGTGCACGGCCATGTAGATGTGGCCATGCCGGTAACCACCAAGGCCAACATGCGGCTGAACACCGCCTGGGGAGAAATTTTTGTAGATCCCGACTTTAAGATTGAATTCAACAGCCAGGGCAGCATGGTAAAATACAGCGACAACCTGTCGGGTAAGCTGAATGGCGGAGGCATCGACATCAAGCTTTCGTCTACACACAGCAACGTGTACCTCCGCAAGAAATAAGAACAGCAGCATTTGGATGGTTGCCGCGTAACAAGCGGCAACCACTTTTACTCACTTCAAAACAATGGTTTTATGAAGACAGGAACGTTATTGCTTTTATTTATTGCACTCGGGTGCGTGGCCAAGGCACAGACACCCATCAACAAGACTTATCCGGTCAAAGCCGGACAAACCATCCACTTCCATTTCGATTATCCGGAGTTGGCGCGCATCAGCACGTGGGACAAGAACGAGGTATCCATTCAAGGCACGGTGAGTATTAACATGGGCGAGAATGACGATGCATTTGAACTGGTGCAATCTGAAACAGCCGAGGGACTATACATTGAAAATCGCATTCGCAACATGAAGAACCTGCCACACCGGGTAACCATTGTGGAGGGAGGGAAGAAAATAGTATTTCGAACCAAGGAAGAGTACAAAAAGCATATGAGTGAGAATGGTAAGAAATACGATGTGATGTCGTGGGGCTTGGAGATGGATATTATGCTGGAGATTAAGGTGCCCCGCAATAGGGTAACGGTGGTTGAATCGGTGTATGGTATGGTGGAGGTGAAGGATTTTACGGGTCCTTTAACGGTAGAGGCTACTTATGGCGGAGTGGATGCGGCCCTGCTGGAATCGGCCACGGGAGAATTGGTGGTGGAAACCAACTACGGTCAAATCTATTCCAACCTCGACACCAAGTTCACGGGCGATGGCTACCGCGAGAAAAATTTCTATACATGGGTGCAGGCCAAACCCGGCCAGGGGCCGCGCTACAGTTTCGAATCGAAATATGGAAATGTTTACCTGCGCAAGCAGTGAGTTGGTGAAACAAGACTTAAGCCAGGTGTAATGCCTGGCTTTTTGTTTTATACCACAGCTAAAAGCTGGTAATGAAGTTGCGGATGCTGAGTATGCTCACCACCACGCCCACCAATATCAACAGGCGTTTCACCGGAAGTTGTTTGGGCAGTATGGCACCTAACGGTGCGGCTATCACGCCACCGATGATCAACCCCAGAATTACCTGCCAGTAGGTTTGAATGTCCAGAAAAAGCGAGAAGGTAAAAGCGCTGGCGAACGATACAAAGAATTCAGTAAGATTAACCGAACCGATGGTGTACATGGGATGCCTGCCGCGCGAGATTAACGTAGAGCTTACAATCGGGCCCCAGCCCCCACCGCCAATGGAGTCGAGGAAACCACCAATGGTGGCGAGCCAGCCTATTCTTTTTACCGGCTTCTTTTTCGATTCGTTGATGCTGGCTTTGCGCAAGATGCGAATGCCCAGATAAAGGGTATAGCAGGCCACAACCGGCCGGATGTAATCGCTGTATTGCTGCAGCGATGAGAGCACGTAAGCACCTGTGATGGCCCCCAGCACCCCGGGGAGCAACAACGTCTTTACCAGCTTCTTGTTTACGTTCTTAAACTTCAGGTGAAACCACCCCGAAACCCCACTGGTAAATATTTCTGCCGTATGTACACTGGCCGTTGCGGCTGCATGGTTTACACCCATAGAGGTTAGAATAGTAGTGGCACTGACACCATAGGCCATGCCGAGGGCTCCGTCTATCATTTGGGCAACAAAGCCCCCTGCCAGGGCAATGTAAAATCCGGTGCCCAGCAAAGGCAACACGTCTTCATGAATAAACAAGGGTAGAATGTGAACCAGAATAAGCGAGATCACCAGCAACAAAGTAATGCATGTAACAACAATGAGTAGTAGCCGCACGAAGTCGGCCCGCTGCTCTAAGGTGGCGGCCGAATATCCGAAAAGGCGCAGTACTTTCTCCCTCATGCGGCAAATATAGAAGAAATAAACTTAAATATTTAAAATCTATCGAAATAGTAGACTATTAGAAAATCCATCTATATTTACCTTTTATGCATGGCTTATTCTGAGTGAGGCATGATGGTGTTTCGGGACAGGCGTTTGTTGCCGGATGTGAGGCGCCAAAAGTGTTGGTTTGGCTTGAACCCGCGTATTTGCCTGAATTCTCTGCTTGTGGAGCACTCTCGTGGTAGCATTGTTCTGCGTTACAAGCGGTGCCAAAGTATACCACAGATAGTAGGCCGAATGAAAGACAGCAAAGGCCAAACGGTAGAGTATCCATCAACCAAAAAGGGGGAAGATACAATCCACCACTCCACTTATCAGATTTTTGCTGCCCTACAGCATCAAACTTTCTACCTTTCCGTTTTAACAGAGCATGATGAAGTACCTACTTTTTACAATCGGTTGTTTATATGGCGTTGGTACGGTGGCACAAAAGCAAGTTGAAACCCGCGAGCAGGCCTGGACGGCCTATTTCAATCAGACCCGCTTCACGAAGCGGTCGGGGTTGTGGGCCGATATGCACCTGCGTATGACTGGCAATTTTGTGAACAATACATCTGTTACCATTGCGCGCGCGGCTTATGTTTATTACATCACCGACAATACGCGCCTTTCATCGGGCTACGGTTATGTTACTGCTTACAACACATCCGGACCTGACATCCCCGAACACCGGCCCTGGCAACAAATACAATGGTTCGACAAGCGCAAAGGTTATAACCTGATGCAATACTTTCGTGTGGAGGAACGATTCCGCAGAAATGTAGTAGCCAATGAACTTACCGATGACTACACTTATTCATGGCGCTTTCGCTACAACATGGCCTTTACAATTCCGCTGGTGGGCAAAGAAGTAAAGCCGGGCGTGCCCTTTTTGTTTTTAAATGACGAACTGCACGTAAGCGCGGGCAAAAACGTAGGCAACAACTATTTTGATCAAAACCGTTTTTTTGTGGGTTTCGGCCATACTTTCTCACCGAGCTTGAACGCAAACCTGGGGTACCTCAATGTGTTTCAACAGTTGCCGGGCGATGCACGCTTTGTGAATATCCATGCCATTCGACTGTTTGTGTTCCACAGTCTTGATTTGCGAAGCAAAGACCAGGACTAAAGGAAAACCATTTTGCGGCTATTAGGAATTTTCCTCTATCTTCGCCCGCATTTTACACTATGGCATTACTCGATAAGTATCTTTACGTAAAGAAGTCTACACTGCCGGGCGCAGGCAAAGGATTGTTCACCAAAGTATTCATACCCAAAGGAACCCGCATTACCGAATACAAGGGCGAAGTGGTAACATGGAAGGAAGTGGAGAAAATGGCCGACTACCGAAACGGATATGTCTTCTTCTTCAACAACCAGTATTGCATTGATGCCTGGAAAACCAAGAAGGGTGTTGCGCACTACGCCAACGATGCAAAAGGCCTTACCCGTGTGGAGGGCATCAAGAACAATTGCGAATACGTAACTGAGAAGAAACGCTGCTTCATAGAAGCCACGCGCGACATCCCGAAAGGGGGCGAAATTTTGGTGGGCTATGGTGGCGAATACTGGCAGGCCATTCGCTACAACGTAAGGCTGGAGCAGAGCAATGCGGCCAAAGAAGGCAAGAACGGCAAAAAAGTAGAGTTGCCGCATCACCACGCGGCCAAGCGGCAAAAAGCCAAGAGCAAATAATTAGCTAGTTCTCTTTTTCTGCTTCCAGGGTGCTCAGCATGGCTTCGCGCACATTCTTTATTTTTTCCATCTCACTCTCCAGGTAGGCACGTGCGGCCTCCTGGTCGGCCGAGTCGGGCAGGGGGTTGAACTGCCGCATCCACACCATCATTAAATTACTAACAGAGTCTATATGGGCTATGCGCTGCTCTAACTGCTGGCGCTCTTCTTCTGCCATGGCAGGGGTATTGGCTATCTTTTCCTGCAGGTCTTTCTTCGCATTATAGAGGTCTTCCATCCGGGGCATCACTTCATCGTGTATGTCCATCACCTCGTTGTACAATACCTGGTTGGCGTTCTCAGGGGTACTACTTTCGTGATGTTCATGAGACTGTTCTGACTTCTGCGTGCACGCCATTACCAAAAACACAATTGCCGGATAGAGGATTGTTTTCATATAGATGATTTCTTCAAAATTAATGATTTATGGGCACTTCGGATGACGCGCTGCAAACGGTTGATGTGCACGAAACACCAACGAACAGCGGTTAGGGTGATAGATTTTTTAAATGAATTTGAAAGGACCTTGTTGCAGACTTCAGAATTTTGCTCTTTCTTAGCGCTACAAGAAAACGATGAGCACCAAGCGATTTTATTTTTACTACTATTTTTTTCAAACCCGAACGGGACTTGAATAAGTAGTGCTTGGTTGAACGAGAAGTAAACAAACATGAAATAAAGAAAGTCCCGGAAAAAAGCCGGGACTTTTTATTTATACCTATGGCAGTAGCAAAAAAGAAGAAAACCAAAGTGGCCATTCAAGGCATAGCCACCAGCTTTCACGAGGTGGCTGCGCTCTCGTATTTCAGTGAGCCGGTAGAAACCGTAGAGTGCCTTACCTTCCATGCGTTGTGCGAAGCGTTGAAACACAACCAGGCTGACTTTGCGGTAATGGCCATTGAAAATTCCATTGCAGGCAGCATTCTGCCCAACTATTTTTTGCTGCAAGACTATCACTTTACCATTGTGGGCGAAATATACCTGCCCATACACATGCACTTGCTGGCGCTGCCCGGTGTGAACTTGGCCGACATCAAAACCATCGAATCGCACCCGATGGCCATACGGCAATGTTCGGAATACCTGCATCGCCTCAACGGTGTTGAAATCCGCGAAAGCGATGACACCGCCCTGTCGGCCAGGCGCGTGAAAGAGAAGAGGCTGAAAGACACGGCCGCCATTGCCAATGAATATGCAGCCAAAAAATTCGGTTTGCAGATGCTGGACAAGCGCATCGAAACACATAAGAAGAACTTCACCCGCTTTCTCATTCTAACCAAACGCAACGGGCAGCCTGCAAACAGTAATAAGGCGTCTTTGTGTTTTGAGGTGGCCAACGAAGTAGGTAGCCTGGCCGATGTGTTACTGGCATTCAAGAACCATAGCATCAACCTCACCAAAATCCAGTCGATACCGATTATTGGCAAGCCCCGCGAATATTCGATACATGTGGATGTGGAGTGGAAGAAACGAAAGAACTACGACACTGCCCTGCGCGAAGTGCTGCGCCAGACGCGTAACCTCAACGTGCTGGGCGAATACAAAAAAGCTGTGATTGAATACAAGTAAACATGGTAAAGAGCGCAAACAGAATAGCGAATGTGGAAGAGTACTACTTCAGCCGCAAGTTAGCTGAAGTGAGAGGCCTGGATTCTCCGGAGTTGCGGGTAATCAACCTGGGCATTGGCAGCCCTGACCTGGCGCCCACGCAGGAGGTGATTGGAGCGCTGGCGGCCAGTGCGCAGCGGCCCGATAGCCACGGCTATCAAAGCTACAAGGGCATACCTGCACTTCGCCAGGGAATAGCAGCCTTTATGCAACGTACCTACCAGGTAACCGTAAATGCGGAAACGGAGGTGCTTCCGTTGATGGGCTCGAAAGAGGGCATTATGCACATTATGATGGCGTTTGTGAACGAGGGCGATGAAGTGCTCATTCCAGATCCGGGCTATCCTACCTACGCTTCGGTAACGAAATTGGTGGGGGCGAAAGCGGTAACCTATGCGTTGCAGGAAAACAACCATTGGAGTATTGATATCGAAGCACTGCGGCAGCGCGACCTTTCGAAGGTGAAAGTGATGTGGGTAAACTATCCGCACATGCCTACCGGCCGGGTTGCCACGGCCGCGGAAATGCAGCAACTGGTGGACCTGGCGCGTGAAAATGATTTTCTGATTGTGAATGACAATCCCTACAGCCTGATATTGAACGAACAGCCGTTGAGTATTCTGTCCGCAAAAGGCGCAGAAGAGGTAGCCCTGGAGTTGAATTCGCTCAGTAAGTCGCACAACATGGCGGGGTGGCGCATCGGCTGGGGGGCGGGCAACGCGGTTTACATTGATGCCGTGCTACGCGTAAAAAGCAATATGGACTCAGGTATGTTCCTTGGTTTGCAGCAGGCAGCCGTGGAGGCGTTGAAGAACGGAGACGAATGGTTTCAGTCCATCAACAAGGTGTACACCAGGCGCAAGGAAGTGGCGCTGCAAATGGTGAGCACATTGGGCTGCACCTATTCCGGTGCCCAGTCGGGCTTGTTTGTCTGGGCCAAAGTACCCGCACAGGTTGCAGATGTAGAAGCGTGGATTGACGAACTACTGTACCAAACCAAAGTCTTCATCACCCCGGGATTCATTTTTGGCGAGCAGGGGGCGCGCTACATACGTATCAGCCTCTGTTCGCCCGAAGAGAAGATGAAAGAAGCGCACGAACGGATAAAAAACTGGATAGGAAATAAATCAAAAGCGAAGCAATCGCTGTTAGAACACCAATAGTTATGAATGTAACGATAATAGGGTTGGGATTGATTGGTGGCTCGATGGCCATTGATTTGCGAAAAGCAGGCGTGGCCACCCGCCTGACGGGAATTGACTTAAACCCACAGCATGCCCGGCAGGCGCTCGAGCTTGGCTTGGTGGATGTTGTTGAACCCGAAAATGTGGCGCTGTCCACTGCCGACCTGGTTATTCTGGCCATACCCGTTAATGCCATGACCGCGTTATTGCCCACCGTGCTGGATGTGGTGAAGAAGACGGCTGTGGTGATTGATGCGGGCTCTACCAAGTCGCATATCTGTAAAGCCGTAGCGCACCATCCGCAGCGCCATCAATATGTGGCGGCACACCCCATTGCCGGCACAGAAAACTCGGGGCCTGCTGCTGCCTTCTCCGGACTTTTTCAAGGCAAAACCAATATCGTGTGCGATCGCGATCATTCTGCTGAAGATGCGTTGGCCATAGCCCTGAAGGTTTTTGGCGCGCTGGGTTTAAAAACCATTTACATGGAACCTGAAGAGCACGACAAGCATGTGGCTTATGTTTCGCACCTCTCGCACGTAAGTTCATTTCTATTGGGGCAAACCGTGCTCGATATTGAGAAAGATGAGAAGAACATCTTCAACCTGGCCGGCAGCGGTTTTGCGTCTACCGTGCGGCTCGCAAAAAGTTCTCCCGATATGTGGGCGCCCATCTTCGAGCAAAATGTGGAGTACCTCAGCCAGGCGTTGCTGGAGTACATCATGCACCTGCAGCGGTTTCACTACCACCTGATGAAGCGCGACTCGAAAGAGGTGCATCGTATTATGTCCAAGGCAAACCAGATCAGGCGTGTGCTCGATGGCATAGACGTGAAGAAAAACCCCACACCTGCCAACGAGGTCGTGGTAAACGATATGAAAAACTAAACAGAACAATATTTAACTTTAGCAACCTAAAACCGGAACACACCATGACCAAGAAAGGACTCTCCATCGAATCAATTACCGAATCGCTCGGCATAGATAAGCCATTGATAATAAGCGGACCTTGTTCGGCCGAAACAGAAACGCAAATGGTAAGCACCGCTACCCAGTTGGCCGCTACGGGTAAGGTACACGTTTTGCGTGCCGGCATCTGGAAACCACGCACACGGCCCGGCCAGTACGAAGGGGCGGGCGAGGAAGGCCTGAAGTGGCTGATGGCGGCCAAGCAGGAAACAGGCTTGCCCGTTACTACCGAAGTAGCCAACGCAGCCCATGTAGAGGCGTGTCTGAAAGCAGGAGTGGACATTCTTTGGGTAGGCGCCCGCACAACGGTTAACCCTTTTTCCGTACAAGAGGTAGCCGATGCGTTGAAGGGAGTGGATATTCCGGTAATGGTGAAGAACCCTGTTAATCCCGATCTGGAATTGTGGATTGGTGCGTTGGAACGGTTGAGCCGCGCGGGTATTAAAAAGATGGCAGCTATCCACCGTGGTTTTTCTTCTTTCGAGAAGGGCCCATTCCGCAATGCGCCCATGTGGGACTTCGCCATCGAATTGAAAACGCGGATTCCTGAATTGGAAATCATCTGCGATCCCAGTCACATCTCCGGCACACGCGATCTGATTGCCTTGGTGGCACAGAAAGCACTCGACCTGGATATGACCGGTGTGATGATAGAAAGCCACATCAACCCTGATGCAGCCTGGAGCGATGCCAAGCAGCAGGTTACGCCTGCCACCTTGCAAAAGATAGTAGAGGGGCTGGTGGTGCGCACCGTTTCTTCCGACAATAAAGTATTTAAAGATACCTTGAGTGTATTGCGCGAACAGATTGACCAGATAGACGATGAAATCATGCAGAAGATGGCTGCGCGAATGAAGATTTCAGAAAAGATTGGTCAGTACAAGAAAGACAATAATGTGACGATTCTCCAGGTAAATCGCTGGGAAGAAATCATCAAAACCCGCGTGATGATGGGCATGGCCATGGGGCTGGATGAAGGCTTTATGCGCGACTTGCTGCGCCTGGTGCACCACGAGTCTATTCAGGTGCAAACCAAGGTGATGAACCGCGTGGAAGAGAGAGTGTAGCTTTTTTGAATATTATTTTGTTAAGGGCTTGATATATTCAAGCCCTTACTTTTTCAAAAAAGTACTACGTTCAGGTTTTCCAACTTCGAAAACCCCTTATCTGCAGTAAATAACGTCAGCTTCTTCGATAGAGAGGAGGCTGCAATGATTGCATCGGGGAGTTTTATCTTATGTTTTTTACGGAGAGCAATGGCATGCTTTTTAACATCCGTATCCAGGTCAATAATGAAACAATTTGAAATGAAATCCCGAATGAGTTTTTCCTCCTTTTGCCTGGCAAAAGGTATGCTTAGTAATTCTATCTCTGTTATTACTGACAGAAAAATGGTGTGGCCTTCTAGCAACTCCCGGGCATTTTGATTACCACCAATTCCGAGAATAATCAGATTGGTGTCCACAAGGATATTAATCCCCCCACTCATTTCGCATTTTTTGCTGATAGGCGATGGCATCAACCGGGAACTTCACCTTTTTGAAATATTTGTCCCAGTTGATTTTTTTCGATTTGGCTGAAACTTTCTTGATCTTTTCAGTTCTCGATTTGCCAGAATCTTTTTTTGATATTCGAACAACCATGGTTAAAGATAAGAAAAATTCAATCGAGAGCCGCTAGTCCGAAAGACGATACCAGCCCTCTTTGGTAATGCGAACCGGTTTAAGCACCTGTTCTTTTTCGAATTGTGCGTAGATGGTTTGCAAGTTCTTCCAAAAGGTAAGGTGGGCCGGCTGCAGGGCGGCTAATTGTTCGGGCACTCCGTTATCCAAACGGGCGGGAAAGATGTGAACAGGAATTTTTTGCTGACCGTTCGCGCGGGCTTCCACTGCCAACAGATAGAGTTCTTTTATTTTGTCATCGGTCAGTGGAATACAGCCAATGGTGACACAATTGCCGTGCAGGTAGATGCTTCCACCGGGTGCGTTTTTGTCTGCCCACACCTTATCCGAAGCGTTGGGGTAATTAATTCCCAGCGAAAGATGAAAGTTGCTTTGCGGATTAAAATGATTGATGTGATACACGCCTTCCGGTATCTGCAAGTCGCCCTCTTTGCGCTTAGGCCCCAAAGTACCGGAGGTGCTGCAAAAAGGATAGCTTACCAGTAACGAGAAAAGGTTTTTTCCTTTGCCCCGCACCCATACTTCCACCCGTTGCTCTTTCTTGAATGCGCGGATAAATAATTCGAAAGGGGCCGCTGCGCCTTGCTGCTGCAATAATGCTTTTATCGCAGGCTCCTTCTCTGCGTAGGCATTTCGTACACGTGCAAACTGAAGCTGGCTTTCGCGGAAGCTCTGGGCATGTACAAGGCTGGTCATCAGCAGCAAAATGATCACCATTGTGTTCATTGAAAAGACCTATACCGTACTTTAACGAAGCTTTTGATAAAATGGGGATGGTGGCTGCCGTGTTTTGCAAAATAATTTCGAAATTCGGCACTCTCAACCAACCCCACTATGAAGAACTGGAAAAAGATAAGCCTTGGCGTGGTAGCCATGGCCGTTGTATTGATGGCCGTTTTTTATTTTCAGAAGGTTAAAAGCAAAGCCCCATTTGTTACGTCCATCAATCCTGCGTTTGGCGAGTACATCTCTTCTTATACCACAGGCATAATCAGTTCGGGCAGCCCGTTGCGAATTGTGCTGGCAAAGGATGTTGCCGATGAACTTTCGGTGGGTGAGGAAACTTCCGTAAAATTATTTGAATTCAGCCCTTCGGTGAAGGGTAAGACCGTTTGGATTGATCGTAGAACGGTTGAATTCAGACCCGCAGCGCGCCTTCAATCGGGCCAGGTCTACGAAGTAGACTTCTTTCTGTCGAAGTTAATCGACAATGTTGCTTCCGACCTGTCAACTTTTACTTATTCATTTCAGGTAATTCCGCAGAATTTTGAGTTGAACATTACCAACCTGAAGCCTTATGTGAAGACGGAGTTGAAACGTCAGCAACTGGAGGGCACGCTGCTTACCTCCGACTATGCCGAGCCGGCCGATGTGGAGCGCATGCTGGTAGCACAACAGGAGGGGAAAGCGCTGAAAGTAAACTGGAACCATACAAACGAAGGCAAACAGCATCTTTTTACCATTGAAGAGGTGGCGCGCACGGAAACCGCCAGCATGGTGAAGATTGCCGTAGATGGTAGTATACTTGGTGTAAATCAAACCCAGGATCAGGAAGTAGAAGTACCCGCGCTTAACGACTTTAAAGTAACCAACGTTCGCGTAGAGCAGGGCAGTACCCAGTTTGTGGTGGTGCAATTTTCAGATCCGCTCAGCGAATCACAAAACCTCCAGGGGCTGCTTTCATTGAGCGAGCTATCGAGCCTTGACTTTGAGATAAAAGACAATGAGGTGCGCATTTATCCGGCCGTGCGCCAGAAGGGTTCGCGTACGCTTACCATCGAGGCTGGGGTTCGCAATGTGCTGAACTACCGTATGAAGGAAGGAGCCACGTTTGATGTAGCCTTTGAGCAATTGAACCCTGCTGTAAGATTCACTTCCAAAGGAAACATATTGCCCGGAACAGACGGCCTGGTGTTGCCCTTCGAGGCGGTGAACCTGAAAGCGGTAGACGTGCGTGTTATCAGGATTTTCGAGAAAAATGTGGTGCAGTTTCTGCAGGTGAACGACCTGGCCGGGAATTCGGAGCTACGCAGGGTCGGCCGACCGGTTATTAAAAAGATGATATCGTTGGAGAACAGCGGCATTGCCGACCTGGGCCGGTGGAATCGCTTCACACTCGATATGGGAACCATTATCAATGCAGAACCCGGTGCCATCTATCAGGTGCAGCTCAGTTTCAAGAAGTCATACACCACCTTCGACTGTGCCGGTGACGATACCCAGGTGACAGCGCCTGCATTTGAGGAGGAAGCGTGGGAAGAAGCCAGCGAAGGCAGCTATTGGGACAGCTACGAGGAATACTACTATGCTGACGATTACGATTGGCGCGAACGCGACAACCCCTGCCACTCTTCTTATTACACCGGCAGCCGCAACATTACACGCAACATCATTGCGTCAGACCTGGGCCTGATCGCCAAACGCGGGGGCGATGGCTCCACGTTGGTGGTAGTAACCGACTTAAAAACAACGGAACCGCTTTCTGGTGTTCAGTTGGATTTGTATGATTATCAGCAACAACTGATCGGCAGCGCTTCTACCGGAGCCGATGGTAAGGCCGTGATCACCACCACACAAACACCCTTTGCATTGGTGGCGCGCAGTGGCAACCAGCGCGGCTACCTTAAATTGGCGGATGGAGAGTCTCTCTCGCTCAGCAATTTTGATGTGGGTGGTGAAACCATCGAGCGTGGCCTGAAAGGTTTTCTGTATGGCGAACGCGGGGTATGGCGTCCGGGTGATTCACTCTACCTGTCGTTCATCCTGGAAGACAAGAACAAGTTACTACCTGCTAACCACCCGGTAGTGTTTGAACTTCTTAATCCCATGGGGCAGTTGTCGCAGCGGTTGGTTCGCTCGTCATCCGAAAATGGCTTTTACTCTTTTGCCACCGCCACTACCAGCGATGCACCCACTGGCAACTGGCAGGCACGCGTAAAAGTGGGCGGAACCACCTTTACGCAGCCGCTCAAGATCGAGATGGTAAAGCCCAACCGGTTGAAGATCAACCTCGACTTTGGCGTGGATAAGATCAAGGCAGGCGCGAGCAATGTAAGTGGTAACCTCAACGTGAAGTGGCTGCATGGCGCACCGGGTAAAAATCTGCGTGCCCAGTTTGAGGTTACGCTGGCCAAAGCGGAAACCAGGTTTCCGCGATACGAAGAATACGTTTTTGATGATCCATCGCGCGAGTTCTATGGAGAAACCAAAGAGGTATTCGATGGAATCACCGATGGGGAGGGTAATGCCGTAGTGAACGCAACCCTCGATACAGAGGTTCAGTCGCCTGGCATGCTGACCGCCATTTTCAGGGGCAAAGCTTTTGAGGAGAGTGGTAACTTTAGCATCGACCGCTTCTCGTTGCCCTACTACCCTTATGAGTCCTTCACAGGTATTCGCGTACCAGCAGGCGATAAGGCCAGGGGCATGTTGCTAACCGACACCACCCATCGGGTAGATGTGGTTACCATCGATGCCGATGGCAATCCGGTATCGCGCGAAGGCGTTGAGCTTACTTTGTATAAAATTGACTGGCGTTGGTGGTGGGATAATACAGAAGAGGGAGGGGTTAGCTTCATGTCGGGCAACTACTCACAGCCCCTGGCCACCGGTAAGGTGCGCACCGTGAATGGAAAGGGCGCGTGGAATTTCAAGATCAAGTATCCGGAATGGGGTCGCTTTTTCATTCAGGCATACGATCCGGTTTCGGGTCATAGCACAGGCAAGATTGTGTACATCGATTGGCCGGGTTGGGCGGGCCGCGCACGCAACGAAGCGCAGGGTGCCACTATGTTGTCTTTCGCCAGCGACAAGGGCGCCTACAACATCGGAGAAAAAGCCAACCTCGTAATTCCGGGAAGCGACAATGGCCGTGCATTGATCAGCATAGAAAATGGCAGCCGGGTTATCAACTCATTCTGGCTCAGCATGCAGAAAGGCGACAATCCTTTTTCGTTCGACATCACCGAGCAAATGACACCCAATATTTTTGTAAGTGTTACGCTGCTGCAACCGCACGCACAGACCATTAACGATTTGCCCATCCGCATGTATGGGGTCATTCCCATACAGGTTGAGAATCCCAATACGCACCTTACTCCGGTAATCACGATGCCCGATGTGTTGGAGCCGGGCAAGGAGGTAACGATCAAAGTGTCGGAACAAGCCAACCGCGACATGACGTTTACAGTGGCCATGGTAGACGAAGGTCTATTAGATCTCACCCGTTTTAAAACCCCCGACCCGTGGCAGCGCTTTTATGCGCGCGAAGCGTTAGGGGTAAGAACCTGGGATTTGTACGACCACGTAATGGGAGCCTTTGGCGGAAGAATTGAACGGCTGCTGGCCATTGGTGGCGACAGCGAGCTAATGGGTAAAGAAGACGATGCAAAGGCCAACCGTTTTAAACCGGTGGTAAAGTATTTTGGCCCCTACACACTCAGTGGTGGCAGTAAAAACATCAAGTTTGTTATGCCCCAGTACATAGGTTCTGTTAAAACGATGGTGGTAGCCGGCTATGATGGTGCGTATGGTAAGGCAGAAAAAGCCACGCCCGTCCGCAAACCATTGATGGTGCTGGCCACCTTGCCACGCGTATTAGGGCCTGAAGAAAAGGTGAAGTTACCTGTTACATTGTTCTCCCAGGAGGCATCTGTGAAGAATGTGAAAGTAGACGTAAAAGTATCGGGGCCCCTCTCTTTGGCGCAGGCCAGTCAGTCGGTAGTGATGAATAGTGGCGATATCACGGTAGATTTTGATTTGAACGTAAAAAGCGAAACCGGTATTGCCAAGGTGCAGGTAACTGCCTCATCGGGTCAGTTTACGTCTACCGATGAAATTGAAATTGAAGTCCGCAATCCCAACCCTCCCGTAACCAAAGTGGTAGAATCTATTCTGGAGCCCGGCAAGGCCTGGAATACAACTGTTGATTTGATAGGAATAGCGGGGTCGAACACGGCCACGCTCGAAGTGTCGAGTCTGCCGCCCGTTAACCTGGATCAACGCATGCGCTACCTGCTTCAATACCCTTATGGCTGTATCGAGCAAACAACCTCTTCAGTCTTTCCGCAACTTTACCTCGACCTGGTGAAAGACCTGAACGATGGCGAGCGGCAGATGATACAGCGCAATGTAAAAGCGGGTATCGAGCGGTTGAAGTCGTTTGCGAACCGCGATGGCGGCTTTGCTTACTGGCCGGGCCATGAAGATACCGACAGTTGGGGAACAACCTATGCGGGACACTTTTTGTTGGAGGCCGAAAGCAAAGGCTACCTGGTGCCCACCGACCTGATGAAGAGGTGGAAAAAATTTCAGAAGAACAGGGCGCAGTCGTGGCGCAAACACCAGGAGTCTTTCAGCAGCGAACTGATACAAGCATACAGACTGTACACGTTGGCGCTCGCAGGCGATGCAGAACTGGGTGCGATGAACCGTCTGCGTGAGCAAACAGAATTGCCGGTTACGGCCGCCTGGATGCTGGCAGCGGCATACGTGAAGGCCGGACAAAAAGATGCAGCCAAATCGATGATTGCGAACCTGTCTACCACGGTAAAGCCCTATCAGGAGATGGCCTATTCGTACGGCTCCTCCTGGCGCGATAAAGCCATCATGCTCGAAACACTGTTGTTGCTGGAGGATCGTACCAAGGCACTTGAATTGCTGAAAGAACTTTCAGCCGGATTAAGTAACAACAACCTTTGGATGAGTACCCAGACATTGGCCTGGAGCTTAAAGGCAGTAGGTAGCTTTGCTGCGCGCGAACAGAAAGGCGATATGAAATTCACTTATAGTTATGGTGGTAAAGAGGTGGCAGCACAAACGGGTTTGCCCATTGCACAGGCACCGCTGCAGGTAAGTGGAACTAAAGGTGGCGCGTTGCAGGTAAACAGCCAAAGCAAGGGTGCGCTTTTTGTGCGGGTGATCACCGAAGGCGTTCCGGCCAGGGGCATGGAAGAAGATGCCGAGAGCAACCTCACCATGACGGTAAGCTATCTCGATTTAGATGGAAATCCGATTGATCCTTCAATGCTGGAGCAGGGCAAGGAATTTGTTGCCAGTGTGTCCATTACTAACCCGGGTCTGAGGGGCGCCTACAAAAACCTCGCTTTGAATCAGGTGTTCCCATCGGGGTGGGAGATCAATAACCTGCGATTGGATGAGGTGGAAAACAGGTTAACAGGCGATGTGCCTACCTATCAGGACATACGCGATGACCGGGTTTACACTTATTTTGATCTCAACCCGAATCAGCGCAAAACCTTCCGCGTGCTGCTCACAGCCAGCTATGCCGGCACCTTCTACTTGCCTGCAGTAAGCTGCGAAGCCATGTACGATCGCACCATTTACCATCGCAAAAAGGGCCAGGAGGTGCAGGTGGTGAAAAGATTGAACCAGTAAGAGGGCGCTAAGCCCTGGTTGATGATGAAGGGTTGGTGGACGAGAAGAAGGAAGTGGCTGCTGTTGCTCTTATTGGCTTCGGTGGGTTATTACTTTGTGTTGCCCACGCGCCTGTTCAATGTAGCGTATTCTACCGTTATTGAAGATCGCCAGGGACAATTGCTGTGTGCAGCCATTGCAGAAGACGGCCAGTGGCGTTTCCCGCTCGAGCATGCCGTGCCCGAAAAGTTCGCAAAGGCGATCATACTTTTTGAAGACAAAAGGTTCCGTTACCATCCCGGCATTGATCCATTGTCGATGGTGCGCGCACTCGTGCAAAATATCCGGTCGGGCAGGGTAGTAAGCGGTGGCAGCACGCTAACCATGCAGGTAATCAGGATGGCGCGCCAGAACAAAGCCCGTACCGTTTTGGAGAAGCTCATCGAAATGGTGATGGCCACACGGTTGGAGTGGAGACATACCAAAGACGAAATACTGGCTATTTATGCCGCACACGCACCTTTCGGTGGAAATGTGGTGGGGCTCGAGGCAGCTTGCTGGCGTTATTTTGGCAGGCAGCCCAGCGAGCTGAGCTGGAGCGAAGCGGCCTTGCTGGCGGTGCTACCCAACAACCCTTCACTCATTCACCTTTCGCGCAACCGCGATTTGCTGCTGGCCAAACGCAACCGTCTTTTGCAAAAAATCAAAGACCAGGGTTGGATAGACGATCTTACGCTTGAACTGTCGCTGGCAGAACCATTGCCCGAGAGCCCGTTGCCCATGCCCCGATGGGCACCGCATTTGCTCGACAGGGCGGTGACGGAAGGGAAAGCCGGGCAGCGGATAGCAAGTACCCTCGACCTGGGTTTGCAAAAACAGATGCAGGCACTGGTGAATGACTATTCCATCCGGCTACAGGCCAACCAGGTGTGGAACGCTGCGGCTCTGGTGTTGCAGCCGGAAACCGGAAATGTGCTGGCCTATGTAGGCAATGTACCTGCGGGTGCTGTGCACCACGAGGCAGTAGACCTGATACGTGCACCCCGTAGCACCGGCAGCATTCTGAAACCTTTGTTGTACGCTGCCATGCAGCAAGAAGGCCAACTGTTGCCACGCACCTTGCTGCCCGATATTCCAACGATGATGGGTGGCTTCACACCCAAAAATTTTTCGCTGCAGTACGATGGAGCCGTGCCTGCCGACCAGGCCCTGATACGTTCGCTCAATATACCTGCGGTGCATGCCCTGCGTCAGTATCGATTCGAGAAATTTCATGCGCTGCTGCAGGAGGTGGGCATTTCTACCCTGCAGCATCCGGCCGACCACTACGGCCTGTCTTTGATATTGGGCGGAGCAGAAGCCACCCTGTGGGATGTTACCGGAGCTTACGCGGCTATGGCGCGAACGCTGACCCATTATTTTGACAGGCCGGGAGACCTCCGGTATCGCCAAAACGATTTTCACCACCCCATCTACAATCAGGCAGACGCTTTGCGCGATACGACTGCCTATGAAGCCAGTGCACCGTTGCGTGCCGGAGCCATCTGGCTCACATTCGAGGCGTTGAAGGAAGTGTACCGGCCCGGAGAGGAGACGGGCTGGCGCTATTTTGAGTCGTCAAAAAAAATTGCCTGGAAGACGGGCACCAGCTTCGGCTTTCGCGATGCCTGGGCGGTGGGTGTAAACCCCGACTATGCCGTGGGCGTTTGGGTAGGCAATGCCGATGGCGAAGGCAGGCCCGGGCTAACCGGCACAGATATGGCCGCCCCGCTTTTATTCCGTCTGTTCGCTCAGTTGCCCGGCAACGCATGGTTCGATGTGCCGCAGTCTGAACTGCAGCAGGCAGAGGTATGTGGGCAGAGTGGCATGTTGGCTTCCGACATTTGCCCGGAGAAAGTAATGCAATGGATAACCAAGGAAGGTACCGGCAGCTTACCCTGTATTTTTCACAGAAAGATTCACCTGTCGGCAGACCGCAAATACCGTGTGCATAGCGACTGCGAGTCGGTGGCGAATATGCAGGCAGCCAGTTGGTTCGTTTTACCCCCGGTGCAAGAATATTACTATAGTGTGCGCCACTCTTCTTATAAATCGCTGCCACCGTTTCGCAAGGATTGCCAAAATCCCACGGCAGTGGCCGCCATGGACCTGATTTACCCGAAGTGGGATACACGCATTTTTTTGCCGCGCGCGTTGGATGGCACCCCCGGAAGTACTGTTTTCCAGGTAGTTCATCGCGATCCGACCGCAACCATACATTGGCATCTGGATGGACAGTATGTGGGCACCACAGTAAAAACCCATAAAATGCCCTTCGCCCCGGGCGAGGGACCTCACCATTTGGTGCTCGTAGATGCGGCCGGAGAGACCCTGGAACGCCCTTTTCGGGTGTATGTAAATCGGTAAATAGCTGATTTTGATCAATTTGAGTAGATTGTCTTCATTCTTCGAATAAGGCATAAGCCTTTGACGTGTAAGGTTTTGGACTCATTTCAGAGAATTAATCCTCTACCCAGGTTCACCTTTGTGCCATCAAACCCGAGTGAAATGAAAGCAAAAGTAACTGCAACGGCACTACTGCTGGCATTAATAACCGGCTGTGGCTGGGCCATAGACCCGCCAGCCGAGGCCACCAGCTATGTGGTAATTGGCGCATTTTCCAAACTGGAAAACGCTATCCATTTTGTACAGTCGGCCAAAAAGGGGCGCCTGGAGGCACATTTCGAATTGAATGCCAACCGGCAACTGTATTATGTCTTTGTGCTGGAAACGGCCGATAAAGCCCGGGCCATCGAAGAAGCGAAGAAATTGCGCACCGCTTCTCCTTATAACGATACCTGGGTGTACACCGGCCCTTTGGGGATACAGGTCAGGCAGCTGGCAGGCGAAGACACCCATCCCGTAACCGAACTGCCCACCCAACCTGTAGTAACCGATGCACCCACGACAACAGAGGAGCAAAGCCTGGATGAAACCGCGTTGGCCGCATCTGCTCAGAATGAGCATGAAGGCAACCTGAATGGGAAAGCGTTTTATTTTAAGGTGTTCCGCTCTTCCAACGGTAAGCCTTTGGCGGGCGATGTGTCTATGATCGATGCCGACAAAAATCGCAAATCGGCAACCTACCAGAGCAATAAAATCGTTCGCATTCCCGAAATAAACGAATCAGGCAACCTTGCTTTGCAATGCGAGGTGTTTGGCTATCGCAAAATCATGCACACCATCAACTACCAACAACCCGAAGCCACCGATGGGGTGATGGTGGAAGACGGAAAAATAACCGTTCCCTTTGAACTGGTAAGATTGCGTAAGGGCGACTATGCCGTTATGTACAATGTCTACTTCTTTAAAGATGCCGCCATTATGCGCCCCGAATCGAAGTATGAGGTTGATGCCCTGGTAGAGATGATGCAGGAGAATCCAAATTACAAGATCCGGATACACGGCCATACCAATGGCAAAGCCGCAGGCAAAATTATCTCAATGGGTGAGAAGCAAAACTTTTTCTCGCTTACCGGCTCGAAGGAAGGATTCGGGTCAGCAAAAAAACTTTCTGAGGAGCGCGCCAGCACCATCCGCGATTTTCTGGTATCGCAGGGCGTGCCTGAAAGTCGCTTGCAAGTAAAGGCCTGGGGTGGTAAAAAACCGGTGTACGAGAAAAACCACGCGCAGGCCCATGCCAACGTGCGCGTGGAGATTGAGATTGTAGAAGAGTAGGAACATTTCAGTTCTATAGCGACTTAACCCCGGCAGCAAATTAGCTGTTCGGGTTTTTTTTCTTACCTTCATCGGGCATTCGCAAACCCTATGAAGCATGTCTGTTCTTTTGTCCTGGCTTTGTCTTTCTTTCTTACGCTGCCTGCTTTGGTGCGGGCGCAAACACCCACCTACCACGTGGTGGTGGGCGCCTTTCAGGTAGAGCAAAATGCAGCCCACCTGACTGCGAAAGTAAACCAGGAGGGGCTTACAGCGCGTTACCTGCGCAACGAGGCCAAGGGATTGTTCTATGTAGTGGTGTTTCAATCGAGGGAATCCAAGCCCGCTTTCGCGGAAGTGATGCGCGTGCGTGCGCAAACCTCATTCACCGATGCCTGGGTTTTCAGAGGGCAGTTGGGTGAGCCATCTCCTACGGTGCCAGAAGTAACCCAACCTGCAGAGGAGCCGCAGAGGCCTGTTGAACAAGGGGTGGCGGTAGTAGAGCCAGAGGAAACAAAAGAAGAGCCAACCGAGCCAATAGTTGAAGAGCGGCCCCAGCAAGAACCGGTTACCGAAGAAGTGGTGGAAACAAAACCAAAGCCTGCGGGCAAACCGTTCTTTTTCCGCATGACCAGCGAAGCCACAGGCAATACCGTGGTGGGTGAAGTCCACATACTGGAGTCGGCCAAGGCCACCCAATACCAGTCGTACAAAAGTAACGAGGTGGTCTACCTGCCGGCACCGCAGAACCGCCTGGGCACTTACCAGGTAGTTACATTGGCGGCCGGGTACAAAGAAATGAAGCGCACCATCAACTATGCAGACCCTGCAGCATCGGCTGCGGAGGTAGGCCCGGCACAAGAGTTTGTAATTTCGCTGCCACTGGTGCGGGTGAAGATGGGCGACTACATTGAATTCAGCAATGTTCGCTTTTTTCCCAACTCCGCCATATTGCAACCTGAGTCGCAAAACGAACTGGACGGGCTGGTGCAGTTGCTGAAAGAAAATCCTAAATACAAAGTGAAGGTACATGGCCACTGCAATGGCGAAGGCAACCGCGACATTGTAAGCAAAGGCAACAGCACCGAATTTTTCGCCACCCATACCGATAACCTTCGCGAGAACGCCTCAGCCAAAAGGTTAACACAGCTTCGGGCGGACATTGTGAAAGAATACCTGGTGAGCCAGGGTATTGAGAGCAAACGTGTGGAGGCCAAAGGCGAAGGTGGTAAGTACATTATCTACCCTAAAACCAGCACATTGGCAAGCCGCAACGACCGGGTAGAGGTGGAAGTGAAGAAGGGGAGATAAATGGCTTTATTCCTGTAAGGTCTTTTCTTCTTCCTCCAGGTTCCGGCTGATTTCGCGGGTAATACGGTCGAGTTCAGTGCCACATTTTTGCAGATGTGTAACCAGTATCTGATCTTCCGGATTTAGCTTCAGTCGCTCTATCAGGCTGAGCAAGCCTAAAATACTGGCAATGGGTGCGCGCAGCAGATGGGCATTGGCGTGAGCGTAGGCCGCCAGCTTTTTATTTTGCCAAGTAAGTTGCCGGGTACGTTCTTCAATTTTGCTTTCGAGGGAGCGATTCAAAGTCTGTAACTGGTCGTTCAGACTTTTCAGTGTAATACTTTGCTTCTCTATCTCTTCCTTCTGGCTTCGTATCTCATCTGTCTTGTCTATTAACAGACCGTTTACCTCCAATATCTTTTTACGTTGCCTGAAGAAAACATAGGCCAGCAGCCCGGTGGCCAGCAGCCCGCCACTAATAGTAACAATTAGCAGGTTTTGCGTTCTGATCTGCGCATCGAGCAGCGATTGGGTGGCTTTCAATTGCTGGTTTTCAATGTCGCGGGCTTCTGTTTCGAACAAGGCTTGAAGGCGGGCAATTTGCTCGCTTCGTTTTTCTGTGTAAAGGCTGTCTTTTATTTTGTTGTGATTGGTCAGTGCCTCGAGCGCAAGCTGGTATTTGCCTTCGCGCTGATACAATACAGCCTGCCTTTGCAAGTTGGTAATCTGCAAGTCGGGCGCTCTTACCTCTTTGGCCATTTGTAGGGCACGGTTGATGTACTCCTCCGCTTTTTTAAATTGCCCCAGTTCCAGGAAGGTGTCGTGAAAATATTGGTAGGCCTGAATCAACGAACGTATTTCGCCCTGTTCTTGCCACAACGCCTCGGCACGTGTAAAGTAGGCCAGCGCCTGGTAGTAGTCAGCATGTTTGTATTTAATGAGTCCCAGCCCGGTGTAGGCGTAAGCCAGTGTGCGCAAGTCGTTCTCTTTGATGGCCATGCTAAGGGCTTGTTCGTAAAAAGTGTGGGCCGTGGAATAATTCCCCAACAGAAAATGAGCTTCGCCAATGTTATACATGGCAATGTCGCGATTGAGATTTCGCGCGTTGTCCCATTCCATTGAAGTGGTAAGAAACTCGATTGATTTTTTGTAGTCGCCCAGTTTCTTATACACTTCGCCCATGTTGTGGTAAGCTTCCGAAATGCCCACCGAGTCGCTTATGGATCCGGCCTCGCGTGCGGAAAGGTGGTAGTAGTCGAGCGCAGATTCGTATTCGCCCACTACCCAATAAGAACTTCCTGTTACGTTGAGGGCGCGTGCATAGCCGCGGGTAAAGTTGATGGACCTTGCCAACTCCATGGCTTTGGCAGCCACTTCGCGCCCCTGTTCGGGTTTGGATTTCAGCAGGGAGAAAGCAATGGCATTCAACCGGGTAATGGTTGTGCTATCGCCTGTGGCTGTAGCCAGCAGACGTTGCACACTGTCGGGCAGGGCACTGCCCTGCTGGGCCCGGCATGCGAGGCAGCTGAGTAAAAAAAAGACTATTCCCTTCCACCCCATGAAAAATCTCAGGCGGTCATTGCCTTCAGAATGTCGTGTTGCGTAATAATGTGCACTTTCTCTTGTTCATCGCGCACCAGCAGCGCCTTGTTATCTTTGTTCAGCATAGACGATAGCACATCCAGTGTGCTGTCCATTGCCACAAACATCATGGGCTTGTCCATTACTTCGCCCACCTGCTTGTCTTTCAGTTGCGGGTCGTGAATAATTTTTTCCAACAAACTGGCAGAGGCAATGCTGCCTACAAAGTCATGGCCTTCCACCACCGGCACCTGGTCTATGCCTTCTTTGCTCATAATGGAAATGGCTTCGCCAATTTTGGATTTGCGCTGCACAGTAAAGAGGCTGTCTTTTCCGTTGCGGCTTTGAATAATTTCTTTGGCCGTGCTGAACGAACGCTCTTCCAGAAACCCGTGGTCTTTCATCCATTGGTCGTTATACACTTTGTTGAGGTAGCGTGTGCCATGGTCGGGCAGCAAAATCACCATCACATCTTTGGCAGTGAGGTGCTCGCGTGCATATTCCAACGCGCCATGCAAGGCAGAGCCGCTGCTCCAGCCCACAAACAAACCTTCTTCGCGGGCCAGGCGCCTGGCGGCAATGGCACCATCTTTATCGGTTACTTTAATGAACAGATCGATCACATCGAAGTTCACGTTCTTGGGTAGAATGTCTTCACCAAAGCCTTCGGTGAGGTAAGGATAGATTTCGTTCTTATCGAAAATGCCTGTCTCTTTAAACTTTTTGAAAACCGATCCATACGTATCGATGCCTACCGATACCAAACCAGGGTTTTGTTCCTTCAGGTACTTGGCTGTGCCGCACATAGAACCGCCTGTGCCCACCGTGGCCACATAGTGGGTAATTTTTCCGGCCGTCTGCCGCCAGATCTCGGGGCCGGTGGTTTCGTAGTGGGCCGTGGCATTCGAGGGGTTGTCGTATTGGTTTGGATAGATGGAATTGGGTATCTCCTTGTTGAGTTTGCGTGCCACAGAATAGTAGCTGCGCGGATCATCAGGCTCCACGTTGGTAGGGCATACCACCACTTCTGCACCTACCGATTTCAAAATATTGATCTTCTCCTGCGACTGTTTATCGGCCATGGTGAATATGCACTTGTAGCCCTTCGCCACAGCTGCCAGCGCCAGGCCCATGCCGGTGTTGCCGCTGGTGCCTTCTATAATGGTGCCTCCTGGTTTCAGAATACCTGCCTTCTCGGCATCTTCAATCATTTTAATGGCCATGCGGTCTTTGGTGGAGTTACCCGGGTTGAAGTACTCTACCTTGGCCAGCACGGTGCCTTTGATGCCTTTGGTAACCTTGTTGAGCCTAACAATGGGCGTATTGCCGATGGTTTCAATAATGGAGTTGTAGATCATGTTTTCGGAAAAGTAAAAGGACACAAAAATAAGGAATTGCCACGAATCGGGCGAACGCCTGTTAGTGTTCTTACTTTCGAAAAAAATGTGCTGTACACCGCCTACATATCGGCAGCGAGGGCACGGTCTATGCGGCCGGTCTTTTTGAGGAAACGCACAAAAAGATAAACGGCTGTAATAGCCCCCACGGCCACAACAGCCAGCTTTATTTTGCTGTCGGAAGGCTGGCTGGCCAAAGGAGGAAAGTACACAAACAGCACCAGGCAGATAGACAGCATCAGCATGTAAACGGTGTTGTATTCATTCAGCACATAGCGCCTCCAGTTGAACTTCATAGACCCCAGCGTATGGCCCAAGCCTTTTAGTGAAATCCACCAGCGGTTTACATCGTTCGCGTAAGCATCGTAAGCGGCACCAAACTCTTTACGTAAAAAGTTTTCTTCGGCCAGCACAATGCATTGGTAGATGAAACAAAAGAGCGGCACAACCACCGCCACAAACAGCAGCGAGTTCGAGAGTATGCCCACACCCGCCAGCATAGATATGTTGCCTACGTAAAGTGGATTGCGGCAATGATGAAACATGCCGTCTGTCACCAGCTTATCGGCATACACTTTTTTGTTGCGGCCACCCCGCTTAATGTATTTCATACCGATGGTGAGCGCCCGAATCAGTTGCCCCCCAATGGCCAGCGCAAGCCCCAGCCAGAAAGGAATCCAGAAGTAGTGGGCGCCAAAAACGCTTTCGGTAAAAAGCGGCCTGGAAGGAATGAAAATGGATAACCCAAAGACAGGAAACAACATGTTTCTGTATTTGAAGAAGAAGTCGCCTAGAGCTACCATAGAATGAAAAGCGTTGTCAGGTGAAGGCAATCATACCGGCAAAATTATACCACTTAAAAAACACTTCCGTGTGCCGAAACCCGGCCGACCGCAGCAGTTCCAAATCTTCGCTCAGCTTATAAGGCACCAACACATTTTCGAGTGCTTCGCGTTTTTGCGCAATTTCAATCTCGCTATATTGATTGCGTTTTTTGAAATCGTAATAGTATTTAATGAAGTGGCGGTTTAGCACCGATTCTTCGGCCAGAATTTTTTCTACCAACAGCAGGCAACTGCCGGGCACCATGCCACTGCGTATTTGTGTGAGCAGCTTTTCGCGATAGAGCGGCCTGATGAATTGCAGTGTGAGGCACAGCACCACCACCGATGCATTTGTTATTTCCACACCCTTGTTCAAATCGGCATCTACCAGGCTGAAGGGGCGCGTCATGCCGGCACGCGTCAGGTTGTCGCGGCATTTCTCCAGCATTTGTGGCGAATCGTCTATGCCTGTAAAAGGGATGGAGGGGTCTACCGTAGCATTCATGTTGATCAGGGTGGTGCCGGTAGAGCAACCGAGATCGTAAATGGTGGTACCTGGCTGGGCATACTCTGCGGCCAGTTCGCCAATCATGCGTTGAATTTCCAGGTAATAGGGTACCGAACGGGTAACCATATCATCGAATACGGTTACTACTTTCTGATCGAATTTAAAGTCCGACTGGGCTTGCCGTTCTTTAAACACTTCGTCTCGCGACATGTAGGTGGTAGGTTTGGACGTTAAATATAAAGGATATTTGGAAGTTCTTCTATCCGTTTGTGGAAATAAACAGCGCTTTGGGTAAGGTGTTTTCGTTTCCCTTCTGATTTCCAAGTTTGATACCCACCACACTTTTTCTAACTTCCTGCCAAAGCCTTGATATGAAAAAGTTATGGGGATGGTTCTTTCTCACCATGTCTTTTATGGCATGTCAGCAACAAAAGTTTGATGTCATTATTCGCGGGGGCACCGTGTACGATGGTTCTGGCAATGCACCCGTTGTAGCCGATGTGGGCATCAGGGCAGATACCATTGCTGCCCTTGGCGATTTAGGCCGCGCAGTAGCAGAGAAAGAGATTGACGCAACAGGGCTGGCGGTTGCGCCCGGCTTTATCAACATGCTGAGTTGGGCTACCGAATCGCTGATCATCGATGGCAAATCGCAAAGCGACATACGGCAAGGTGTAACACTGGAAGTAATGGGCGAGGGTTTCTCCATGGGGCCCATGAACGATGCCATGAAGAAAGAAGCTGAAGCTAACATGTTCGATTTCAAATATCATGTAGACTGGACAACGCTGGGGGAATACCTTACCTCACTCGAAAGGCGTGGCATTGCCACCAACGTGGCTTCGTTTGTAGGTGCCACCAGTGTGCGCGTACATGAGTTGGGCTATGCCAACCGGCTGCCATCGGCCGAAGAGATGGCGCGCATGAAACAGTTGGTAAAAGCAGCCATGGAAGAGGGAGCACTCGGTGTGGGGGCTTCTCTGATTTATGCACCCGCCAACTACAGCAGCACCGAAGAGTTGATAGAACTGTGCAAGGTGGCCAGCCAATACCAGGGCATGTACATAACCCATATGCGCAGCGAGGGCAACAGTATTTTTCAGGCGGTAGATGAAACCATACGCATTGCGCGCGAAGCCAACATTCCGGCAGAGATCTATCACCTGAAGATGGCGGGCCGGGAAAATTGGAATAAACTCGATTCGGTGTTGGCCATGATTAATCGGGCCAATCAACAAGGGCATCGTATAACCACCAACATGTACACCTATCCGGCAGGGGCCACCGGCCTGGATGCCTCCATGCCGCCCTGGGTGCAAGAGGGTGGCTATGCCGCCTGGTCAAAGCGTTTGCAAGACCCCTCCATCAGAAAGCGGGTTCTGCAGGAAATGCGCACACGCACCCAGGAATGGGAAAATCTTCTGTTGATGGCAGGTAGCGCGGAGCGGGTTTTGTTGGTGGGGTTTGCCAACGATTCATTAAAAAAATATACCGGTAAAACATTGGCAGAAATGGCTGCCCTTTATGGTAAGTCGCCTGAGGAAACGGCCATGGACCTGGTGATTCGCGATGGCTCGCGCGTGGGCACCGTTTATTTTATGATGAGCGAAGAAAATATCCGCAGGCAGATCGCGCTGCCGTATATGAGTTTTGGTTCCGATGCCGAATCCTCGGCTCCCGAAGGTGTGTTCCTCAAATCGAGCACCCACCCGCGTGCCTATGGAAATTTTGCCCGCCTGTTAGGCAAATACGTGCGCGAAGAAAAAGTAATCTCACTCGAAGAGGCAGTACGCAGGCTCACGTCTTTGCCAGCCACCAACCTAAAGATCAAAAAACGTGGCCTAGTGAAGCCAGGCTATTTTGCAGACCTGGCCATTTTCGATGCTGACAAGATTCAAGACCATGCCACATTCGAAAAGCCAATGCAATATGCCACCGGTATGGTTCACGTATTTGTAAATGGTGTGCAGGTTTTGGCCGATGGTGAGCATACCGGTGGGTTGCCGGGGCGTGCGGTGCGCGGGCCCGGCTTTAAAGGAGATTAAAAATTGATTAGAGAGCGAAACGGGCGTTTCAATTTTTGCCAAGATGTGCTACCTTTCTTTTCCCTAACCTGGTCGCGCTATGAATTATCAATGCACTGTGTGCACCCAAAAAGATGACAAGGCATGGGTAGGCTCCCGCACACGCGGCAACATAAAACGAGAAAATCATTAACAGATGAAATTTACCGACATACTCAGCCTTTTTAAGCAAGGAAAAGCTTCGGCCAAGAGCCACATGAAAAACCTGATTGAAATGGCAGCCGTAGACGGCAATTTCGATTCTATTGAGTATGAACTGCTGAAATCAATTGCAAAGAGAAACAGTATTTCCGAAAGCCAACTGGAAGCCATTCGCAAAAAGCCCGAAGGGGTAGAGTTTGTTGTTCCCGAAAGTAAAGAAGAGCGCTTCCATCAACTGTACGACCTGGTGCATATGATGACCATTGACAAAAGCGTACACGATGAAGAACTGAAGCTATGCAACCTGTTTGCCGTAAAATTTGGTTACCAACGCGAAAAAGTGCGTGACATCATCGAGGCCATTCGCCAAAACATACAAAACGGACAATCGCACAACGAGGCCATGAAACGCCTATCGCTGCTGCTTGGCTAACGTTAATGTCCGCCCCGCACATAGGCCCACTTTTTTTCCTGCTTACTCACCAACTCAGTCATAGCCGAAGGAACCACCGTTACCTGTGGCAGCAGATCGTTTGCCGTAACACCTTTTCGCTTCATGGTGTTGTTACAGGCTGCGAAAACCACCCCTTGATTAGTCCACGCTTTCACCTGGTCGCCTGCTTTCGATTTGTTGGCAACCAAAAGGTCGAGCCCGTTGCCATGACACACCACCTCCAGTTGGGCGTTGGGCCATGCTGTGCGAATGTTTTTTACCTGACCTAGTACCGACACCTGCGACAGCGAATCGCCTGCGCTGAATTGCATGATGATTTTGTGTTTTTTCAGATCGATAACTTCGCTATTTTGTTGAGCCAACAATGAAAATGGCATTAACAGAATGGTGAGCAGGGTACGAACGTTCTTCATGATGTTTTTTTTGTGTGAATTTAGATGATCTCTCATTAAACTTCTTCATAGGTTATGCGCACGGTTAAAAGTTGTTTGTGGTTGCTGATCATGCTGGCAGCCTGGCAGGCTACAGCTCAGGATGTAAGCCTGTTCCAAAGTCGTGTTTTTGAGCACAGCCAGGGCGTGTTGCCCTACAGAGTTTTGTTTCCAGCCGATTATGAAGCGGGTAAAAAATTCCCGCTGGTACTGGTGCTGCATGGTGCGGGTGAGCGGGGCAGCGACAACGAGAAGCAACTCACGCACGGGGCAAAACTTTTCTTGCGCGAAGACGTGCGCACCGAATACCCGGCCATCGTAATCTTTCCGCAATGCCCGGCCGGGGAGTATTGGAGTTCGGTGCAAATAGACCGATCGAAGATGCCTTACCCTATGGAATTTGACTACGAAAAATTTCCGGCACGCTGGCCCCTGGTGGCGGCCATGGCTTTGGTGGAGGATTTTAAACGCAAAGAAAAAGTGGATGCAAACCGCGTATACATCACGGGCCTATCGATGGGCGGAATGGGCACATTCGAAGCCGTATATCGCTACCCAAAAATGTTTGCGGCTGCTTTGCCGATTTGTGGCGGTGGCGATGCGCTACATTACGGCAAGCAGATAAAGAAGATTCCATTTTGGGTTTTTCATGGCGATCAGGATGGCGTGGTAGACGTGAAGCAGTCGCGCGAGATGGTGACCAGATTGAAAGAGCTAAAAGTGAATGTGAAGTATACTGAGTATCCGGGAGTAAACCACAATAGTTGGGACAATGCTTTTGCTGAGCCCGAATACCTGAGCTGGATGTTTTCGTGGAAGAAGTAAGAGGCATCTACACCCCCTACTTCTTCGGTGGCTATGGATGCCGGTAGAATGTTTTACTTACAATGCGCCAGCCTTCGTTGAATTTGTAAAGCAACAGGTTGTCGGTAAATATTTTTTTATTGTCGCGGTATAGCTCAAGCACCACGTTGGCCGCGGTGCCAGCCACAGATATTTGTAAGAATTTTGCCTCAGTTTTTACGGTGCTGGGATTTGGGTTTTGCGACCTGACCTTTTCAATATTGGTAATCCACTCTTCAATAGAGAGCGGGTTCACTTCGTTGTTCGAAAAGCGAAGCATGGTAAACGAAGGGTGAAATCCCTTTCTGATGTCGTCAATAGGACCACCGTTGTGAATGCCCTGCACGTAAGCGCTGGTGACCACATTCTTCACGGCATCTTCTTCACCTTGAGCGAATGTTGCAAGCGGAACAATCATTGCGAAGACCAAAAGTAGTTTTTTCATAGTGTTGAGTTTGCACGGTTTAACTGAAGTTGTGCAGAAAAGTTACAACAATTCACTCCAATTGGCATTTGTTAACAAAACTGATGGACAAATTCCCATGCCCGCAACTCCATCCAGTTCTCGCGGCTATTTGAAAGTGAAAAGCCAACATGTCCCCCGCGGTGTGGTATTTCCAAAAAGATATTTGCGTGCGTTGCGGCAATATCTGTGGGGTAACAGGCCGCGGGCAAAAACGGATCATTCTCGGCATTCACAATGAGTGTAGGTATTTCGATGGCCGATAAATACTTCTTTGCCGATGCTTTGGCATAAAAATCTGCAGCATTCTCAAACTGATGCAGCGGAGCGGTGTACAGGTTATCGAAGTCCCGGAATGTGCGTATCCTTTGAAAATGGTTGGCATCAATTTGCTCCGGAAATAAAACTGATTTTGCTCTGATCTTTTTCTCGAGCTTTTTAAGAAATCGGTTTCTGTAGAACCAGTTGGCGGGCTTGTCCAGCTCTTCGGCACTCGCGCCTAAATCGCAAGGCACGGAGAAGGTGGCAATCGCTTTGATGGCCGCTGGCAGTTGGTGAGTTTGTTCGCCTGCATATTTTAAAGACAGACTGCCGCCCATGCTGAACCCCACCAACGCAATGGTGGTGTAGCCCCGCCCAAGGGCATGATTGACAACGGCCTGCAGGTCTTCGGTAGCTCCGTGGTGATAAAATCGCGGCAGGCGGTTCATTTCACCACTGCAGCTTCTGCAGTTCCACGCCAGGGCATCCCACTTTTGCTGAAAGAAGTAACGGGCCATGCCCTTACAATAGTGCCGGTGGCTACTGCCTTCCAACCCATGCGAAATAATGACCAGTCGGGAATGGACACCACCGAGCCAGTCCAGGTCGAGAAAATCGCCATCGTTAAGTTCTAAGCGTTCGCGTTGATACTGCACATTTTCCACTTTGCGAAACATGCTAGGCACTACCGTTTCGAGGTGGCCGTTGAACAGCAGTGGCACGGGGCGGTACGTGGAGGAGTTAATCAGCGGCATTAAAACAGTACATCGGCCCATTCGGGCGTTTTGTTAAACACCGAGTTAGCGAAGGGGCAAAGGGGCATTATTTTCAGTTGATGCGCACGTGCGTGATTTACCGCAGCCGCTACCAATTGTTTGCCCGCACCAGTTCCCCGCAATTTGTCGGATACTTCGGTATGATCGATGATGATGCGCGTGTCTCCGGCTTTGGAGTAGGTCATCTCAGCCAATACTTCACCGTTTTCTTCCACAAAAAATTTTCCTTTGTTGCCAGATTCACTGTGTTGAATATTCATAACGTCAGAATTTATAGCGCGAACTAAGCCAAATGAGCAGGGCGAAGAGAAGCAGCACTAACAACAACGCCAGCCGCAAGGTAAACAGATCGGCCAGAAAGCCTATAATGGGCGGACCGAAAAGAAAACCAGAGTAGCCCACTGTGGTTACCATGGCCAGGCCAACTCCGGGCGGCAGATCCTTTGTGCTGCCGGCAATGCTGTAGGCAATGGGCACAATTACCGACAGGCCTATGCCCACTACAAAGAAACCGGCAATCACGCTAAATGGTTGAACGAAAAGTATAGATAAGCCCAGCCCACTAAATGCAATGTAGCCACAAATGATCATCAGTTGCCTGTCGCCAAAGCGAATACGTGCCTTGTCGCCCATCAGCCGCCCAATGGTCATGGCCAGGGCAAAGGCAGATAGGCCCAAAGGGGCGATCGATTCAGGTGCTTTGGCTATGTTTTCCATATAGTTGGTACTCCAGTCGGCCATGGCACCTTCGCCCAACATGCAGCAAAAGGCAATTACTCCTATGCTTACCATCGAAGCGTTGGGCAGGCGGAAGGCAGGCGTATCTGTATCTTTTTTGAGTGGCTTATCGTGAATAAGATAGTAGCGTGCTACAAAAACGGTAACGAGACTTAACACTGTGATGATGACAAAGTGAATGAACAGCGTTGTATTGAGTTCTGAGAAAAGCGATCCGCACAGCGCACCCAGCATCATGCCCACACTGAACAAGGCATGGAAGGAGGTCATGATGGGTTTCTTCAGTTGTTGTTCTACCATCACCGCCTGCGCATTCATGGCCACATCCATCATGCCGGTGGAAACGCCCATCACAAAGAAAAGAGCCATGAGCGAATAGACCTGCGGCATGAGGGGAATGAAAGGTACCATGGCACAGTAGAAATAGGAGGCGAAGATGGTTACGCGCCTGCTGCCATTGCGAATGATCATCCACCCGGTGAAAGGCATGGCCACCAACGCCCCAATGGAAGCCGACAAAAGCACCAAACCCAGCGTGCCGTTGTCTACACTAAAGTGATCTTGAATGCGTGGAAGCCTTGAGAAGTAGTTGGCATGAATGAAGCCGTTGAGGAAAAACAAAATCTTAACAGCCAGGCGCGAGGCGGAAAAACCTTTCATGTTTACCAAGATAGGTGAAATGGTTTTCCGCGCGAATGGCAGGCAAAGAAAAATTACGAAATGTTAATTGTCGAAATTCCTGACGGAAACTGGGAAGGTAGCCGTGCCTATATTAAATGGTTGTTTCAGTTCCTGCCAGGTAAACCTACGCCAACCATGTGTCAACATCAGGTTGTCGATTTCTTTTTGTCGCCCCGGCTGCAGGTAATAGTCGGGAGATTCGATTTCGCCATGAAGGTCGGATGAAAGGAGAAGATAAGAGGTAATGGTTGATGCGTGCAGGCTCGCCAACGAATCTTTTTTAATAACTGCCACCGAAAGGAAGTGTTAGCATTTCTGCTAAGCTGCAGCGAGACTTTTCTTCGCGTGTCGAACTGTTGTTGCAGGCTAATGATTTCGATCGGGTTGGTATTTTTCGGAGCACTAAAGTAGCTCGCACATAGGTATCGTAACCACCGCCCCCGATTCTGCCGGATAGACACCATCTTCGGTTGCCAAAGCCACCGCTTTGGTGAGTCTTACATGGGCGGACTGCTGGTCCATGAACCCATCTACTACAAGAATATCGAGTTCTCCATCGGCCACCGGTGGCGCATACGGATCAAGGCAGCCTCACATTCCAATGATGAATACCAGTGGTAGCTTCGTTTGTAAATATTTCAAAGCCGTGGCCATCAGAATTTGAAATTATAGGTTACTGTTGGGATGGCTTGACCAAACACATACAATTTATAGCCCTTGATAACCCCACCCTCAGAAGTGAAAAATACAGAATAGGCATTGCGTATGGAGGCGTTCATTATCTCGCTTTTGTTTTGCTTCTTCGGCTTCGTACGCACTGATGTCGAATGTAGATACTAGGGGGGAGGTGTCTGATGCAAAGAACCCAGCCGGTAGCGAGGTCATGATGTATTTTTCTTTTGTTAAGAATACGTGGGCACCGTGTATGGCGTATTGAAGGTCGGTGCCGGCAAGCGCTTTTTTGGGCACTTCTTCCAGCGACTCATCATGCATACATCGATTTTTTTTTTGATACCGTCTGCAGAATTTCCACAATAAAAAAGGCCCTCTGCGGGCCTTCTCTTTAGAAATATGATCTGTCTACTTAGCGTAAGCTACGCTGCGCATTTCGCGTATAACGGTAACCTTGATTTGCCCCGGGTATTGCATGTCGCGTTCAATTTTCTGCGAAATATCGAAGCTCAATTGCGCGGCACGGTCGTCTGTGGCCTTTTCTGCATCTACTATCACGCGTAGTTCGCGGCCCGCCTGTATGGCATAGCACTTTTCAACACCCTCGAAGCTTAAGCCTACCTGCTCCAGTTCACGCAGTCGCTTGATGTATTGCTCCATTACTTCGCGCCTTGCACCGGGGCGTGCGCCAGAAATGGCATCGCAGGCCTGTACAATGGGCGAGAGGATGTTTGTCATCTCAATTTCATCGTGGTGGGCACCAATGGCGTTGCATACTATCGGGTGCTCTTTGTATTTTTGGGCCAGTTCCATGCCCACAATAGCATGGGGTTTTTCCAGTTCCTCGGGCCACACTTTTCCAATGTCGTGCAGCAGGCCTGCACGTTTGGCTTGTTTTACGTTAAGGCCCAACTCGGTAGCCATAATAGCGCACAGATTGGCCACTTCGCGCGAGTGTTGCAACAGGTTTTGGCCATACGATGAACGGAAACGCATGCGACCAATCATCTTCACCAATTCAGGATGTAAGCCGTGTATACCCAAATCAATCACCGTACGTTCGCCAATCTCAACAATTTCGTCTTCTATGTTTTTGGTTGTTTTGGCAACAATCTCTTCGATGCGGGCGGGGTGAATGCGGCCGTCCTGCACCAGGCGGTGTAACGACAGGCGGGCAATCTCTCTGCGTACCGGGTCGAAGCCGGAGATGATGATGGCTTCTGGTGTATCGTCTACAATAAATTCTACGCCTGTGGCGGCTTCGAGGGCCCGAATGTTGCGCCCCTCGCGGCCGATGATCTTTCCTTTGATGTCATCGCTCTCGATATTGAACACCGACACGCAGTTTTCTACTGCATGCTCGGTGGCGGTGCGCTGAATGGTTTCAACTACAATCTTTTTGGCTTCTTTGGTGGCTGTTAGCTTGGCTTGCTCCATGATGTCTTTAATGAAAGAACTCGCTTTTGTCTGGGCCTCTTCTTTCAGCGATTCCACTAACTGATCGCGTGCCTGGTCTGCGGTAAGTTTAGAGATGTTTTCGAGGATGGCCACTTTCTGCGCATTGAATTTATCCAGTTCTTCTTTGCGTTTTTTTACCAGGTCGTGCTGTTGGGCCAGGCTTTGCCTTTCTTCTTCTATCTCAGCTTCTTTACGTTTCAGTGTTTCTAACTCTTTTGCCAGTTGCGACTCGCGCTGTTTTATTTTCTGCTCGTTGGCAACAATCTGGTTTTTCTTGCGGTTGGCCTCTTCTTCAAACTCCTGCTTCATCCTAAGCAGTTTTTCTTTGGCTTCCAGAATCTTGTCTTTCTTCAGGTTTTCAGCCTGCAGCTCGGCTTCCTTAATAATCAGCTTGGCTTTTTCCTGGGCGTCTTGCTCGTTTTTGCGGGCTTTGCGCTTGGCCAATAAGCTGCCTATTAAGAAACTCAGGCTGATAGTGGCCACCACGCTTATCAGCACCATTATTATCAGGTCCATAATGTAAATTTTTAAGGTTAAACAATAACCCGGACCTTAACTCTGTAGCAGGAAATGAAGGGGTGGCGATTTATAGAATGGCTTGCGAAACAATCTGGTTCAGGTGGTTGACCTTTTCAAAAACGGTCTGGTCTACTACCTGGTGGGTTTCTTCCGTGGCCTGCTTCTGTACAATGCAATCGAAAGCTACCATTGCCAGAAGGTCTTGTTTATCGTCTATGCCGAATTGCTCTCTGTAGTGCTTCAGTTTTTCATTAATGAGTTTTCCTGCCGCCCGCACCCGCTCCTCTTCGTGCCTCTTCACCTTCATGGGGTATTCGCGCTCGGCAATCTTGATCTTTATCGAAAGTTCTTCCATTAATATGCTACAGGTTCAATTATCGGCTTAAGTGAGCGATGCATTTATCTATTTCACGAATGTATTCGTCCACTTTCCGCTTCAAATCCGAAACACTTCCGTCTTCCGGGTTTAAATTATCCACAATCTTAGTGATTTTAATCTGATTCTTAAAATTGGCCAACTGCTCATCGCGCGCTTTCAGGCTGCCCTTCAGCTCGTGGTTTTCTAATTTAAGGCTCCTTACTTCGTCTTTTAGCGATTTGTGCTCGTTTAACAGCACCAGAATTTTGCGTTCGAGGCCGTTCAGATTGGTTTTCAGAAGTTCCTGGTCCATGAAAGTGGTTGGTGTTTTGCGTTTACTTTCTGATTACTGCCTGCATCTTTTGTTCGAAGGCGGTCATCAGGCGGTTCATGGTTTGATCAATTTCTTCGTCAGTCAAGGTTTTTGTATCGTTTTGCAAGGTGAAACCAAGGGCATACGCTTTCTTTCCCTGCGGAATTTTATCTCCTTCGTACACATCAAACACAATGATCTCGCGTATCAATTGTTTTTCTGTGTTGCGTACTAATTCTTCTATTTCAGCATAGGTAACCTGCCGGTCGAGCACGAGCGATAAGTCGCGTCTCACTTCGGGGAACCTGGGTACTTCCTGCACATCGAACTTAGGGTTTGCCGCGTTGAAAAGCAAGGCCACGTTCAAGTCGGCATAAAATATTTCCTGCTTGATGCCGAAATCTTTTTGAAAAACTGTTTTCACCTTACCCAGCGTGCCAATTTCTTCTTTGCCACGGCTTATTTTCATGCCGTACTCCAGCAACGGGTGCTCAGCAGGTTGTTGCTTAAACTTTTTAATGGCAGCCTTCTCGAGCACGTGCGCTATTTGTTGCGCCAGGTCGTGATAAGTAACGCCTTTGCTCTTGTTCTGCCAGTTTTCTGTTTCGTTCTGGCCGGTGATGTACAGCGCCAGGCGCTCATGCTCTTCGTATTGGTTGTTCTTTTTATGATACACCTTGCCGAATTCGAACAACTTCAGGTCTTTTTGCTTGCGGTTAATGTTGTGTGCGCATACCTCCAAGCCGGTAAACAACATCGTTTGCCGCAAAATGCCCTGCTCTTCGCTTAACTTGTTCAGAATTTCTACGGCTTCGCCATCAAACTGCAGGTTGTGCTTTTGCTGATAGGCAGCGTTGGTAAGCGAGTTGGTCAATATTTCGTAGAAGCCATTCGCTGCCAGCATCTCGCCAATGGCGCGCTTGAACTTATTAATGTCTTTATCGGGAAACGGAGAAATAAATTCGGCACTGGCTGTAGAAGTCAGCTCAATATTGTTCAGGCCATAAATGCGCAGTATCTCTTCCACGATATCAGCCTCCTGAAAAACATCTACCCGGTAGGGGGGCACCGACACGGTAAAACGGTCGTCAGATTTGCGGATTACCTGGATATCTAGATTTTCAAGAATGGTGAATATGGTTTCGCGCGGCAGCGCTTTACCGATTAAGCGGTTTACATTTTTATCCTTTACTTCAATAATCCGGTTCTCCACTTTCGTGGGATAGACATCTGTTACGTCTGACGAAATGTGTCCGCCAGCCAGTTCTTTGATAAGCAGAGCAGCACGTTTGAGCGCATAAACCGTTAGGTTAGGGTCGGTGCCCCGCTCGTAGCGAAAGGAGGCATCGGTCTTTAACTGATGGTGCATGCTTGTTTTGCGCACATAATCGGCCGAGAAGTGAGCACTCTCCAAAAACAAGTTGGTGGTTTGCGATGTAACACCTGATTGGATGCCGCCAAACACACCGGCTATGCAGATGCCCTCACCGTTGCCGTTGCAAATCATCAGGTCGGAGGCGGTTAAAGTACGCTCCTTATCGTCTAGCGTGCGAAACTTTGTGCCGGCAGCCAAAGTTTTCACAATTACTTTCTTACCCGCAATCTTATCTGCATCGAAGGCGTGCATGGGCTGGCCCAGCTCATGGCAGATAAAGTTGGTAATGTCTACTATGTTGTTGATGGGGTTCAAACCAATTGCCCGCAGTTTGTTTTTCAACCAGTCGGGCGATTCTTTTACGGTAACCCCCGTAACGGTAAGGGCTGAGTAACGCGGACAAGCTTCTGCATTTTCCACCGCTACCGGAATGGTCAGGTTATCGTTGTCTTTTTTGAAGGAATCAACAGACGGCCAACGTACTTCGCGCTTCAAAGCGGCCTTTATATCGCGGGCAACGCCTATGTGCGAGGCCGCATCGGCACGGTTGGGGGTAAGCCCAATCTCCAATACATAATCGCTCTGCACGTTAAAGAAGTCGGCAGCCTTTGTTCCATTGGGCACCTGGGTTTTCAATACCATGATTCCCGCATGGCTTTCGCCCAGGCCCACCTCGTCTTCTGCGCATATCATGCCTTCGCTTTGTTCGCCCCGAATTTTGGTGGGCTTAATCTCGAAGGGCTCGCCCTTGGTGGGGTGTATGGTGGTGCCGGGCACCGCCACTACCACTTTTTGTCCTGCGGCCACATTGGGTGCGCCACACACAATTTTCAATGGCGCAGGCCCGCCTGCATCTACCGTAGTTACAGAAAGTTTATCTGCATTGGGGTGTTTGGCGCACGTAAGCACTTCGCCAATCACCAGGCCTTTCAAGCCACCCTTTACCGATTCCTGAGGCTCCACACTTTCCACCTCCAGCCCGGTTGCGGTAAGTACCTTACCAATTTCTTCAGCCGATTCAGGTATGTCTATGTATTCTTTGAGCCAGTTGTACGAAATCTTCATAGGTGCAGAAAAATCAAGCCTTAAAAGTACAATGTTTCGGGCTATTTGAATCAAGTGGGCAATTGAATTTTCGGGGTTATGCCCGCTACATGGGTGATATTGGTTTTTAGTAACTTTCGATAATGGTAGAAGTCAGAGATCCGCTGGTGCTTTATAGCAAAACTCGTTTCTCGGAAGAAGAGTACCTGGCATTCGAGAAGGACTCGGCAGAAAAGCACGAGTTTTTCCGGGGCGAGATTTTTTCCATGGCGGGTGCCGATGCGAGGCACAACGTAATTTTCTCAAACCTTTTTGTTGGGTTAGGTATTCAGTTGAAGGGAAAACCTTGTAAACCCTATGGCCGCGACCTACGCATTCATATTCCACAAAACACCTTATTCACCTATTCTGACATCTCCATCATCTGTGGCGATATAGTGTCTTCTCCCCTTGATGCAGACACGGCCACACAACCGGTGGTGCTTATTGAAATCTTGTCGCCATCTACCCGTCTATACGACAGGGGTGAGAAATTTGCACTTTACCGCGACATTCCCACCCTCAAGGAATATGTTTTGATAGACGCTCATTCGGTGCGTGTGGAAGTGTACCGAATGAACGAACGCTCCAACTGGGAATTGCAAGTGTATCGCTCGATCGAGGAGACACTTCAGATTCAATCCGTAGGTGTGTCTATTCCGCTACGCGAAGTGTACGAAGGCGCCAAGCTTTGATTACTCTCCGGGAACGTAATTTTTCTCACCAGCCAGAATCGCTACATTCAGCACATTTTCTTTAGGAGGAAACGGGCAAGAGAATTTTTCTGAATACGCGCAGTAGGGGTTGTAGGCTTTGTTGAAATCTAAAAGCAGTGTGGTTGCCCCGGGAACTTTCTTCACATCGAGGTAGCGCCCGGCACCATAGGTTTCAATGGCACTGGTCTGGTCGGCAAAAGCCAGAAAAAGTGTGCCTTTGTAGGGTCCCGGATCAATCAATTCTAACAGCAACAGACGGTTTTGCACGCCATCTAATTTAAACGAGGCATGCGCATACTCCAGGTAACGTTTTTCCTTTCCATCGCTGGTGGGCAGGGTTACCATTTTCCGGTCGGTAACGGGTTCCAGATCGGCCTGAATTCTGAATTTGACATTGGGCGGAAAATATTGCAGCCCCGCAAACTGATCGGCCATGCCTTCAAAGGGTGAACCTTCACCCGAACGCATGAACTCGTCTTTTTCTGCACGTTCTTTCAGCAACTGTTCGGCATAGGCCTTTTCATCAGTACCCCCGGTCAGCGAATAGAAAACTACCGCCACAATGGCCACTGCACTTATGATGATTAAGAGGTTCGATGTTTTCATTCGCTGGCTGGTAAAGGTTTGGGTTGCTCCATTTTCCAAGATTGGATGCGCACCCGGTAAATTTCGTATAAACGGAGAAACTCCGGAATGGCCTGATCTGCCAACGGGCCTGGCGAGTTAACCAACACGGCAATACCCAGTCTTTCGTTAGGCTTCACAGCTACCTCGCTTCTAAATCCATTCACATAACCACCGTGGTAGTTTACTGTGTCGTCTTTAAAGGTTAATACGCGCCAGCCGTGGGCATAGTAAGAGCCACGAGACCGTTTCCATTTTCTGAAATGCCGGTTGCGGGCAATGGCTTTTACCTGTGGTGCAAACATTTCTTCCTTGCTTGTGGGCAACAGTAGCGTGTCGTAAGGATTGGTAAGGATTTTTAACCACCGCGCCATGTCGCCAATGCTTGCATTGACGCCACCCGCAGGCCCTACGTTGTAGTAGGTGGGCGAAATGGCCAGCGAGCGCCAACCCTTGCGTATGCGTTGGTGCGGACTTGCCCTGTTGGGTGTGCTGAGCAAGGCCTCGTAGTTCAGCGAAGACTCCAGCATCTGCAGGGGCATAAAGATTTTTTCGATCATTACCTGCTCGTAACTTTTGCCGGTGGCCGATTCTATTACCTTGCTGATGATGCTGAATGCCACGTTTTGATAACTGTAGATTTTTCCCGGTGGCCCCGTAAGGTTTAGATCGCGGAGGTGATAGACCAGGGTATCAAAATGAGCGCCATCGTCCACGCGGTCTGTAAAGGCATGATACGGCAAGCCCGATGTATGCGAAAGCAGATGTGCCAACGTAAGGCTATCGGTAGAGGACTGTAGTTTCAAACGAAAACCGGGAACATAGTCGATTACCTTGTCGCTCCAACGAAGAGTGCCCTCCTGAACGAGGCGTGCGGTAAGTACACCCGCAAAACTTTTCGATACCGAACCAAGCCGGAAAACGGTGTGAACATCCACCGGTGTTTGGGTGTCAACATCGCGCACACCCAACCCGCTGGCATAGATAACGGATGAATCTTGCACGATGGCAACGGCTACTCCGGGAGCCTGGTTTTTGTCCAGCGCACGCTGCAGAAAATTTTCGTAGTCGGAAAGGAGCGCTCGCCAGTGCGGGTTGGCCGGGCTGGCAATGTAAAGTACTGGTTTTACGTTGGCCTTTGCCGTATCGGTTGCAGCCGTTTGAACAGTGACCGTCTGCACAGCGCTGCCTTCGTCTTTCCGGGTGTAGAACAGCAGAAAGAAGGCAGCTACCACCAACACCACAATTACAACCAGGCGCAGCATTGCCTCCATTTAGAGTAAACCTTCGTCTGCAAAGCTATAATAGTTTTTTCCGGCCACTATCAGGTGGTCCAGCAGTTGTACATCCATCACTTTTCCGGCTTCCTTTAACTTGCGCGTCAGGTCAATATCGCTCTGGCTGGCCGTCAGGTTTCCGGAGGGATGATTGTGTGCCACGATAATTCCGGAGGCCAGTTCTTCCAGCGCCAGCTTGTAAATGATTTTTGGATCGGCCACGGTGCCACTTACGCCTCCTTCGCTCACCCGCTTTTTTTTGATCACCCGGTGTGCCCTGTTCAGTAACAATACCCAGAACTCTTCGCGCGTTAAATCCATCAAATCACCCCTCAGCAACTCAAACGCATCTTTCGAGGCGGTTATTTTAGGTTTGTCATTCACCTCCAACTCCTTCCTTCGCCTGCCCAATTCTATGGCGGCCACAATGGTAATGGCTTTGGCTTCGCCAATACCTTTTATTTTCATCAGGTCTTTGGCAGACAGGCGGGCCAGCTCGTTCAGGTTATTGTTTACATGCTGCAGCACATGCTTGGCAACATCAACTGCGCTGTGGGTGGCGGTGCCGGTGCCTAACAGAATGGCGATCAGTTCGGCATCCGATAGGGCCGAGGTTCCTTTTAGCAACAACTTTTCGCGTGGTCTGTCTTCGGGCGACCAATCCTTGATGTTGCGAATGCCTGGTTCTTGTTTCTCCAACGGGGTTTGTATGAAACGCGGAAATTACAAAATGAATCCGATATGCCGGGGCATCGCCCGCTGGGCCGCTTGAAAAAGAAAAAACCCTCTCAACCCGTTTTACCGGGATGGAGGGAAAAATTCAAATCAAGGGTATCTTCTGTTTTTAGGCGATGGAATTCACCTTCTTTGCCAATTTCGACTTCTGGTTGGCAGCTTTTTTCCAATGGATAATGTTCTTCTTGGCCAGCTTATCCAGCATGGAACTCACTTCCTTCAAAAGCGTTTCTGCCTCGCTCTTATTGGTGGTGGTTTTCAATTTCTTTACAAAAGTACGCGTGGTCTTTGCCTGGTAGCGGTTGCGAACGCGTTTTGCTTCGTTGGCGCGTATTCTCTTTTCTGCCGATTTATGGTTTGCCATGGTTCTCTTTTAAAAAGGACTGCAAAGGTAAAACTTTGGGCTGATTTACAAAAAGATACTGCCAGAAAGATGCCTTCCTGGGTGTTATTTACCCGTTACGGTGCCTTCGAAAAGCAGCACGGTATAGGGGTCCAGCACAATCTCAACCGGTTTTTCGGGGCAAGGAATCGAAATGCTGGTCTTTTTGTCGCTAATCGCCACATTTTCAATGGCTTGACCAGTAGAAGTCTTAATGCCGATTTGTAATGGGAATTGGAAAGGAGGCTCGGCTTGGGCCTGCAGAACGTCCAGCAAAACTTCTTTCCGGGCAGGCACATAGCGCCACTTTACCTGCAATTGCGGGTGCCCGCCCCGGTAGAGCCATTGCCTAAAAAAGTTGTCGAGGTTCTGGCCGCTGATTGCCGAGCTGATGCGCTGGAAGTCGGCCGTGGTGGCATTGGCGTGCGCGTATTCGTTGTAGTAAGCCCTGAGAATTTGGTGGAAGGTGGCGCTGCCGACCTGGTTGCGCAGCATATGCAGCACCCAGCCCGCCTTTTGGTACGTGTTGGTGCTCAACACCTGGTTGATGTTTGTGATGGTGGTGTCGATGATGGGGCGCTGGTTCTTTTTGTAGAACGCCAGAACTTCCATTCGGTCTTGCTGCATTTCTTTCATCAGCCGCTCTTCACCGTACGTATTTTCCAGGTAAACAGCAGTCAGGTAGGTAGCGAAGCCCTCGCTCAACCATACGTGGTGCCAGTCGTTTTCGCTGGCGCTGTTGCCAAACCATTGGTGGGCTGTTTCGTGTGCTATTAATCCTTCGCGTTCGTTCTTTCCGTTTACTGAGTTTTCGAAATAGAAAATGTTTCCGGCATTCTCGAGGCCGCCATAGCGAGTTTTGGATTGCACATGTGCCAGCTTGGAATAAGGAAATGGCGCGAGGTATTCTTGAAAAAATTGCAGCACCTTGGGCGCTACTGCGAAATCGCTGAAGCCTTCGGTTCGGTTTTGCGGGTAGACCCACGTAGTAACCGGAACGTTCGCAGGTTCGCCTGATAGTTGTACGGCAAACCGGGCCACACCAATGGTGGCTACCTTCAGCGCCACATCCGCATCTTCGCGATAGTGTGTAAGTTTTTGCTGGCGTGGCAGATTGGTTTCTTCAATTTTTTTACCCGTTGCTACCACCTGGTAGTGCTCAGGGACTATCACTTTAAATTCGATGTGTGCTTTGTCGTACGGATGATCGATGCCCGGCAGCCAGTGGCGCGCCCGGTCTGGCCAATTATCGCCAAAGAAGGTGCGCTCGTTAAACTTGTTGCGGCTAATGATCAACCCATCTGCAGGGATGCCGTTGTAAACAATTCGCAAAGCACGTGTTTCGCCTGCGGCAATTTCTTCCGCAAAGTCTACTTTGATGCGATGATCCCTATGCTGAAAAAATAACTTATTCCCCTTGTCATCGGTAACTTCGGTTACCTGCATGCCCTTCCCGTCTGCATTCACACTCATCAGATCGAACGCTACCGACTTCAAGCCCGACCGGAAGAATAACGTGATGGTGGCCTCACCCTGTATTCTATCTGTAGAATCGTTCAGCGCGAGTTGAAACTGGTAATGCTTTACATCGATATGTGGATTACGAGGGTAAGGATCGGTAGCCAGTACCCATACAGGTAAAATCAAAAGAGCAAGCGTTGTGCGAATCATGTATTTTATGTAAAATTGAAAACAACAAGATACGCTGGTGAGTCGGTTTTTGAAATTGCTTTGTTGTGTGCTGTGCCTGCTGGTTTTTGGCGGCTGGGGTTTCTTTGCACACCGAAAGATTAACCGATTGGCCGTTTTTACGTTGCCACCAGCGATGATGCCATTTTATAAGCGGCACATCGCTTACATCGAAGAAACGTCTGTAAACCCTGACAGGCGCAGGTATGCTGTGCCAGACGAGGCTGCCCGCCACTACATAGACCTGGATGCTTATGGCGACAGCGCGGCCTACCGTTTGCCACGCTACTGGCGCGATGCCCTGGCCCAATGGCCGGAGGATACGCTGCAAGCGAGAGGTATCTTGCCCTGGCACATCCACCGGGTTTACCTGCAGTTGCGCGAGGCCTTTCTGCTCCGCGATCCTGCCCGTGTATTGAGAATATCGGCTGAGCTGGGCCACTATGTGGCCGATGCCCACGTGCCGCTGCATACTACCAGCAATTACGATGGACAAAAAACCGGGCAACATGGGCTCCACGGCTTTTGGGAATCGCGGTTGCCTGAGTTGTTTTTTGGTGAGTACGATTTTTTGGTGGGAAAAGCCACCTACATAGAGCATGTGCAGGGGCATGCCTGGCAAGCAGTAACAAAATCGGCAGCAGCAGTCGATTCCGTGCTCGCGCTTGAAAAAGAACTTTCGCGCACACAAGGCGACCGGAAGTATGCTTTCGAAACCAAAGGCAGACAAACGGTGAAGGTATTTTCTACGGGCTATTCGAAAGCCTACCACCAGGTTTTAAACGGCATGGTAGAACGCCAGATGCGTGCCAGCGTAAAAATGATTGGCGACTTGTGGTTTTCTGCCTGGGTAGATGCAGGCCAACCCGATTTGTCTGACTGGCACAAATACCAACCCACCGAAGAAGAATTGAAAGCCCGCAAGGAAGAGTTAGAGCGGTGGCGCGCGGCCAACCTGCCCACGCGCGATCATGAAAAAGAAAACCGGTGAAGTTAACCCTCCTGCGTGTAGCGAGAGACCAACGCGTTCCACTCATCTTGCAGCGAAACGGAAGGCATCGGTTCACCAGCACGGTGGTACCAATACAAAGCATTGCTGTTATCGCCCTCTTTGCGGTGAAGGTAGGCATGCAGATGGGCCGCCTCTGGCGAAGTCAAATCCTGAACCAACGCATGGGCCTGGTGCCAGTTGCCGTTGTAGTCGTGCCAGAGTGCAGCCAAAATGGGGTTGCCGGTCGGGGGCTGCTCGTCCTTTAATGATTGTAGAAACCCAGTTGCCGTCATTCGCATTCGCTTTCGGTAACCACAGTGCCGGTAGAGGTCCAGCATTCATCGTACACAGAACAATAGCAGATGGTTTACCTGAAATTTCTCGCCTTCAGGGCCTGCCACATACGTTTGCCCATTTCTCCGTCTGCAATTTCGAAGGCGGTGATCGACTCGCTAGGCCCCATCACCCGGCCTTCCACTGTACTGTAGCCAAAATATTCTGCGAAGGAAGAGTCGGTTAGCACTTGAAACATTTCGGTGAGATCGGCCATCGCCTTGTCATCGAGGTAGAGGTTCACCTTCTTTACCCTGGCAGGCCCAATACCTTTATTCTGCACTTCGAGGTACAGACCGTTACTGTTCACAGATTTTAGCCACTCTATGTGAGGCCAGACGGCCGTGCGCAGTTGCTTTTGCATAATGCCCGCCTGATAGATGTATACAAACAGTGTGGCAGTGCTGATGAAGATGGCAGACAGCGCCACCAAAACTTCTGTTTTGAACTTCTTCCTGGAAGCCATGAGGTGATTTGTTACTGCAAAATAATGGGAAGACGTGATCCACAAAAAGATACTTTCGAAATCGGTTGCAATTTTGGGTAAAAAGACAAATATTCGAATGAACCTAATCCCCAAACGAGTATGAGTTTATTCAACGATCCGAACCGTATACCCGAAAACTACGGAATCAAGATTGCAGCAGGCCTCATTCTTTATTTTCTAGTGATGAAATTTGCAGGCCTGGGCCACCATGTGGAACTTCGGTTGCTCAACCTTTTTATTCTGGTGGCCGGTATTTTCTTTGGCTTGAAAAAATTTAAAGAAACACACGAAGACCACCTGAACTATTTCCGTGCGTTGGTAACCGGTGTGGCCATTGGTGCCGTTGGTTCGCTCATCTTTGCAGCGTTCCTTTTTGTTTGGATGAAAGTAGATGCCAGCATGATGCAGTCTATTATTGATAACGAACCCATGGGGCGTTACCTCAACCCTTACATTGCCTCTTTCATTGTGGCGTTAGAAGGTGTGTTCTCCGGTTTGCTGGTAACTTTTGTGTTGATCAACTGGGTGGATACCGATGATGTGAACGACCCGATAGGCGAGAGCAAATAAGTTGTATACTAAAAGAAGAGCCTCACGCCACATCTATGTTTGTCGTGAGGCTCTTCTTTTGCTCCTGCGCACCTCTTTATTTCACTTCCAACTCTACAATGGTGTCAACCTCATCCCACTTGTTGCGGGGCACCATCAGGCTTAAACCAAATTCGTTTTCCTGAAACTTAATGGCACTCTTGTCTTTGAATAATTTAGCGGCTACTACTTTTTTGCCAAGCTTCGGCAAGGTCAGCACCTCATCGTGCCAATTCAGAATGTGCACGTAGTACTTATTGCCTTTCTGTGTCATCACGCCCCAGTCGCGGGCGGAGAGGGGGCCACCTTTGGTGTCGTAAATGGTTTCTCCATTCACTTTCAGCCAGTCGCCCATTTGTTTCAGCAAGGCGGTGTGCTCGGGTTGAATTTTGCCGTTGGGCATGGGCCCAACGTTCAAGAGAAAGTTGGCACCATAACCGGAGGCCTTTACCAGATATTGTATCAGGTCTTTGATGCTCTTATTGCGGGCATCTTGCAAATTGAAACCCCACGAGTTGTTAATGGTTTCGCAGGTTTCTTTGGGTAAGTCGCCAATTTTCTGCTCGGGTGCAAAGCCTGTGGTGTTGTGGCCGGGCAGGTCTTTTTCAAACATCTGAAAATCTTCGCCCTCGTAAGGTGTAACGTGGTGGTTGCTGCCCACCAACGCGGCCGGTTGGAGTTGATGAATCAATTGATAGGTTTTTTCCAGGCGCCAGTCTGCGTCTTTCTTGTCCCACATGCCATCGAACCAAATGCCAGCAATCGGGCCGTAGTTGGTGAGCAATTCGGTAAGTTGGGCATCCATATAGTCTAAGTATCTGTACCAATCACCTTTCTCTTCGCGGCCGGTGTATTCCACCCCGGTAAAACCGCGCGGAAAATAATCGGGATGATGCCAATCGAGTTGCGAATGATAGAAAAATAGTTTGATGCCCTGCGCGTGGCACTCGTCTGCCAGCATCTTCAGTACGTCTTTACCGTAAGGTGTTTTCTTTACAATGTTGTAATCCGAAACCTTGCTGTCGTACATGGCGAAGCCATCGTGGTGTTTGCTGGTAATGGTGATGTACTTCATGCCCGCGTCCTTCACCATCTGCACCCACTCTTTGGGGTCGAACGCAACGGGGTTAAAAAACGCGGGTAGTTTTTCATATGTTTTGATAGGAATTTTCTGGTTGTTCATTACCCACTCGCCATCGCCCAACTGGCTGTATACACCCCAATGGATGAAGAGGCCAAAACGGGCACTTTCAAACCATGCGCGCATCTTTTTATTTTCTTCGGTGGGTTGGTATTTCCATTGCGCCTGGCTGCCCAGCACACAAGCCATCAGCAGTATCAGTATTTTAAACTTCATGTGGGTTTTGTTTATAAATTGCGAATGGTTGAAAATACAATATCTGCATGAGGTACGAAAACATAGGTAAAGAACTTTTTACACTGAATCGCAAGCGCCTGGTGAAGGCACTGAAACCGGCATCGCTGGCGCTTTTCAATTCCAACGATATTATGCCCACTACTGCCGATGGCACGATGCCCTTCCGGCAAAACAGCGACTTATTTTATCTTACAGGTATTACGCAGGAAGAAAGCATATTGGTGATATGCCCGGAGTTTCCCGACAAGAAATACCGTGAAGTGCTCTTTCTGCGCGAGCCGAACGAGTTGCTGGAAAAATGGGAGGGGCACAAACTAACCCGGCAGGAGGCCGAGGCGATCTCGGGCATCAGCACGGTGTTGTGGCTTTCCGACTTTCACAAATGGTTTCACCACATGATGGTTATGGGCGGGGTAGAACATGTGTACCTTAACACCAACGAGCATTATCGAGCCGATGTGGTGGTGCAAACCCGCGATGCCCGGTTTATTGAATGGTGCCAAGCCAAATATCCGCTACATACCTACCAACGCGTGGCGCCCATAATGGCAGCACTGCGCAGAGAGAAGCAGAAGCGCGAGTTGGAACTGATGCAGAAAGCCTGCGACATCACACAAAAAGGCTTCGAGCGTGTATTGAAATTTGTGAAGCCCGGTGTGATGGAATATGAAGTAGAGGCAGAGTACGCACACGAGTTTATCAGAAACGGATCGCGCGGCTTTGCCTACACACCCATCATTGCATCGGGTGCCAACGCTGTCATTCTGCACTACATAGATAATAATCAGAAATGTAAAGATGGCGACTTGTTGTTGCTGGATGTAGCTGCAGAGTATGCCAACTACAATTCAGACCTTACGCGCACCATTCCGGTTAACGGCAGGTTTACCAAACGCCAGAAGGAGGTGTATAATGCCGTGCTGCGCATACACAACGAGGCGTTTAAAATGCTGAGGCCCTCAACCGTCTATTTCGATTACCATAAAGAGGTGGAGAAGCTGATGGAAAGCGAATTGCTGAAATTGAAGCTGATAGACAAAACCGATATCAAGAACCAGACACCAGGGCGCGAAGCATTTAGAAAATACTTTTACCACGGCACTTCGCACATGCTGGGCTTAGATGTGCACGATGTGGGCAACATGCACGAAAAAATACGAGTGGGCTCGGTGTGGACTATTGAGCCTGGCATTTACATTAAAGAGGAGGGCATAGGCATACGCATTGAGAACAACGTTGTGGTGCAGCGCGACAAAAATTTCGATCTGATGCGCAACATTCCCATTGAAGCGGAGGAGATTGAGGAGATCATGAACAGCAAGTAGCGGATGAAGAAGGTAATTGCATTCTTGACGGTATTGTTCTGTGGCATTTTGACCCATGCCCACGAGTTTTGGATAAAGCCGCAGCAGTTCTATTTCAAGGTGGGAGATGAGATGGTAGCCGATTTGATGGTGGGCGAAAACTTTCAGGGCGAGTTTTGGGACTTGACGAGGCACCAGGTAGTAAGCCTGGAAATGTTTACGGCACTTGGTAAGAAAGACCTGGTGAAAGAGGTAAGGCCTACGCGCGGAAAAAACCTGAAAGTAAAACTGGCCGCGGAAGGTACGCATCTGTTTGCCCTGCAAAGCAATGCAGCCTTCATTGAGTTGGAGGGCGAGAAGTTTAACGACTACCTGAAAGAAGATGGCTTAGACAACGTGATGCAAAGGCGGACTGATAAGGGGGAATTAGATAAACCCGCGCGCGAACTGTACACGCGCTACGCCAAGTTGCTGGTTCAGTCGGGTGGCCGCACAGACGAAGTGTATAAGCGTAAGGTGGGGTTGAAGCACGAAATCATTCCACTAAATAATCCGGCACGGTTGAAGTCGGGCGATTACATGGAATGCCGTGTGTTGTTTAACAACGAACCCGCCAGGCATCAGTTGGTAAAAGTCTGGAACTTCATCGGCAACCGTATTTTTCTACAAAATATTTACACAGAGAACGATGGCACCATCAAATTTCCGATCAGCAACTACGGGCCGTGGATGGTGAGCACCGTACGCATGGAAGTTTCGCAAAGTGCCCAGGCCGATTATGAAAGCAGTTGGGCCAGCCTCACCTTTGGTATTCAATAAAAACATATGAGTTCAGATGCATTCTCTTCCGACAAGGCCCCCGAACCTGTGGGGTTGTATCCGCATGCACGCAAAGTGGGCAACTTGCTTTTCCTTTCGGGTGTGGGTCCGCGCAAGCGCGGATCAAAAGAAATACCAGGTGTTACTTTAGATGAGCGTAAAAATATTGTGGCGTATAATATTGAAGAGCAGTGCCATTCAGTTTTTCAGAATGTGCGGTTTATTCTGGAAGCATCTGGTTCGCGGTGGGAAAATTTGGTAGACGTAACCGTGTTTCTCACCAACATGAAGGCGGACTTCCCCACCTTTAATAAAATTTATGCTGAGTATTTTAAAGACAACCAGCCGTGCCGCACTACGGTGGAAGTAAACGCGCTGCCCACACCTATTGCCATTGAGTTAAAGTGTATTGCTACCATCGATGGGTAGAAATTCCTACCTTTAAGGTATGGACACCATTGTGTTGAAAGACCGGATTACGGGAAGCATGAGCGATGAGGAGTTTCTCTGGTTTTGCCAGGAAAACAAAGACCTGCGTATAGAGCGGAATAAAAACCTCGAGATAATAATTATGTCGCCAACAAACTCCTTTTCAGGCAAGATTAATACAGAGGTACTTCGGCAACTTTCTAACTGGAATCACCAATCTCGTCTGGGGGAGGTATTTGATTCTTCTACAGGATTTTCCTTGCCCGATCGTTCCATTTTTTCTCCGGATGCGGCCTGGATGCCAAAAGCAAAATGGAATCAATTAACGGATGAGCAAAAAAACTCCTTTGCTCCGGTGTGCCCTGATTTTGTCATCGAAATCCGTTCAAAATCTGACTACATCGAAGATGTGGTTGCTAAGATGGAAAATTGGATGAACAATGGCGCGGTTCAAGGGTGGATCATTGATCCCATTGATGAAAAGGTTTACCTGTTTCATCAGGGTGGAAAGAAAGAAATAGTAGAGGGATTTAGCAAAAGCATTAAAGCTTCGCATCCCGTTCAGGGCTTCGAACTCGACTTATCTCTGCTTAAAATTTAAACGGCAAAACTTTCACCACAACCACAGGTACGCGTAGCATTGGGGTTTACAAACTGAAAACCCTTTCCGTTCAGGCCGTCCGAAAAATCGAGTGTGGTGCCCAACAGGTAGAGCAAACTTTTCTTATCTACCAATATTTTCACGCCTTTGTCTTCAAACACCTGGTCGGCAGGTAAAATCTTGTCGTCAAAGTCCAGGTCGTACATCAGGCCTGAGCAGCCGCCTCCTTTTACCGACACGCGGATGTTGTGGTTGGGCGTGCGGCCTTCCTGCTGCAACAATTCCAATATGCGGTCTTTAGCTTTTTCAGTAACGCTGATCATATCTTCAAGAAACGGGGTTCAATACTACACTAAATACGGTAATCGTGTTGCGGTCTCGGCCGTAATACAATTTCTCTAACGCATCCAGAATATTGCTGGCACGGAAGTAAGACGTGTGCAACTCACTTTCGCCTTTGGCTACCCATTGAATGGTGTATGAGTTTTCTTTCTCTTTGTAGTTCGCCACATACTCCCACATTTTTTTCAGGGCATCTACCTTATCGGCTCCGGTTTCGGAATGAAACAGAAACGACTGGTTATGGCGAGGGTTGATGGTTATCAGATCCAGTTTGGCCTTACCATCCTGCGTAGCGAACTCAAAAATAAGGTCGCTCGTGCGCAGGCCGAGATAGTCTTTAATCTGCTGCTGAATACGGGCGGCCTCTACGTGGGCATCGCTGGCTGTTTCTATTACTTTGGGCATAATTACGGTTTCAAAACTTAGCCGGGTCTTAAAAAGTTTCCCAACTTGGGCCTAAAATTACGCAAATCCAATTAAAATGGTGTTATGAAGAAACTGGAGCACATAGGCATTGCGGTAAAGAACCTGGAGGAGGCCAACCGTTTGTTTGCCCGCCTGTTGGGAACTGCCCATTATAAAGTGGAAGAGGTAGCAGCCGAAGGGGTACGCACTTCGTTTTTTAAAGTGGGCGATGTGAAAATTGAATTGCTGGAGGCTACGTGCCCCGACTCGCCCATTGCCAGGTTTATTGAAAAAAAAGGTGAGGGCATTCACCACCTGGCCTTTCAGGTGGACAACCTGCCACAACACATGGAAACCATGAAGGAGGAAGGATTTACGCTACTGGCCGAAACTCCTAAACCGGGCGCAGACAATAAAGATATTGTGTTCATGCACCCGAAAACCACGGGCCAGGTGTTGGTGGAAATGTGCAGCGACCGGCCTTAGAATTTCTTCTTTGGATTTGGGTCGCGCCCAAACTGAATGTCGTTATAGTACTTGGTTTTTTTGCGGCCCTCGGCTGTTTTGTAGTAAGGTTTGGGGCTGGCGCATGAAAAAATGATGCTGGAGATAAAAGCCACGACAAAAAAAGCAACTACACGGTTCATAATCTTCTTTTTTGATTGACCATAAATACAGTAAGCAAGCCGCCTTTTAGGCACGGCAACGGATAAGTCTTAGTTTTGCAGGCCCAACGACTTGTTTTGTCGCCAAACGGTAAGTTACGCACACCATGGAAAAACGCTCTGAAATTGCCCAGCTGGGAGAATTTGGATTAATAGATCGTATTGCCTCGAAATTTGAGCTACGTAATAAAACTTCTAAAAAAGGCATTGGCGATGACACCGCTGTGATAGATGCGGGTGATGACTACATGCTTCTTTCTACCGATATGCTTTTGGAAGGCATCCATTTCAATCTTCAATACATGCCGCTGAAGCACCTGGGTTTCAAGGCCGTGGCCGTAAACGTGTCGGATATTGCTGCGATGAATGGCAAACCCGAACAAATCACGGTGGCCTTAGGCATCAGCAACCGGTTTTCTTTGGAGGCTGTGGATGAATTATATGAGGGTATTAAGGCTGCCTGCCAAAGTTATGGCGTAGACCTGGTGGGTGGCGATACTTCATCGTCTGCATCGGGACTGGTGATTTCTGTTTCAATCGTTGGCCGCGTAGACAAAAGCAAAGTGGTTTACCGCAACGGGGCAAAGCCCAACGATATTATTTGTGTTACGGGCGACCTGGGTGCTGCCTACCTTGGCTTTCAGGTGTTGGAACGCGAGCGCGAAGTATTTTTAGCCAACCCTGCGCACCAGCCCGACCTTGAAAAATATGAGTACCTGGTGGGCCGCCAACTAAAGCCCGAGGCACGTATGGATATTGTGCACGAGTTGGCCGATTTACAACTCGTGCCCAGTGCTATGATTGACGTTAGCGATGGATTGGCATCTGAACTGTTGCACCTCAGCCGCCACTCGCGGGCAGGCGTAAAAATTTTCGAAGATAAAATTCCGATCGACTCGCAGGCCTTCGATACGGCCGTTGAGTTTCATATGGACCCGATTACCTGTGCCTTGAATGGTGGCGAAGACTATGAATTGCTCTTCACCATTGCGCCAGCCGACTATGAAAAAGTCAAAAACCACCCCGATATCCATTTCATCGGCCACATGCACGACAAAGCAGATCAAAATCTCATGATCACCAAACATCAAAGTGCGGTGCCGTTGCAGGCGCAGGGGTGGAATCATTTTTCCGGCTAAGCTTTCGGGAGCAGCACCGTAAACTCTGAGCCCGCGCCCTCGCTGCTTTCTACCATAAGTTTGCCGTTGTTCAGTTCCACAAACTTTTTGCATAGCACCAAGCCAAGGCCCGTGCCTTTTTCGCTCGATGTGCCGCGTTTCAGCACCAGGTGGTCCGATTCAAAAATGCGCTCCACTTCAACGGGGCTCATGCCAATGCCTTCGTCTTTTACACGAACTGCCACAAATGCACCCTGCTGCATGGCATCGATGCTTACGCTTTTGCCCTCGGGGGTAAACTTAATAGCGTTCGAAACCAGGTTACGCAGCAGCACGAAAATCATATTTTCGTCCGCATTCACACTCAGCCCACCTACATTCATCAGGTGGATATGGATTTTTTTCTTCTCGGCAGTGAGTTGGTAGAGCCCTTTTATTTTTTCCAGCATGGGCCCCAAGGCCACGGTAGTGGGGTGGTAGCTGATGTTGCCGGTTTGCGAGAGCGACCAGAACAACGTGTTATCAATCAGGTCGAGTGAATTGGTAACCGAGTTGCGAATAGAGGACGCATACTTACTCAGGTCTTCTTTACTCAGGGTCTCGTTGTTGTCAATCAGCAACCCCAGAAAACCTTTCAGGGTCGTGAGGGGCGATCGTAAATCGTGCGATAAAATGGAGAAGATGAGGTCTTTCTTTTTGTTAAGATTTTCCAACTCTTCGCGCGAGCGTTCGATTTCTCTGGTTCGTATTTTCAGAAGCGTTTCCAAGCGCAGGCGTGCAATTTCTATCGACTTGGTTCGCCACAAAATGAAGCCGTAAAGACCGGCCGCGATTACGAGCACGCAAAGCCCCAGGAACCACCAGCTTTGCCAATAGGGTGGCAGTATGGTGAAGGTAGTTTCGGTAACTTTTGCTTCGCGCGTGGGGCTGCTGGCACGTGCCCGAAAAGTGTAGTTGCCAGGTGGCAAGTTGGCATATGCAGACGATGAAAAATCGCTCGTAGAAATCCAGTTCTGATCGAATGGTTCGAGTTTGTATTCCACCAGATAGCGCGTGGGCTCATGAAAATCAGGAACGAAGAACTCGAATTGCAGGGAGTTCTTTGCATAAGCCAACTCCAGGTGCTGGGGTTGTTCGATGAGCGAATAGTAAGAGGGATCTGCTACTGGGAAGGACAATACCTTTAAACCAAGCAGTCTGATGTCGAGGTTGATTTTGGGAGGTGCAATGGTGAGTGGGTTGAAAATATTCAGACCATTGATACCTCCCAGAAGTATTTTGCCAGATGGCCCCTGGCAGTAGGCCAGCCTGTTAAACTCTTCGTCTTGCAGACCTTCGCCTACCGAGTAGTGAACAAAGCGGTTTTCTTTAGGGAAATATTGCGACAAACCGTTGTTGTTCGGCATCCAGATAGTTTGCCTGGCATCGGGCAGTGTGGCATAAATTGTATTATCCGGCAAACCCGTGTCGGTGGTAAGCCGGCCAACCAGCAAGGGCTTGGGCTGGGTATGGTCTATGATGTAGATGCCGTGGTTAAAGATGCTGAACCACAGTTTGTTTTCTATTTCGGTGATCGATAAGGTGAGTAAATTCGAACTGTCGGACCGAAATTTTTCTTTACGCAAATCTATCGCATAGAAATTTGTTTGCTCTTCATCAGAATAAACGATGCCTGTATTTACGCCTATCCAAAGGCGCCCTTTTTTGTCAACGGTCAGGTGCGAAGCGTTGGCAATATTTTGTTCCTTTCCGAAGAATGTTGCCTGGTGTGTGTTTTTGTTGTAGCGAAGAACGCGACCCCGGCTGGTAAAATACAGATAGTCGCCATACTCCACAATCTGACGAATGGGTTGCCCTTTGGTTTGTTCAAGTAATGGCAGGAATGGTGAAAAATGTTTTGTTCTCTTATCAAATTCCAACAAACCGGCAGAGGTGCCGATTAATAGTCGGTTGTTGACCCACGGGTGAATGAATAGTGGAGCAACGAATGAGTAGATGCCCGGAAAAGTGACTTTTAGCTTGTCTGTTATGGATTCTTTCAGGTTAACAATATTCAGATATCCATCTGAAGCGGCTACATATATTAAGCTATCTGTATCCTCAAAAATGCCACGGATATTATCGTCACTCAGCGACAAAGGGTTTCCGGCCTCGTACTTAAGGTGCTGAAACTTGATTTTTTCACGGTCGTATTTGTTTAGGGGGCCCACCGATCCAATCCAGACAATGCCTGCGTTGTCTATGCAGATGGAGGTACAGTGGTCATTGGCCAAGGTGCCCACATCCTGTTTTTGATGGAAGAGGTGATAAAACCTGTCTTGAGAGCGGCTATAAACAATGAGCCCATTACTTTCGGTAAGCATCCAAATTAAATTTTGGTCGTCTTGGGCAATGCGTAGTACCGAGCTGTAGAATGGTTTTTGTTTTGGCGAAAACCTCTTAACAAGTTGGTTGTTAATTGTATCTAATACAATCACACCATCTCTTTCGGTGCCTATCCACAGGTGCCCCTCAGAATCGATATGCATGGACTGCGCGCGGGTAGCGTTGGAGAGGTATTCGTAAAAGGGCGACAATGAAATGCGTTTGCGTATGGTGTGTTTATCGAACAACACAATTTCGTTTAGGCAGCCGGCCCAGAGGCTGTTGTTCACTGCAATCAAAGCGGTGGCCCCCAATTTGGCAAGCTCTTGCCTGCCACGCACCAGCGTATCGTTTCGCAATTGGTAAATGCCTCCTGCAAAAGAGTTCACCCAAATTGTCCCGTCAGCGGTCTGCACGATGTTGTTGATAATGGGATTTTCGTTTGCGGATGGTATCTTTTCCAGTGTGTTGGTTTTGTACCGGTATTGCAAAAGCCCTTGGTAGCGTGTGCCCACTAGTAGTCGGTCGTTAACATCGTCCCACATTAGTTTTGTAATATCTCTTCGCCCAAAAGATGCTGAGTCGGGCAGAATGAGGCTATAAGTGGAGAAATCTTTGCCATTGTAACGATAGAGCGCATCTTTGGCCACCCAAATCATCCCGTAAGAATCTTGGATAATGTCTTCGGTAAGCGAAGATTGGATGGTGCCAGGTATGGGTATCTGGTCGAATAGAATTTTTTCGGGCAGAGTTTGCCCGGGCAGGTTGGCGGTGCAAAAAAGAACTGCAAGCAGAAATAGCCACCGCATATGAGCTAATCTTCCGGGTAGGGGATGTAGACAAAATTGGTAAATGCCTGATCTACAACAAACAGACAACAGAACTCATCGGGATCTTTATAGGTTTTCCGGAAGTCTTCCTCTTTATCCTTGGCCACCAGTTCGCGCTGAATAAATTCATCCAGAAAAGATGCATAGTAACTCCAGGTTAGCTCCAGGTCTTGTTTGCCGATCAGTAACTGGCCAATGGGTATGTTATTCTTCGATATGGCAAAGATGGGCATGTCGAATCCTGCCTTGCGTATCTGGTAGCTGGCCTCTTTCAGTGTATCGGCCACCTTCACAAAATCTTCGGAAATAGTGCCCAGGTATTTGCCGTTTAGGTCCGGATCGTTCATCATAGTTGGTGAGGTAGATCGTGAAAATAGCAGTTCGGTTAGCTATACAAGCGTTCATGTAATATTATAGAAAGGGTATGTCATTTAGAATAGTAAAATTTAGATTTGTCGAAATACAAAACATTATGAGAGCATTTTGTACGATGATGGTAATGAGTTTGGCAATGGCCTCGGCCCTGCTGGCGCAGCCTACCTCCGAAGCGGCCTGGCGCCAGTCGTTCGAGGTTCGTCAATCCCTGGCAGACCAATCATTGGTGAAAGAGTACCCCGTTCGAAACATTGGCCCTACTGTGCAGGGCGGCCGCATTGTAGATGTAGAGGTAAACCTGAATGACCCCAAAGAATTTTATGTAGGCTATGCCTCGGGCGGTATTTTTAAAACAAAAAACAATGGCATCACTTTCGAGCCTGTTTTCGATAACGTAGACGCACTGGGTGTGGGCGATTTTGCCTTGTCGCAGACTGATGTCAACATCATCTATGTGGGTACGGGCGAGAAGAACGCAAGTCGCTCGAGTTATGCTGGTTCGGGCATGTACAAATCTACCGATGGCGGCAAAACCTGGAGCCACTTAGGCCTTACCCATACCCAGCACATCAGCCGTGTGCTCATTCACCCAACAGACAACAAGGTGGTGTGGGTTGCTTCGCTCGGAGCGCTCTATACGCACAACCCCGATCGTGGTGTTTACAAAACCACAGATGGCGGCAAAACCTGGAAAAAGACGCTTTTCATTAATGATAGCACCGGGGTTTCCGATTTGGTAATCAACCCGGCCAACCCCAACCAACTGTGGGCCGCCACGTGGGAACGTACCCGCAAGGCGTGGAACTTCAAGGGCAATGGTGCTGGTTCGGCCATTTACAAATCAGAAGATGGGGGGGAGACTTGGACGAAGTCGGTAAATGGATTTCCACAAGGAAGCCACGTAGGCCGTATTGGTTTGGATATTTGCTGGACTATGCCCAACGTATTGTACGCAGTACTCGATAACCAGGAAGAGGTGAAAGAACCCGCCAAAGAAAAACAGGCAGACGGTAAATTGAAGCTGGCGGACCTGAAGGACATGTCGGCAGAGAATTTTCTGAAGCTGGACGATAAGAAGTTGGATGAACTTTTGCGAGACAGCCACTTTCCTCAGAAATACAATTCGGCATTGGTAAAGAAGGAAGTACGCCAGGGTAAGTATGCGCCCCGTGCTGTGGCAGAATACTTTGGTGCCGATGCTAACGCAAACTTGTTCGATACAAAAATCAAAGGTGCGGAAGTTTACCGCTCGGCCGATGGTGGTACCAACTGGAAACGCACGCATTCATTTAACATAGAGGGTGTATATTATTCTTACGGCTACTATTTCGGTGAGCTGCGCGTGTCGCCTGCCAATACAGAAGATGTATTTATTTATGGTGTACCTATACTTAAGTCGAAAGATGGAGGAAGGACGTGGGCAGAGATTGATTCGCTGGGCACCATGCACAGCGACCACCATGCTTTGTGGATTAACCCGAAAGACGCGCGGCACATGCTGATGGGCAACGATGGGGGTTTGTACCAAACCTACGACCAAGGCGATACCTGGCTGCACATCAACAACATGCCTGTGGGGCAGTTCTACACTGTAAATGTAGACATGGAAACTCCTTACAACGTGTATGGCGGTTTGCAGGACAATGGTGTGCTCCGCGGTTCTTCCCGGTCGGTACCTAATCGCACCAAGCATTGGGAAGAAATTTTTGGAGGCGATGGCATGTATGTAGCGCCCGATCCACGCAATAGCAAATTAGTTTACACTGGCTTTCAGTTTGGAAATTACTTCAAACTGGAGCTGGATAAGCAGAAGACCACGCGTATTACGCCCAGCCACGACATTGGCCAGCAACCCAACCGTTGGAATTGGCGCACACCTCTTATCCTCAGTAGGCACAATGCGGATGTAGTGTACATGGCCTCGCAGCGCGTGTACCGCAGTATGAACAAGGCAGAACAGTGGGAAGCCATTAGTGATGATCTGACTCGGAACAAGCCTCAGGGCAATGTGCCTTTCTCCACCATCAGCACACTGGCAGAATCTCCGTTAAAGTTTGGGTTGCTCTATGTGGGTACAGACGATGGCAACGTGTGGGTGAGCAAAAACGGAGGGGGAAGTTGGGAATCGATTTCTGCCGGCTTGCCTGCCAACCTGTGGGTAAGCAGTGTGTCGGCTTCTGCACATAACGAGGGTACTGTGTTTGTTTCGTTGAATGGTTATCGCGAAGACGATTTTAAAACCTATTTGTTTGTTAGTAACGATTATGGGAAGACCTGGGCCAGTGTGAAAGGTAACTTGCCCGAGTCTGTGGCCAACGTGATCATCCAGGATCCGGTAAATGCAGATTTACTTTATTGTGGGTTGGACAATGGTACTTACGTAAGTCTGGATTTTGGTAAATCATGGCATTTGTTCAATCAAATGCTGAACGTGGCCAGCTACGACATGATGGTGCACCCCCGCGATAATGAGTTGGTGGTAGGCACGCATGGCAGAAGTGTAATAGTAGCCGATGTAAAACCGTTGCAGGCTCTGAAAGAGGGTGGTGCGGCCAAAGCAGTGGTTGCCTTTGCGCCCGAAAGCATACGGCACAGCGAACGCTGGGGGCAGAAGCAATTTGAGTGGTCGAAAGTGAACGAGCCGAAAGCTACTGTCTTTTACTACATCGGCAAGCCGAGCCCATCGGTGAAGGCAGAGGTGTTCGATGAGAAAAATAACCTGGTGCGTACATTACCTGCTAACGGTGCTTTGGGCTTTCATACACTTTCGTGGGATGTGAAGGTGAATGAAGTTGCCGTACCCGCAAAGAAGGGGGCCAAGAGTACCTCGGCAGAAACCCTGAAATATGCTGGCAAAGGAAAATACAAAGTGAAGTTTACCAATGGTGCAGAAAGCAGTGAGGTACCGCTGGAAATAAAGTAAGCCAAAAGAAGCGTTGATTGAAGAAGGAGACGGCAACCCCGGCTCCTTCCTTTTAAATACAGGGGGCACTCCCCATCACCGCCCACCGCCATTCAACAAAATCACCCAAGGTAATTTCTACTTGGGCTGCGCGTTATGCGTTGAATCTGACATCTAAACCCTATACAATGAAAACAAATGCTACCCTATCGCGGCAACGGTTCTTACAGAAAACGGCCCTTGGTTTAAGTGGTTTGCTGCTAACCCAAACCATGGTATATGGTGCCGACCAGCAAGAAAAACCAGATCAACTGCCCCCTGATCTCGTAAAGGAATTTGTTGGTGTTTCGCACGGTAATCTCGATCGCGTGCAGGAGCTGCTCGCGAACAACCATTTGTTGCTGCATGCTTCTTTCGATTGGGGTGGAGGCGATTTCGAATCGGGAATAGAGGCTGCAGGCCATGTGGGCAACAAAGAAATTGCCACGTATCTTTTATCAAAGGGAGCGCGTTATAATGTGTACCTGGCCTGTATGCTGGGTCACCTTGATACGGTAAAAAATGTACTTGCATTCAATCCCGGCTTACTCAATTCCAAAGGGCCCCACGGTTTTACCATGTTGCACCATGCCATGAAGGGTGGAACCGAGGCTAAACCGGTGGCGGATTTTCTCCAATCGCTTGGCGCCAAAGAAACGCGCATGGATTTCTATTTGAAGGCCTGAAGCTTACTTCAACTCGCGCAGGTAATTTTGTGCAAATGCATGCAGGTCGGGGAAAAACTGCATGAACTCTTCCTGGAAGAACGCATAGTGCGCTTTCAAATCGTGCGAGGCTTCGTCCATTTTAGATTCATAAGGTGTTCTGCGTGCCATGCCGCTGAGCGCACGGTGCACGCCCTCCACCCTGGCATAGTTCACCAGCCAGTTTCCCTTGATCATATACGGCAACATCCAGTTTACTTCCTGTGGCAGAACGGGCTGGTGGTCTTGCAGCAGTTGGTACGATCGGTCTGCAAAATCGGGAAGAAATTCTTCGTGAAACTGAGGCCAGTTGCGGGCCAGAAAATGGTCGTAGAAAATGTCTACAATCACACCCGAATAATGCCGGTACTTGGGGCGGAGCCGGTTTTTACTTTGCTGCACCAGTGCATGGCTGTCGGTAAACTCATCGATGGCCCGGTGCAGGGCAATGCCGCGCGCAATGCCTGCCTCAAAACGTGTTACCGCCTGTCGGCCCTTCACAAAATCGCCAATGAAGTTGCCCACCATCACTTTCGGATCGTTGCCAGACAGGTATAAATGCGCCAGAAAGTTCATCTCATTGCCAGGTATGTAAGGTAAACGAAATACTTTTTATTTTTTTCAGCAGGAATTTTTCATTTTTGTTGAAACGCTTAGCCCATGCCCGATCTTTCTCAAATGAAGTTGCTCATCAATCTGGCACAGATTGATGGCACCGTTGCCGAACGCGAACGGAACTATATCATTAACATAGGCAGGGCCAATGGCATTTATCCCGATCAGGTGGAGCCGCTCTTCGACCAGCGCCACGAATTGATAGTACCCAACAACCTTACAGACGATCAGAAGTTTGAATACATCTTCAGCCTGGTGCAACTGATGAAGATAGACGAACGCATGTACAAGGAGGAAATACTTTTTTGTTCGAAAATTGCTGCGCGCCTCGGTTACGACCAGGAGGTGATGTTCGACCTGATGCTGCACGTGCGGGCCGTAATGGCATCCAACGAAAAAGAAGACCTGAAACAATTAACTGCCAAATTTCTAAAACGCGGTTGATCGTTGTCGGATTTTAGGTTAACATTAGCGCTTTAACCTCCAATCTAATGAAACGTTTTGCACTGCTTTTTCTTCTTGCGGCTGGTGTATTTGCAGCCAACGCCCAAAAAACATTGATACACTGTGGCAGCCTGATAGACGGGCGCAACAAAGCGTTGCAGTCGCAGGTAACCATTGTGGTGGAAGGAAACAAGATTCTTTCGATCGACAAGGGCTTCACCAAACCCGGCAAAGACGACAAGCTGATTGACCTGAGCAAAAAGACGGTGATGCCCGGCTTGATCGATATGCATGTGCACATTGAAAGCGAAACGAGCAAAGATGCGCTGGTGAAACGCTATACACAGAACGAGGCGGACGTGGCATTCCAGTCTACCATTTACGCCCGCAAAAACCTGATGGCCGGCTTTACCACCGTGCGCGATTGTGGCGGCTCGGGGGTAAACATTTCGCTGCGCAACGCCATTAACCAGGGCACCATTGTGGGGCCGCGTATTTTTACCGCAGGCAAAGGCATTGCCAGCACGGGTGGCCATGGAGACCCCACCAATGGCGCACGTAAAGACCTGATGGGCGATCCCGGCCCGAAGGAAGGGGTGATCAACGGACCTGAAGATGCGTACAAAGCAGTGCGCCAGCGCTACAAAGACGGGGCCGATTTCATTAAGATAACAGCAACGGGTGGGGTTTTGAGTGTAGCCAAAGATGGCAGCGGCCCGCAGTTTACGCAGGAAGAAGTAAATGCCATTGTAGCTGCGGCTAAAGACTATGGATTTCACACAGCGGCACACGCACACGGTGCCGAGGGTATGAAGCGCGCAGTGTTGGCCGGTATTACCACCATAGAACATGGAACGCTGATGAGCGAAGAGGTGATGGACTTAATGAAGCAGAAGGGAACTTATCATGTACCTACCATCATTGCGGGGCGGTCGGCAGCTGAGTACGCCAAAATTCCAGGCTATTACCATCCGCTGGTGGTGCCCAAAGCCATCGAAATCGGGTCTAAGATTCAGGAGAATTTTGCCAAAGCCTACCAGCGTGGAGTAAAGATTGCGTTCGGCACCGATGCCGGAGTGTTTCCCCATGGCGAAAACGCCCGCGAGTTTGGCTATATGGTGGAGGGCGGCATGCCCGCCATCGATGCCTTGTTGGCAGCCATGCAGGTAAATGCCGATATTTTGGGCGTGGGCGACAAGATTGGCTCGATAGAAAAGGGCAAACTGGCCGACATTGTGGCCGTGGACGAAGACCCCACGAAAAACATCAAAACCATGGAGAAGGTAACGTTTGTGATGAAAGACGGGGTAGTTTACAAGAGCGAATAACATGTGGAAGAATTTGTTTACCAGCAGACCTGTTTCAATCGACCTGGGCCTGCTCATGTTCAGGGTGGTGGTTAGCTTGCTGATGGTGGTGTATCACGGTTGGCCCAAACTGGCCAACTTTGCCGACCGTATGGATCGTTTTTCCGATCCGTTGGGCATTGGCAGCACACTTTCTTTATCGGGGGCAGTGCTGGCCGAATTTTTTTGTTCCATTTTGTTGGCTTTGGGGCTTTTTACGCGGGCTGCGCTGGTGCCCCTCATTTTCACTTTCGTGATGATTTGTTTCGTAGTGCATGGTGATGATCCCATCAAAGAGAAGGAGAATGCCATACTTTTTCTGCTCGGCTACATCGTATTGTTCTTTACCGGGTCGGGTCGCTATTCGGTAGATGCCCTTAGAAAGTAGGCAGGCTGGTTGCGAATTTTAATTCGGAGGCAATATCGGCCTTAGAGCCCTCTTTTTCATACCTTTGCGGCCTGAAAATCTCAGGATTGACTGACGGGCATGGAAAACATTCGCAACTTCTGCATCATCGCACACATCGACCACGGCAAAAGCACCCTGGCAGACCGCCTTTTGGAGTTTACAGGTACCCTGAACGAGCGCCAGATGCAGGCGCAGGTACTCGATAACATGGATTTAGAGCGTGAAAAAGGTATCACCATCAAGGCCCACGCCATCCAGATGAACTACAAACTCGATGGCAAGGAGTACATCCTCAACCTGATCGATACACCAGGCCACGTGGACTTTTCCTACGAGGTGTCGCGATCGATAGCCGCTTGCGAAGGCGCCTTGCTCATTGTGGATGCCAGCCAGGGCATAGAAGCCCAAACCATTTCTAACCTCTATCTGGCCCTTGAGCACAATCTGGAGATCATACCTGTAATGAACAAGATTGACCTGCCACATGCCATGCCCGAAGAGGTAACGGATGAAATTGTGGACCTGGTGGGTTGCAAGCGCGAAGATGTAATCCGCGCTAGCGCCAAAGAAGGCATTGGCATAGAAGATATTTTGAAAGCCGTAGTCAGCCGCATACCTGCCCCCAAAGGCGACCCTAAGAAGCCCCTGCAAGCCATGATTTTCGATTCGGTTTTTAACTCTTTTAGGGGCATTGAAGTGTATTTCCGCGTGTTCAACGGCAGCATCAAGAAGGGCGACAAGGTAATGTTCGTGAGCACCGGCAAAGAATACGATGCCGATGAAATAGGGGTGTTGAAGTTAGACAAACAACCACGCAACGAAATCAGTGCGGGCAACGTGGGCTATTTGATTTCGGGTATAAAAGTGGCCAGCGAAGTGCACGTGGGTGATACCATTACGCATACAGATAATCCCGGTGAGGCCATCAAAGGTTTTGAGAACGTGAAACCGATGGTATTTGCCGGTATTTACCCGGTGGAGACAAGTGAGTTTGAAGAATTGCGCGCCTCCATGGAGAAGCTGCAGTTGAACGATGCCTCTTTGGTTTGGGAACCTGAAACATCGGCTGCGTTGGGCTTTGGCTTCCGTTGCGGTTTTTTAGGAATGCTGCACCTCGAAATCATTCAAGAGCGCCTCGAACGCGAGTTCGACATGACCGTGATTACCACGGTGCCCTCTGTGCAATTCAAGGCTTACCTTACCGATGGCACCGTGAAGGACATCAACGCACCCAGCGAGATGCCCGACCCTACCAAAACAGACCATATAGAAGAACCGTACATTCGTGCACAAATCATTTCGAAGGCGGAGTACATAGGGCCGATCATCAGCTTGTGCATGGATAAGCGCGGCACAATTGTCAATCAAAATTACCTTACCACCGACCGCGTAGAACTTACTTTCGAAATGCCGCTGGCCGAAATTGTGTTCGACTTCTTCGATAAGTTGAAAACCATTTCGCGCGGGTACGCTTCGCTGGATTATCACTTGATCGGTTTCCGCGAAAGCGACATGGTGAAATTGGATGTGATGTTGAATGGCGAAAAGGTGGATGCGCTGTCGGCCATTGTGCACCGCGGCAAATCCCAGGAGTGGGGCCGCAAGTTGTGCGAGAAATTGAAAGAGCTCATACCACGCCACATGTTCGAAGTGGCTATTCAGGCGGCAATCGGGCAAAAGATTGTGGCTCGCGAAACCCTGAGTGCCATTCGTAAAAACGTGTTGGCCAAGTGTTATGGTGGTGATATCTCGCGTAAGCGCAAGTTGTTAGAGAAACAGAAAAAGGGTAAGAAACGCATGCGCCAGATCGGAACAGTGGAAGTGCCGCAGGAGGCCTTTATGGCTGTTTTGAAAATTGATTAAATTTAGACAAGCTGATACAGTTGGTCACCATTGAAATGGCACTCGACTTTATTAAATCCAACTACCGTAATGGTAAAGCGTGATCTGCAAAAAACTGGAAGTGAACCACTAAGTCTCAAAAAAGCGAAGGCTGACCTTAAAAAGAAGCAGCTTGCGCTGGAGAAAGCGAAATCGCGTTACAAAACATTGGCAGGCGAATATATTGACCAGTGGTTGAAAGTGAATCGAATTAAGAAGAAACTAAAATTGATGTAACACCATGGCAGTTGCTTCTACTACCGCTCAGGATACTTATACCCTCATAGATGGACGCAAAGTAGCTGCCGACATCAAAAAAGAAATTGCCCAGCGCGTGGCGGAATTGAAGAAACAGGACAAAAAGTTGCCGCACCTGGCCATTATTCTGGTGGGCGATGACGGTGCCAGCACAACGTATGTAGATGGTAAAGTAAAAGCCTGCAAAGAGGTAGGCTTCCACTATTCTCTGCTGCGTTTTGCCGAAACTATTTCTGAAGCGCGTCTGATCAAACACATCGACCAGGTAAACCACGATGAAGACGTGGATGGCTTTATTGTGCAGTTGCCGCTGCCGCCTCATATTTCTGTGGATAAGATCACCGAAAAAATTCGTGCCGATAAAGACGTAGACGGTTTTACCAATCAGAATTTCGGTAGCATTACGTCTAACCATCCGTTGTTGATGCCGGCAACACCCTTTGGTGTAATGGAGTTGCTGCGCAGGTACAACATCGAAACCAAAGGTAAGCACTGCGTGGTGGTGGGGGCCAGCCGGCTGGTGGGGGCACCGCTTAGTATGATGTTGACGGAATACGGCAAAGCAACGGTAACCATTTGTCATAAGTACACGCAAGACCTTCCCAGCCACACGCGTATGGCCGATATTCTGCTGGTAGCCGTGGGCAAGCCCGGCTTGATTACTGCCGACATGGTGAAGGAAGGCGCGGTAGTGATAGACATTGGTACCACCCGTGTGCCCGATGCCACCAAAGCAAGCGGCTTCAGCCTGAAAGGTGATGTGGACTTTAAGAACGTGGCCCCGAAGGCATCTTTCATAACACCCGTTCCCGGGGGGGTAGGTCCTATGACCATCGCCTCGCTGCTACTGAATACCCTGAAAGCCGCTGAGGCGCGCATGGACGCGTAGAAAATACAATGCAACCTGTTGCCGCACACAATCCGGTGGAAGCCCTTCCGTTGATGGAAGATTTTTATACCATTCAGGGCGAAGGTGCTTTTCAGGGCAGCGCTGCCTATTTTATTCGCCTGGGGGGCTGCAATGTAAAGTGTGTGTGGTGCGATGTGAAGGAGTCGTGGGATGTGCATGCACATCCCAGGGTAACAGTGGCTGACATGGTGCACCGGGCAAAGGCCAGCGGGGCAAAAATAGTTGTAATTACGGGTGGCGAACCTGCCATGCACAACCTGGACGCTCTGACACATGCGCTGCGTAGTGCAGGTATGCGAACACACATAGAAACATCGGGTGCGTACCCGCTTACAGGCCAATGGAATTGGGTGTGCTTTTCTCCCAAAAAATTCATGGCTCCCCATCCGTCTGTTCCTGCGCGGGCAGACGAATTGAAGGTGATTGTGTACAACCAGAGCGACTTTGCATGGGCGGAGGAATTTGCCGTACTGGTGGGGCCAACTTGTCAACTCTTTTTGCAGCCGGAGTGGTCGAGAGAGAAAGAGATGTTGCCCCCGATAATTGATTACGTGAAAAGCCACCCGAAGTGGAAAATTTCCCTGCAGGTACATAAGTACATGAACATTCCCTGAGTATGGATAGTGGATTCAGGGAACAACTGAATGCATGGAGCCGGGCGGGGCAGCCCTTTGTTTTTATTATCGATTTCGAGCAGCAAAAACCTTTGGCCTGGCCAATGGCAGATGTAAAACCCGAAGAGGTACTCTATTACATCAATGGTAAAACCAATGCAGTGAATGCAGCGGTAAAGTCGGTGCCGGCCATCACCAGGCTTTTCCACGAGGGCATTACAGCCTATCAGAAGAAGTTCTCTTTTGTAAAATCGCAGCTTCACCTAGGCAATTCTTTCCTTACCAACCTTACCACCCGAACACAAATTCAGCTAACAGGTACGTTGCGAGATTGTTTCTTTGTAAGCCGCGCAGCGTATCGCCTATGGTTACGGGATCAATTCGTGGTTTTCTCTCCGGAGATATTTGTAAAGGTTGTGAATGGTAAGATTTACTCCTACCCCATGAAGGGAACGCTGAATGCATCACTACCCAATGCCCGGGAGATTTTGTTGAACGATGAAAAAGAGATAGCCGAGCATGTAACCATAGTAGACCTGATTCGCAACGATTTGAGCACGGTGGCCGGGCAGGTGAAGGTGAAACGTTTCCGCTATGTACAGGAAGTGAGAAGCCGTGAAAGAACTTTGCTGCAGGTAAGTTCTGAGATTGAAGGGACACTGCGGCCGGGGTACCTGCATGCAGTTGGCGATTTGTTGGAGGCACTGTTACCGGCCGGATCGGTAAGTGGTGCACCGAAGAAGAAGACCATGGAAATTATTGCCGAAGCCGAGGGAAGGCCAAGAGGTTACTATACTGGTGTATGCGGATATTTTGACGGTCAGCAACTGGATAGTGGGGTAATGATACGTTTCATCGAGCAGGATGGTGATGATTTTTTTTACAGAAGCGGGGGAGGAATTACCACCCAAAGCGAGGTGGGTAAGGAATTTGAGGAGATTTTAGCGAAGATATATGTACCGGCTGATTGAATCGATTTGTGTGCGCGAAGGAAATCTTCAAAGACTCCGGCTGCATGAGGCGCGGATCGACCGCACCCTGGCCGCGCTGCAGCTAGAAAGACGTTGGGCACTTAACGAAGCCTTGGCAAAAGTACACCTACCTCCATCGGGGCTATTTAAGTGCAGGGTGCTCTATACCGCGGATGACGCCAAGGTGGAACTTCAACCATATACCATTCCTTCCGTAACATCGTTAAGGATGATAGTGGCAAACGACCTCGAGTACCAGCATAAGTGGGAAGATCGCGAGCGGCTTCACGCGCTTTGGCAACAACGAGGGCTTTGCGATGACGTGCTGATTATCAAGAACGGGATGGTGACAGATACTTTTTATGCCAACATTGTGTTCAGAAAAGGCGATGAATGGTTCACGCCCGATACTTTTTTGCTGCAAGGCACCATGCGCGAGGCTTTGATCAAGTCAGGGAAAATTCGCGAAACGAGAATAAGAGCTGCAGATATCTTTCAATTCGATTCCTTTAAACTGATAAACGCGTTGATGGAATGGAATGCTCCGGAAAGTAATATTTCTAATATTCATTAGTTTTATGCGATGGTAGTTTATAGAATAATATTTTTTGTTGGTTGTATCGTTGGATCTCTGCATACCATAGGGCAAACACTCAGCACAAAGAATAAAAAGGCCATTGAATTGTATAACCTGGCGGATAACTACCGCGTGCGAGGGCAGTACACAGAAGCCATTGCTCAGCTAAAGGAAGCACTTGATCGCGATAAGAATTTTTTTGAAGCCTACTTTCGGCTGGGTTTGATCTACCGCACGCAACGCAGAAATGACCAGGCGCTGGCAACATTTGAGGAGGGGCTGGCGCTAACCAAAGATATGCGCTGGCAAAAAGCATTCGCTTTCGAACTGGCAGATGTTTCCATACGGGTAGCCGACTATGAAAAGTGCAAGCGTTATACGGAGTTTTTCCTGGCCAACGAAACGGTGAGCAAACCAAAGATAGCACAGGCGTTGTTGTGGAAGAAGAGCGCTGAGTTCAGCCTATCCAACAAAAAACAAATCAATTTCCGCAATGGCCCTTTAAGCGATACGGTTAATCGTTTTCTTATGCAATATTTTCCGGTTCTTACGGCAGATGAACAGCAACTGATTTTTACCAGAAGAGTGGGCTATCTGGACGAACATGATGAAGACCTGGTGGTATCGGCACGTGAAGGCGGCAAGTGGAGCGAACCTGTTTCGGTGTCAGACAAAATTAACTCGCCCTACAATGAGGGCACGTGCACCATTTCTGCCGATGGAAGACTTTTGATCTTCACCTCGTGCCAGGGGAGGCGCGGTTTCGGCAGTTGCGATTTGTTCGAGAGCAGAAGAGTGGGCGATGAATGGACTGTGCCGGTAAATATGGGGCCGGCAGTGAATTCCCCCGCGTGGGAGTCGCAACCTTCTTTGTCGGCCGATGGGCGCATCTTGTATTTCGTGAGCGAACGCAGAGGAGGCGTGGGCGGCCGCGACATCTATATGTCGTACAAGTTAGACGAAAAGCAGTGGAGTAAAGCGCAAAACATGGGCCCTGTTATCAACACGCCCTTCAACGAAATCTCTCCGTTTATTCATGCCAATGGAGTGTCTTTGTTCTTTGCTACAGATGGCCGACCCGGTTTCGGTGGTTACGATATATTCCGGTCGGACTGGGCCGACAGCGTTTGGAGCGAACCTGTGAACTTTGGCTACCCGATCAATAACCACGAAGACCAGTTTTCCCTGTTTATTACAGCGAATGGAGAGAAGGGGTACTATTCGCACGAAGAAAACGATCAGTTCGGCTCATCAAAAATATTTCAGTTCTACGTACCCGATGCGTTTAAGCTGAAATTCAAGAGCAATGTGGTGAAGGGGACAGTGCGCGATCGGGCAACCCAAAAGCCAGTGAAAGCTCAAATCGAATTGATCAACCTCGAAACCAACCGCACCATATCGCTCGTTGAGTCTGATTCGGTGACGGGCAGATACCTGATTGTACTTACCGAAGGTGCAGAGTATGCGTTGTACGCCAACGCCACCGGTTATCTGTTTCAAAACCTTCACTTCAGCTACCAGGTGCATTACAACCCTGGTGAGTTGGTTATCGACATTGATCTGGATGCTGTGCGGGCGGGGGCTTCGGTGGTGCTCAATAACTTGTTTTTCGATGTGGATAAGTATGAGCTAAAGCCCAAATCCATCACAGAGTTGGATAAAGTGGTGAGATTCATGAACGACAACCCTGCCCTTAGGGTAGAAATAAGCGGCCACACCGACAACACCGGAGAGGCCACCTATAATCAGGGCCTTTCCTTGAAGCGTGTCCAGTCCGTGGCGGCCTATCTGCAATCCAAAGGCATCCCCCCTGCGCGCCTCACGCAAATCGGCTATGGTGCCAGCCGCCCCCTTGCCCCTAACGATACAGACGAAAACCGCCAGAAAAATCGGAGGATTGAGTTTAAAGTGGTGGAGTAGGAGTTAGTTGGTACCCCTAAAAGAGCTAAACCGCAACATTGGCTGTAAGTCATCAAAAGACTCTTTTCATAGTTAAATGAAAGCGTAGCTTTCCGTGAGTTGATTTGTTTTTGTGCTCCTAAGATCAAATCAAGACGCCCATTCATCGACATTTCTCGCCATTTAGCCGGGAGACGGGATTAGAATTTGATTAAAATTTCATGAATTCAGAGGCGCCTCCAACCTTACCCAAGCCCTTGTGCGCAAGCCTTTTCCTATCGAAAAGTGCGCGAAATACCACTTTTTAGGGTATTAATGGCTCCATTTGCGCCCCTGTTATTTGGGTAAAAACACTTGTTAGCAAATTTTTTTGTGTTTAGGTTCGCCCCGATTTTTCTATAAAATCTTAATTAAAACTTAATCTCTATGGGTAAATTTTTACGGTTTAGGAATGTGCTTGCCTTATGCCTCAGTTTGCTGGCATTGGGCGCCATGGCACAAGAGCGGACGGTTTCCGGTAAGGTTACCTCTGCCGAAGACGGCTCTACGATTCCCGGTGTAAACGTTGTGCTGAAGGGTACAACCACCGGTACTACCACCGATGCAGACGGTGGGTACAGATTGAGCGTTCCAAGTTCTGGCGGAACATTGGTATTCTCTTTTATTGGTTTGGAAACCAAAGAAGTCGCCATCGGTGAAAGAACGGTAGTAGATGTGGCGTTGGGAATGGACGTTACCCAACTGAGTGAAGTAGTGGTGGTGGGTTATGGTACGCAAGAGCGTAAAGAACTGACTGGGTCAGTAACATCTATTGCAAGTAAGGATGTTGAAAATCTGGTTACCCCTTCATTTGACTCACAGTTGGCAGGTCGTGCTGCCGGTGTGCAGGTTACACAAGGTGGTGGTATCCTTGGTCAACGCCCGATTATTCGTATTCGTGGTGTTAACTCGCTCACCTCAAGCGCAGACCCGCTGGTGGTAATTGATGGCGTACCGGTTGTAACAGACGATCGTTCAAGCATCGTGCCGTCTAACCCACTGGCTAACATTAACCCTGCCGACATTCAGTCTTATGAAGTGTTGAAAGATGGTTCTGCCACAGCTATTTACGGTTCGCGTGCTGCTAACGGAGTAATTTTGATTACGACCAAGCGTGGTAACAAGGGCCAAGCGGCAGTCAATTACACAGGCACGGTTGGTTTCAACCAGGAAGTAAGCCGCTTTGACTTGTTGAGCGGTGACGAATTTGTTGAAATCGCGAATGAGAAAAGAACCAATGCAGGTTTGGCGGCAGCAGCATTTCCAGGCGCCAATACCGATTGGCAAGATTATGTGTTCCAGAGAGGCGCTACGCAGCAACATAACATCTCCATGAGTGGTGGAACTGATTTGACTAACTATTTCTTTTCTGTTGGTTACACCGATCAGGAGTCGCCTATTATCAGCAACGATTTGAAGCGCTACTCGTTCCGCGCCAACATTGACCAGAAAATCGGGAAGGTGGTGAAGATTGGAACCAGCCTTAACTATTCCTTTCAGGAAATCAATGGTCTGAACAACGGTGCTAACTCGTTTTCGGGCGTGGTGTATAACGCATCGCGTATGCTTCCTAACGTTGAAATTTTCGATCCCGCCAACATTGCATTCGATGGTTTCAATGTAACACCTGATGGTGCAGCGTTGGGTCGTGGCAATAACACGGCTGGTGTAGATAATAACATCCCCAACATAGCCTTTGTTTTGGCTAACAACACACACCGCAACCGCACGAACAGAATTTTAGGTAATGCTTATGGTGAGGTTGAGATTACACCTGGCCTGACCGCACGTACCCAAATTGGTGTAGACCTTACTCTCACAGATGATTTCCGTTCATGGGATCCTCGCCATGGCGATGGACGTGGTGCTGTCGGTAGTGTGGTGCAGACCTTTAACCCTGCCACACGTTGGAACTGGCAGAATACATTGAACTATCAAAAGGTGATTAATGATGCGCACAGCCTGAATTTGACTGCAGGTGTAGAATACCAAAAAACTACCTACTACAATTTTTCAGCCAGTGCTACTGGTTTCTCAGATAAGTTTTTTATGCGCCAAAACCTGATCACCGGTTCTTTCCAGAACCAGACGATCGGTGGTGGCTTCTCGGAACGTGGCTTCGACTCTTACTTCGGTCGCATCAACTACGCCTATAAAGGTAAGTACCTGTTGAGTTTTGCCGTTCGCAACGATGGGATTTCGGATTTGTATGTAGACAACCGCAGAGGTACATTCCCGGGTGGTTCAATCGGATGGCGCGTGTCTGATGAGGACTTCTTCAACAGCGGCTTAATCACAGATCTGAAATTGCGTGCCTCTTATGCAGAGGTGGGTAACACAGAGATCGGTACTTTGGTTTACGCTGGGGGTTTTGGTGCAGTGCTTTACGGCCCAAGTGCAGGTATTGCGTTGACTCAGATTTCCAACCGTGCCATTCAATGGGAGGTTTCGAAGAAGTTCAACGTGGGCTTTAACACCGTAATTGGTGGTGTAACCATTGAAGCAGATTACTTCAATACCAACATCGAAGACATGGTGTTGGATGCACCAGTTGCTGAATCGCTGGGTGTTCCTGGTAATACCATTTCGCAAAATGTAGGCGCTATGGTTAACTCTGGTTTGGAGTTACGCGTAGGTACGAAAGTGCTGGAAAGAGGTTCATTCCGTTGGAATACCGATTTTAACTTCACGTACATAAAGAACGAGGTTACTTCATTAATCAGCCCGCTGTCTACCGGTACTTACAACCGTACAGAAGTAGGTCGCTCCATTGCTGAGCTGTATGGCTACCGCTGGGCAGGTGTTAACTCTGCCAATGGTAACCCAATGTACTACAAAGGCGATGGTTCGATCGCGCAGTACAATCTAGTAAATGGTTCGCTAGGCTGGCGCGTGTACAATCCTTCTAACCCGGCAGATGTGTCTCAAACTACTTCTGCTTTAGGGTCGGCAGACCTGGCCTTCCTTGGCAATACACTGCCCAAGTGGTCTGGTGGATGGAATAACCAGTTAGCATACAAAAATTTCGATTTTGAGGTGTTCTTCCGCTATTCTGGCGGAAACTACATCATGAACGAAACACTACGAGGCTTAATGGGGCAAGGCTTTGCCAACAATCACGCCTCTATTTTAAATCGCTGGACAGAGGCTGGTCAAGAAACAGATGTGCCCAAATTATATAACGGTCAAGATGCCAACATGTGGCTCACCAATTCATCCAACTCACGCTTCGTAGAAAAAGGCGATTTTCTACGCGTACAAAACATCATTATAGGTTACCGTGTGCCAGCCAGTGTGCTTAATGGCTTCATGAATGGCAGCATTAAAAGTGCTCGTGCATTTGCACAAGTACAGAATCCGCTTACCATTACTGGATACTCAGGCTTAGATCCTGAAATGAACCAATTCTCCAACCAGTTACAGTTTGGTGTAGACTGGAACACTGCTCCGATCATTCGTACGTGGTCTTTTGGTGTGAGCGTTGGTTTCTAATTATTAACTATTCAAAATACAATTGAGATGAAAATGAATAGAATTTCAAAAATAGTGTCTGCCGCAGCACTGCTTTTTGCCGTGAATGCCTGCGACATTACCGATATCGATCCGGCTAACCGTATTCCGGAAAGTACCGCATTCAGTGATCCTGCCTTAGTGCTCAATACCGTAATCGGTGCCTACGAAGCTGCTCAACGAGGGTTCTATTTGGGGGCAGTTGATCGAGGATACCCTTTCGGTGCTGCCTCAACACAGCAAGGCGACATGAGAGGTGAAGATATGTACAATGATCAGCTTTTTTATGAAATCACGTATACGGGAGCGTGGACCCCTACCACGGCCAATAACAATGGTATGTGGATTTCACTTTACCGCCTAATTAATCGCACTAATATCGTACTCGAGGGGGTGCAACGTGCTGTTAATGCAGGAACGATAACTGCAGAGGTGGGCAACGGTTATAGAGGCGAAATGCTTTTCCTGCGGGCTTTGGCCCATCATGAGTTGTTAATTCACTTCTGCCGTCCTTATATGGATAACCCCTCTGCCATGGGCGTGCCCTACCGCGATTTTGCAATTGACGATGCGGGAAAAGTTGCCGATGGTATTGCTGTGCAGCGGGGAACCGTTCAGGAAGCTTACACCAAATTGCTTGCTGATCTGGATCAGGCTGAACAATTGTTGGGTACAACTGGCCGTCCTTTCCGAGCTACACGCGGAGCAGCCATTGCGCTGAAAACACGTGTGAAATTGCACATGGGTGATTGGGCAGGTGTGCTGACTGAATACAACAAGATTGCCTCTACCTACCAGTTGACTGCCAGCGTGGAAGGACCGTTCGGTGCCGGTACCTCTACCGAGAACATATTCTCTTTGCAGCATTCCAATGTTTCCAATCCCGGTGTGAATGCCGCTTTGGTGAACATGTATGGAAGCCCCTCCTTGGGCGGTCGTGGTCTTGTTAAGATCAGCCCGGTCATCTGGACTCAACCTTTCTGGGTTGCAGGCGATCTGAGGCGTACCTTGCTGACCACTCAAACAACAACGGGTATCTACACTTACAAGTATCGTAAGTTTGGCGTAAACGATGATCCTACACCGTTAATTCGTTTTGCAGAAGTAGTATTAAACGCGGCAGAAGCACGTGCTCGTACCAACGATCTAGACGGTGCCGTTACGCTTCTGAACTCTGTTCGCGACCGTGCTATTACAGGTGGTATCGCGCCTTCTTACGACCTTGCTGCCTTGGGCGGCAATCAGGATGGGGTACTTCAGGGAATATTCAACGAGCGCAGAATTGAGTTCTTGGCAGAAGGCCGCAGATGGGCTGACATTCATCGTCTATCCGGTGAAGGAAGAATGAACGGTGTCCCCCCTAAAGCGCAGACTCGTTCAGTGTCGTCACAGTCACAATATGCCGTGGGACAATTCTCTACTTCTCACTCAATGGCTTACAGTAACGATCTTTTCATTTGGCCGATTCCATTAACTGAAATATTGAACAACCCTACCCTGGCTGCACAACAGAACCCGGGCTATGGTAATTAATCCGCGACTAGTCAGACACTCCCTAAACAGGCTGCCCCATGGCAGCCTGTTTTTTTATCGCCCAGCCTCACCTAACTTTGTTTTTCAGGCCAAACCAATGTTACGTCTCTCCTTAGCCTTAGGTACAATTTTCCTAACCTTCAGCTTCAGTTGGGCGCAGCAAGCGCCATCGCAACTTCAGGAACTGAGGAAAGAACTGGAAATCAGATACACGGCCGCGCAAGAGCGTGTCAGGTTGTTCCGCGCGCATGAGGGGGGAAGATACCAGGCAGATTCCCTGTGGATCATAGACATCCAGCCCAATGGCAAGCCGCTTTACCGTGTGACCTTAAATGTCGGGGCTGCCATCACCACAGGGGCGGCTCAACTGCATACGCCCGAAATATCCGGACTTCAACTGTGGGGAGAAGGGATGGTGATAGGTGTTTGGGACGATGGCCTGGTGGCCAATCATGTTGAATTGGGAGAACGCCTGCTCTCCCGCCAGGGCAGCATACTAAAAGACCACGCCACACATGTAACGGGTACGCTCATCGCCAGCGGAATAAATGCGCAGGCGAAAGGAATGGCACCAGCAGCCAAAGCGTTTACCTACCACTTCGGAAATGATGAAGCGGTGATGGCTGCACTGGCTCAATCTGATGAATCGTCTTTACTTTTCTCCAACCATTCTTACGGAACTGCAACGGGCTGGCAACGCGTGGCAGGAGGCTGGGATTGGCAAGGCGACCTCACCATTAGCAGCGAAGAAGACTACCGGTTTGGTTTCTACGGAGAACAAGCCAAAACGTTAGATGAGATTGCGTTCCTGGCTCCTTATTACGCCATGTTTTGGGCCGTAGGCAACGATCGGGCCGATACGGGCGATGGAACCCGCCCCCGCGATTGCAATGCAGGCACGGGCTATGATTGTATTCTGCCAGATGCGGTGGCGAAAAATATTTTCACTATCGGGGCGGTAAACAAGGTGATTGATTACCTGGCGCCCGGCAGCGTAGTAATGAGCAGCTACAGCAGTTGGGGACCTACGGATGACGGCCGCATTAAACCCGACCTGGTGGGCGCTGGCACCGACCTTTTTTCACTTAGCGCAACGGGCGAAAATACGTATACCACGTTGGGTGGCACTTCTATGGCTACACCCAATGTGGCGGGGTCGCTGCTTTTGGTACAAGAGTTATACGGTAAACTTCATGGAGGGCGCAGAATGAAGTCCGCTACTTTGAAAGCTTTGGCTATTCATACAGCCAAAGAGGCTGGCCCGTTCCCCGGCCCAGACTACAGTTATGGATGGGGCTTGGCAGATGCGGCAGCAGCCGCATTATTCCTCCTGAAAGAAAATGGCACTTCGCATCGGGTACAAGAGCATACGCTGCAAAACGGCCAAGCGAAAGAGTTTGTTTTTACTGCTGCTCCCGGAAAGGTGGTAGTCTCCATGGCATGGACAGACCCTCCCGGTAATCCCGTTAAACCTTCTTTGGATCCACTGACGCCCATGCTGGTAAACGATCTTGATATTCGATTGATAGATGCGGACGGTGGTGAGCAAAGGCCTTGGGTTTTAGATCCGATTAATCCATCGCGGCAGGCTGTTCGGGGCGATAATTTTCGCGACAATGTGGAGAAAATTGAATGGTTAGCAACAGATACAAAGACCTACCGTTTGGTTGTTTCGCATAAAGGCCAGTTGGTGGGCGATGCGCAAACCTTTGGCCTCGTGCTTTCTTACCAGGCAGTTGACGGTGAGAAGAACTATTACTGGGTAGGAGGAAGCGGCAATTGGACAGATGAAAGCCATTGGTCACTCTCGACCGGAGGGGAGCCGGCTGGTTCAATACCCGGTGCCAACGACCGCGTAATTTTCGATGAAAATGCTGTAGACGCGTATGGGCAAACGTTGATTACCGTCAACAGCAATGTGGAGGTGAAGTCGTTCAGATGGATTTGCTCCCAACCAGCCCAAATAGAAATGCCCGGGGGGAGTTTGACGGTTCATAGTGATTGGTCATTCTCTTCGCCACATACGGTTTTTCAGAATAGTCGTATTGTTTTTCAATCGCAAACGGAAGGGGAGGTGAATTTCTCTACACCGGCAACCCAGGATGCTGAATTGGTGTTTGCCGGAGGCCACTGGCGTTGGCATGGTAACCTGGATGCAAAAACCCTGGCGTTAGATGGGGGCGCGCTGACCTTGAGGGGGGCAGAAATTAAGTTGAAGATGATGCAATCCGTCTCGGGCGAGCAACGGGAGTTGGATATGACCGGCTCCGATGTATCGGTAACAGAAAGATTAGAAATAAACGGTGAAAACTTGACCCTGGTTACCGACAATACCCTGTTAAAGACAGAGGGAACTGCGCCTCTGATGGTAACCCATCAAATAACCTGGAATGGTACGGTGGTGAGCGTGGGGGCCACAGAACTGCAAGGCTCAGGCCGTTGGAATAAGTGGGAGGCCAGAGACGCTTTGCAAATCAATGGAGATTTTGAAATGAATGAATTAACAGTACTGCCCGGACAAACGCTAACCCTTGCGAACAACCGCACTCTACAGGTGGGCTTGTTGCAACTCCCGGCTACAGCAGAGCATCCTGTTTCGCTGCTGGGCGGTGAACAATCTGCTATTCAATTTGTCGATCGCGACAAAATCTGCTTTGACTATCTAAACATAAATGGTGTAGGTGTTACCGGTTCTGCGGTGGTAAATGCAGGAACCAACAGTCAGTTGACAAATGCGCCCGGTTGGAAACAACTGCCTTGCGATGACCTGCTGTTTGCTGATTTCAAAACCGACTTCACTTGTGTAGGAGGTATGGCTGCGTTGTACGACCACAGTTCGGGTAATCCGGACCAATGGCGTTGGCAGGTTACAAGTGGTACAAACTCTGCAGTCGCTTCACTACCTCAGATGGCCTACAGGTTATCGGAACAAGCACCCGTAGAGGTGCAGTTGGAAATACAAAGGGGTGATGAAAAAGACCGAGTGATTCGTACAATAACCCCGCGGCCCAATTCACTTGCCGAAAATGAGGTACTGCAAAATGGGGAGCAACTGTTCAGCCTGCAGCAGGCGGAGCATTATCAATGGTACTACAACAACCAAATCGTAGCCAATGCTACAGGCCGTACATTTTCGTTCGATGGGCAGGAAGGCAGTTATTTCGTCATCACCTACAACGAAGAGTGTAGCCGCATCTCGAAAGAATTTGTGATTACTTCGGTAGAAAAACCAAAACCCGGAAAAGTCTATCCCAACCCCGCCTCTGATTATTTTTCAATAGCCGGGCAAGAGGTTGAAGCAGTGCAGGTGCTGGATCAGTTGGGGAGGGAGATTTTGAAAACCGGGACACAGCAGGTGGATGTTCGTTCTCTTCCTGCCGGCTTGTATTGGGTGAAATACCATGCGCAGCAGCATACCTACATCCAACCGCTGGTGGTGGTACGCTGATCAGAAGTATTCGCCTTTTAACAGGTAATGGGTTATATAGTCTGTGGTGCCATCTTCTAGCGAAGTAAATGGGTTTCGGTAACCAATAGCGTACAGCTTTTGCATGTTAGCCTCGGTGAAATATTGATACTTATCGCGTATGTCGAGGGGCGTGTCAATGAATTCAATGTCTTCTTTTTTGTTCATGGCACTGAACACAGCCCGCACCAAATCTGAAAATGTTCTGGCTTTACCCGAGCCAAGGTTGTAGATACCGCTGTTTTTGCGATGGTGCATTAAAAAGCTGCACACATTCACCACATCTTTTACATACACAAAATCGCGCATCTGGCCCCCGTCTGCATAGGCAGGGTTGTGCGAGCGGAACAGTTTCATTTTACCTGTACTGTTGATTTGGTGGAAGGCATGCCAGATAACTGATGCCATGCGCCCTTTATGATATTCGTTGGGGCCATACACGTTGAAGAATTTCAATCCGGCCCAAAAAAATGGTTTATCTTTTTGCGCCAGTGCCCAAACATCAAATTCTTGTTTAGACCAGCCATAGGGGTTTAAGGGCTTCAGCAATTTTATTTTCTCCTCATTGTCCGTATACCCCTGTTCGCCTAAACCATACGTGGCGGCCGAAGAGGCATAGACCAGCGGTAGCTGGTATTGTACACATTTTTGCCAAATGGTTTTGGAGTAGTTCACGTTCAGTTCATCAAAAACAGACTTGTTGAATTCTGTGGTGTCGGTGCGCGCTCCTATGTGGAAGATGAACTCAACCAACTCATGGTTCTTGTCCAGCCACGTGGGGAGGTCGTGCCGGTTTACTTTTTCCTTCAGCCGTGCATGCGCCAGGTTTTTAAGTTTTGCCGGGTTCTGGAATTCATCTACCGCTACAATGGAATTGAAATTTTCCTCGTTTAGCTTTCTGATCAGGCAACTGCCTATAAAACCTGCGGCCCCGGTTACAACGATCATAGGGAAATTTTTGGGCCAAGTTAATGTATATTTGTGCAGTTTTTGTCATGGTTTACGTAAGCAGAAAAGAACATTTTAATGCAGCGCATAAGCTGTACAACCCGGCATGGAGCCCGGAAAAAAATGCCGAAATTTTTGGCCCCTGTGCCAATGAAAATTGGCATGGCCACAATTTTGAGTTGATTGTAACGGTGAAAGGTCAACCCGACCCCGATACCGGTTTTGTGATAGACCTGAAAAAGCTAAGTACACTCATCCGGGTGGAGGTAATTGAACAGCTCGATCACAAAAACCTGAACCTTGATGTTCCCTTTATGAAAGATAAACTGGCCAGTTGCGAAACGCTGGTTATCGAAATCTGGAAAATACTGGCTCCCCGTATATCTTCCATCAGTAAGCATGGCTCTCTGCATTGCCTTCGTCTGTATGAAACACCACGCAACTACGTTGAGTATTATGGCGAGTAGGCAGCGCTTTCTTCGTTCGTCCTTTTTAATTCCAAATTTCTAATGCGCTATTACCTCATAGCTGGCGAGCGTTCGGGCGACCTGCACGGCAGTAATTTGATTATGGCAATCCGCAAGCGCGATGGCCGGGGCGAGTTTAGGGGCTTTGGTGGCGATTATATGAAGGAGGCCGGCATGCAGCTTTCGGTTCATTACGAAAAGCTGGCCTTCATGGGCTTTGTAGCCGTGCTTGCCAATATTCGCACCATTTCAAAAAACCTCGACTTCTGCAAAAAAGACATCCTCAGTTTTGAACCCGATGTCATCATTCTTATTGACTATGCGGGCTTCAATATGCGCATAGCCCGGTTCGCAAAACAACAAGGTCTGCGCGTATTCTACTACATTTCGCCTAAAGTATGGGCATGGAATACCCAACGCGCGTGGAAGTTAAAAGCCAACGTAGACCGTATGTTCTGCATCTTGCCGTTCGAGAAAGAATTTTTCAAGTCGTTCGATTGGGAAGTGGACTACGTGGGCAACCCCGTTTTGGATGCTGTGAAGTCGTTTCGGGCTGCTCCCGATTTTTTGGAACGACACCAGCTCACAAATACAAAACCCATTGTGGCCCTGTTGCCAGGCAGCCGCAAAATTGAATTGGAGCGAATGCTTCCTGTGATGGCGGAGGTGGTAAGAAAAAATCCACACTACCAGTTTGTGGTGGCGGCTGTCAGATCACTGCCCGAATACCTATACAAGCCTTTGCGGGATATTGATTCCGTACAATTTGTGTACGACAACACCTATGATTTGCTATCGGTGGCGCGGGCCGCCATTGTTACTTCTGGCACTGCAACGTTGGAGACAGCCCTGTTTAAGGTTCCGCAGGTGGTGATTTACCGGGCGGCAGCCATCGAGTATGCTATCGGCAGTCGCTTTATCAGGGTGAAATTCATTTCGCTTGTAAATTTGGTGGCGAACCGCGAGGTAATCAAAGAATTTGTTCAGCACGATATGACAGTTGAAAACATCGATGCAGAACTTCAGCAATTGGTGGCAGAGGGAGCTCACCGTAAGGAAGTAATAGAAGGATACCAGGAAGTGTACAATAAACTCGATATTGGGTCAGCGTCTGAGAATGCCGCGGAACTGATGGTCAGTGGTTTGTTGGAACGGTGAACTGCTGGCGTATATTTTTTTTATTTTAGCGATACACACAACGAGCTGAAGAAGTGAAATATCCCTTTCTGTTGCTTGTGGTCTTTTTCTGCCTGTATTCGGGGCCCTGGGCAACGTGGGTGTGGGCAACACCTCAGCAGGTAACAGATAACTTCACAGAATTTGATTCGTTAGTGCGGGTGGCAGATCGCCTCAACTTCGATCATCCTGATTCAGCAGCTGTGCTTTTTGCCAGGGCACTAACGCTGCTCGACACAACCAACTATCCCAAACAACATGGCGATCTGCTGAACAAACTTGGATACACCTACTATATGCTGGGTGAGTACGATCAGTCGTTGCCGTACTTTCTTTCTGCACTGAAAATTCATCAGTTGATGGGTAACGCTGGTGGGCTATCCCGAAGTCACGCCAGTATTGGCCTCATCTACGAGTCGCAGCAGCGCTTTGATGAGTCCATCAGGCAACTTCTATTGGCTGTTCAGTATGCGTCTAAGGCGAACGATGCCGAGCGGCTTACTTCAAGTTACTTTAATCTCAGCATACCCTACGGAAGAAAAGGGCTTTACGATAGTGCCTATTTCTTTGTAAACAAAGCGCTGGAGTTAGCGCAGAAGAATTCCGATCATCGAATTATTGCCATGGCGTTTAACCGTATAGGCGAGATTGCCATGGGCATGAAAAATTTCAGAATGGCAGAGGAATTTTATAGCAAGGCACTTAACTACCGTGAGTATCATTCGAAGTGGGAAAAGTGTTTTGCCTACGCTGGACTGGCCAAAGTTTTTTTGGCCACAAATCGCTACCAGGAAAGCATACATGCCGGAACAAAAAGCCTTGCCCTGGCAAAGGAGATGAAAACAGCCTGGGAAGCCATGCAGGTGGCCGAGGTATTGGCCAAAGGCTACGCAGCGATGGGCAAGTATACCGAGGCCTATGCCATGCAGGTGCTCTTCAAAAGTTTTAGCGACAGTGTGTTCAACACCAGAAAAGACAAGGAGATCAACCGGTTGTACCTGAAACAAAATGAATTAGAAAAAACACGCCTGCTGAAAGAAAATGAGTTAAAGGAGGCTGAAATCCGCCAGCGCAACGCTTGGATTGTAGTGGCCTCGTTGGCGGCATTCTCGCTCCTCTCAGTGGCTTTTTTGTTGTACCGGAATAACCGTCAAAAACGCAGACTGAATGAAATGTTGGTGGAGCAGAATTTACAGTTGATAAGAAGCAAGAAGCAGATTGAACTGCAAAACCGGGAACTCAATAAGTTGAACGAAGCCAAAAGCCAGGTGCTGTCCATTGTGGGGCATGATATGCGTGGCCCCATTCGAAATATCGCAGGCGTTCTGCAACTGGCCAATCAGGAAGCCATTACCAGCGAAGAACGTAATGAGTTGCTGAACAAACTTCAACAAGCCATTGGTGGTGTGGCCGACACGATGGACAACCTGTTGGCATGGGCAGGCGAACAATTGGACGGTTTACATACCAACCCCAGACCTTTTCTGGTAGATGACGTGGTGGAGAGTCAGCTTTCTTTTTGCCGGTTGGCGGCTGAACGAAAGCATATTCAGTTGGAACATACACGTGGTGGCTTGGTGGCGAATGCCGATGTGGACCAGATCAGCACGGTGTTTCGCAACATCATTGGCAATGGCATTAAGTTTACACAACAGGGAGGTAGGGTAACCGTATCGTACAAAACCCGTGGCCCTCAGGTGGGCATTTGCATTACCGATACCGGGGTGGGCATGGATACCTCCAAAATGAGGGGACTTTTTTCTTTTTCGGGCAGGCCCCAAACCCGTGGCACGGCTAACGAAAAAGGCACAGGTCTTGGATTGATGGTGAGCAGGGAATTTGTGGAAAAGAACCAGGGCGAAATAGAAATTCAAAGCCATCCGGGTAAGGGCTCTACATTTATCGTGTGGCTTCCGGCAGGAAAGTTGTAGAAGAAGAGAAGATACGTGGCCGTTAAGCCACTTTCAGCTTGCTGTAGTGCGAGCGGCTGAATTTTTCTTCCGCGTAAGCACGATTGATCACCAGCTTTTTCACTGTTTTTTCTGACGGTAAGTCGAACATGGCATCGTTGATGATGGCCTCGCAGATAGAGCGCAGGCCGCGGGCACCTAATTTAAACTCCACCGCCTTTTCTACAATGAAGTCTAGTGCGCCTTCTTTAAACTCGATTTCAATATCCTCCATCTCAAACAGTTTTTTATACTGCTTCACCAATGCATTTTTGGGCTCTGTTAAAATTTTGCGCAGGGCAGCATGGTCTAACGGATTGAGGAATGAAACTACGGGCAATCGGCCAATCAATTCGGGTATCAAACCGAAACTCTTCAGGTCTTGTGCAGAAACAAATTGAAGCAGGTTGTTTGTGTCAATATCGGAGGGGTGCAGGCTGTCGGCAGTGGCAGCAAAACCCAGCGGGCGCGTGTTCAGCCTGCGTGCAATGAATCGCGACAGGCCTTCGAAAGCACCACCGCAAACAAATAGAATATTCTCGGTGTTTACGGTTATCATTTTCTGATCCGGATGCTTGCGCCCTCCTTGCGGGGGCACGTTTACCGAGGTGCCTTCCAGCAACTTGAGCAACGCCTGCTGTACACCCTCACCACTCACATCGCGGGTAATAGAAGGGTTGTCCGACTTGCGGGCAATCTTGTCTATTTCATCGATGTACACAATGCCTCTCTCCGCTGCCTCTACATTGTAATCGGCAGCCTGCAGCAAACGGGTTAAAATGCTCTCCACATCTTCGCCTACATAGCCGGCCTCTGTCAGCACGGTGGCATCGGCAATACAGAACGGCACCTGCAGAATTTTTGCCAGCGTACGTGCCAGGTAGGTTTTTCCGGTACCGGTTTCACCTACCATAATGATGTTCGATTTTTCTATCGTTACGTCATTGTCGGTTTTGCGCTGCATCAGGCGCTTGTAGTGGTTGTAAACGGCAACAGATATCACCTTTTTGGCTTCATCTTGCCCAATTACGTACTCATCCAAAAATTTCTTGATTTCGCGCGGTTTAATCAGCTTGAAATTGGGCAGAGCCCCCGCTTCTACCTTGTTCTTTTTTTCCTCTTGCAGAATTTGGCTGGCCTGCGTCACACATTTGTCGCAAATGTGCGCATGTATGCCCGAAATCATCAAGTCTACATCTTTTTTGTTTCGGCCGCAAAAAGAACAGGTAACCTCTGCCATAATATATCAGTTAGATGATTTTGAAGGTGTGCCAATGAAACCACAAAGGTATTCAATTAATGCTACATTGGCACTCCTTAAAAAATGCAAAAGGGGGCCAGATTACTTCTTGCGTTCCAGCACCTCGTCTATCATGCCGTATTCTTTGGCTTCTATGGCGCGCATCCAGTAGTCGCGGTCGCTGTCGCGGTCTATGTCTTCGTAGGTTTTGCCTGTATGCTTGGCCAAAATTTTGTATAGATCGGCCCGCACTTCTACCGTTTGGCGCAACGAAATCTCCATGTCTTTGGAGGTTCCCTGCATACCCGAAGAGGGCTGGTGAATCATAATGCGGCTATGGGGTAGCGCAGAGCGCTTTTTGTTCGCTCCTGCGGCCAGCAGCACGGCCGACATGGAAGCAGCCAGGCCCGTGCAAATAGTGGCTACATCGGGATTGATGTACTGCATGGTATCGTAAATGCCCAAGCCGGCATATACGGAGCCGCCCGGGCTGTTGATGTACATAATGATGTCTTTCTTCGGGTCGGCCGATTCCAGGAACAACAACTGGGCGATCAGCAGGTTGGCAATCTGGTCGTCTACACCCATGCCCAGAAAAATAATGCGGTCCGAAATCAAACGCGTAAATACGTCTATGGCGCGAAAGTTTCCGGGCCGTTCTTCAATAACGTATTGGGTCATGTTTTCGATTTTTTGCGCATAGCTGTCTACGGTGTTACCACTCATGCCCAGGTGGTGCACGGCATACTTTCTGAATTCATTGTTATGGTTCATATTCTTGTGTTTTACTTTTTATGGTTGATTCAATGTAAAGACGAGGACGGCCAAACGGTTATTGTACGTTGAACGGTCAAGATGAATAAGATTTTGCAAATAAAAAAGGGGCCCTGCGCAGGCCCCTTCTCAACAAATTCTGATGTTATTCAGTTCTCAGTGGCGGTGTTCTTCTGCAATTTTTCTGAACTCATCCAGCGTTACCTTTTTCTCGGTAATGGTAATTTTCTCGCGCACCAGCTTCATGATTTTTTCATGGCGCAGCTGGTTGTAAATGCGCATAAAGTTTTCGCCTTTGCCATCCTGGCCAGACAGGTAATTGTCGGCAATGGCATCCATCTTGTCGCCCAATTGTTCAATAATTGCCTGACCCCCAAACTGTTCGGCTATTATTTCTTTAGCCCGTTGGCGCACCTCAGCCGTTTCAACGTTTAGGTTATGCTCTTCGGCAATTTTGTTCTTGATCAAATCCCACTTTAAACCCTCCTGGTAGGTGCCAAATTCTTTCTGCAGCACTTCATCGTTCACCTGCCCATCGCTGGTGTTCTTTAGCCACAGCTTCAAAAAGTTTTCTGGCATTTTTATTTCGGTGTGGTCAACCAGGTAATGCTGAATTTCATGATCCAGCAAGTGGTTGGTTTCGCGCTGGTAATTTTCCGAAATGGTTTCCTTTATCTTATTGCGGAAAGCCTCTTCAGAGGTTACGGCATCCTTGCCAAAAGTGCGGTCGAATAATTCTTGGTTTACCTCAGCCGCTTCAACGCGGGTAATGGAGGCAACCTTCATCTTGTATTTGCCTTTGGCGTTTTTGACCTCTTCGGCAGTAACGCCTATCAGTTGTGCTGTTACCTGTTCATCACCCGAAACTTTCTCCACGTCAAATTCAACTTCATCGTCTTTTTTCAGGCCAATGAATTTTTTCTGTTCTTTTTTCTCTGCCTTCTCAATCTGCAGGTAAGCCGTTTTGGTAATGCCGTCTTCGCCTGTTACTTCGCCCGAAAGGGCATCCGTGGCTTCGCTTACTTCGGGGTAGGTAACCTTGCCGAACCTTCTCCTCAGGTCGGTAACGGTTTCCTCTATTACCTGGTCGGTCACCTCTATCGGGTGCGATTTTACCTTCACTTTCGGTGATAACTCCACAGTAAAGTCTTCCACCATCCCAATCTGAAATTCGAATTCGAATTCCTTCTGGGTGTCCCAGTCTATCTGCCTGGCTTTTTCCTGGTTAGGTAGCGGGTCGCCCAGAATGCGCAGCTTTTGTTCTTTAATATACTCGCTGATGCCGTGCGATACCAGGTGGTTTACTTCTTCCACCAGAATCGATTTCCCAAACATTTTCTTGATAACACCGGCCGGCACCTTGCCTTGGCGAAAGCCTTTAATGGCGGCCTTGCGTGCATAATCGCGCACCTTTTCGTCTACCTTGGGCAGGTAGTCGGTTTCCTGCAGCTTTACCTTAATGAGTCCTTCTGTTACACTTTGTTTTTCGAGCGTGATGTTCAATGCCATGATGATTGCTTGTAGTGATTCCTTATCTGCGGGTACGTATTAAAAACACTACCCTCTGGGTTTCCCGGTTTGGGTAAGAACAGATTTGGTGCGGATGGAGGGACTCGAACCCCCACGCCTTTCGGCACCAGATCCTAAGTCTGGCACGGCTACCAATTACGCCACATCCGCAAATTCAAGGTCATGCTGAATTTTCACAAAAAGAAAACTTGCAAAACCCCTGTTTTTGGCCTATTTTCCAAAAACGGAGTGCAAATTTAGATATTATTCATTACGATTGAAGGAGAGATTGAAATTTCCTCGAATATTGAATGAGGTAGGTGTTTGGTGATAGAGAAATAAATTGCAAGTGGTAGCAGACGTAGCCGAAGAAAAGAAGGAGATCATTGCCCGGTATCGCAGGTTGCTGCGCAAGGCAAAACCCGTGTTGAAGGATGGCGATGCCAAACGCATTAAGAAAGCGTTTACGCTGGCGCTCGATGCACACAAAGACATGCGCAGAAAATCGGGCGAGCCCTTTATTTTTCATCCGCTGGCTGTAGCCGAAATCTGCACCGAAGAAATTGGGTTGGGGCCCACCTCCATCATTGCAGCCCTCATTCACGATGTGGTGGAAGACACCGACATAGAACTGGCCGACATCGAGCGGATGTTCGGTAAGAAGATAGCCAAAATTGTAGACGGGCTTACTAAAATCCGCGGAGCATTCGAGTATGGCACTTCGGCCCAGGCCGAAAACTTTCGGAAAATGCTCTTCACCCTCTCGGAAGATGTGCGCGTGATACTGATTAAATTGGCCGACCGCCTGCACAACATGCGCACCCTCGATAGCATGCCGCGCAACAAGCAGCTGAAAATTGCCAACGAAACCATCTATCTCTACGCCCCGCTGGCGCACCGGTTGGGCCTCAATGCCATCAAATCAGAACTGGAAGACCTGTACCTTCGCTTCACCGATTTTTCTGTTTACAACGATATCGCATCAAAAATCGATGCCACCCGTGCCGCCCGCAACAAATTTATTAAACAGTTTGTGCAGCCAATTAAAGACGAGTTGGACAAACTGAACGTGGCCTACGATATCAAGAGCCGGCCGAAGTCCATCTTCTCTATCTATAACAAAATGCGCAAACAGAGTATTCCTTTCGAAGAGGTGTACGATTTGTTTGCCGTAAGAATTATTATCGAGACCCCGCTGGAGCAGGAAAAATCTTATTGTTGGCAGGTATATTCCATCGTTACAGATTACTACATGCCCAACCCCGACCGCCTGCGCGATTGGATAAGCACACCAAAGGCCAACGGTTACGAATCGCTGCATACCACCGTAATGGCCAAGAACGGGCAGTGGGTAGAGGTGCAGATACGCACCCGCAGAATGGACGAAATTGCAGAGAAGGGCTACGCTGCCCACTGGAAATACAAAGACAGCAACGCCACGCACGAATCGAACCTGGAGAAGTGGCTGGTGCGCGTGCGCGAGTTGCTGGAGCGGCAAGACCTTACCGCGCTTGAATTTGTAGACGACTTCCGGGGTAATCTTTTCAACGAAGAAGTTTTTGTGTTTACGCCCAAAGGCGAACTGAAAACGCTTCCCAAAGGCGCCACGGCACTCGACTTTGCGTTCGATATCCATACCGATGTGGGGGCCAAATGCATTGGCGCCAAAGTAAATCAGAAACTGGTGCCGATTAACCACGTGCTGAAAAATGGCGACCAGATAGAAATACTTACTTCGGCTAAGCAAAAACCGAATGATGATTGGCTGCGCTTTGTGGTAAGCCCCAAAGCCAAAAGCAAAATCAAAGAAGTACTGAAGGAAGACAAAAAGAACGTGGCAGAATTGGGCAAAGAAACCCTGTTGCGCAAACTGGGGCAGTTAAAGATTGATGCCAACGGCCAGACCTACGAGCAACTGATGTCGTACTTTCACGTGCCTTCGAAATTCGATCTGCATTTTAAGGTAGGTGCCGGCCTTATTTCAGTAAACGATCTGAAAGCCTTTAAAGACTACAAGCCGTCTTCGCCTCTTAAAACAAAGCCCAACGTGGCCGTGGCCGATGCCAACGCAATAGGGCAGGAATTACTGAAAACCAAAGGCAGGTACGATGATATTCTGTTGATAGGCGAAGACATGGACGTGGTGGAATACAAGCTGGCCAAATGTTGCACGCCCATTCCGGGCGATGAGGTGTTTGGATTTGTTACGGTAAACGAAGGCATCAAAATACACCGCACCAATTGCCCCAATTCGCCCGAATTGCTGGCCAATCATGGCAACCGGGTCATTAAAGCCAAATGGACTTCACAACACGAAGTGTCGTTCCTAACAGGCTTAAAGGTTATTGGCACCGACCGGGTAGGCCTTATCAACGATGTGTCTAAAATTATCTCCGAAGAGCTGAAGGTGAATATGAGTTCTATTTCGTTTAGCACCGACCAGGGCATTTTCAAGGGCGAAATTATGTTGTATGTAAACGATACACGTCACCTGGAGGTGCTCATTAGCAAGCTGGAGAAGGTGGAGGGCGTGGTTACGGTGGCGCGGTTCGATTCCCGCACCGGCTAACGGCAAACACCTCATATTTTTGCCCTTTATAATCAAAATAATCTGCACTTTTGCGCCAGAACAATTATGGCCCTCAATACCAAGGTTTACGAAGAAGTACGCAAAATTTTTACCGCCTACCTGGAAAATAAGGAGTTGCGTAAAACACCAGAGCGCTATGCCATTCTGGAAGAAATTTATTCGTTGGCCGGCCACTTCGATGTAGAGTCGCTCTACATCAACATGAAAAACAAAAATTACCGGGTAAGCCGGGCCACCGTATACAACACCCTCGATCTTTTGGTAGAGTGCGATTTGGTAAGTAAGCATCAGTTTGGCAAAAACCAGGCCCAGTACGAAAAGTCGTATGGCTATAAGCAGCACGATCACCTGATCTGCACAGAATGCCACAAGGTGGTAGAGTTTTGCGACCCGCGCATTCAGAATATTCAAAATACAGTGGGCGAACTTTTACATTTTAATGTAGTGCACCATTCCTTAATTTTGTACGCCAGTTGCACAAAATCAAATTGCGAAAACCGTAAGTCATGAACTTCTCTCAGGAAATAAAAGGCAAAGTGCTCATTCTCCACGTATCGGGCGATCTGATTGGTGAAGACAATGGAGGTCGGTTGGTGGAGGCCGTAAACGAGGCAGTTTCACACCAACTGCTCACGTGCATCATCAATATTTCCGACTTGCGCTACATCAACAGCTCGGGCATTGGTGTGCTTATAACCATACTTACCAAATTCCGTAACAAGGGCGGTGAAGTCTTTTTGATGAAACCCTCGGAGAATGTGAAGAAACTACTGGTTATCACTAAGCTGAACGCCATCTTCAATATCGTGCAATCCGAAGAAGAGGCCCTGGCCTCCCTCAAGAAATAAATCAGAATACTTCACGCAGTTTTCTTAAATAAACAGAACCAGCTTCGGTAATGAAAGTTGATGTGCTTTTGGGCCTCCAATGGGGCGATGAAGGGAAAGGAAAAATAGTAGATGTGCTTGCACCCCGATACGATGTGGTGGCGCGCTTCCAGGGCGGGCCCAATGCTGGCCATACACTAGAGTTCGATGGCATCAAGCACGTGCTGCACCAGATCCCCTCTGGCATTTTCAGAAAAACAACACGCAACATTATTGGTAATGGCGTAGTGCTCGATCCTGTTGTTTTCAAAACTGAAATCGAAAAGCTGGGTAAGTTCAACCTCAACGTTCAATCGAATCTTTTTATTTCAAAAAAGGCCACACTCATTATCCCAACCCACCGCCTGCTCGACCAGGCCTACGAAAAAGCAAAAGGCGAAAACAAAATTGGATCGACTTTAAAGGGAATCGGTCCGTCTTATCAGGATAAAATCGGTCGCCAGGGGTTGCGCGTGGGCGATATTCTCTCGCCTGGCTTCAAAGAAAAATTGAATAAGCTAGTAGAAATTCATTTTGCTATCCTTAGAAACCACGACATCGCCTATAACTGGGCAGAGTTAGAGGCGCAGTTTATGGATGCGGTAGAGTTCCTTCGCCAGTTTCAATTGATCGATAGCGAGTATCTGATCAATGAAGAAATTAAGAAGGGTGCCACCATTTTGGCCGAGGGCGCACAGGGCTCCCTGCTCGATATCGATTTTGGAAGCTACCCCTTTGTTACCAGTTCTAATACCGTTACGGCCGGGGCCTGTACCGGTTTGGGCGTAGCCCCGCGCCACATTGGCGAGGTGTATGGCATATTTAAGGCTTACAGCACCCGCGTAGGCAGTGGGCCTTTTCCCACCGAGTTGTTAGATGAGGAAGGAGAAAAGATGCGGAAGCAAGGCAATGAATTCGGCTCCACTACAGGTAGACCGCGCAGGTGTGGTTGGATAGATATACCCTCGCTTAAATATTCCATCATGATAAACGGGGTAACGCAGTTGTTGATGATGAAAGCCGATGTGTTGAATATTTTCCCCACCATTAAGGTGTGTACACATTACCAGTTGGCGAATGGAACCGTTACAGAAACCATTCCCTACGAAATTGTAAACGAAAAAATTACGCCCGTTTACAAAGAATTAAAGGGCTGGAACTGCTCTTTAGAAGAAGGCACCAGCAACAACCTGCCCCCAGAACTAGTGCAATACATTGATTTTCTGGAAGAAGCGTTGAGGGTGCCCATTACCTTAATTTCTACGGGTCCAGACAGGTCGCAAACCATCTTCCGCGAAAGAAAAAAACTTTAATTTTTTTCACACCGGCACTTGTATTAAGCAGAGTCTTCCAATACCTTTGCAGTCCATTTTTAAGAAAGAGGCCCAGGTCAGTAGGTTTTGGGCAGATAAGTTGAAAAACTTCGGTTCGGAAACTTCGGTTTTCCGGAAACGTTCATTGAATGAATGTACTTGATAGCGGACCCGAGATAACTCGATAGAGGGTTATTTCGAGTCGATTCTAAAGACCTCGCAGGAGTAGAGATACTTTTGAA
>CAYSCT010000011.1:0-164560 GCA_964429845.1 uncultured Ohtaekwangia sp.
TCAACGACTTTTTTGTTGCCAATGCCAAATTGCTGAAAGAACCACCCAAGTTTGTAGAGCAGTTATTTATTGACTTGCTCGATAGCTACGACCTTTCATCCAATGCCAAAGCAGGTGAAGAAAAAAGAACTGGGCAAGGCATCGTGAATCCTAAAATTGTTTTAACGCAAAGTTTTGTTTAAACCCCTCGAATTCGGGGGGTTTAAGTACCCCGAATTTGGAGTAACAAAAAGAACATAGATAATGAAAATAAAAAACATTGAAGTTCAGGCGGTAAAAGTTGGAGTAGCTACTTACAATGGAGAAGATTATATCTGCATTACCGATATGGCACAGGCAAAAGCCGATGCTTCAAGGGCTGCCGATATTATCAAAAACTGGATTAGAACCCGCACGACCCTTGAGTTTTTAGGCACCTGGGAGAAGATTTATAACCCCAATTTTAAAGTGGTCGAATTTGACCACTTTAAATCGCAAGCCGGACTTCCTTCTTTCGTTTTAAGCCCCACCCAATGGGTTGAAAAAACCAGCGCCATAGGCATTTTTGCAAAGGCGGGAAGGTATGGAGGAACTTATGCCCATAAGGATATTGCCTTTGAATTTGGCTCTGCAATCAGTGCTGAATTTAAGCTTTATCTCATTAAAGAGTTTCAACGGTTGAAGACCGATGAAAATGACCGCCTCAAACTCGAATGGAACCTGCAACGCACCCTTGCCAAAGTAAACTACCGAATCCATACCGATGCCATTAAGGAGAATCTGATTCCGCCTGCATTACCTAAAGAAAAAATCAACTACGTATATGCCGATGAAGCTGATATGCTGAATATGGCACTTTTTGGCATGACTGCTAAACAATGGCGGGATAAAAACCCGGAAGCACAGGGAAACATCAGGGATGCGGCAACCATTGAACAATTGGTGGTTTTAAGCAATCTGGAAAGCATCAATGCCGTGCTGATTCATCAGGGACTTTCGCAACCTGAAAGGCTGACCCAACTCAACAAAATCGCCATCACGCAAATGAAATCTCTTACCCAAATGTCTGAATTGCAGATTAAAAGGATTAATGGATGAAGCTGAAGGAATACAAATATTCAGATATAACTGAAAAGATAATCGGGGCTTCCTTTGAAGTGCATAAGTTTTTAGGTAATGGATTTCAGGAAATCATTTACCAACGTGCCCTTGCGTTTGAATTTGCTAAAGCCGGCCTGGATTTCAAACGAGAAATTGAACAGGATATTTACTATAAGGATGTACAGGAACCTATTGGCACACGAAGAGCTGACTTCATTGTAGAAGGTAAGGTTTTGGTAGAAATAAAAGCGGCTATTCAACTTGAAGATGTTCATTTAGCTCAAATACTTAACTACCTCCGAGCCTATAAATTAGAAGTTGGGATATTAATAAACTTCGGAAGCAAAAGCCTAACCTTCAAACGACTCGTCCTATCAGCGAAATCAAATCATCATTCTAATCTGTGATTAAGACAAATGGCTAACAGAATACAAATACAAACCGCATTACAGAAACCTTACGACAGAATACTTTTTGGAAAAGAAGTTTTAAGTCCGGTTTTCGGTTCTTGCTTTAATTTGAGCAGCAGTGCTGTGCCTGCTTCGGTGCAGCCCAATCAATCGGAGCAAGCCGTTATTCAATCCGTTTCCATTTATGGCACTATCAAGCTGGAAGACGGAACGGAAATCACCTGCTACGAAATCATTCTGCAACCTTCGGTTCGTATTGAACACAGCAAGGTGGCCATACAGCGATATGTTAGAAAGTTGCTTACTGCCGGACAAATTGCCTTGGTAAACTTTATTGCTCCGCAAAACAAAAAGGTTTGGCGTTTGACTTTGGTTGCCAAAGACAGTGAACTGACCGAGCAGGGCATTAAAGAAAAAACTACCCATGCCAAGCGTTACACGTATCTTTTAGGTCCTTCGGAAACTTGCAAAACAGCCGCTGAACGCTTTGAATCGCTGAGCACCGAAAAGCAAATCACTTTTCAGGCATTAGTGAATGCGTTCTCCGTTGAAAAACTCAGCAAGGCATTCTTTGACGAATACACCCTGCATTACCAAAAGTTTTGCGATTACTTGCAGGAATCTAATTTCAGAAAATCGGTTTTCAAAATCTCTGTTCCGGCAAACGCCACCAAAGAAGAAAAAGACAAAGCCTGCAAACCCATTCGTGATTTTGTAAAGAAACTCTTAGGTCGCATTGTGTTTCTCTACTTTGTGCAAAAGAAAGGCTGGCTGGCTGCAAGTGATACCAACTACAAAGACGGCCTGACTGATTTTATTAAAAAGCTCTTCACCCAATCCGGTGGTAACGACACTTTTTATCCAAACTGGCTTACGGTGTTGTTTTTTGAAACCCTGAACAAAGAAAGAAACAATGATGATTTTAAAATGCCAGATGGCAAAAAGGTAAAAGTGCCTTTTCTGAACGGTGGTTTGTTTGACAAAGAAGATTATGACGAAGCGGTGCTTACACTACCTGCGAAACTCTTTCACCATCCCGATTTTGAAGACACCCTGCTCACCGAAAAGAACAGGGACCATGCAAGAGGTTTCCTTGACTTTTTAGATGCCTTCAACTTTACCGTGCATGAAGACAGCCCTGACGACCACACCGTAGCGGTTGACCCCGAAATGCTCGGGCATATTTTTGAAAACCTGCTGGAAGACAACAAAGACAAAGGTGCATTTTACACACCTAAAGAAATTGTGCATTACATGTGTCAGGAAAGTTTAACGGAATACCTGACCACGCATTTGAGCAAGGAATACACGGTTTACAAAGAGATTGGCAATGCACAGGTGGAACTGTTTGGTAACGAAACCAAAACAGGGCAATTGAAAATGGTGGAGCAATTGGGCGACAAAGCGCTTAACCGTGATGATGTGGCTTACATCGTAAAGCACAAAGACATCAGCCACCTCACCAAAGCCCAGTTAAGGAAAATTGACGCTTTATTAGACACCGTAAAAATTTGCGACCCTGCCATTGGCTCGGGTGCTTTTCCTATGGGTTTGTTGCAGGAAATACATGCCATAAAAGAACTCATTGCCTATGAACTGCAACAGCCCTGGAAACCGGCTGATGTAAAAGAAAACATCATACAAAACTCGGTGTATGGAGTGGACATTGAAAAGGGTGCGGTTGACATTGCCCGCTTGCGTTTCTGGCTGAGTTTGGTGGTGGACGAAGAAAAACCAAGAGCCTTGCCCAACCTGGATTACAAAATTGTGGTAGGCGACAGTTTGGTGAGCAAGTTTGAGGGCGAGATAATTGAAATTGACTGGGAAATCAAGGAAGGTACACAAGGCAATTTGTTTGGCAACGAGAACGTATTAAAGAGGCAGGCACTTCTTAAAAAAATTACTGAAAAGCAGAAGGAATATTTTCATGCCACCGGCAAGAAGAAACTGGCTGAAGAAATACGCAACCTGAAGATAGACATACTCATTAACCAATTGGAGTTAATGATAAACACTAAGGGCTTGGAAAATAAACCAACTGAAAGCGGGAAAAAAGCTGCAGCACAAATGGAACGATGGCTGCAAACACAAAGTTGGAAAAACACAATTTCCAAACTGCAAAAACTAAAACAAAACAAAGAAGAACCCTTTGAGCATTTTGATTGGAAATTAGACTTTCCGGAAGTATTGAATCCGTATCTGGTGAATGGTAATGCAGGGTTTGATATAGTGATTGGGAACCCACCATACGTTAGCTATTTTTCAAGACAAGCAGTAAAGGTTGATGAAAGTTATTTAGATGCTTTGAAAAACAAGTCTGATTTTATTAATGATAAAACAAAGAAAGGAAGATATCATACGGTTCAATTTTTCCTTGACAGAGAAATCAAATTAATGAAAAGTGAAGGAATATTGTCCAACATAATAGATATTTCTTTCTTTGAAAAAGCCTTCACTGACATTCGAGGATTCTTGCTTAAAGAAATAGCAATCAATGAAATCATTGCCAATCTGAATGTATTTGAAAATGTAGCAAGTGGTCAATTAATTCTAAGTTTTAAGAACACTAAACCGAATGCTAAACATCAAGTTAAGTGGAAAAATAATTTTGATGAGTCTTCAGTTTATGTTCCGCAAATATTGTGGACAAAGGATAGCGCCTATACAATTTCAATTCCTAAAAGTGGCCTAATCAATACAATAGAATCCGATTGTAAAAACTTTATTTCTTATTGTGATGTGAAGGTTGGTGTTAATATTGGTGGAGTTAAGGAATACTTCATGAAAAATGATCCAAAATATTTTCCTTTCATTAATGGCTCGAATAATGTACAGCTCTATGAAATAATATTTCCTTCCGATAAACAACTGAAGGACGGAATGATGTATTTTGATTTCAACAAAAAAGTTGAAAAGAAAATTTGGGATCAAGGTATTGGCACGCCATCAATTGGTGAAACGAATGAGAGATTTTTAAAGCCTAAATTAGTAATAAGACAAAGTGACGTTAGATTAACAGCAACCTACGATGATGAAGGATATCATTGCGATTACAACTTGTTTACTGCAAACAAGCTGAGCTCTGCACCATTAGAATTGAAATATATTCTTTCGCTGCTTAATTCTAAGCTTATGACTTATTACGTTTTAGAAAAGGGGTACCTTAACATTAAACCTGGCAAGACTCCTCAAATTAGAATAACAGATGTCAAAGAACTTCCGATAAAAGAAACAAGAAGTCAGGCGCCATTCATACGTTTGGTAGACTATATACTATTTCTCAAAAAGATTAAATTGACTAATTCTTCCGACCAACTCATGCCCACCTATTTTGAGCAAATTATTGACGGCATGGTGTATGAGTTGTATTTCCCGGAGTTGATTAAAAAACACAAAAGGGAAATCATACAGCACCTTGGCGAATTACCGGAGTTTACCGATAAAATGAGTGACGAGCAGAAAATGAAAATCTGCAAAACGGTTTTCAACCGCCTGAACGACCGGGAGCATCCGGTGCGGGTAAATTTAGAAGGCATGAAACAAATACCGGAAATCAGAATGATAGAAGGATTAGAAAAAGAATAAAAATGAGCCCACGCAGCAGTCACACACATACCACAGCCCCGCAAGGCAGCCGCACAAATGCAAGGCATACACGAGCACCTTTGAAAACAACCATATTGCGAGTAAACCCAGGCTGTGGTAAGCGTGTGCCTGCCCGATGAACCTCCCTTCCCGTCTTCCCGAAATTGGCACCTCCATTTTCACCGTGATGTCGAAGATGGCGGCAGACCATGGCGCCATCAACCTGTCGCAGGGGTTTCCTGATTTTCCCGTTTCTGAAAAGCTGGTGGAACTGATCTGTAAAAATCTGAAAGCGGGGCATAACCAGTATGCACCCATGCCCGGTTTGCCGGCCTTGCGCCAGCAAATAGCACACGTTGCAGCAGCCACTTATCAGCGCCCTACCGATGCCGACACAGAAGTTACCATCACTGCCGGAGGTACAGAAGCTTTGTACTCCGCCATTGCGGGGCTGGTGGCCGAGGGCGATGAAGTAATTGTGTTCGACCCCTCGTACGATTCTTATGGGCCCGCCATTCGGCTGAATGGAGGTGTGCCCGTGCACATTAACCTGACTTCCCCCACCTTCACCATCGATTGGGACGTGGTGCGGAGCAAAATCTCACCGCGCACCCGCGCCATCATCATCAATACCCCGCACAACCCAACGGGCGCAGTTTTATCTGCTGCCGACCTGCAGCAACTGAGTGCCATTGCAGAGGCAAACGACCTGCTGGTGATCAGCGATGAGGTGTATGAAAGAATTATTTTCGAAGACTCCTCACACGAAAGTGTATTGAAGTATCCATCGCTGCGCAACCGCAGCGTGGCCGTTTTCTCGTTCGGCAAAACCTTTCATGCCACCGGCTGGAAAATTGGATATACCGTGGCCAGTGAGGCGCTGACGCGCGAAATACGCAAAGCGCACCAGTTCATCACCTTCAGTGTAAACACACCCATTCAGCATGCCCTGGCCGAATACCTGACCGACCCGGATACCTACACCACCCTGGGGAAATTCTATCAGCGAAAGCGCGACTTTTTTCTCTCGGAAATTCGCGGCTCCTCATTCGAAACTTTGCCATGTAAGGGAAGCTATTTCCAACTGCTTTCGTACCGCCACATCAGCACAAAAGCCGATAAGGAAATGGCAGCATGGCTCACCCAAACGCACAAGGTAGCCTCCATACCGGTTTCCGTATTTTATCAGGACCAAACCGATGCCCGTTTATTGCGTTTCTGCTTCGCTAAGCAGGAAGAAACACTGGAAAAGGCAGCAAAAATCCTCCGCCAATTTTAATTGGCATTTTTAGAGAAGCAGTTCGGTTTTTACCCGCTGGAGTGTTTTCTTTGCAGGTCTTTTACCGGACACATGCAGGATTTGAAAATCACCATCATACAGTCAGATCTCCATTGGGAGGACATAGGGGCCAATTTGGCTATGTTCGAGGAGAAAATCTGGCAAATCGGCACTTCTACCGATGTGATTGTGCTGCCCGAGATGTTTACCACCGGGTTTTCCATGCATGTGCGCAGGCTGGCAGAAATGATGAACCTGCGCACCTTCAAGTGGATGCGCCAGATGGCCGACCAAACCGGGGCGCTGATTCTGGGCAGTTTTATCGCCAACGTGCACGACCGCTATTATAACCGCCTGCTCTGGATGGAGCCCGGAGGGAACTATAAGACGTACGACAAGCGGCACCTCTTCCGCATGGCAGATGAACACCAGTTCTACTCGCCCGGAGAGAGCCTGTTGATAGGCCATTGGAAAGGCTGGAGAATTTGCCCCCTCATTTGCTACGACCTGCGCTTCCCTGTATGGAGCCGCAATCGTTGGAATGCCTCGTTAAAGCGCCCTTCTTACGATGTGCTGGTATATGTGGCCAACTGGCCGCAGGTACGTGCCAACGCCTGGGATACCCTGTTGCGCGCACGGGCCATCGAAAACCTGAGCTATTGTGTGGGCGTAAACCGTGTGGGTATTGATGGCAATGGCGTGGAGTACAGCGGCAATTCGTCCATCATCAGCCCCAAGGGCGAGCACATATTTACCGTTGACGACATGGAAGCCATCAAGACGGTAGAGCTGAGTGCCAACTCGCTGCAGGCCTACCGCGACAAATTTCCGGCCTTTATGGATGCAGACGATTTCAATATTGAAATTGGCGAGTACGAAGAGCGCGATGAACTCTTTGGGCTTAGCTAAAGCCCCTACCTGCACCATATCTGCGGCCACCACTGCGAAAATCAGAAAGTTGCTTTTGCCCATTGCGCTAAAAAGCAGACTTTTGCGCCTTTAATCCAACCACATGCAGCCCAAGAAAATTACCCGTGCCCTTATCTCGGTTTTTTATAAAGACAACCTCGAACCCATCGTTCATTTTCTGGGCAAGCAAGGTGTGGAGTTCGTGTCTACAGGTGGCACACAGGAGTTTATTGAGAAGTTGGGATACAAGGTGGTGCCCGTAGAGCAGCTCACCGGCTATCCGTCCATTTTTGGTGGCCGCGTGAAGACCTTGCACCCTGCTGTGTTTGGCGGCATCCTGTTCAGAAGAGATGATGCAGGCGATGTGCAGCAGGCCGGCCAATACAAAATTGCCCCAATCGATCTGGTGATTGTTGACCTCTATCCGTTTGAAGAAACCGTTGCCAAAGGCGGCACCGAAGAAGAGATCATCGAAAAGATTGACATTGGCGGCATTTCTTTGATACGAGGCGCGGCCAAAAATCTTAACGATGTGCTGATTGTATCGTCACGCAATCAATACAGCGAGTTGTTGCAACTGCTTCAATCGAAAAACGGCAGCACCGACCTGGCAGACCGCAAGCGTTTTGCGGCCTATGCCTTCGATGTTACCTCCCACTACGATACGGCCATTTTCAACTACTTTAACAGGGAACAGCAACTGCCGCGTTTCAAAGCCAGCATCCAGCAGGCGCACACGTTGCGCTATGGCGAAAACCCGCACCAAAAAGGGGTTTTCTTTGGCGACCTAAACGCCATGTTCGACCAGTTGAATGGCAAAGACTTATCTTATAACAACCTGGTAGATGTGGATGCGGCCGTGCAATTGGTGAAAGAGTTTGAAAATGAAACGGCCTTCGTTATCATTAAACACACCAACGCCTGCGGTGTGGCCACGGCTGCCTCGGTAAAAGAGGCTTACCTGAAAGCTTTCCAGGCAGATACTATTTCGGCATTTGGCGGAGTGCTGGCCACCAACCAAGAGATAGACGAAGCCGCTGCGGAAGAAATCAACAAACTTTTCTTCGAAATATTGATAGCCCCGGGCTTTTCTGCGGAAGCGTTGGGGTTGCTGAAAAGCAAGAAGAACCGCATTCTGTTGAAACAGAAACAGCAGCTTAACGCCCCGAAGCAAGCCAAATCGTTACTCAATGGCGTGCTGGAGCAGGACATAGACTGGAAGACCGATGCCCGCGAGGATCTGAAAGTAGTAACCCAGGTGGCACCCTCGGAGGCGGAAATCAAAGCCTTACTGTTTGCCAGCAAGGTGTGTAAACACACCAAATCGAACACCATCATTTTGGCTATAGACGGCCAGCTGCTGGCCAGTGGGGTTGGCCAGACCAGCCGCGTAGATGCATTGAAACAAGCCATTGCGAAGGCGAAGAGTTTTGGCTTTGCGCTGAAGGGAGCCGTAATGGCGTCCGATGCGTTCTTTCCCTTCCCCGATTGTGTAGAGATTGCCCATGGCGAAGGAATCAAGGCCGTTATTCAACCCGGAGGCTCCATCAAAGATACCGACTCCATTGCCTATTGCGATCAACACGGCATGGCCATGGTGTTTACCGGCTTCCGCCATTTCAAACACTGATGGATTTTGGCTCACTTTCTGATGCTATGACCATCATTATCAAGAAAGGAGAATCCAAGAAATCGATGGAGGCCAAACTTCGGAAGCTGAACGCGCGAAAAAAGAAGAAAGGCTTTCCGGCCCATAGGTTCACCGGCAAGATGAAGATCGCGGGCGACCCCGTGCAGATACAGCGGAAGTTAAGGGATGAATGGAGATAAACTTGTTGTTGACACCAACATCATCATATTTCATCTAAGCGGGGATCGTACGCTTGAGCGCCTTCTGGAAGGGAAAGAACTACTCATCTCATTCGTCTCAGATATACGAAATCAGAAGTCTGAAGAATCTGAGCCCCCGCGAACTGAAAGTATTTCCCATTTTACAGACCATGTTGAAATCATTCATAGTACAACGCCCATCTGCCGCGAAGCAGCCACGCTGAGAAGAGCGTACGGTCTGAAAACTCCTGATGCCATTATCGCATCAACCGCTATTTGCCTTCAGTTACCTCTCATTACTGCCGATCAGCGATTTTATTCCTTAGCCGAACTGCAGTGTATTCGTTACCAGCCCGCATGATGTAAGTTTTTCCCCGTCTATCCATTAAAATTCCCCCGATTATTTATTTAACTTCGAGGCAATTTTTTAATTCACCTTCAGGAGGACTACACACCCATGGGACTTTTCGATTTCTTCTCCAGCGACATTGCCATCGACCTGGGAACTGCCAATACCCTTATCATCCATAAAGACAAAGTAGTGGTAGATGAGCCGTCTATCATTGCACTCGACAAGGTAAACGGCAAGGTGCTGGCCATCGGCCGTGAAGCCATGCAGATGCACGAGAAGACGCACGAGAACATCAAAACCATTCGCCCCTTGAAGGAAGGGGTAATTGCCGATTTCCACGCGGCTGAAATGATGATTCGCGGCATGATCAAGATGATCGACACCGGCAAAAGACTGTTTCCACCGTCACTCCGGATGGTGATCTGTATTCCCTCGGCCATCACCGAAGTAGAAAAGCGTGCCGTGCGCGACTCGGCCGAGCACGCCAACGCCAAAGAAGTTTACATGATTCACGAACCCATTGCCGCGGCCATCGGTATTGGTATTGATATTGAACAGCCCGTGGGCAACATGATTGTAGACATTGGCGGTGGCACCACCGACATTGCCGTTATTGCGCTGTCGGGCATTGTGTGCGATCAATCCATCCGCATAGCGGGCGACACCTTTAACCGCGATATTCTGGACTACATGCGCAGACAGCACAACCTGCTGATTGGCGAACGCACGGCAGAACGCGTGAAAATTGAAGTGGGCTCTGCCCTGACAGAACTGGATGACGGACCCGATGACTACGAAATACGCGGCCGCGACCTGATGACGGGTATTCCGAAAACCATTAAGATTTCTTATTCGGAAGTGGCCTTTGCCCTCGACAAATCCATTTCTAAACTGGAGGAAGCGGTGCTCAAAGCACTTGAGTTATCTCCGCCTGAACTTTCGGCCGATATTTACGAACGTGGCATCTACCTTACCGGTGGTGGCGCCCTGCTGCGCGGCCTCGACAAACGCCTGGCGCTGAAAACGAAATTGCCTATTCACGTGGCAGACGACCCGCTGCGTGCAGTGGTGCGTGGCACCGGGGCGGCACTGAAGAACCTGAACCATTTTCGCAAAGTGTTGATGACGTGATGGGTGTTTCCCTCATGCCCATCAACCTAAAAATTATTAACATGTGAAATGGATCGCCTTCTCAATTTTCTCTTTCAATACCGGGCATTCCTCACTTTTCTTGCTTTAGAACTTTTCTGTGCCTGGCTGATTGTAGAAAATAACCAGTACCAAAGCACCAAGTTCTTCAATTCTTCCAACCGGCTGGCGGCCAACATCATCAGCTTTTCGCAGGGCGTGCGCGAGTATTTTTCTTTGCGCCAAATCAACCGCGAATTGTCGGAAGAAAATGCCCTGCTGCGCACACGCCTGGAACAGCGCAACCAGAGTCTTTTTTCGGTGGACGTGCGCGAAGTCAAAGACCCGGAGGTGATCAACCGCTTCGATTACGTGAGCGCCAAAGTCATCAACAATTCTACTCAGCTCTTCAAAAACTACATTACCATAGATAAGGGAAAAAAAAACGGCATAGAGCCTGGCATGGCGGTAATCAGTGCGGCCGGAGCCGTGGGCAAAGTAAAATCCGTATCCAACAACTATGCGGTACTGATTTCGTTGCTGAACATTGATGAGAACGTGTCGAGCATCATCAAACGCACAGGCCACTTTGGCACTGCCAAGTGGGATGGCAGCGATCCTCGTTTTACCAAACTACTATACATACCCCGCCATGTTACCCCCCTTGTTGGCGATACAGTGGTAACTTCGGGGTTCAACGCAGTTTTTCCCGAACAGGTGATGGTGGGCATCGTGCGCGAGGTGTCGCTGTCTGAAGAAGCACCGTTTTGGGATATACGGGTTGAACTGGCGCAAGATTTTGGCAAACTTGCCTTCGTGCAGGTAATACGCAGCCAACTGCGCGCAGAAAAAGATTCTTTGGAAATGGTGACTATCGGAGAGTTGAGATGAGCAGGTCGGGTTTGTTGCATATTATCTATTTCTTTCTGTACCTGCTGGCGCAGGTGCTGTTGTTTAAACGGCTGGTGTTGTTCGATACTTCATTTTGTTTTCTTTACGTGGCCTTCGTGCTGCTGCTGCCCATTGAAATCAACAACCTCGTTCTGATGCTCATCGGCTTTCTGCTGGGCTTCAGCATCGATATTTTTTACGATAGCCTCGGACTGCACGCCTTGTCGCTGGTGTTGGTGGCGTACCTGCGCAACTATTGGCTGGCCGCCATCACCCCGCAGGGGGGTTACGAAGGTGGCAGTAGCCCTACATTGGCCGCCAATGGTTTTCAATGGTTTCTGGTTTACGCCATCCCACTGGTGTTTGTTCACCACCTGCTGTTGTTCTTTACCGAAGCAGGTGGGTTTAGTATGTTCTGGTTCACCATGATGAAGGTAATGGGTAGCGTAGTCTTTACCATTACCGTTATGGTGTTATTGCAATATCTTAGCTTACCTGGTCGCAGATGAACGAAGGGCGCAAGGAAATTATACAGGCTATTGTTGTGCTTACCGGCATCGTATTCGCGGTAAAGCTTTTCTTTATACAAGTGCTCGACAGCCGCTATGCAGAGCTGGCCGACAGCAACGCCATTTTACGGCAAGTGGATTACCCCTACCGGGGTGTTATCTTCGATCGCAACGGCAAACAAATTGTTTACAATACGCCCGAATACGATCTGTCTGTCATCACCAAAGACATGGGTGAGTTCGACTCCGCCCGCTTTTGTGAAGTGTTCAGCATTACCAGAGAAGAGTTGCGCAGGCGCTTTCGCGAGATGAAGGCCCGCAAGGAGTATTCGCCTGTTAAGCCTACGTTATTTATCAATCAGCTATCGAACACCGATTTTGCCCGCGTGCAAGATCACCTCGATGAGTTTTCGGGTTTCTATATACAGGTGCGCACCACCCGTGCCTATACCACCCCCTCGCTGGCCAACGCACTGGGTTATGTAAGCGAAATCAGCAAAGAGCAATTAGCCAGAGATCAGGGAAAAATTTACAAGCAAGGTGATTACATCGGCCAAAGTGGTATTGAATCGTTTTATGAAGAGCAATTGCGCGGCAAAAGGGGTGTATCCTTCAAATTGCGAAATGTAAAGGGTGTGGAAAAAGGCTCGTGGAAAAATGGCGCCTACGATACGCTTTCTGTTCCTGGTCAGGATCTGATAGCGGGCATCGACCTGGACCTGCAACAGTATGGCGAAAAGTTGATGCAAGGCAAAGCCGGAAGCATCGTGGCCATCGAACCGGCCACAGGCGAAATCCTCACGTTGGTTTCCGGGCCCTCTTACGATCCTAACCTGTTAACGGGCCGAAACTACAGTTCCAACTTCAAAATGATCAGCAGCGATACATTGAAGCCGCTGTTCAACCGCCCGCTCATGGCGCAGTACCGCCCTGGCTCCATCTTTAAAATCGCGCAAGCCATGACAGCCCTTCAACAGGGCGTGATTACGCCCGAAACACGTATCTATTGCGACCGCACTATTATTGACTGCCACGGTGCCCACACCAACGAAGACTTGCGCGGTGCCATTGCCAACTCCTGCAACCCCTACTTCCACAATGTGTTGCGCAGAATGGTGAACAAAGGCAAGGGCAGCGATCCGTTTTCGGATACGCGCATCGGACTGGAAGAGTGGAACCGGCACATTACGAGTTTTGGATTTGGCAAACGCCTGGGCATCGACCTGCCCAACGAAAAAGATGGGTTGATACCCACACCAGCTTACTACGACCGCGCCTACAACGGCAAACCCTGGAAGTTCTCCAACATCTACTCCATCGCCATTGGCGAGGGCGAAAACCTGGTGGTGCCTATCCAAATGGCCAACTTTGCGGCTACCGTAGCCAACCGCGGCTATTATTACATACCCCACCTTATCAAAGCCATTGGTAAGGATGGCCAGCCACTGCCCAAGTATACTGAGCGGCATTACACCACAATCGACTCTGCCCATTTTAAGGTAGCCGTTGAAGCCATGGCCGATGTGGTAGACCACGGCACCGCCCAGTACCGTGCCAAGCTGCGCAACATTGTGGTGTGTGGCAAAACCGGAACAGTGCAAAACGCACCGCCACTGTTCGATCATTCAGTATTCATTGCCTTTGCACCCAAAGACAATCCGCAAATAGCCATCTCTGTTTATGTTGAAGATGCAGGCCAGGGTGCGCGCGCGGCAGCATCCATTGCCAGCCTGATGATTGAAAAATACCTGATCGGTAAAACCGAAAGGCCGCACATCGAACAATACGTGTTAAACAACAAGTTCGATTGAAACGCGAAGACAACATATCGGGTAATCTCGACTGGCTAACCATAGCGTTGTATGCCACACTGGTAACATTGGGGTGGCTCAATATTTTTGCGGCCGTTTACGATGAAGAAGCCACCCGCTCCATCTTTGATTTGTCTATCAACTCGGGCCGGCAGTTGTTGTTTATTGCCGCCTCCATCATCATCATCATTGGTATTGTAGTAATCGATATGCGCTTCTACGAAGCATTTGGCTACATCATCTACGGCATCATCATTTTCATGCTCTTGTTGATACCTTTTATCGGGAAAGAGGTAGGTGGCAACAAAGCCTGGTTTGGAGTTGGTTCATTCGGCATCCAACCATCGGAGTTTGCCAAGTTTGCTACTGCACTGGCCGTGGCGAAATACATCGGCTCTGTGGGTTTCCGCATGGATAACATGCGCCAGCAAATGGTACTGTTTGGCTTGATAGGACTACCCATGGCGCTGATTCTGTTACAAAAAGATTTTGGCACAGCACTGGTATTTACAGCGTTTGTGATTGTTTTCTTCCGCGAGGGCATGTCGCCTTTCCTAATCATTGTAGGTGTAGCAGCTGCCACCATTGCCATTCTTACGCTAATTGTAAAAAACCAATGGTACCTGCATGGCGCCATTGTTGCGTTGATAACAATCATTGTTTTGCTGGGTAAGAAGAAGTGGAAACGCATTATGGTGCTGACAGCCGGTGCCGCCATTGTAATGATTACCATCGAAAGCTTTGACTATGTGGTGAACGAGGTGTTACCCGTTCGGCACAAAAAGAGACTAGAAGCATTGGTAGATCCCGACTTCGACCCGATGGGCATCAACTGGAATGTTACCCAGTCAAAAATTGCCATTGGCAGCGGAGGCTTTTGGGGTAAGGGCTTCCTGCAAGGCACACAAACCAAATTCGATTTTGTGCCAGAGCAGAGCACGGATTTTATCTTTTGCACCATTGGCGAGGAGCATGGCTGGATCGGCACTTCGCTGGTGCTGGCGCTGTTCGTAGCCCTGCTGCTGCGGGTGATCCAGATTGCCGACCGACAGAAAAACCGATTTGCGCGCGCTTATGGCTTCAGTGTATTCAGCATTTTCTTCTTCCACTTTGCCATCAACATCGGCATGACCATCGGGCTATTTCCGGTAATTGGAATTCCCCTGCCCTTCTTCAGCTATGGTGGCTCAGCACTTTGGAGTTTCACCATCTTACTCTTCATTTTGTTGAAGTTAGATGCGCACCGTGGCCAGGTGTTGCAACGCATTTCTTAGGCCTTCGCTTTCTTCGTATCTTTCACTGTGAAAAAATTCGGGTGGATAGTTTTTGTTTTTCTTGCGATATCGATTGGGCTATATCCGGCTGCCTATATGTTGTTCGATATGAGCGGAGGATTGTTGGCAACAAAATCCGCTGAGTTACTTGCGGACACAGTTTGGAATATTGCCTTCTACCAGCACATTTTGTTGGGTGCTGTAGCGATGTTAACTGGGTGGATTCAGTTCAATCGGAACTGGCGTAACAAGAATTTAAAACTCCATCGTAATCTGGGTAAAGTGTACTTAGTGGCTGTGCTGCTAAGCGGGTTGGCCGGCTTTTACCTTGCTTTGCACGCTACCGCTGGCCTCATTGCTTCACTGGGCTTTATAGGTCTGGCTATTGGCTGGCTTTACACCACGGTAAGGGCCTATCGATCGATACGAAAAGGCAACACCGATGCGCATGAACAGTGGATGGTCCGCAGCTACGCCTTCACATTCGCAGCGGTAACGCTTCGCTTCTGGCTTCCGGGTTTGCAGTTGGGCCTCGGCCTCGATTTTTTTACGACCTACAAAATAGTGGCCTGGTTGTGCTGGGTGCCGAATGCACTGTTGGCAGAGTGGCTCATCGCGCGTAAGCGCAGGCAAATACCCGTTGGCATTTAGGCAAAACGATTCTCAACCAGTTCGATAAATTCCTCGTACTCCTCGCTCTCCCGGTCCCACTCCGGATACTGCTGTTCGAGGTAGGTCATTGCTTGTTTCAGGTTATCGAAACGATCTAACTTATCAATGGCGCTGCTAAAAATTTCGAAGTCGCCATTGAAGAGTATTTTCGTGAACATGAACTTCTGGTTGATGGTAAGTCGGTCTTTGATGCGCCCCACTTTCTGAAAAGTATCGGCCAGAGCGGGCCGTGATTCTGCCGCTTTGCGCGGGGTTTCGGCAACCCCCACTTTACGGGGCTCTTCTTTCTTTACCACAGGCGCGGGTGTGGGCTTCCTTTCGTAAAGTGTTTCCAGTTTAAGCGGTGTTATCTCAGAAAATTTCTCCAGGTAGTTGTCTATTTCTTCGGGGGTAAAATTTACCTCTTCCAGAATCTGGTCGAGCAAACCAAATGCTTCTTTGCCCGATACAAGGTCTAACTTTTTCTCTTCCATCCGTAGCAACAAACGCTCCAGCGGGGGCCGGTTGATTTTGATGTACTTCAAATCGTTTCGCAAATCTTCCACACGCAAATGGCTGCTGCCCTGCCGGTCGAGTATGTCGCTGAAAAAATCATAAGGATCAATAATCAGGTAGATCGTCTGGCTCACGGCCTTCTTTAGCAGGGGCTGAAAATGTTCGCGCGAAATGGAAATGTGTTGCGACAGCACATTCTGAAATTGGCGCATGGCCTCTACCACTTCCGGTGCAGCGTAGTCAAAATAGGGGCTCTTCAGCTTCTGCCCTTCGTGCTTCCAGGCACGCAATAGTTCGCGAATGGCAAACAGGTTAATCTGTTGAATAGGGCTGAGGGAGAGTATCTCTTTTCCGGAAATGCGTTCTTTCCGGTCGAAAAAAACAGCCACTACCTTCGAGGCATAGTCATCGCTATAGTCGTCAACAGCTTTCAGGCTCAGGCGCTCGTCCATCGTTGTGGTTGGTTTTCTTGTAAAACGGTACCGGGCACTGTAAGTTGTGCCCGAATGGTAAAGATAGTAATTGAAAACCGGGCGCAAAAAGTGGTGTTGGATGACGGCACTTCAAAAACAGCGCTTCGCATTTTTCAGGAGCAAGGGGTGGATTGGATGCACGCCTGTGGCGGCAAGGGCCGCTGCACCACCTGCAGGTTTGTGGTTTTGGAGGGAAACGAACAGTTGGCACCAGCCACCGCGCTGGAGCAAAAGATGCTGGCCACAAAGCTGTTGCAGCCCAACGAGCGCCTAAGCTGCCAGGCGGTGGTGCTGGGCGAAATACATGTTCGGGTTCCCAACGACTGCAAACTGCCCCACCTGCACTACACCGGTTAGACCCAATGGCTACATAAAAAAGTATAAGTAACTTGCCGTATGTTTATTGAACCACACCTGGGCAGAAACAATCATCCTGAAAAAAGCGGATGGATAGAAGTGGTGTGTGGTTGCATGTTTTCAGGCAAAACAGAAGAGCTGATTCGCAGGCTGAACCGCGCCCTCATCGCCAAGCAGAAGGTAGAAATTTTTAAGCCCGCGATCGACAAGCGCTACCACCATGAAAAAATCGTGTCGCACGCGGAGCGCGAAATACGATCTACCCCGGTGCAATTTGCCAACGATATTATTCTGCTGGCGGGCGATTGTGACGTGGTGGGCATTGATGAAGCCCAGTTTTTTGACGACTCCATTGTAGAAGTATGCAACCAGTTAGCCAATGGCGGCAAACGTGTAATTGTGGCAGGTCTCGACATGGATTACGAAGGCAAGCCGTTCGGCCCTATGCCCAACCTGCTGGCCGTGGCCGAGTTTGTTACCAAAGTACACGCCATCTGTGCACAAACCGGAGAGTTGGCTTCTTTTTCATTTCGCCTGTCAGACAACGATGCACAAGTGGTGCTGGGTGAGAAAGATAAATACGAAGCACGCAGCCGAAGCGCCTTCCGCGAAGGCATGAAAGCCAAGAAGAAGTGAGCATTTACCGTTTGAAGGCATCAACTATTTTCAGGATTTTTATCTTTCCTGAACGGTTTCAGTTTTTCAATCATGCTTCATAAAACCCGTGGTGTGGTGTTTCGCTTTACGCGATATGGAGAGACCTCCATCATTGTTACCATTTTCACAGAGGCCTTTGGTTTGCAGACCTACATGGTAAACGGAGTGCGCAGTAAGACGAGTAAAAACAAAATAGCGCTCTACCAGCCCCTTACCCTGCTCGATCTGGTGGTCTATCACAAAGAGCACGCATCCATCCTTCGAATTAAAGAGCTCAAGTGCCTGTATTCCTACCAAACCATTGGCACAGATATGCACAAATCCGCCATTGCACTTTTTTTAACCGAAGTGCTTAATAAAACAGTGAAAGAAGAGAGCCACGCTGGCGAACTCTGTCAGTTTTTGATTGATTCATTCACTACCCTCGATCAGTTGAAGGCTGGTGTAGAAAATTTTCATTTAAGATTTCTAATTCTCCTTAGCCGACACCTGGGGTTTGGGCCTCAGCGAGCCGAAGAAATTTTAGGTGGACGCTTGCTCAGCGGACCGGAAGAAAAAATACTACAAGAGATGATTGATGCCGATTACCGAGTTCCCTTCGCGCTTACGAATACGCAACGCAGAAATATCTTAGATACACTTCTTCATTTCTATGCGGTACACCTGGAGACAATGGGGGAGATAAAGTCGGTACAAGTGCTACGAGAAGTGTTGGGGTGATTGGTCAATTCGATTTCTTACTATGCTTCTCCAACAGCTGCAGGGTATGCGCAAGACTGTTCTTTTGCAACCAGCTTTGATGACCAGGAACGACTAATGCAGCCTCAGGAAATTTTTTCATTACCGTTTTTATAGTCTGCGGCCAGGCTTTTATGTTGGCGTGCGAAAGGTTACCCATGCCTTTTGCCTCCGTGCTTTTCACCAGGCAGCCGCCAAACAAAACTTTGGAGGCAGGCAACCACACTACAATGTTATCGGGGCTGTGGCCTTCGCCTGGGTAAAAAGTATGGACGGCCACCTCTTCAATATAAAAAAGCGAATCTACTGGCAACAAAACATCGGCATTTCCAAAACCATCTTTCGCCATGAGTGGATCGGTCTTGGTGTGAGCGAATATTTTTACACCTTGTTCTTGAAGCCAGGGGGCACCACTCACTCGGTCGTCATGAAAGTGGGTAACAATGCAAGCCACCACCTTCTTGTTCAGGTTTTCATCCACCCATTTGTAAACTTGTTGCGTGGCATCCAAACCCCAGCCGGTATCAACCAAAAACACCGAGCTCTTTGTCTCCACAATCAATCCATTGGATGGGAAAGGTTGGCCGCCCAGGTTCTGGAAAGATGTATGTACATAAATGCCTTCACTTATTTTTGAAAATGAGGCCGGTGACTGAGCATTCAGAGAAAGCGATAAAAACAAAAGCGGTGTTGCTAATAGCATAGTGCAAAAATAAGAGATGTTGCGTGTTAACAAATGTGACTATGTATTGCTAACATACAACATCCCGGCTTTACGTTACATCCTCAAGGCCACCATCAACATATAGTTTCTGCCCGCCTGCGGGTAGTAATAATTTTGGCGGTACTCCGTGGCGCCACCAAAATAGCCCCAGGTATAACCATTCGATTCGTATTGTTCATCGAATAGGTTGTTAACCAACAGGCTGATAGAAATTTCACGCATGCCCTTTGGTTGCCAGCCGTAGCTCAGGCGCACATCGTTCACAAAATAAGCGTCCAGCTTTCGTGCCTCGTTCGAAGTGTTATCCAGGTATTGCTGGCTTACGTATTTGCTCAGCAGCGATGCTTCCAAACCATTTATGGGCTGGTAGGTGAAAACAGAACCAGCAATTGCATTCGGAGAGAACGAGATGTCACTGTTGCGGTATTCGTTTTCAATAACGATGTATTCATCGAAGTTTTCGCCATAGTTATACAGCACTTCTTTAAAGTTGCCAATTTTATTCTGGCTCAGGGTCAGGTTTGCTCCCCAGGTCAATCGGTCGTTCATACGCCACGCGCTTTCCAACTCAATACCTGTTCGGTAACTCTGGTCTACGTTGGTTCTAAGGGATGCGCCCACATCGTTCAGCGCTCCGGTTAGCACCAACTGGTTGGTGTAATCCATCAGGTAATAGTTGGCCGTAAAGGTGAGGTCTGATTTTCGCATTCTCCAGCCTGCCTCCACATTGCGCAAGGTTTCGTGCCGGGGCGTAACACCCGCTGGTGCATCTATAAAATCGCTGCGCACCGGTTCGCGGTTGGCAACACTGTAAGAGGCATACAACTGCTGCTGCGCATTTACCTCATAGGTTAAGCCAAACTTGGGATTGAAAAAATGAAATTGTCTGTCGACATCAAAATAGAACTGGTCATTGTCGATGCCGCTCGTTTTGTATTGAATGGTGCGGTATTGCAGATCTACAAAGGCTGCCAGGCGATCGCCCAGCGCGTAATTGTTCTTCCAGAAAATATTGAAGTCGGTTTTTAATCCGTTATTGAAGTAATAACGAAAATCTTTGTCAAGATTGCCCGCTACCGCTGCCCAGGTAATCTCGCCAAAATGATCGCCATCGTAGCGGTTCCATCCGCCACCCAACACAGCGTTCAACCTGTCTTTTTCAAAGTTCAGCGAATAGGTAACACCGTAGAAATGGTTGTCGAGCCAACGCCTGCGCACCAGGTCGGTAGATGAAATGGTTTCTCCACCTATTACCACCTCAGGCAATCCATAGTCTTCAAAATCATTGTCATATCGAAACTCCTCATAAAACCCCAAGCCACGTGTGTAGTGCAGGGCCACGTTGGCATTCAGCACATCCGAAAGGCGGTGTGCCGTGTGCAGTTGGTAGTGGTTTTGCTCATAGTTATCTACCTGATCGGGGTATTGGTAAAGGTTAAATGTACGTGGGTTGGAACTGAGCAGGTGATCGATTTGCTGTTGGTTCCAGCCTTCTGCTGCGGCCGTTTCCAACATGGCCTCGGTGTCGTTGTTCAGGCGCGACTCGGGCACGCCATACCAACTCTGGTAGGTAATTTCTTTTCCGCCAAATACAATCGCCTTCACCATGGTTTTGTCTCCATAGTAGCCGCCCGAAAGGTAGTATGATTTCAGGTTGGAAGAAGCGCGGTCAACAAAACCATCTGAAGTGATTTGAGAAAGGCGGCCATCGAACACAAACCGGTTGTTGATGAGGCCCGAACCTAAGGCCACCGTGTGGCGCCAGGTGTTGAACGAGCCCACCGAGTTGATGACGTCTGCATAAGCACGATCGTTGCGTGCATTGGTTTGCAGATTTACCGTGGCGCCAAAGGCTGCGGCACCATTGGTAGATGTGCCCACACCGCGTTGCACCTGCACACTTTGGGTGGAGCTGGCCAGATCGGGTGTATTAACCCAAAAAACACCCTGGCTCTCGCTGTCATTCACCGGTATGCCGTTAATGGTAACGTTGATGCGGGTAGCATCGCTGCCACGGATACGCATGCCGGTGTAACCCACACCCGCACCTGCATCGGAAGTGGTAACCAACGATGGCGACCAATTAAGTACAAAGGGCAAGTCCTGGCCAAAGTTCTGCTTTTGCAGCACCACCTTACTGAGGGTGGTGAAGGTAGTGGGGCTTTTGTCGGCCGCGCGCGTAGCCGACACAATCACTTCATCGGTCATTACCACATCTTCCTCCAGGAAGATTTCCAGTGCCTGTTGTTGCGGAACCGCAACGGTTACACTACTTGTCTTAAATCCCAAAAAGCGAATTTCCATCTCGTAGGTGCCCGCCTTAAGAGGCCCCAACTGAAAATAACCGCGCTCATCGGTACTGGCGAACCGACCGGTGGCTGCAACCACCAAGGTGGCTCCGCCCAACGGCTCTTTTGTATGGCTATCTTTCACGTAGCCACGAACAGTGCTCTGTGCGTGCATGCACAGCGATAGCAGCACGCAGGCTGCCGTCATCCAAAATTTTAACATGTTTTAAATTTGTTTAAACCCGCAGGCACATCGGGGAATGTACCATACTTACGTTTTAAACTTGCCTCCCTTCGGCCGCATTACCGGCATCAGGTTCTATGGGTATAATCTCAGCCCGTGTTTACTCCTGCCATCGCTAAAGCTAAGGCAGACGAGTAGGCACCCCTTTTGTCTTTCGACAGAGGCAAAGGTAACAAAGAATTGAAGATTCAAAATGCGGAGCCAAAAATTGTGAGTTGTGCACAAATGCGCGCCTGCGCAAGCCTTTGAATATGGAACTTTGAATCTGTACTTTTGAGACCATGCAGAAAGCAATCGTTAACGGCAAAAGTTTCGAAGTAATTCAACAGGAGGAAGAACTGGTGGTAAATGGCCAGCCCCTGAAATGGGATGTAGCCCGAATCAATGACAACTATTTTCATATTATCTATGAAAACAAAAGTTACCGGGCCGAACTGATTAAAGCGGAGGCCGCCACCAAAACATTCACCTACAAAATCAATGGGCGCATTTATTCGGTTGAACTGAAGGATAAATTCGACCTGTTGCTGGAAAAAATGGGTATTGCCAACGCGGGCAGCGGCAAACTGAACAACATGAAGGCACCCATGCCAGGGCTAATCATCGACCTGAAAATAAAAGCGGGCGACCATGTGAAGGCGGGCGACCCGCTGTTGATACTGGAGGCCATGAAGATGGAAAACATTTTGAAAGCCCCCGGTGTAGGCACGGTAAAAGATGTGAAAGTAAAAAAAGGCGACAGTGTAGAGAAAGGCCAGATTATGATTGAGTTTTTATGAAGCACTAGGTAGTGCTATCACTTTAAGGCTTTGGCCCGCTCCCAATAGGCATCCATTTCTGCCAGCGTCATCTCACCCATTTTTTTGCCGTCTTTGGCCGACTCGGCCTCCAGGTACTGAAAACGCTTAATGAATTTTTTGTTGGTACGCTCCAACGCCTCTTCCGGGTCGATGTTGATGAAGCGCGCGTAGTTCACCAGCGAGAAGAGCAAGTCGCCAAACTCGGCCATCGCCTTTTCTTTGTTGATGGCCTCATCCGATTCCGCGTTGAATTCGCTTTTAAATTCCTGCATTTCTTCCTCCACCTTTTGCCACACCTGCTCTTTCTTTTCCCAGTCGAAACCAACGCCACGGGCTTTGTCTTGTATGCGGATGGCCTTTACCAGGGCAGGCAGCGACTTGGGTACGCCTTCCAACACCGACTTGTTGCCCGTTTTTAGTTTGATTTTCTCCCAGTTCTCTTTCACTGTTTGCTCATCGTTGGCCACCACATCGCCATACACATGCGGGTGGCGCTCAATGAGCTTATCGCAAATCGCGTTCAGCACATCGGCCGTATCGAAAGCTCCCATTTCGGAAGCGATGCGGGCATAGAAAACATTGTGCAGCATCAAATCACCTAATTCCTTTTTTACTTCTTTCAGATCACCTTCCAGAATGGCATCCGACAGTTCGTACGTTTCTTCAATGGTCAGGTGGCGCAGCGATTCCAGTGTCTGTTTTTTATCCCAGGGGCAGTTTTCGCGCAGTTCGTCCATGATGGTAAGCAGGCGATCGAACGCCTTTAACTTCGCTTCGCGGTTCAAATCGGGGGCAGAAAGGGGCTTTTTTTCCATGCAGGGCAGAAACTTTAGGTTTGGCGCTGTTGTTGTATTTTTGCGTTACAAAAGTCGCAATTCAGGCATCTAAAACCGACAGTAGTTATGACCGTTTTTCTATTTACCCTCGGAATTTTTGCGTTGTTCTTCGTACTGATGTCGGTGCGGCTGCTGTTTATAAAGAATGGTGAATTTCGGGGTACGTGTGCCACCCAGAGCCCCTACCTGGCCAAAGAGGGTATTACGTGTGGTTATTGTGGCAAAACCCTGGGCGAGGGCGACACAGCCTGTGGCGATCCGGAGCAGGCAGGCCGCGACATGGCTGCACTTCCAAAAATTGGCAAAAAATGAGAAAGGCGATACTTGTAGACCTTCGCGGAGCTGGGAAAGACCCCGTAAGAAATGTGGCGCCTTCTGACCGAATGAACTACCTGGTAGAGTTGATACGGCTGTCAAAACGTTTCAGTTCCGGTAGAAAGACTCACCTTCAGGAGAGTGATGTCTTTGTTCTTCCACGTAAATAATCCACATGTACCTGTTCGATACAGAAGTACAAAAGTTCTTGTCTTTATTGAACAAGAATGGTGTAGAGTACTTGGTGGTAGGAGGATTTGCAGTCAACTATCACGGCTATATGCGGAACACTGGCGACCTTGACGTCTGGTGGAACCCCACTGATCAGAATTTTAGAAAACTGATTGCTAGCATTGAAGAGTTTGGGTTCGATACAGGAGAAATTCGTGGCCTTGAAAAGTATGACCATATCAAGAGTCTCATTAGACTCCCTTTACAGGATAATTTTGATATCGAATTGTTGTCAATCATCGATGGGCGGTTTTCGTTTATTGAGGCGGCATCCGTAGCCGAAACGACTACAATTATGGATGTAACGGTACCGATCATTAACTACACTTTTCTTATCAGGAATAAGTTGGGGGCCCACCGGGCAAAAGACTTGCACGATGTAGGCGAATTGGAAAAGATAAGACAGATTGTGTCGGGTAAAAAGGATTAAATTTGCGCCACAAAACTGATTGGCGTGACCCTCATAAAATCCATCTCTGGCATCCGCGGCACCATTGGCGGAGCCCCCGGTAACTCCCTTACACCTGTAGACATTGTAAAATTCGCGGCCGCGTTTGGCACCTGGGTGAAACACCGCAAGGGCAAGCGTATCGTCATCGGGCGCGATGCACGCATCTCAGGCGAAATGGTAAGCTCGCTGGTAAGCACTACCCTGCAGGGCCTCGGGCTACATGTAATCGACCTCGGGCTATCCACCACGCCCACGGTAGAGTTGGCTGTGCCCATAGAAAAAGCGCATGGTGGCATCATTCTTACTGCAAGCCACAACCCCATACAGTGGAATGCACTGAAACTGCTGAACGAAAAAGGCGAGTTTATTTCAGGTGCAGACGGAGCAGAAGTGCTGAAGCTTGCCGAGGCGGAAAATTTTGATTTTGCACCGGTGGACCAATTGGGTACCTACCAGCAGAAAGACAAGTACATTCAAAAACACATCGACCTTATTCTGAAATACAAGGGAGTGGATGTAAAGGCTATCAAAAAAGCAAAGTTTAAAGTTGCAGTAGACGCGGTAAACTCTACCGGAGGCATTGCGGTGCCGCAATTGCTGAAAGCCCTCGGTGTAAAAAAAGTAGTTGCGTTATACTGCGAACCCAACGGTCGCTTTCCCCACAACCCCGAGCCATTGCCAGAACACCTCACAGCCATCACCAAGGCGGTGAAGAAAGAAAAGTGCGACCTGGGGATTGTGGTAGATCCGGATGTAGACCGCCTGGCGTTGATTCAGGAAGATGGCAAGCCGTTTGGTGAAGAGTACACGTTGGTGGCCGTGGCCGACTACCTGCTGAAAAGAAAAAAAGGAAATACCGTTTCTAACCTTTCTTCCACACGTGCTTTGCGCGATGTAACCGAGAAAGCCGGAGGCAGGTATACTGCGGCTGCCGTGGGCGAAGTAAACGTGGTCACCGCCATGAAAGAAACCAAAGCCGTTATCGGTGGCGAAGGCAATGGCGGGGTGATCGTTCCCGATTTTCACTATGGTCGCGATGCGCTGATGGGCATTGCCTTGTTTCTGTCGCACCTGGCCAAATCGAAAATGAAAGCCTCGGAGTTGCGCAAAAGCTATCCGGCTTACTTCATATCAAAAAACAAAATCGAACTGACACCCCAGATCAATGTTGACCACGTGCTGGAACAGGTAAAAGCAAAGTATGCGCAAGAAAAAGTCAACACCATCGATGGGGTGAAAATCGACTTCGAAAAAGAGAAAGAATGGGTGCACCTCCGCAAGTCCAACACAGAGCCGATCATTAGGATCTATGCCGAATCGCAAAACGAGAAAAAAGCAGATGAGTTGGCGCAACGCATCATCAACGACATTCAGCAACTGATCAGGTAAGAGCGATGAAAGTATATCTCGACAACGCAGCCACCACACCTTTAGACCCCGAAGTTTTCGAGGCCATGAAACCCTTTATGCTCGAGGATTTTGGCAACCCCTCCTCAACACATTCGCACGGACGAAAAGTGCGGGCTGCCATTGAGTCGGCAAGGAAGAAAGTAGCTGAATTACTGAATTGCACGCCTGGTGAAATTATTTTCACTTCGGGCGGCACAGAAGCCGACAATACTCTGATTGTGAGTGGCGTTTCCACCTATGGTTTGCAGCACATCATTTCATCACCCATCGAGCACCATGCGGTAACCCATACGGTTGAAGCGCTGGCCAAATCGGGTACGGTAAAATACCATGCCGTGCGGTTGGATGAAAAAGGGCACGTAGACCTACAGCACCTGGAAAGCTTGTTGAAGGCAAACCCCAGGGCATTGGTATCACTGATGCATGCCAACAACGAAATCGGCAACCTGCTTCCGCTGCAACAGGTGGGTGCGTTGTGCAAGCAGTACGATGCGTTCTTTCATTCCGACACGGTGCAAACCATGGGGCACTATCGCCACAACATGAAAGAACTGCACGTGTGCGGACTAACAGCCGGTGCCCATAAGTTTCATGGCCCCAAAGGCGTTGGCTTTATGTACATCCGCAAAGACCGCAAAATCGGCCAGTTCATCCACGGTGGTGCGCAAGAGCGCAACATGCGTGGCGGCACCGAAAATGTGTATGGCATCATTGGCCTGGCCAAGGCGCTGGAAATTGCGTACCGCGAAATGGATGAACATGAACAGTACATCAAAGGTTTGAAGCAGCGGATGATCGAGAAGTTGAAGGCCGAGATTCCCGGAGTTACCTTCCATGGCGATTCCGCTAATTTGGAAAAAAGTCTGTACACGGTTTTGAACGTGAGCCTGCCGGAATCGGAAGAAAACGAGATGCTGCTCTTCAACCTCGATTTGCAGGGCATCTCAGCGTCAGGCGGGAGTGCTTGTTCCAGCGGTGCCACCACTGGCTCGCACGTGTTGGGAGCACTCTACCCCAACAGCAAGCGTGGTGCGGTAAGGTTTTCTTTCAGCAAATTTAACAAACCCGAAGAAATAGATTTCGTGGTGGAGAAGCTGGCCGAGATTGTAGGCGCCAAAGTAAACGGTTAACAGCGGCAGCTACGCCACTGCATACTTGTTGCTGCCAAACCGCTTCACAATCTCCTGCTCCAGCATTTCCCGATGGGCAGGGTGGGCAATTTTCAAAATCTCGTACGCCCGCTGGCGAAGATTTTTTCCATAGAGATAGGCCACTCCATACTCCGTTACCAGGTAGTGCATGTGCGCGCGCGTGGTAACAATGCCTGCACCCGATTTGATCTGCGGAACAATTTTAGACATTCCTTTCTTGGTGGCCGAAGGCAAGGCGATGATGGGCTTGCCGCCATCCGACAATGCTGCTCCGCGGATGAAGTCCATCTGTCCCCCTACACCTGAATACTGGTACGTACCTATCGAGTCGGCACAAACCTGACCCGTGATGTCTACTTCAATGGCGCTGTTAATGGCCACCACTTTCGGGTTGGCACGGATTACGCGCGTATCGTTTACGTAACTTGCCTCCAGGAAAGCAAACTGCGGGTTGTCGTCCAGAAATTCGTAAAGTGCTTTCGAGCCAATGGTGAACCCAGAAACCACTTTACCAGGGTGTTTCTTTTTATAAGCATTGGTAATTACACCTGCTTTAATCAAATCCATCACGCCATCCGAAAACATTTCGGTATGCACGCCCAAATCTTTCAGGTGGCCCATGGCCTTCAGTGCCGCATCGGGTATGGTGCCAATGCCCATTTGCAACGTAGATCGGTCTTCAATCAATTCAGCTACGTAGCGGCCGATGGTCAGATCCTCTTCGGTTAACTGGCTGCCGTACGACACCTCAGGTAGGGCATCCTGACATTCCACCATCGCATCAAACTGGCTGATGTGCACAAAACCATCGCCATGCGTGCGCGGCATATTTTTGTTTACCTGTGCTACTATCTTTTTTGCATACCGGGAAGCAGCACGGGCCACGTCTACCGAAGTGCCCAATGAACAAAATCCGTGTTTGTCGGGTGGCGATACGTGCAAGAACGCCACATCGATGGGAAGAATATTTTTTTCAAAAAGCCTCGATATCTCGCTCAAAAAAATGGGAATGTAATCACCACGCCCTTCGTTCACCGCTTCGCGTATATTGGCCGAAACAAACAGTGAGTTAAAAAAGAAGCTGTCGCGGTAGTCGCGTCTGGTAATCTCCAGGTTACCCAACGTGCTGATGGCAATCAACTCCACCTCCCGCAGTTCGGGGGCGCGCCTGGCAAGCGCATTGAGCAGACATTGTGGCGTGGCGGCACTGCCATGCACAAAAACCCGATCGCCCGATTCAACTATCTTTACTGCTTCGTCTGCCGAGGTGTAGTTCATATGTGTGTAGGTTTTGCGGCCGCTAAGGTATCGGTGTAACGTAGCCAACAGCCTGATTTTAATCATTAATTTACCTACTTTTAATCAGATGTCGCGCGACATAAAAATTTCCTTCATCGGTTCGGGCAATGTGGCCTGGCACCTGGCACCCGCTTTGGATAACCTGGGTTTTGTAGTAAAAGAAGTGTATAGCCGCAACCCTAAACATGCAGGGGCATTGACGGAAAAACTTTACCAGGCGGAGGTAAAGGCCACACTCGATTTTTCCACCAGCCCATCCAAAGTTTTTTTCATCGCCACCACCGATGAGGCCATTGCAGACGTGGCCCGGGAAATTATTCTGCCTGATGAAGCGGTATTGGTGCATACATCGGGTAGCCAACCGTTGGAAATTCTGAATTTTGCCGCCACGCCCCATTTGGGTGTGTTATATCCGTTGCAAACATTCTCCAAGTCGAAAAAGATAGATTGGCGGGAGGTGCCGGTTTTTGTTGAAAGCTCCGATAGGCACACCGAAGAAATCCTTTTTGCGTTGGCCAAAGGCATAAGTGGCAAAGTGAAAAAGATTGGCTCTTCCGAACGCAAAGCCCTGCACGTGGCCGCGGTGTTCGCCTCCAACTTCACCAACCACATGCTGCTGCATGCCCAACAAATCATGAAGCAAAATGGATTGGACTACGAATGGCTAAAGCCGCTGATCATCGAAACCATTCAAAAAAGTCTGTCATTGGGGCCAGGGGCCTCGCAAACCGGGCCAGCCCGCAGGGGCGACCTGCAAATTCTGGATAGTCACCTCGATTTTTTGCGCGATTATGCCGAGGCCTCCCAACTTTATCGCATCATTAGCCAGGATATTATAAACCACTACCATCAGGATGACTAACGGTTTTTCATTACGCCCGCAGTGCAGGCACGCCTTTTGTAATTCTATGGTTTCATCCATCGGGTTAAATCTCTATTTTTCAACTAAAACATTTATCAACATGAGAAGCTTATTTACGTTCTGCCTTGCACTGTGCGCTATTTCGGTGCAGGCACAATACGAAGACCGCAATGCCCTTGATCCGAAAGTCACAGAAATCTATCTGCCGAAAGCCCCTAAGGTTTCTCCAGGCGCCACGGCCAGCGATGCCCCGAGCGATGCGGTGGTGCTATTCAACGGCAAAGACCTGGGCGAGTGGGTCGGGAATGACGGCAACGCGCCCAAGTGGGAATTGAAAGACGGTGCCATTACGGTGGTGCGCGGCACGGGCGATATCAAAACGAAGCGCACTTTTGGCGATATGCAGTTGCACATTGAGTGGCGCAGCCCAACCGTTATTGTGGGCGAAGGCCAGGGCCGCGGCAACAGTGGCATATTTTTGCAAGAGTTGTACGAAGTACAGGTATTGGATAGCTATGAAAGCACCACCTACTCCAACGGGCAGGCAGGCTCCATCTACAAACAACATGTTCCTTTGGTAAACCCTACACGCAAGCCAGGCGAGTGGCAGACTTACGACATCATCTTTACCGCGCCCCGCTTTAGCGACAATGGCCGTATTACACACCCTGCCTACATTACCGTGTTATTAAATGGTGTTCTCATCCAGAACCACGTGCCGGTATGGGGACCCACAGAATACAAAGGCCTTCCGGTGTACATGAACCACGGCAAAGGCGCCATACGCCTGCAAGACCATGGCAACCCGGTAAGCTTTCGCAACATTTGGGTGCGCGAGTTGTAAAGGTTCCATGGAACCATAAATAAAAAAGGCTGCCGGAAAATGGCAGCCTTTTTTTTGTTACCCAGGTCGGGGTTACATCAATTTTTCGATAATGCCATCCACCGAAACGCCCTCGGCTTCGGCTTTAAAGTTTCGCACAATGCGATGACGGAGTACCGGCTTGGCCACCGCCTTCACATCTTCAATGTCGGGTGAGTATTTGCCATTCAGCAGTGCGTTGCATTTGGCACCCAGCATGAGGTACTGCGAGGCGCGCGGCCCGGCACCCCACTCCAGGTACTGGTTAGCCACCCCCGATCCGTTTTGATTCGGGCGCGTGAGGTGGGTTAGCCTCACTGCATACTCCACCACGTTATCGGCCACCGGCACCCTGCGCACCAGGTGCTGGTAGGCCAAAATCTCTTCGGCCGAGAGCACATGGTTCACTTTCTGCACCTCATCGGTTGTTGTGTTTTTTACAATGGTTATTTCCTGCTCGTACGAAGGGTAATCCAGGAAAATGTTGAACATGAAGCGGTCGAGTTGCGCTTCGGGCAACGGATAGGTTCCCTCTTGTTCAATCGGATTTTGGGTAGCCAATACAAAGAACGGCCTGGGCAATTGGTAGCTTTGCCCCGCAATGGTTACTGCATACTCCTGCATGGACTCCAGCAAGGCGGCTTGTGTTTTAGGTGGCGTGCGGTTGATTTCGTCAGCCAAAATGATGTTTGCGAAGATCGGGCCTTTCACAAACTGAAAGTTGCGCTCCTTGTCCATCGTTTCGGCACCCACAATGTCGGAGGGCATCAGGTCGGGCGTGAACTGAATTCTTTTGAATTGCAGATCGAGGGCGCTGGCAATGGTTTGCACCAATAAAGTTTTGGCCAGACCCGGTACTCCTACCAGCAGGGAGTGACCCTGACAAAAGATGCCCGTAAGCACCAAACGCACCACCTCATCCTGGCCCACCACCACTTTGGCAATTTCTTCTTTCAGCTTCTTGTAAGATCCTGCCAGTGCTTCTGCAGCCTCCACATCATTGGCGAATTGTGCCATACTTTCTTGGTCTGATTAATGTTTCTACTCTAATATGCCGCACCCTTTGTATTCGGGGTCTATGTTTATGAACACATCTTGCCGGGCTTTTAAAAACCATTTCTCGAGCGCAAGGTCTTTCTTCTCGCCCAACGCTGCCGCTTGTATGCGGTGCCAGTCGTCCTTGAGGTTGGCCTGGTGAGGCGGTAGCTTGGTTTTAAAATACAAAATCCGCACCGCCTCCTTACCATCATCGGTACGATACGTAATGGGTTTAGAAATGTTACCCACTTTCATGGTGTCGATATTAAAGTATACCACGGGGTCCAGTTCTTTAATGGAGATTTTTGTTCCGCCATCGGCATCGGTAAAAAATCCACCTTGCCCCTTGGTGTTCATGTCGTCCGAGTGTGCTTTGGCCGCTGCCTCAAATTTGATGCTGTCTCGCATAATCAGTGTGCGTAGGCTGTCCAGGAAGCGGCTGGCCCGCTCAAGGTCGGAAGAAGACGGTGTTGCCATCACCAGAATGTGACGAGAGTTATATTCGTTTCCTCTGCGGTCAATTAGCTGCATAATGTGGAAGCCAAAAGGCGATTCGAAGGGCTGTGAAATCTCGCCCTTTTTCAAGCGGAATGCCATGGCTTCGAACGAGGGTACCATGGCACCGCGGCCCACGTAGCCCATTTCACCTCCATTATACTGAGCAGATGGGTCTTCCGAGTATTCCTTGGCAAGCTTATTGAAGTCTTCCCCCTGCAGAAGGCGTGCCCGCAAATCATTCAGTTTTTTCCTGGCTTCTTCTTTTTGCGATTCACTCACCTTGGCCACCTTCACAATCTGGGCCACCTCCACATCGGAAGAGTAAAAAGGTAGGCTGTCTGCCGGAATTCGATTGTAAAATCGTTTCACCTCAGAAGGTGTAACATTGATGTCTTTGGTAATCTTCATCTGCATTTCGCGGCCCAACAACTGCTCGCGTATCTGGTCGCGCAGTTCCAGTTTTATTTCGTCCAGTGTTTTGCCATAAACGCGCTCCAACTGCTCGGGCGAATTGCCGGAGTTCTGCAGAATGGCCGCCATGCGCTGCTCGGTGTTGGCATCCACCTCCAAATCGGTAACAATTACCGAGTCGATTTCGGCTTTGGCCACCATGAGCTTGTTGATGACCAAACTGTTTAAAATACCACAGCGCGCTTCTTCCGAGGGGGGATTGCCGTTGGTAAGGTAGCTTTGGTAGGCAGTTTCCAAATCAGACTTCAGCACAATGTAGTTGTCCACCTTCACAATGATCTTGTCTACCACTACACCATTTTGGGGGAATGCTGCCAGCGGCCACGCCAGCAACGCACTACTTATTAAATATTTCAAACTCTTTATTGCTCGCTGCATTTTCATACACTTCTTCTTCCAGTTTTTTGGCCAGTTCTACCTTGCGCTTGTTTAATATAATGTTTTTAATGTCCTCTTTAACGAACTCCAGAGGCGATACGTTATCCGAAATTTTATATTCGTCCACTTTCAAAAAAAACAGAGACTCTGCATCGCTGGTTTCGTAATACGGGTTCGACTTCAGAAACTGCACCTTGTTGGGAATTTCTGCCAGCGGAGAGCCCACCACCAACTTATCGAACTCCATCCAACTGGAGTCTGACAGGTGATAGGCCGATGAGAAGCTGAGGCAATAAGAGCGCAACTCTTCCACATCTTTTTCTTTCGTAGAAAACATCAATTCCTTCACCCGGTTGGTGCGGGGTGCGCCCTTAGGCACGCGAATAAAGGTGCCTCGGATGATGTTTTGCTTCAGAATAAAATTATCGAGATGTTCCTGGTAATATCGATTGATTTCCTCATCCGTCACATTGTTGTCGAGGTTTTGCTTGATGTAGAAGTTCTGATACTCGTAGCCAATCAAACTGTAGCGGTAATCCAGCACTTTACGCTCTACTTCGGCCTCGTTGATATTGATGGTTTTCATGGCCTCATTAATGAGCAATTGTTTGCGTATCCAGCTATTGATGTAGGCCGTTACGCGTGCAATGCTGTCTTCTTTTGTTACTTTATCTGACAGCACACCCGACAGTTCATCTTTGTAGAGGTAGGTATCTGCCACCCGCGCCACCGGCACACGTTCTCCTTCAGGCTGGGTCTGGTTGCGTTTCATGCGTATAAACTCGCAGCCTGCCACCAACAACGGTAGAAGAATACATATGAAGGACATTGTGCGATTTACCTTCATAACTGCCGCAAGTTTGCTACGGTTGCCTTCACTACCTTTTTGTTTTCCTTCACGGGATATTTTTTTCGTAAACCACTTACCCACTGTCGTTCTATTTCCTGCTGGTAGTCGCTGATAATATTGGCGCGTGCTTCATCAAAAGATTGGGTGCCTGCAGGCAGTAAACGTTCAATTTCCACAAGATAATACATGCCTTCCACATCTGTTTCGTGCAGGCCTGCTGCCCATGTTACGCGGTCTATGGCTTTGTTCTCGCCCTTTTCGTACGCACGCGGATTCAGCGCTATCTTCAATTTTTTCAGATCGGCATCGTTTAGGGTGTCGCCCTGCATAATTTTTTGTTTCAGCTCCTTCATCAAACCCGCATCGTTACTGGCCAAAATTCGCGCACGCACCCTTTCGCCCGCGCGGTATTTGTCTGCGTGGCGGTTGTAGTAAAGGCGCTGGCCGGTAGTATCTTCGGAGCCCTTGTTCCATACTTCCTTCTCCATGATAGAAAAGAGCAAAATGCCTTCGCGGTATTCGCGCAGCAAATGGCGGTAGTCTGCATTTTGCTGTTGCAGTTGTTCATCCTCACGGTCGCCTATCTGGTCTTCCAGAAACTGATCGTACAAATTTTGAAAATATACTTCAGGCGGTAGTGCCGATGGTCGCTGCGCCTCTGCCACAAATTGATAAAAGGCACCCACCCGTGCGGGTGTTCCGTTTAACGAAAACAGTGTGGCTTCGGCATCGGGCCGGGTCTTCAGCAATTGCCAACGCCCCCTTTGCAGGGAGGTATCTGCTGCATCCAACAGGGTGCTTTTAACGGTTGTATTCTCCACGTAATTGAATTCTTTCTTTCTGCGGGCAAGTTGCGAGGCCTTGCTGATCTGTAAACGCTCGTCACGCCCCACCCTTCGCTTCAGCGAAGGTGCCAGCTCTTCGTAGGGAGGCAGTTGAATTTTTTTCTCCAACCGAACCAGGTGCCACCCTATGTTCGACTGAAACGGATCGGACACTTCCCCTGGCTTCAAAGAAAAGGCCACAGCTTCAAACTCTGGCACCGAAGCCAGAGCGCCAACACCGAATGGCCGCAGCTTGCCTCCGTTTTCTTTGGTGGCCGCATCATCAGAAAATTCTCTGCACAATTCTTCCCAGGGTCTGCCAGCCTTCAGTTGGTCGTACACATCAAATGCTTTGTCTTTGGTTCTGGCATCGGCCCCGCGCAGCAGTATGTGCGATACCTCCACTTCGCCACTGGCGGGGCGCTTGTCTGCCACACTGATAACGTGGTAGCCAAACCGGGTGCGTACCGGCATGGATATTTCGCCCACGCCTGTTTGATAGGCAGCACTTTCGAAAGGATACACCATTTGCAGTGCCGTGAAGTAACCAAGACTGCCCTGATTCATCTTTGCAGATGGGTCTTCAGAATTTTCAGTAGCCAGTGTTGCGAACGATTCTCCTTTCAGCGCCCGTTCACGCAAGGCCAATGCTTTGTTGTAAGCCTTCAATGTATCCTCCGGTGTAGCATCGGGCGAGCAATTAATGAGTATGTGCGATGCGCGCACCTCTTGCTTAAGCCTTTCGTAGGCTTCTTTTACCAGCCGGTCTAATTCATCGGCCGAGGCGATGTAGGGCTTCTTCAACTCATCACGGTAAGACTTAAATTCTTTTAGAAAGGCCCGTGTGGTGTCCATGCCGCGCTGCTGGGCTTCGTGCACCTTCAATTTGAACTGGATAAACAATTCCAGGTATTCGCGTATCTTTTCTTCGGTAAATTCATCTTTCCGGCCCTGGTTATTTTTGCGGTAGATGTATTCAAACTCTTCGGCCGTGGTGGGCTGGTTGGCAACGGTAAAAAGTATGGCTTCTTTGCCCTTGTTTGCCCGGGGCTGTGCGGACACCTGCCACCAGCACATCAACCATCCAACCAGTAATACAAAACGCTTCATTAGGGCTTCGATAAACGTGCAAAAATAAGGTTATGGCCCGAATGGGCAAACCGGGTTTCAGCCTAAACAAAAGCTGAAAACCCCACAGTTTGTGGGGTTTTCAGTATCGGGGTATTGGGGGTTTGTTTGAATGACAGATTTAACGAGGTATGCGCACCTTGCCTATATGGGCAATGCGCTTCTCGGCCCATTTGATGGCGGCCTCCTGGCTGGAGATTTTTTCGCTGGCTGCTGCATTTAATACTGACAGGCAGGTGTCGTAAATCTTCTCAGCCTGGGCATACACCCGGTTGCGGTTGTAGTTGCCAAGGTATTCGTTGTATACGTTGATGAGCCCACCTGCATTGATGAGGAAGTCGGGCGCGTAGGTAATGCTGCGGTCCAGCAGCATGTAGCCGTGCTTCACTTCGTCTTTCAACTGGTTGTTGGCCGCACCGGCAATGATGGTGCACTTCAAACGTGCAATGGTATCATCGTTAATGGTGGCTCCCAAAGCACAAGGTGCGTAGATATCCATGTCCACATCGTAGATATCGTCCATCGCCACGCCCTTTACACCGTGCTGCTGCACCAGGCTCTTTACTTTCTCTTCAGAAATATCCGTAATGGTTACCAACGCACCTTCCTTCACCAGGTATTCCACCAGGTGCATACCTACCTGGCCTACGCCCTGCACTGCTACCTTCTTTCCCTTCAGGCTGTCGTTGCCATACACTTTTTTGGCTGTGGCCTTCATGCCCATGTAAACGCCATAGGCCGTAACGGGCGAAGGGTCGCCACCGCCACCCATCGATTCGGGCAAGCCGGTAACGTATTTTGTTTCCATGTTGATGTACTCCATGTCAGACGTTTTCATGTTCACGTCTTCGGCCGTGTAGTATTTTCCGTTCAGGCTGTTCACAAACTTTCCAAACCTGCGCAGAAAAGCTTCGGTCTTCATGGTTTTGGCATCGCCAATGATCACTGCCTTCCCTCCACCGAGGTTCAGCCCGCTGATGGCCGCTTTGAATGTCATGCCGCGCGAGAGGCGCAACACATCGGTAAGCGCTTCTTGTTCGGTAGCGTAGTTCCACATGCGCGTGCCGCCCAGGGCCGGGCCCAGCACCGTGTTGTGTATGCCAATGATGGCCTTCAGGCCTGTAGGTTCATCGTAACAAAACACCACCTGCTCGTGCCCCATCTCTGCCACCTTTGCAAACAAGCCGGCTTGTTCAACTTTTTCAAGTTCTTTGATCTCCATGTAATGCGGGTTTACAATTTTGAATGACTACTTTTACCGGCCTTTCAGGCGGGCCGAAGCCGGTGGCAAAGCTACCTGCATTTTGCCTGTTTTTCAACGTTTAAATCGTTTGCATTGAACTTTAACCATTGTATTTCGTTGTACCAGAGTCCGTCCAAATTTTATTTTTTGAGACTGGTGGATTAACAAATCTTTGATGGCTGATTTTTTTCATGAAGGAGCTTAAATACCTCAACAAATACCTGCTTAAATACAAGTGGCACCTCATTCTGGGGCTTGTCTTTGTCATCATCTCCAACATCTTCCAGATCTACCCTGCGCAGATGGTGCGCTACTCCATCGACCTGGTTACCGATAACATCAGGCTATACCATTCGCTGCAAAACACCGATGCACAGCAAGGCTTCTTTGCTGTTTTTTCAAAGAGCATCTTGTTTTATGTGGTGCTTATCTTAGTGATGGCGTTGCTGCGCGGTATATTTCTCTACTTCGTTCGGCAAACACTCATTGTTATGAGCCGTTTGGTTGAATACGACCTGAAGAACGAAATTTTCGAACACTACGAAACGTTGCCCCTCAGTTTCTACCGCAGAAACAATACGGGCGACCTGATGAACCGCATCAGTGAAGACGTGGGCCGTGTGCGCATGTACCTGGGTCCCTCCATTATGTATGGGCTCCAATTGATTACGTTGTTTCTCATGCTGATCCCCATCATGTTCAGCATCAGCACCAAGCTTACCTTATATGCACTCATACCGCTGCCGCTGCTGTCGATCGGCATTTTTTATGTGAACAACATCATCGAACACCGCTCGGAAGAAATTCAGAAAAGCCAAAGTCGCCTTAGCACCTTTGTGCAGGAAGCTTTCAGCGGCATTCGCGTGCTGAAATCTTTTACGCGCGAGCGCGAATCGGTGGAACGCTTCTCTGAAGAAAGCAACGAATACAAAAGGCAATCGCTGAAGCTGACGCGGGTGCAGGCTTTGTTTTTTCCCCTCATTATGGGGCTTATTGGCCTGAGCACTATTCTAACCGTGTATGCGGGAAGTGTAGAAGTTATTAACGGCAACCTTACGTTTGGCAACATTGCGGAGTTCATCATTTACGTAAACTTGCTTACCTGGCCCGTAACCTCACTGGGTTGGACCACCAGTCTGGTGCAGCGGGCAGAGGCATCGCAGAAGCGCATCAACGAATTTTTAAAAACCACTACCGACATTGTGTCGGAGAAAAACATTGAAAAAGAAATTGCAGGTCGGGTTCGCTTCAACAATGTGTCATTTACTTATCCTGATACGGGTATACAGGCACTCAAAAATATTTCTTTTGATATTGAACCGGGGCAATCGCTGGCCATTATCGGCACTACCGGCTCGGGCAAAAGTACCATCAGCAATTTGGTTACCCGCCTGTACGATGCCACAAGCGGTGAGGTGTTGATAGACGAAGTGCCCATTAAACACTACGACCTGAACTCGCTGCGCAGCCAGTTGGGTGTGGTGCCGCAAGATGTGTTTCTTTTCAGTGATACCATCTTTAACAACATTGCCTTCGGGTTGAAAGAACCTGATGAGGACAAAGTTATTCAGGCTGCCAAAGATGCCGATGTGTATCAAAACATTGTAGGGTTTCCGCAGGGCTTTAACACCCGCGTGGGCGAAAGAGGCATTACTCTTTCTGGCGGCCAGAAGCAGCGCGTTTCCATTGCACGGGCCATTGCACGCGAACCCCGCATTCTGATTTTGGATGATGCCCTTTCGGCTGTGGATACGAAAACAGAAAACACCATTCTGAACGCGATGAAAAAAATCATGCAGGGCCGCACCTCCATCGTTATTTCACACCGCGTATCATCGGCCAAACTGGCGAATAAAATTATTGTGCTGAATGACGGTGTGATTGTGGAAGAGGGCACTCACGAAAGCCTGATGGAGCAAGACGGAGTGTACCGCGAACTGTACGAAAAGCAGATGAGTACGGAAGATGCGCTGAGCTGAGTCGCTAGTTTTTTAGCGAAGCGGGGCTTACACCAAATTTATTTTTAAAAGCGGTAGAGAAATGGTTGGCATTTTTATATCCCACCTTTCGCGATACCTCGTTTACATTTACCCTGCAATCCAGCAGCAATTGCCGCGCATGCTCCATGCGCCTGCTCAGCAGGTAGGCAAAAACGGTGGTATTAAATGTTTCGCGGAAGCCTTTCTTCAACTTGAATTCGTTAATACCAAATTGCCGGGCCAGGCCACTCAGCGAATGATCAAGGTGAAAAGTGCTATCTAAATGGGCCCGTAACGCATGGTAAACGTCTTTGTCCTGGTTTCGTGTACGTGCTGTGTTTGCGAGGGCAAACTGGCCTAATTGCATGGCGAGCAACTCCAGCACTTTGGCTTCTATCAGCAGCTTCTGAAGCGTGCCCTGCATGGGCGCCTGCAGCAGGTTATGGACGGTCTGCTTCATGGCCATGTCTAAGTAGCCCACCTTACTCATCACCATTTGGCCTTGCCCAATTTTCTTTTTCAGGTTGGCCGACCATTCTTCAGAATCGCCCAGCAAGTCCAGAAAATAGTGATTGTCTATTTCAATGTGCACCACTTTCGTACTCTGTACATTCACCGAATACTGGGTTTCGTTTATGTACAACCCGTGGTGCCTTTCGGTGGTTAGCGTGGCGCGCAGTTTGTGAAAGGCCACTTCAATTTCGCCCTCCAAGTCGAGGCAAAGGTGAACCACCTGAGGCATGTGCGCTTCGTGGTAGCGAATACTGAAAGGCTTGTTAAAATGTGCAGTGAGGCCGTATACTTTCAGATGATTCAGATCGAGACATCGTTCTGCGAAGTGACCCCAGGCTGGTTTTTGAAGCGTTGCGTCCACCGCCAAACCTTCTGTTGCGTTGGCACACATGTGGCTTCTCAAATCGCTGTAATCAATGGAATAGGGGCTCATCTCCGTTTGGCGTAGAAAATGATCCGTTTAACGAAGAATGGGGGAGAAGGTTTTTACGTAATATCGTACTCAAACCAAATACCCCTATGTTACTCAAAGTTTTTAAGTGGATCGGTTTTCTAGTGCTGGGCCTGATTTTGTTGGCTGCCGGATTCTATACCAAAGTGTATTTCAGCACAGAAAGTCGATTTGCCCAAAAGTTCAAGTATCAATTGCCCGATTTTTCGGTAGAGGCAGACTCGGCCATGCTGGCCGAAGGCGAGCGTCTAATGACGGTGAAAGGCTGCAACGATTGCCACGGCACCGACCTGGGCGGATGTGTGTTTATTGACGACCCCGCGTTAGGCCGCGTGGCCGCGCCCAACCTTACCCGTGGTAAAGGTGGCCTGCCGGCAGACTTCACCGCCAACGATTGGCTGCGCGCCCTGAAGCATGGCGTAAACCGCGACAGCACCACCCTGCGCATCATGCCTTCGTACGAATATGCCCAACTGTCCGAGAGTGACCTGAAAGCGATCATCGCTTTTGGCATGTCTTTACCCGCAGTAGACCGCACGCTGCCACCTATAGAATTTAAACCGGTAGGCCGCATATTGATTGATCTGGACAAGTTGCCGGTGATGGTGGCTGAAAAAATTGACCATGGCGCTGAGTTGGTAAAAGAAATAGTGCCTGCGGTAAATACAGAATTTGGCCGTTACATAGCCGTATCTTGCACGGGGTGCCACCAGGAAAATCTGAAAGGCGGTGAGGCGGTATTGCCCGGCTCGCCACCGGTGGCGGACATTACCTCCACCGGCAACGTTGGCAAATGGACGGAAGAACAGTTTCTAACCACCATGCGCACCGGGAAAACACCCGAGGGAAAAGAATTGCAGGCCCAGTTCATGCCGTGGCCGCTGGCCAAAAGTTTAACCGATACAGAATTGCAGGCACTGTATGTTTACCTGCGCAGCATCTAAGTGCGAACGTTGATTGATTGGCAGTCGCCCGGAGCTTACGTTTTCGGGCGATTTTTTTTTGGAAAGGATTTCTAAAAAATGTACCTCAGCCCAACCCCACCCTGAAAACGGTTGTAGCCCGGATCGAGCAACGCATCGGTGTATAATTCCAACTCAATGAAGGCCGAGAGCGGCAGCGAGAAGTAAGAATATTCAAAACCTAACACCACCACAGGGCCGTAGGTAAACCGCGACTCGCGAAACTTGCCGAAGCGGTTCTCGGTGATGAAATCGCCCTCGCTGAAGAGATAGTCGTATTCTATGCGGGTGCTGCGCCATTGCCAACCCAGGCCGGCATACAGTTGCAGCCCCTTCGAAATTTTGGAGGCATCCCACTGGTAAAGAAATTTGGCTTCCAGAAACCAGTCGGTCAGGGCTTTGTGCGCCAGGTATTCTACACCTTGTTCGCCCGAAAGGGTATCGGGAATGTATTCGTAAAAAGCATCGCGGTAATATTTATTATACAGACCGCTGGCTGCCTTGCCGGCATCGGCCACGAACGACCAATGTTTGTTGGGATAGTACTTATACGTTAGCGCAAACGGATCGCCCAGCTTTACACCAATGCCCTGGTAGGGGTACTGGCTGTTTTCAAAAATCGGGCACATGATGCGTGCCTGGCTGCGCGATACGGTAGGTACCCTAAAATTGGTGCTGCGAGGACTTTTACGTACCTGCGCCACCGCCCAAGTGCCGCAAAAAGCACAAAGTAGAGCCAACAAAAGGGGTTTGGTCAGGCGCATAAAGACAAATATAATCCATTTCGCGCTTACCCCGGTAAAGGCAGAAATTTTCAGATCACCGCTTTGTACTGCATTTTATGTAGCTGGGCGTACAGGCCCTCGTGGCCCAGCAATTCTTCGTGTTTGCCGGTTTCTTTGATCTCTCCTTTATCGATTACAATGATCTTATCGGCCTTCTGAATGGTGGAGAGCCGGTGTGCAATAACAATGGAGGTACGGTCTGTCATCATTTTGCCAATGGCATCCTGTATCATTTCTTCCGTTTCGCTGTCGACTGAAGAAGTGGCCTCATCGAGTACCAGAATCTTCGGGTCGTATACCATGGCGCGTATAAACGACAAGAGCTGGCGTTGCCCCACCGAGAGGGTTGAGCCGCGTTCCATTACATTGTAGTCAAGCTGGCCGGGTAAACGCTCTATAAACTTGCGCGCACCCACCAGGTCGGCCGCATGCCATATCTGTTCATCGGTTACATCGGGGTCGCCCAGGGTAATGTTGTAGCGAATGGAGCTGGAGAACAGAAACACATCTTGCAGCACCACGCCAATTTCCCTGCGCAACGCAGCCAGGTCATACTCTTTAATGTCCACGCCATCTACCCTAATGGTGCCCCGGTTGATGTCGTAAAACCGATTGAGCAAATTAATAATGGACGATTTGCCTGCCCCCGTGGCACCCACCAACGCAATGGTTTCGCCTGCGCGGATGTTGAGGTTGATGTTTTTCAGAACGTAGTCGGTTTCGTTGTAGGCAAACCAAACGTTTTCGAACTGCACATCGCCCTTTACTTTTTCGGGAACGTATGTACCATTGGGCATCACATGCTCCTTGTCGTCCAGCAGATTGATGATGCGCGAAGAGCTGACAATACCCATCTGCAGAGTGTTGTAACGGTCGGCTATCATGCGTATGGGCCTGAAAAACATCTGTATGTACATGATGAAGGCCGTGAGTGTGCCCACCGTAATGCCGGTTTGTTCGAAGTGCAGCACCCCCTTGGCACCATACCACATCAGCAAGCCAATACCCATGGCAGCAATGATTTCAGCCACCGGAAAGTAAACCGAATAATATAATACCGACCGCAGGTTAGAGTCGCGGTGCTCTTTGTTGATTTCCAGGAACTTTTGATACTCGCGCTTCTCGCTTCCAAAAATCTGTACGATGTTCATACCGGTGATGTGTTCTTGCACAAAAGCGTTGAGGTTAGACACCGCGTTGCGCACATCGTTAAACGCCACCTTGATTTTTTCTTTGAACACATACGTGCTGAGGAGCATGAGCGGAATGGTAGAAAGGCTTACCAACGCCAGGCGCCAGTCCGTTACGAACATAAAAATCAAAATGAATACAATCTGAAGCAGGTCGCCCGCCATGGCAGCCAGGCCTTCGCTAAACACATCGGCCAGTGTTTCCACATCGGAAATGGTGCGCGTTACCAGGCGACCTATCGGAGTTTTGTCGAAAAAACGGAGGCGCAGGTTTACAATGTGTTCATACAACTTGATGCGTATATCGCGAATAACAAATTGCCCGATGCGCCCCGACATGTACGTGTGCACATACTGAAACACCGATTGCACGGCCAGCAAAAACAGAATCAGCACCATGATCTCCACCATGCTCCAATAGTCGCTTGCTGCCACGTGGGTATCCAGGGTGTATTGTATCAGCCACGGCCGCACCGGGGTGAGCACACCCAATAACACCGTAAGTAAAATCAAAAAATAAAAACGACCCTTGTATGGCCGCACGAATTCGAGAATTCGCTTCACCACGGTAAGGTCTATAATATTACCGCTGCTTACTTTTTCTTTCTCCACGTCTATCTCGTTAAATCCAGTTGTTGATAAAAATCTTTTTCGGATACTTCACCTGCATCAGGTACAGCCCTTCGGGCGGCACATTCATGCCTGCTTTTTTGCGGTCTTTGCTTTTCAAAATCTTCTGGAAATCGTGCACGGTATACTTACCTGTACCCACATCCAGCAAAGTGCCCACAATGGCCCGAACCATGCCTCGCAAAAAGCGATTGGCCGTGATGGTAAAAACCAGTAAGTCGCCTTTTTGATTCCAATGTGCCGTTTTTACATGGCAGATAAAGTGGTTCACATCGGTTTTCACTTTGCTGAAGCACTGAAAGTCGCGGGTGCCGAGTAATAACGCAGCCGCCTCGTTCATGGTTGGCACCTCCGGGGTCTTAAAACAAAAAAAAGCCCGATCGGTAAGCAACGGATTTTTTACCAAGGTTATATGGTATTCGTATGTGCGGGCTATGGCATCGTAACGGGCGCTGGCATCGGGCCGGATGGGCACAACAGACCGGATGGCAATATCCTTCGGCAAGAAGGAATTTAGTTGCACCACCAGTTTATCGCTGTCAAAACTCTTCTCAATGTCGGCATGGAAAAATTGTTGCGCGCAGTGCACACCCGTATCGGTGCGGCCACTGCCCACAATGGGTATGGTTGTGCGCAGAATGGTGCTCAATGCCTTCTCTACCTTTTCCTGAACACCCACCGCATTTTTTTGCGATTGCCATCCATGATAGCGCGTGCCGAGGTAACTTATTTCGAAAAGGTAGCGCATGGCTTCAAGGTGGAAATTTTCAGAAATGACAGAGTTGTTGGCTTTGTTGAAGGAAAACACCCGGGCGCCATCAGGCAACCGGGTTTTATTGTTAGTTTTGCCGCGAATTTAACGGATTATGTGGCAAAGAATTCAAACTGTTTTTTTGGCGCTGGTGGTGGCTGCCATGCTGGTAAGCATTTTTTTACCCATTTGGGTCTTTCAAGATCCCGTTTCGGGCGTTCAACACGAATTGTACCCGCTGCACTACACCGTTAAAAATGAGGGTAACCCCACAACGCTTTATTTCCCCTATTGCATCACGGCTATTTTGATGATTGCCGCTGCAACCGTAGCGGTAATGGAGATACGCAGGTATGACAACCGCATCACGCAAATAAAAATGGGCACGCTCAATTCTTTGTTGCTGATGGGCGTCATGATTGCCGCAGTCGTGTTCTCCAACCAACTGGCCAGTCAATTTAACTATGGGTGGAAATATGGCCTCACCATCTGGACGTCTTTTGCCGGTGTTTTCTTCAACTGGCTGGCACTGCGTTTCATACGCAGAGACGAAAAATTGGTGCGCGATTCCGACCGCTTGCGCTAAACACTTTGGCGCCCCTTCTGTTCTTGGTTAATACTTAAACATTTCCAATAAACACGCTATGGCACAAACCAAATTGGGCGAAAGCATTGTGAACACCGTTGGCGACCTACCACGTGTGGGTTCATCGGCAACTCCTTTTACCCTTACAGGCAACGATTTGAAGGACGTTTCTTCCGTGCAGTTTGCAGGTAAGAAAATGATCCTGAATATTTTTCCCAGTATCGATACAGGCGTTTGTGCAGCCTCGGTGCGCGAATTCAACAAACGCGCTGCCGCGCTGGAAAACACAGTAGTGCTCTGCATTGCCAAAGACCTTCCGTTTGCCATGAAGCGCTTCTGTGGTGCCGAAGGCATCGACAAGGTGATTACGCTGAGCGATTTCCGCAACCTGGGTTTTGGAAAAGCCTATGGTGTTCTGTTGATCGATGGAGGGTTCAAAGACCTTTTTGCACGAGCCATTGTGGTTCTTGATGAAAAAGGTGTTGTGAAGCATACCGAATTGGTGCCCCAGATCGGGCAAGAGCCTAACTACGATGCCGCACTGGCTGCGCTGTAGAATTAATTTTTTAAAAAGCTTGACAGTACTGGCCAGGCCTACCATGCAGCAGGCCTGGCAGTTTTTTGCTTTATCTCAGATTAAGTTTATTTTTATTCATGGATCGTGAGATAATCTTTTATGTGAAGGATTCACCAGAGGGGGGATTTGAAGCTCACGCATTGGGACAAAGTATATTTACTGAAGCCGACACGGTTGAGGAATTGAGAGCACATATTCGTGAGGCCGTACACGTTCATTTTGAAGAAGGGGAGGCACCCAAGTTGATAAGACTCCACTATGTGAAAGAGGAGCTGCTGTCTTTATGAAACTACCCAGAGATGTTTCAGGGGAATATCTGGTGAAGCGTCTAAGAAAGATTGGTTATGAAGTAACCCGGCAAAGGGGTAGCCACGTGCGCGTTACAATGATGTTGCCATTTGGTCAACACCACATCACCATTCCAATGCACAATCCAATAAAAGTAGGTACCCTTTTCAGCGATACTCAACGAAATAGCTACTGCTCACCAATTGGAAAAAGAAAAGGTAATTGAACATTTATTTGGTTAATGATGAAAAGTACCATTTGCATCTTTCTGCTTTTTAGTTTTTCAGCCACGGCCCAAACAAAATACTACCTCACGGCAGATCGTGTTTTTGATGGCGAAGCGCTGCGCGAAGGCTGGGCAGTGGTGGTAGAAAACGACCGCATTGTGGCGGCTGGTCCGCGCGCAGAAATAAAAGAACCCTCTGGCGCTGTAAAAATCAACTACCCCAACGCTACTCTAACGCCAGGGCTTATAGAAGGACACTCGCACCTGTTTCTGTACCCCTACAACATTACCGACTGGGATACCCAGGTGTTGAAAGAAACCGATGCCTACCGCACCGTGCGCGCCACCGTGCACGCAAAAAATACCCTCATGGCGGGTTTCACCACCTCGCGCGATCTGGGCACTGAAGGCGCTGGCTATGCCGATGTGGGTTTGAAAAGGGCCATCAACGAAGGCGTTGTGCCTGGTCCACGCCTGCTGGTGGCAGGGCGCGCCATTGTTTCCACCGGCTCTTACGGGCCCAAGGGCTACGACCACGACATGGAAATTATGCTGGGCGCGGAAGCGGCCGATGGCAACGACCTGATACGCGTAGTACGCGACCAGATCTGGAACGGTGCCGATTTCATAAAAGTGTATGCCGACTACCGCTGGGGCCTGCAAGGCGAAGACAAGCCTTCCTTCACGTTAGAAGAATTAAAACTCGTCAACGAAGTTACGCGCAGCAGCGGTCGCGTAATGGTATGCCACGCCAAATCGAAAGAGGCCATTCAGCGTGCCGTGCTGGCAGGCGCAGAAACCATAGAACATGGCGATTTTATTGATGTGGAAACCGGCAAGCTGATGAAAGAACACAACGTAACTTACTTTCCCACCATTGCAGCGGTAGATGTTATCTCGCAGTACCGCGGTTGGGTGAAAGGCAAAACACCCGAACCCGAGCGCGTTACCATCAAAAAGAAAAGTTTTAAAGATGCGCTGGCCTCGGGTGTGGCCATTGGCATGGGAGGCGATGTGGGTGTTTTTCCGCATGGCGAAAATGTGCTGGAAATGGAGTTGATGGTGGAATACGGCATGCCTGTGATGGACGTACTGAAAGCCGCCACCAGCGTAAATGCCAGAGCCTTTCACCTGGAAAACGAGGTGGGATTTGTGAAACCGGGACTAAAAGCCGATCTGGTGATCGTATCAGGCGACCCTTCGAAAAACATCTCCGATCTGCGCAAGGTAAAACTGGTGATGAAAGACGGTGTGATCTATCGGCAGGAGAAGTAGGGAAACGCGAGAGCAGCCAACGGTACTGCCACCTGCCACAATTGGCTTGAATTTTGGGCGGCAAAGTGGTAACTATACTTTCCAATAGCTATAAAAGAAACCTATGAACCGCAAAAAAGCGTTGCAATCTATGGCGGCCGGGGCAGCCGGTATTTTTGCACTTCCCTCGGTAACCAAGGCCATGAACCTGCTGCCCGAAGATACGAAGGGTAACATCAACCATTCTGCCTGCCGCTGGTGCTACCAGAGCATACCCTTAGAGGAATTGGTGATAGCTGGAAAAAACATTGGCCTCCAATCCATCGAGTTGCTGGCACCGGATGAGTGGGCTGTTGCCATCAAGCATGGCCTTACGTGCGCCATGGGCTACGCTACCGATCTGGGCCTCAACAAAGGTTTCAACGACCCCTCGCTGCACGAAAAGTTTTTAAAAGATTATACAACCAACATACCCAAAGCGGCTGACGCAGGTCTGAAAAATTTGATTTGTTTCAGCGGCAACGCCAACGGATTAAGTTCCGACAAGGGTTTGGAGAACTGCGCACGTGGCCTGGAGCCCGTTTTGAAAGTGGCCCAAAAATACAACATCACCATTACCATGGAGTTGCTCAACAGCAAGGTAGACCACAAAGACTACCAGTGCGACCATACCGCGTGGGGTGTACAACTGTGCGAGAAGCTGGGTTCTGAAAACTTCAAGTTGCTGTACGACATTTACCACATGCAGATCATGGAGGGTGATGTAATCGCCACTATAAAAAAGAACATCAGGTACATTTCGCATTTCCACACAGGTGGTGTGCCCGGTCGGCATGAAATTGATGAAACCCAGGAGCTGAACTATCCGGCTATTATGAAGGCCATAGCAGAAACCGGCTTCAACGGTTTTGTGGGGCAGGAGTTCATACCCAGTAGGGCAGACAAGCTCGCTTCGCTGAAACAAGGCGTGGAGATTTGCGACATCTAATCAGCCACAGACCTTCTCCAGGCTTCTATCAGCTCTGTTTCGGTAAAACCGATTTGATCTAAAATTTTTTGCTGATCGGTTTGCTTCAGCAAAGCAAGCAATTGCTGGCGCCCGACTGTTTGATCTACCCACTTTACCATAGAGCCGGCAAGGCCATAGCGGTCTTTGCCACTCCAGAATTGAGCCAACTTTTGTGGAGCTTTGTTCGCCTGCACCAGTTGTTTAACCCTGTTCATCCGTTGCTCCGTTAGCTGGCCCGAAACATAGGTAGCTACACCTTCAATTAACCACGCCAGGTCATCAAGGCCTGTAAAATCAGGGACGGGATTCTGCTGGCCGTGGTAGACATGCACCATCTCGTGGGTGATCAGGCGTTGTAGCTCCTGGCGGTCGGCTGGATTGTGTTCGCAAGCTTCGCTCTGCCAAACGGCAGGAGATAAAAGATCCAACCTGTCGGCTACCCCGCTGGCTACCATCCAGCATTCGGATTGAAAACCGGGCGCACTCCAGGCCTCTTGCCACTGTTGGTCCATCTGCAACCGGTGGGGGAATACAAACAGGGAAAACTTTTTCGGGAAGGGCTGATTGAAAAATGCCTCGATCGTTCTTCGTGCTTCGGCCACAGGTACCTGTAGAGAGTCCGCTACAGTTGCATCTATCAATTGATATTGAACATCAACGCCTGGCAGTTGCCTGGTTTGCCAATTGCCTTCGGTTTGGGCAAAGGTATTGTAGGTGGTGCCCAGCACGAACGCCAAGCCGATCAACTTCTTCATATGCTAAAAGGAGAATGTTTAATCCCGACAACTATGGACGAATCAACTTCACTCTGGCGTCATCGGCACGGATGTCCACCTTGCTGTTGCCGTTGCCAACGGTTAGCCGCGTGCGGTCCTCCGATTTTTCAACCACATGAAAGGCACCTTCGGTAATAACCCGGGCATCATCGTGACGGATGTCGAATTTGCCACCCCCCGATAGCACCGTGAACGAAACAAGACCATCCTGCGAATCGATGAAATAATCTCCGGTGGCTGCCAGGCTGGTTTCTACCACAAAATCTCCGTCATCGAGCGTAGCCATTATTTTTTCAAAAGCTGCATTTCTGATCAGCACATCGGCATCGTCCGCATCCAGTTCCAGCGTACCCTTGCCGGTGTCCATTCTCAGATCGCCATCGTCCAGACGTACTCTGAAATCGCTGCCGAGGCAGCCCACCAACTCCACATCGGCATCGTCTAAATCCAGATCGATGGCGCCATGGACCGTGCGCACCAGGTAATCGCCATCATCGCCTTTAATAGCCAGGCTGGCACCTTCGGGTGCTTCTATGTCAATGGTGTACTGTTCGTAATGGTAGCCTACAATGCCCACGTGCGAGGAGCGCGAGCGCTCTTTGATCGACAAGTTGCCTCCCTGCTCCGTTATATCTACCGTAAACTCCTCTTCGCCAAACACCCAGCCCTTGGTGTTTACTTCGCGTCTGATTTTTACATGCACATCGGTACGCGTGGAGCCGTTGATGGTAACCTTGGCATCGGAAGAACTTAGAAAAATAGTGCCTCCGGCTTTAAGTGTATAGGTTTGATCAAGATTGTAATTGCCCGACTTGGTGGATTGTGCGCTGACTGCTACTGCAGTCAGAATAAAAACAAATGTCATGTAATGCTTCATACCCGGTGTGTTTGATGGGTATGACGCGGCTATCTACCGAAAGGTTGCAACAAAAACCTTAAAGACTTACAGGCAGCTTGCGCACGCGCTGCCCCGTAGCCGCAAAAATGGCATTTACCATGGCGGGCACGGCCGGAGGTGGTGCCAGTTCGCCCACGCCCCAGGGGTGCTCGCCCGCGTTTTCCACAAAGTAGACTTCAATGTGGGGGCACTCGGCCATACGCATCAATCGGTTTTGATGAAAGTTGGTTTTGGTAGCCCGCCCCTGCTGAATGTCGACACCGCCATAGAGTAAGGCGGTAACCGCCCAGGCAACCCCACCCTCTATCTGGTTTTTCACACCTGAGGGGTTCACCACCTTACCACAATCTACCGCACAAACCACCTTGTCTATCTTCACTTTCTTTTCTTCCACCGACACTTCGGCTACCATGGCGCAATAACTATTGCCATGCATGTACGGATAAGCTGCTATGCCTCTTCCTCTCCCGGCAGGCAGCGCTTCGCCCCAATTGGCCCGGGCTGCCGCCAACTTCAACACCCGGATCAAACGGCTGTTATCCACCTTTTGATGGTGCCCCACTTCCGCCTGCCTGCTCTCTTCCAACAAAGACAGGCGAAACGCCAGCGGGTCTATCTTCACCTCTGCTGCCACTTCATCCATAAAACACTCCTGACCAAAAGCCCATGCGTTAGCCACTACCGACCGCCATGCACAACTCTGCATCAGGCTCTCTTCCAGCAGGTTTTCGAAATCGTAGCGAATGTTCGGGATATCATAGCCTATCCACGACAGCTCAGGGTTGGCAACGGATGCGCCCCACGTATAGGTGCGCAATTCTTTTTTATACCACGCCACCAACTTGTTGTTGGCATCGAGGCTGGCCTGGTAGTTAATGAAAGTAAAGGGATGCGTGAGGTTAACGGTCTGGTCATCTTCGCGGGTCCAGATCATTTTAACAGGTATGTTGCCCGCTTCTTTAGAAATACACAAAGCTTCCAGCGCTGGGTCTGGATACCACCTACGCCCAAAGCCGCCACCAGACGGGTAAAGTTGAACGGTAATCTTTTCCTGCGGAAGCTGAAAGTGATTCATGATGTACCTCACCAACTGGTGAGGGGCCTGCCCGCCAATGTGCACCTCGCAACTATCACCTTTGAAGTGAGCTGTGCAATTCAAGGGCTCCATTACCGAATGGAGTTGATAAGGATAGATATACTGAGCCCGCAAAGTGCGCCTCACCAGGCCAAGATCGGCCGTAGCATTTTCGTTTCCCAAAAAGCCGGTAGGGTCTATGCGCAACGCTGCCTTTTGTGCCGCCTGCTTTTCGAAGGTGGCAGTATCGCCCGCAGCACCACCGTGCCACTCCACCTTTAATTGCTCTCTACCCTTTAATGCAGCCCAATAAGTGTCGGCCACTACCGCCACGCCCTCGCGCACATCGAACTGATAGTGCCCTTTTATTCCGGCCACTGCTTTGGTAGTTACCACCGCCCGCACACCTTTCACCTTCAGTGTTTTGGAGGCATCGTACGATTTGATTTTGCCCCGGTATACGGGGCAACGCACCACAGTGGCGTAACGCATTCCCGGAAGTTGGGCATCTATGCCATAATTATTTTTGCCGGTAACAATTGCCTGAACCAGCTTCCCAGATACAGGTCGACCCAATAATTGAAATTGTGTCTCTGCTTTCAGCGGAACGTCAGCCGGGGGTTGTAGTTGAGCCGCTTCGTTGGCCAATTCTCCATAAGACAGCTCCCTGCTTGTCAACTCATGCTTCACGATACCCTTTGCAGCGATACACTCAGATGAATTGACCTTCCAGCGGTTGGCAGCGGCCTGCACCAGTAACCAGCGCGCAGTGGCCCCGGCTTTGCGCAGCAGGGGGTACATATCCATCACGGTGGTGCTGCCACCGGTTCCGTAGCCGCCTTGTTGTGCATTTTGGTAACGCCCCAGATCAACAGTGCCAAAATGAATTTTGATTTTTTCCCAGTCGGCATCCAGCTCTTCTGCCAATATCATGGCCAGGCTGGTAGCTACGCCCTGGCCCATTTCATGTTTGGTAAGGTGAAACGAAATGGTGCCATTGGCATCTACCGTTAAAAAATGCCCGATGGCTCCTGCCTCTCCATTGGCGTTGGGCTCCGCTAATTTGGCGGCCCACGAAGACACGGATAGCATAAACCCGCCTCCTGCCAATGCCGAAAGTTTTAGAAAATCTCTGCGCTCCATTAATCCTGGTTTTTTAGCTTTCTTCTGCTGCCCTTTTGATTGCCCGGTGTATGCGCTGGTAGGTACCACAGCGACAAAGGTTGCCATTCATGGCCCGGGTTATCTCATCATCGGTAGGGTTAGCGTTGCGTGCCAGCAGCGCTGCGGCTGTCATGATCTGGCCCGCCTGGCAGTAACCGCATTGTGGCACATCTTCATGGTGCCAGGCCTGTTGCAGGGGGTGGCTGCCATCGGGCGAAAGCCCCTCTATAGTAGTGATTTGCTTGCCCGCTGCGGCCGAAGCAGGTATGGAACACGAGCGCACCGCTTGCCCGTTCATGTGCACGGTGCACGCCCCGCACTGCCCAATACCGCATCCGTATTTGGTACCCGTTAGGCCGATTATGTCGCGTAGCACCCACAACAGCGGCATGTCGTTGTCGGTAGCTACCTGGTACGTTTGGGTGTTAACTGTCAGTTCCATTACCCATTGTTTTTTTGAAGAGTTGAAAGTGTTGTTGTGCGGTGCTATACAAAGTTTTGTAGCAAACCGGATTGTGCCAGGTAATAAAATAACAAAGCAAGCCGGTAGCCAGGCCCAACTGCAACCTTACCCCGCGCGACTGAAACCAAGGTTTTGCTTTCATAGCTGTTGCTTTTACGGTAAAGGTGCTGCTGCTATCTATATTGGCTTTGAACTTTTATCCCAACCAACTCCGCAGCAGGACGAACAACCCCAGGCGGCTTACGTACACACTCCTAGCAATAGCAAAGCCCGCTGGTAACTGCGCCTCCATCGGTGTTTACGCTGTATCTTTCGTTCATGAAAAAGTGGTATCAGTATGAAGCCACCTGGCATGTGCTCTTCTGGATCAGCTACTTTGTGCTGCGCATGGCCGTGGTGCAGATGTATAGTGGTTCGTTTTTGTTCAGGTTAGGAATGGAGCTGATCGAGTTTCCCCTGAAGGCCTTTACGGTGTATATATTTATTTACGTGTTGGTGAAGCGCCTGCTTCTGCAGAAAAAATACCTGCTCTTCTGCGGCTCGGCCTTGCTGCTTACTTTCTTGGTAATGTGGCTCAATCGGCTGGAGGATTATTTCATCATCTATCCGCTCACCCAAACTCCCCTGGCTCGCTACGATGCCGGCTTCTGGTCTTTCTACAGTGCTTTCTTCAACCTGGTGTATGTTTACCCCGTGCTGGGCATGGGCACCACCATTTACTTTGTAAGCAGTTGGTTCGAGGCGCAACTGGCACGCGAAAAGCTGGCACGCGAAAAAGCGGAGATAGAACTCAAGTCGCTGAAAGACCAGATACACCCTCACTTTCTTTTCAACACATTAAACAACATTTATTCGCTGGCGCTGCTGCAATCAGACAAAACCGCTGAAATGATGCTGCGCCTTTCCAAGCTGCTTAGCTTTATGGTGTACGATGGCAACGCACCGTCCGTGCCGCTTTCGCGGGAACTGCAGGCACTGCAGGATTATGTGGAGCTGGAAAAACTCAGGCTGGGCGAACGGCTGGAGATTTCGTTTCAGGCAACAGGATCTGTGCAGCAGGCAACCATTGCGCCCTTGTTGCTTTTTCCACTCGTAGAAAATTGTTTTAAACATGGCAGCCATCAAACTTCAGAAAAGATATGGGTGCGGTTTCAACTCCATGCCTCGGCCACCGGCCTGGATGTGCAAATTGAAAACAGTTTACCCGGGGAAGAAACCAAACAAAAAGCCAATCACTCAGGGCTGGGCTTAATCAACGTAAAAAAAAGGCTGGCGCTGGTCTATCCGCAGCACGAACTTCGCATTCACGCCAGCGATACGTATCTTGTCAACCTGAAGATCAAATGGAATTAATCCGCTGTCTGCTTGTAGACGATGAACCCCTGGCGCTGGAGGTGTTAAAAAAATTTGTTTCCTCCACGCCCGGGTTGGTATTGAGTGGCGCTTATACCAAACCTCTCGAGGCCTTCTTACACCTGCAGCACGAGCCGGTAGACCTGCTGTTCATCGATATTCAAATGCCGGGACTTACGGGATTGGAGCTTATCCGCGCATTAAAAAATCCGCCCCAGGTTATTTTCACAACAGCTTATCGCGAATATGCCGTGGAGGGTTTTGAACTGAACGTTCTTGATTATTTGGTAAAACCCATTGCCCGCGACCGTTTTCTAAAAACCATCGACAGGTACAACGCCCTGACTACCGGCAACGCCACCCAAAAAGATGAGCAAGCCGAACCCTCTTTCATTTTCGTGAAGGTGGACAAGGCGATGATGAAGATATACCTGAACGATATTCTGTACGTGGAATCTCTAAAAAACTACGTGCGCATTAAAACCACCGGTAAAGAAGCCATTACCTACCACACCCTCAGTTACATGGAAGAGAAGTTACCCGCCCGCCTTTTCCAGCGCATACATAAGTCGTTTTTGGTAAATCTCGACAAAATAGACCATTACAACAGCGAAACGATCGGGTTGGCAGGCAAAGAATTGCCCATTGGCAAAACCTACCAAGATGCCGTAATGCAGCGACTGGCGGAACGCGCCATCTGAGCTTTCTAATCAAAATTTAACATCCGCGCTCCATTGGTTTTGTACCTTTGACGGTTAATTTTTTTTCCTGCATGAAAAAAGCCTGGAAGCGTGTTTTGATTTTGTTCGTGTTGGCACCTGTGCTGTTGTTCGGCATTAGCTTAGCCGCTATCTACTGGAAGCAGGACACCATTGTGCAGGAGCTCATCGCCACGGCCAACGCAGATTTTGTGGGCGAGCTGGAGGTAGATGGCAGCCACATTTCTCCCTTTGCCAACTTCCCCTACATTTCCATCGACTTGGACCAGGTAACCGTGTATGAAGATAAAACCAAGAGCACTGAACCTCTGCTCGACATCAAAGACGTGTACCTGGGCTTTGATTTATTTACACTGCTTACGGGCCAAATTGAAATCAAATCCATTAAGCTTTCCGATGGTTCGTTAAAAGTGGTGCAACACCCCGATGGCACCATCAACATTACCAAAGCCCTTTCCAGCAAAAAAGAAATTGAAGATGCGGGCGAAGAATTTCACATGGACATTAAACGCATTGAATTGGTCAACATCGATTTACTAAAACTCAACCAAGAAAAGAATATTTTGATAGAAGCCTTTATTGATGATGCCACCTCGCGGTTTAAAACCAGCCCCGAGCATGTGTTGGTCTCGCTGGATAGCCGCTTTCAGCTAAATGTTATTGCCAATGGCGACACCACGTTTGTAAAACACAAACACTTCGATTTGCAAACACAGTTGGATTACAGCACGGCCACGCAAATACTTACCATCCAACCTTCTGAATTGAAACTTGAAAAGGCGCTCTTTAAAATGGATGGCACGGTGGATTTTGATGACGACATGAACCTGGACATCCGTTTCCATGGCAACAAACCCAACTTCGATTTATTCATGGCCTTTGCACCCGAAGAGCTGGCCCCCGCGCTGGAGCGATACGACAATGCCGGTAAAATTTTTTTCGAAGCTTCCATTACCGGTAAGTCGATAAACGGGCACAACCCGTTAGTGGTAGCCGACTTTGGCTGCGAAGACGCCTTCTTTAACAATAAGCTTTCGAATAAAAAGCTCGATCAGCTTTTCTTCAAGGGTCATTTCACTACGGGAGAAAAGGGCACCGCCTCTACCATGGAGTTCGCTCTGCAGGATTTCTCGGCCCGCCCCGAAGCAGGCACCTTTAGTGGTAATTTATCAGTAAAGAATTTCGAATCGCCCGAGATTGACATGAAGCTGCGTTCGGAATTTCAACTCGATTTTCTGGCTGATTTTTTCAACATTACCGACCTGCAGGATCTGAAAGGCAAAGTGGCGCTCACCATGAACTTCCACGACATCGTAGACCTGGCAAATCCTGAGAAGAGCATCGAAAAACTAAATGAGTCTTACTTCACCGAGTTAGATGTTACCAACCTATCGTTTCGCACCACCGGGTATCGCCTGCCCATCCACGACATTGATATCAAGGCACACATGGATGGACACGAAGCATTTATCGACCGCTTTCATGTAGAAGTGGGCGACTCTGATATCGACATAAAGGCCCACGTTACCGATTTGCCCGCCATTCTGCATCACACCAGCAATCCGGTTACGGCCGATATGGTGATTACATCGAAAATGCTGGATATTAAGCAGCTAACCTCCAACGATACAGCCAACAGCAAACCGGTAGACGAGCAGATTAAGAACCTGAGCATGAAATTCAAATTCAACAGCTCAGCCCGCGCATTTACAGAATCGCCCAACTTGCCTGTAGGCGAATTTTTTATTGAAGACCTTTACGCCAAACTTACCCACTACCCCCACACCCTGCACGATTTCCATGCCGATGTGTTTGTAGACAGTAGTGATTTCCGCGTAGTAGATTTCACCGGCATGATCGACAAGAGCGACTTTCACTTCAACGGCCGCCTGCGCAACTACGACCTCTGGTTTTTAACCGAACCACTGGGTGATACCAAGGTGGAGTTTAACCTTACTTCTACCTTACTACAAATGGAAGACCTGTTTACTTATGGTGGCGAGAACTTTGTGCCCGAAGACTACCGCCACGAAGAGTTCAGAAACCTGAAGATACATGGCTTTGCCGATCTGCATTTCAATAAGGGTTTGCAATCGGCAGACGTAACCATGGATAAATTGGAAGCCACGATGAAAGTGCATCCACTGCGCTTCGAGAAATTTAAAGGTAGAGTACATTATGAAGATGAACACCTGGTGGTAGAAAACCTGAGTGGTAAACTGGGCAAGAGCACCTTTGTAGCCAACCTGAATTACTACCTCGGTCCCGATTCTATCATTCGCAAACGCGACAACCATTTTTCGCTAACTGCGCCACATCTTGATTTCGATGAACTCTTCAACTACAATCCGCCCCCGGCCAATAAAACCATTACCCCGCAAGATCACGAAGCAGTGTTTAATATCTACGATGTGCCCTTTAGCGACATGACTTTCGATTTCGACATCAAACACCTGAATTACCACCGCTACCTAATTGATGATTTCTTTGTGAAAGCCCGCACCACAAAGAATCACTACATACACATCGACACAATGTCGCTGGGCGCAGCGGGCGGCAAAATCTGGCTGAAAGGTTACTTCAACGGATCGGACCGGAACAAAATTTACTTCAGCCCCGATATGCGCTTGAAAAATGTAGACCTGGATAAACTGCTCTTCAAGTTCGAAAACTTCGGGCAAGATCACCTGGTGTCAGAAAATCTGCACGGCAAACTCAGCGGCCGCTTGTACGGCAAAGTACACATGCATGCCGATATGGTTCCGATTATTGACGACTCGCAGATACACATAGACCTGGAAGTGCTGGAAGGAAGATTGGAAAACTACAGTGCCCTGCAGGCCATGTCTGATTTCTTTAAAGACAAAAACCTGAGCCGGGTTCGGTTCGATACACTAAGCAACCAGCTCGACCTGAACAACGGCACCCTTTCCATTCCTGCCATGACCATTAACTCCACCTTAGGGTTTATTGAAATTTCGGGCAAGCAAGACATGAACATGAACATGGAATATTACGTGCGCGTGCCCTGGAAACTGGTGACGCAAGTTGCCGCACAACAACTGTTTAAACGGAAAGAAGGAGAGCCCGAAACGGAAGACGAAATTCAGTACCGCGATCCTTCCAAGCGTACCCGATTTGTGAACCTTAAAATTTCGGGAACACCCGATGCCTTTCAGATAAATCTGGCCAAAGATAAGAACAAGTACAACTAAGCAGCGCGTGGGTGTAAGCACCACAACCTTGCAACACCGGGGTTAAGCAGTGCATTTTATTGTTTTGAGCAAACGGCCGTTATAAACCGATTATGCTTTATCTTGCGCTTACAACTGATTGCATTGTTTTGGGCCACCCTGTTCGTTTTATTCTCTCGGGCGTTGTATTTGCGGTGTTGTGGTCTTCTGCTTCGGTGGCGGGCAAGTTCGGCCTCATGTCATCAGAGCCGCTTACGTTATTCACCATTCGTTTTTTATTGGCAGGTGTTCTGCTGCTAACCATTGCGCTGCTCTTCACCAATTACAGAAAGCTGCCTAAAGGCAAAGAGTGGTGGCAACTTACCCTTTTTGGTGCGCTGAACACGGCATTGTATCTGGGCATCTTCATCATTGCACTCGAAGAGGTGGCGGCCGGCATTACCGCATTAGCCATTGCACTAAACCCACTTATGATCAGTTTCTTTTCTGCCGTGTGGCTAAAGCGACCTGTGAAACTGCGCGAGTGGCTAAGCATTGTGGCGGGCATGGGTGGTGTTGCTTTGGCCACCCTTCCGCTTTTACAGAATGGTTACGCCACCCCCCGGGGTGCTTTTTTACTGGTGCTCAGCATGGTAATGTATTCGCTTGGGGCGGTCTATTATTCTTCCGTGAAATGGCAATTGAGCCGTACGGTGATCAACGGGTGGCAGGTTTTCATTGCGGGCTTGCTGTTGTTGCCCTTCACATTGTTTTTTGAAGGGGGCGGCACTACCTACGATGCGCGCTTCTGGCTTTCGCTGTTATGGCTAGTAATTCCGGTATCCCTCGCTGCCGTGCAACTTTGGCTGTACCTGCTGCGCGAAGATGCGGTGCGCGCCTCGTTGTGGCTATTTTTATGCCCTATCTTTGGTTTGATCTTCGCCACATTACTGTTAGATGAGCCCTTTACCTGGCACACGCTGGTGGGAACACTGATCGTGATGGGCAGTCTGTATGAGGGGCAGCGAAGAAACCTGAAGTAAGGTATGTAATCATTACTACGGTCCTCGATGATGGCGGCCCTGTTGAAATGTGCACATGCACCTCATCACGGACAACCATAAGAGTATGGGGCATGTGGGCAACCTGACTTGGCACCACGGGAGATAGGACTTTTCGTTTTAACCCCGTACCAACACCGCTCCTTTGTTGGCGACTAGGTTTTTGCTAATTTGGAAGCCTTCATGAAAAAATGGCTGGCAATTTTGTTTTTGGGCTGCTTGTGGGCCGCTTGCGATGAGCAGGCCTTGTCGGTAGAGGAGTACCCACACTGGGTAAAGATTTCCGTGCCCAATGGTCGCGAAGCCTACGCCATTGCGGGTGACATTGAAGAAACACTGCTGGTGGCCACCCACACCAAAGCCTTTTACACCACCGACATGGGTCAAACCTGGGTGGAGTCGAAAGACTTTCAAGGGCCCGTGAGGGCTTTTTTGCAGCGGCAGGATACAGTGGTGGCTTTATTTGCCGAAGCAATGGATGGCGATCAGAAAATAGCCAAAACCGGCTACCTCTACACGCTGAACTTGGGACGGTCTTGGCACTATGACGAAACGGGCCGGTTTATGAAAGCCACCGCCCCCATTGGCGTTGCCGTGTCTGACTTTGGTGTGAAATACCGCATCCGCAACATTGCCGATAAAAATGCTACCAACACGGTACTGCCCTCGTTCATAGAAAAGTGGCCCTTTCTCGACAACCAGTGGGGCGCGCTTGAATTTCCACTGAAAGTGAAGGCCAACAACCTGCACCTCGATGGCAAAGAGCGCCTCTACGTGGCCGCCACTTCCGGAACCTTCAACGAAGAAAATTGCCTTCAGCAAACAGAAGAAAAAGCACCCGCCTGGATATTCATCTCTAAACGGCCGTTACCTCAGTAAGTGCTCATCACTCCTTCACCGCTACGGCTATTCGCGAGTCGGCAGTGCCGTAATACAAATACCACCTGCCTTTAAATGGCACCATGCCTTCAATGAAGCACACCTGGTTGATCTGCCCCTCTTTTTCATAAGGCTTATCGGGCATTAGAAAGTTTTGTTCGAGGCGGTCAACCAATTGGGTAGGGTCATCCAAACTAAACAGGGCCTGCCCCGAACAGTAGGCGCCCTTCGGCAGGGTGGCATCGCCTCCCTCATCCAGGTTCATGCCGTTATACAGCAACAGAATGCCGTTGTCGGTAACCATGGCGTAAGGTCCGCTCTCCACCAACCGGCTGTCGAAATAGCCGGGTCGCGGTTTTAATACAGGCTTCAGTTTGTCCCCGTCCAACACAGGCTGCCAGTGTATCAGGTCGTCAGAAGAGGCCATAAACAAATCGGTGTCACCAAAATACATCCAATACTTACCGTTGACTTTGTGCGCTACCATGCGCTCTCCCTGCTGCCGGGCCACAATGGCACCCGACTTGCTCCAGGCATCTTTGAATGCTCCCTTAAGTACCAGCCCGTGTTTGGTCCACGTCAGCAAATCGCGCGAAGTGGCCACCAGCAGGCGCGCAACGTTGCCATCGTAGGCGGTGTAGGTCATCACGTAGGTGCTGTCTTCGGTCTCCACAATGCGTGGGTCTTCCACACCACCTTCCCACTCATAAATTTTCAAACTGTCGTTGTCTGGGTAAAACACCGGGGCCTGCATCTTGATGAAATGCAGACCATCGTTGCTCACAGCCAGGCCCAGTCGCGAAGTGCCCGCGTGTTTACCAACGGTATCTTCTGCCCGAAACACCATGTACACCTTGCCATCGCGAACAACCGCAGCCGGGTTAAACACGTCCTTCTCATCCCACCTGATTGTTTGTTGCCATATCGGGCACACAAATTCGTTCATGCCTTTCTCAAGAATGGGGTTCACACTATCCACCTTGGTGAAGGGCAACATCGCCCAGTCGGGTGCAGCTGTTTGTGTTTCTGTTTTGGTGGAGCAACCCAATAAAGCAAGCAGTATCAAAGCCGGCCACGAATCAATTAAGCAGATTTTACGTTTCATGAGACTGTTATAGGTTTGACAATGGCCACCGCATCATTTTCAAAGGGATCATGCTTCGATGGCCGTTTCATTTTTTACTTATCTTGGACGTTTGAAAGATACTTATGAAGACCGCCAAAAAGAAAAAAAACGGAGAAGAACTGATTAAGCAGGCGATTGAGGAAGAGCACCGCATTCGCAAAGCGTTTAAAGACAAAGACTGGGCAGAGATAAAAAGCTCCGACTCGTGGGTGATTTTTAAGGTGATGAGCGAGTTTGTAGAGGGTTTTGAAAAACTGGCTAAGATCGGGCCTTGCGTTACCATCTTTGGCTCGGCCCGCACCAAGCCCACCAATCCTTACTATAAAATGGCCGAAGAAATTGCCTACCAACTGGTGCAGCACGGCTATGGAGTGATTACCGGTGGCGGCCCCGGCATTATGGAAGCGGGTAACAGGGGCGCCAACCGGGCAGGCGGAAAGTCGGTAGGTCTCAACATCTTTCTGCCCCACGAGCAAAAGGGCAACCCTTTCATCGACTCCGACAAACTCATCACCTTCGACTACTTTTTTGTAAGGAAAGTGATGTTTGTGAAATATTCGCAGGGCTTTGTCGTGATGCCGGGTGGGTTTGGCACGCTGGATGAATTGTCTGAAGCGCTCACGTTGATTCAAACCAAAAAAATCGGTCGGTTCCCTATTGTGATGGTGGGGAAAAAATTCTGGAGCGGCCTCATCGACTGGATAAAAAAAACTCTACTGGCGGAAGGCATGATCAGCGAAGAAGACCTGGATTTGTTTGCCGTAGTAGACACCCCCGAAGACGCAGTGAGGGTGATAGATGAGTTCTACTCTAAGTACTTGCTGTCGCCTAACTTTTAACGCGTATCGCATGAAGCATTTGACTTCCATCTTGTCGGTTTTGGTACTGGTGGTGTTGATTCTCGACATCAGCCGCACCAACCAGCGCCTGAACGAACTGGAAGAAGAGCTGCGCGAACGCAGCGTAGGCCATGAAGACGCCCACATGCCCACCGAAGCCCACCGCGCAGACGAAGAGAGTGAGCGGCTCGCGGCTGTTTCCTTGGACCTGCCCGAAAAATTAAGTTTTGCGGGCGAACCCGTTCCGCTGGATGTAACCGATGTGCGCGAACGGCTCGACCGCGAATTGCATATCAACTCTTACCTGCACAACAGCACCATATTTATTATGAAGCGCGCTGCCCGTTGGCTGCCGCAAATGGAACCCATCTTGAAAGAACACGGCATACCCGAAGACTTTAAATACCTGCCGTTAATCGAGTCGGCATTGCTAAACGATGTGTCACCAAAAAATGCTGTGGGCTTTTGGCAGATACTGAAGCCTTCGGGTAAAGAACTGGGCCTTGAAATAACCAATGAAGTAGACGAAAGGTACGACCCGCTGAAAGCAACCGTGGCGGCCTGCAAGTACCTGAAAAAGGCGCACGCAAAATTTGGTAATTGGACACTGGTGGCCGCCTCTTACAACCGGGGCATGGCGGGTCTCCAAAAAGCCATCAACAACCAGAAAGTAGATTCTTATTACGATCTCTTTCTGAATGATGAAACCTCGCGCTATGTGTTCCGGCTACTGGCCATCAAGGAAATCATAGAGCACCCCGCGCGCTACGGATTCAAAGTGGATTCAACCCATTTGTATCAGCCCGAGCCCGTTCGATACATAGAAGTGAATCAACCCATCAAAAGCCTGGTAGATTTTTCTCTCAGCCACGGTGCCAACTACAAGGTGTTGAAAAAACTCAACCCCTGGCTGCGCGATGAAAAGCTGATGGTACGCAAAGGCAAGACTTATCGCATAGCGCTGCCCGCCTGACTCCCATCGTTTGTCGGCTTCGCAACAAATTTTGTGGCTTCAACAGCTTTACTTTCAACATCCGGCTACGCTTTTGCTTTCGTATATTGAAGCGCAAATACTTTAATAAAACATCTATATGGAAACCTATTACGCCCCGCCCGATCTCAAAAAATTTGGAAACATTGCCGATTGGGAAGAAAACCTTGCCAAAAAATTTTTCGACTGGTATGGCGATGTCTTCAAGGCCGGAGACCTGACAGCACGCGAAAAATCGTTGATCGCCCTGGCGGTAGCCCACACGGTGCAATGCCCCTATTGCATTGATGCCTACACGCAAGATACGCTGGAGAAAGGCGTAACGGAAAAAGGCATGATGGAAGCGGTGCATGTGGCAGCAGCCATCCGAAGCGGTTCATCTCTGGTGCACAGCGTGCAGATGATGAACAAGGCCAAAAAACTTTCGATGTAAGCACAGCATGATTAAATCGCTTCATGCACGCCACCACCAGTTGGCCAACCAGGCCAGGCAGGTAGAAATACTGGAGAACGGCCTTTTTGCAGAGGGTCGCCTTCCATCGTTCCAAAAAAAAATTGCACCACTCGGGCATCTGCCGCTAAAGCCCACCCGCATTGAAATCTTTCAGGTAAATGTGGGCTACATGTGCAACCAAGTGTGCAAACATTGCCACGTAGACGCGGGCCCCGATCGCAAAGAGATCATGACGCGCGAAACGATGCAACTGTGCCTGGAGGCGCTGGAAAAATCAAACATCCGAACACTGGATATCACAGGCGGTGCTCCGGAAATGAATCCCGACTTCCGGTGGTTTGTGAGCGAAGCAAAAAAGGTGGGTGTGGAAGAAATCATTGTACGCTCCAACCTCACCATTATTGTTTCTAACCCAAAGTTCCACGACCTGCCTCAATTCTTCAGAGAACACAACGCAAGGGTTTGTTCATCGCTGCCCTTCTACAATGCCGGCAAAACAGACCGGCAGCGGGGCGAAGGCGTGTTTGCCGATTCCATCAAAGCGCTGCAGATGTTGAATGAAGTGGGCTATGGCAAAGAAGGCACCGGCCTGCTACTCGACCTGGTGTACAATCCGGTGGGTGCGTTTTTACCGGGCGACCAGATGGCACTGGAACATGAATTTAAAGCCGAGCTGGCCGAACACTTTGGCATCGTATTCAACAGCCTGTTCACCATCACCAACATTCCCATCAGCCGCTTCCTCGATTTCCTGCTGGAGTCGGGCAACTACGAAGACTACATGGAGAAATTGGTGAATGCATTCAACCCCGCGGCCGTGGAAGGTGTAATGTGCCGCAACACCATTTCGGTAGATTGGCAGGGCAACCTCTACGATTGCGATTTCAACCAGATGCTGGGCTTGGGTCTAAGCAACCGGGTGAAAGGTCATTTGCGCGATTTCGATTTGAACGAGTTGGAAAAACGTGACATCGTAATAGGTCAGCATTGTTTTGCCTGCACGGCCGGAGCGGGTTCAAGCTGTCAGGGTACAACCGTCTGATCGCAATCGTCACTTTCATTTGTCCATCGTGCCCAGTAACTTAACAGCATGAGACCGTACATTTTAGCCGAGAGTAACTGGAAGTACATCCGGGAAGCAACCTTCGATGCCGCAGTGTTACCGTGGGGCGCCTGCGAGGCACACAATTACCACCTGCCCTATGGAACCGACATTGTAGAAGCTGACCGTGTGGCAGCAGAAGGTGCCAGAATTGCGTGGGAGCGGGGCGCGAAAGTAATTGTGTTGCCCACCATACCATTTGGGGTAAACACGGGGCAGTTCGATGTGCACCTCGACATCAACATGAACCCCTCTACCCAATTGGCGCTGTTGCGCGATGTGGTAGAGGTGCTCGATCGCCAGGGCATCTATAAACTCATCATCCTGAACAGCCACGGGGGCAACGATTTCAAAACCATGATACGCGAACTGGGGCTCCGCTTTCCGCGCATGTTTCTCTGCCAGTGCAATTGGTATCAGTCGGTAGATCAACAACAATTTTTTGAAAACAAAGACGACCATGCCGGTGAAATGGAAACCAGCGTGATGATGCACCTGACGCCCCAGTTGGTACGGCCTATCAGCGAAGCGGGCGATGGGGCCGCCAAAAAATTCCGGTTCACTGCCATGCGCGAAGGGTGGGCATGGGCCGAACGTAAGTGGATGCAGGTAACCAAAGACACAGGCGTGGGCGACCCGCGCAAGGCTACTGCTGAAAAAGGAGAAAAGTATCTTAAGGCTGTGGCAGAAAAAGTGGGAGCCTTCTTTGAAGAAGTGGCCAAAGCCAAACAAGATGATCTTTATGTTTGATACTACAGAGATTAAATGTTGTTGAATAGTTGTTATTTGCTATTCCAAGCAACTAACAACTAATAACTAATAACCAACAACTATTTCACCAACCAATGCCATAGTCCTCGCCATGGTTGCTCGAACCTCCCCAGAAACTGTTGTGCTTCCAATCGAAGAAGATAGCGTTAATAGGCCCCGAAGTGCGATCATCTTCTTCAAGCCTGTAACCCATCCTGATCAGTTCGCTACGCACGTAAGGAGGCGTGCTGCTGTGTATTAGCATATAGCCGGGCTTTGGCTTCCGGTCCTCTCCACCCAGCGATAGCCAGAACTGGTAGGTGTTGATGTTGGGTGCCTCGGTTGCTTCTTGCACATTCATGCCAAACTCCACCATGTTTAAGAAGAACTGCAGCAGGTTTTGATCTTGCGTGTCGCCACCTTGTACGGCAAATGAAATAAATGGTTTGCCGTCCTTAAGTGCCAGGGTAGGTGTAAGCGTAACGCGTGGCCTTTTGCCTGGCTCCACTACGTTAAATGGGTTTAGCTTGGGGTCGGTAACAAAGCTCTGCATGCGCTGGCTCATACCGATACCCGTTTTGCCCGCAATGCACGCAGGTATCCACCCGCCACTGGGCGTTACCGATACCACCCAGCCTTCTTTGTCTGCGGCTTCTATGGAAGTAGTGCCCGCCCACACCTGGTTCAGGTATTCTTTCGTAAAGGGCGAAGGCACATAGGTGTTCTGTGCGGTAGTCCACTGCTTTAAGTATTCCTGGTACGGATTCACTTTTCCCTCGAATGGATAAGGGTCGCCAGGCGCAGCTTTGGCATCGTTGCGCTGCCAGTTAATGGTTTTTGCACGCTCTTTGGCATATTCTTTTGAAAGCAGACCCTTCATCGGCTCTTCGGGCGCAAACGCGGGGTCGCCATAATAAAAATCGCGATCGGCAAAGGTGAGGTTCATAACCTGATACAACGTGTGCATATAACGGGCAGAGTTAAAACCCATGCTTTTCAAATCTACATTCTCCAGAATATTCAGCGCCTGCAGCAACACAGGTCCCTGTGTCCACTGCTGCAGTTTGTACACCTCAATACCCTTATAGTTTACCGAAAGCGGCTCTTCAATTTTCACCTTCCAGTTGGCCAAATCCGCCTCGGTAAACAGGCCGCCTTGTTCCCGGCTGCCACGCACAATCTCCTTAGCGATGTCGCCTTTATAAAAACGATCGTAGGCGGCATAGATGGCTTCTTTCCTGTTTTTACCTTTCTTCAACGCCTGCTGTTCTGTTTCCACCAGCCTCTGCAATGTTTGCAGCAAATCGGTCTGTTTAAAAATTTCACCTGCCTCTGGTGCTTCGCGTTGTTCGCCCAGGTGTGGAAGAAACACCGCTTTCGAATAGGGCCATTGCTTGATCAACTCTTTGTTGCGCTCGATCGAGTTAGCCGTTTGTGCTTCGATCGGATAGCCTTCAGCCATTTGCATGGCGGGTGCCAACACCTCTTTCAAGCTAAGTGTGCCGTACTCCGCCAACATGGTCATTAACCCTCCGGGTGTGCCGGGCGTTACTGCCGCCAACGGACCATACTGCGGAGGGAAATTCATTCCCTTGGATTTAAAGAATTCGGCTGTGGCACCCGTAGGTGCAACGCCCAGTGCATTGATAGCAATAACTTTTCCGGTTTTGGGGTGGTAAATCAGCGCTTGTGTTTCTCCGCCCCAGGCCAGTACATCCCACATGGTGCAGGTGGCAGCCAACATGGCACAGGCAGCATCCACCGCGTTTCCGCCTTTGTTAAAAATAGTAGCGCCCGCAGTGGCCGCCAGCGGCTTACCTGTAATGGCCATCCAGTGGCGGCCGTGTAGCACGGGTTTCTGTGTTCCGCCTGGTCTTGCGTTAAACGATTGACCCCAGACCAAACACGCCATAGCGCCCAGTGTAAGTGTTAGCAATGCCTTCTTCATAGAGTTGATATTTTTATAAAAGTAAATATAGGCTATCCGGGTGGTTGGGTTGTAGCTGTTGTGATAAGTAGCAGTTAAACAAGATGGCTGGATACAAACGCTTATCTTTCGGAAAAAACGTTTTTAAGTATGATTGAAAAGATCAATGAGGCAGCCGAGTTTATCAGGAAGCGTGGCGTAAAGCAACCCGAGGTGGGCGTTATACTGGGCACGGGCCTGGGAAATCTTTTTGTGAAGGAGATCAAAAATCCAATTATCATCAATTACAATTCAATCCCGCACTTTCCAATTTCGACAGTAGAGTTTCATAAGGGCCAACTGATTTACGGTGATGTGAAAGGCAAGAAAGTGCTTGCCATGCAAGGCCGCTTTCATTACTACGAAGGTTACAGCATGCAGCAGATTACTTTGCCGGTGCGGGTAATGAAGTTACTGGGCGTAAAAAACCTGTTGATCTCGAACGCTGCAGGAAACATGAACCTGAAGTGGAAAAAAGGCGATCTGATGCTGATTGACGACCACATCAACCTGCAACCCGATAACCCGTTGCGCGGAGAAAATTTTGAAATACTGGGTCCGCGTTTTCCCGACATGAGTCAACCGTATGCAAAGAAGTTGAACGACCAGCTCGTGCGCATTGCCAAAGCCAAAAAGATAAAATTGCAAAAGGGCGTGTATGTGGCTGTGATGGGGCCCAACCTGGAAACCCGCGCTGAATACCGGTTCCTGCATCGCATTGGTGCCGATGCGGTAGGAATGAGCACCGTGCCTGAAGTGTTGGTGGCCAACCACATGGGTTTGCCTTGCTGTGCCATTTCCGTACTTACTGACGACTGCGACCCCGACAATCTGAAGCCCGTAAACATTGCTGAGATTATTAAAGTAGCCGGCAAGGCCGAAACGAAATTGACTGACCTGTATGTGGAGTTGATCAGCAAAATCTGATTATAGATTCCACCAGTAAGTGAATTTTAAAACCAGTGCCCGGGTTTTTACATGCCAGTTTTCTGGCCAGTAATTATCTGTATAAACCACAAACAGATCGGAAGCAGGCTTGAAGCGCCACTGAAACCGCGTGTTGATGTTTACATTCTTCTGCTGCTCGTTGTATTGCAGAAAAGTAGTGAGAAAAATAGTGTTGGTAAATGTAACATCTACGCGAGGGCTCACTAACCAGAACCGCCTGCGGCCCCAGGGTTGAGGCAGTTGTATATCGTTGTAGGTAGCGGCCAGAGATAGGTTAACAAAAGGCTGGAAACGATAGCCCAACTCTCCACCTACCAACGTACGTTTTCCATCGGCATAATAGCCCCCATAGCGCAGGGTGGCTGCATAGGTAAGTAGCTTTTGTGGCCTCGAAGTGAAATCGGCACCTGCCGTATACCAGTTATGTTGGGTAAAAGCCTCCAACGAATCTAAGCCGGTGTTGGTGGGGTCGAAGGGGGTAAGCAGCAACACATAGTTTTTGATGGCACCCACCGAAAGCAAGCTGAGGTTGCGAAAGTTGATATTGTACGATGCGGTTGTTTCGTCATCCGTTCGTTGGTAGCTGTTGTCCATAAACAGGGAAGAAACCAATTTGGGCCCGTGGCTGAGCACGTGTTTTCCTTTCTGGAAAAACAGATAGGCTGCCTGCGGGCTAATACGCACAAAGCCCTTGCGTGGCACGTAGCCCACTTCGGCCGTGTATTGTGGACCCACGCGCTCCACCTGGCCCGCCACCAGCCAATGCCGGCTGAAATATTGCAGATGGCTGGCGTACACCCACTCATCGTCTTGCCTGTTGGATTCGGGCCGGATAGACCTGAAGACAAGCGCTTTGCCCGTCCACCGGTTATCAGCCGAAGCCAGGTTGTACTCCAAGCCAACATTGCGATTAAAGCGCGAGTAAACCTGCTGACCTTCTGCCGGAAATTCGGGTGCAGTATAATTCAGCGATTCTTTGTTAACGAAAAAACCACCGAGGTAGGAGCGTGCAAACATTCTGCGCTGCAACGCCACCACAGCAAAATTCTGGGCAGGCAGATTCTGTTCGCTCACTTTACGCGTCTGCATATCCATTACACCCACGCGCCAGTTTCTATTGATTCGGCCACTCAGCCGCATGCCCGCGTCAATGGGTACGCCCAAGCCTATTCTGCGCGAAAAGAACGGCCGAATGGTGCTGTATCCGAAATTGGCAAAGAGATCGCCATTCTCCAGAAAGAACTGTCTTCGCTCGGGAAAGAATAATTCAAAGCGGTCGAGGTTGGTTACCTGTCGGTCTACTTCCACCTGCGAAAAATCAGGATTAACCGTGAGGTCGAGGTTGAGCGAAGATGTTAGCGCAATCTTTGCATCCATGCCGGCATCTGCATTTCTATCGGTGGGTTCGCCTTTTATAAAATCGCGGCTCAATGCAGCCGATCCGTACGGAATGAGTGATACATTTAAAGTGGGTGCAGGCGGTGGTTCATCCCACTGCAATACCCCCGTGTGCGATAGCGATGCCGTTGGGAACTGTCTTGGCACCGGTGCCCAACTGGATTTTTCGGTCGTCTTCAGGTCGAGCCGGCTGAAGTTAACGCCCCATTGGGTAATGCCTTCTTTGTAACGGATGCTCTTAAAAGGAATGGCCGCCTCAAACACCCAGCGGTTGTCGTAGTTGCCCACCTTCGATGTCCACTTATTATCCCAACTTAAATCTACCTTTCCCCCCTCGAACATGATACCATCCCACTGGGCACCGGCTGCGCTAGAGCCAAAAGAAAATCCGTTGATGCGGTCATCAAACGGATCCATAAACAAAAGAAAGTTGTCGTTCTTGCCAAAGTTGAAATCGCGCTTTAGCGACTCTACCATGTAGTCTCCTTCTACTGCGTGAAAGCAGACCACCAGAAGGTACATGTTTTTCTCATCGTACGTCATGCGTACTTCCGTTCGAACGCGCGCCTTGCTGGTGTCCATAGGTAACACCATAAAGAAGTCGGAGGCAACCTGGCAGCTTTTCCATGCCTCGTCTTCCTCACGGCCGTCAATAGCAATGGGGGCAGCGGCCTTTCTGATATTGTATTGATAGGAACTATTCACCTTCTGCGAAAGAGCTGCAGATGAAACCAACACCAGGCTGGTTAATAAAATCAGTCTTTGCATACGGCTTTGGCCATGGCCGGCCTAAACGGACTCCCGGTCGACATAGTCCTGAAGGTAAGCAAAATGGGAAGTAAGCTTACCATCTTTTGTAAGAGTAGCCCTTTCTATAATTTGTTCGGTATCTGCACCCAGCAGTGGCTTTAAAATTCTGTCGATGAGGTCGCGGCCAAACTCTTCGCTGGCGCTGCGCGGCAATTCGCAGGGCAGGTTGTCTATGGCCATCACGGTTACAAACCGGTCGCTACTTAGTGGTGGTTGTACGCTATCTGTTTGTGGATCGTAATCGTAAATAGGATCGGCAATGGAGCTGGCACGCTTGGTGCTGGGCACAGATCCTTCAATGTCGCAAGTAATGTCGGCTATTACTTTTATCTTAAACTCGGGCGCCAGCATTTCCTGGCGTGTAAAAAGCACCGGTGCCTTGGGATTCCAGTAGGCTCCGGCCAACAGCAGGTCAGTAACTTGGGTAAACTCGTGGAAGCGACTTTCGTAACGTTCGGGATGCAGGTGAAACTCTTCGCGATTGAAATGACCGCCTTCCTTGCGCACATGGTAGTCGGCACTGCTTAGCTGTACATAAACGGGCTCATCAAATTCATTGTATAGAAAATCGTGTGGCTTTACTTTGCGGATGCCCGCGGTGTCCAGCGTTTCCATGGCGCCTTTGGCCACACGCCCGGCACCTGTTAGCACAATCTTTATATTGGGAAGTTTTACTTTGCGCAATTCTAGTTTCAAATCGTTTACATCGAAACACTCAAATGCCCTGCGAATATGAAACAGTTGGAAACGTTTGCCGTAGGTAAGCAGCCCGTTATAGGCACCTACAATGCCTGCAAACCGGCCGAAGGCTACCAGGCGATTGCCCTGTGTGTCTTTCAGCGTTTCGTAGTCAATCAGCCGGATGTTTTTCTTTAGCACTGCCTGCAGCAGCTTGCGGTTATACGGTTGCTTTTTAATGGTGTGAGAAAAAAACAAATACGTTTTGTTGGCCACCAGGTTTTCTACCGGCACCTCTTTAATGCCCATCAAGATGTCGCAATCGCTTACGTCTTCGCGCACCTCAAAACCCAGTGCCGCGTATTCTTCATCTTTGAAACAGCGCACGGAACTGCGCTGGCAAACCACCTGCACCCCGGGAAAACGCTGTTCAATTTCTTCTACCTGTAGCGGTGTAAAAGGTACGCGCTTGTCGGGTGGTGTTTTCCCTTCTCTGATGAGTGCAATTTTCAATGAAGACATGATCGGAGTTTTACGTGTAGCAAAATTAACGTTAGCTCACCAGCCGCAAAGGCCACCGCGTATTATTATTTTATAGTACCTTAGAGAGATGTTAAGCTATGCTATTCTGATTCTCGGTTGGGTTGTTTACCTGGCTTTACATAGCATATTGGCGAGCGAACATGTGAAGCAGCATTTCAGCCGCAGCCGCTTCCGGCTTTTTTACACACTCTTTTCATTGGCGGGGTTGTTCGCGCTGTTGGCGTGGAACGGAAAGATAAGGGCCGCACATTTCTTTGTCAGCGAAGGGTGGGTACGTTACATTAGTTTAATGCTCACTACGTTTGGGGTAATGGTTATTCAGATAACCTTTCGCCAGTACAGCCTGCGCGCCTTCATTGGCCTGGCAGAAGAAAAAACAGAGTTTAAAACAGAGGGCATTCTGCAATACGTACGCCACCCCATCTATAGCGGCACCGTTCTTATTATTGTAGGCTTCTTTCTCTTCATACCTAACCTGCCCACATTGATCAGTTGCTGTTTGATGTTGCTCTATCTGCCCATCGGTATTCACCTGGAAGAAAAGAAATTGATGGCTGCCTATGGCGAGCGTTATCGTGAATACAAAAAAAAGGTACCATCGCTGGTACCCCGGATATTTTAGTCAGGCAATGGTCTCATTCAAGAAAGCTGCCTAAAATTGAACTGCCTTCTTTTCCCCTGTTTTTCCCGTAAGGGGATAAGGCCTGCACTAATTTGCGAATTGGCATAGATTGTAACCAAACCTTGCCGGTTCCTTGTAGCGTAGCCAGAAAAATTCCTTCGCCCCCAAAAATCATCGACTTCAAACTGCCGCTGGTCTCCACATCAAAATTAACCTGCGATTCGAAAGCCACCACGCAGCCCGTGTCCACCCGAAGTTTTTCGTTGTTGAGCGTTCGTTCAATTACTGTTCCCCCCGCGTGCACAAAGGCTTTTCCATCGCCTTGAAGTTTTTGAAGGATAAATCCTTCGCCACCTACCAGGCCCGCCCCTATCTTTCGGTTGAATACAATGGATAACTTTGTGCCATAGGCTGCACACAAAAAGCCATCTTTCTGCACAATCAACTCGTTGCCACGGCTGGTGGCCAGATCGATGGGTATTACTGTGCCCGGATAGGGCGCAGAAAAACCAACCTTGGCCTTGCGATTGCCCCTATTGGTGAAGTGCGTCATAAACAGCGATTCGCCTGTAAGGATGCGGCTACCAGCCGATATTAATTTATCGAACAAACCCTGGTTGGGGTTAGACCCATCGCCCATTTTGGTTTCGAACTGAATGCCATCTTCCATGAAGAGCATAGCACCCGCTTCGGCAATCACGGTTTCCATGGGGTCGAGTTCCACTTCCACAATCTGAATGCTCTCGCCTTTGATCTGGTAGTCGATAACGTGTGAGTTCATAAGGTTCGTTGTTAGTTATTTGTTTGTTCGAATTCATCTTAAAAATAAGAATCATCATTAACGAGACGCATTTTCAAGATGGCACGTAATTTAATAGTACTTAAATACGGGATAGTTGACCGGCTTGTTGCCCACGCCTTGCTTTTCCAGGTACTCATCAAAAAAATTCCAGGTTACCAGGCCATCGTCCGATTCGGGTTCGAGGAGGTAAAACGCCAGGTTGCCCAGCGGCTGGGCCAGGTCTACAACAAAATCGCCTTTGCTGAACTTTTTCTTTGCCGAAGCATACCTGCCCGTGGCGCGCGCCATGAAATGGCCTTCAAACTTTCGTTGTGCTTTTTCCAGCTTCTCGATTGTAAACACCTCACCATTAAACGTCTGCGATTTCGAGAGGGTGGTAACCGTTACTCCATGTTTTTTTAAATTCTCGGCAACATGAACGAATGCTGCCGGTATTACATAGCCGCGGGGCAGGGTAGCCTCCACCTCGGCATCGAACTTGGCGTAGTAGTTTAGGTTATTGTATTGTACAATTTTTCCGCTTCTGTAAAAACCGGGTGTGCCATCGGGCTTGGTATATGGAATGAAATCGTAGGTGCGGAAATCGTGCAGTGGCTCGAGTGGCACCATCTTAAATCTTACACCCTTCTTTACCTTACCGGCCTGGGTAAGCACTTGCTGAACAGTTGCCTCTTCCGATTTTTTAACTACTTCGGCTATGGCCTGGGCGTTGGCATGGGTATGCTCTAAAATCTCTAACACAAAGTAATAGGTGGAATGTATGCGCTGGTAAAAACGTTCGTGCGCAAAGGCTTCACTGAGTATAGCCAACCGGTTGCGAAGGCCAAACTGGTTTACCAGGTAGCGCGGGTGGTGGTTGTAGGTGTAGAAATTCCTGGGTGGCCAACCCTGACGTAAATCGTAGTCACCAAAAGGGCCAAAATTCAAATCGTACTTTTGCTTCACTGTTTTTGTGATGGGCTTTAGCATGTTGTTTACAGTGTAGTCGTACACTGCCTTTTCGCCCGCACTGTGGTAACTGGGCGCCCAGGTCAGGTTCCAGGCATGCCACGTTCCGTTGGTGGTGTGCAAGTCTACAAACAGGTGCGGATCCCACGGCACGATGATGTTTTGAAAGAGCCCATTCGTTTCGTGTGCTTCCATCTTCACGCCATCGCGGTTCAGGTCTAAACCCTGGCTGTTCTCGCGAATGCCTACCTCCAGCGGGCTGTCTTCCTGCGATGGGCGCCTGCCTTGCTCCATCTTGTCGTTGCTGTCGGTATTGTAAATGGGTGCAAAGAGAATGATCTGGTTATCGAGCAAATACTTCTTGTCGCCCAGTAAAATGTCGCGCATCAGCATCATCACCACCTCTTTGCCTTCCACTTCGCCTGCATGAATGTTTCCCTGCACATACACCCTGAGCTTGCCCGTTGCTTTGGCCTCTTCTGGTGTAGAAACCTTTATTCGCGAAAGCACAGCCACCGGAATGTCTTTACCTTCGGGGCTTTTACCCATGGAGATTATTTGCACGTCACTACTTAGCTTTTTTACCTCATCTAAAAACCCAACCACATCTGCATAAGCAGAGGTTTTGATAAAATTAGATTTTTCGGGCGTAAGAATGAGCGACTCAGGCCATTGGGATTGTGCCAGCAAAGGGCTCGTGAAGAGCACCAGCATCAGTACTTTTTTCATGTGCTAATATATATTTTTTAAGGATCGCGCAAGTGCGGGAGAATATCCAGGCGCCATTATCATGCTTGTGGTTGAACACAGTGCATGGATATCTCATAAACAATAAGGAAGTTAGGAATGATGGAAGGCAGAACTACTTCTTTTTGGGCTTGCCTTTTTTCTTGATCGCCTCGTAATCCTCGCGCTCGGCCAGTTTTTTATCGTCTACATTTTTATTGAGGAACTCGTTGATCTTTTCAATGTCCATGTTCGAGCGCAGTTCGCCAAACTGATCAATGCTCACTTCGAGCCCATGCAGATCCTGGTGCACCCGTGGCTTGGGCGTGTGCTTGGGTGTTTTTTTGGTTTCCGGTTTTTTGGCCATGCACTAAGTTACGCAACTTTTGTCTTCAATGTGGTGAGTGCTTTTTGCAAGCGGTCGGCTGTCTCTTTCGGGCCAAGAATTTCGATGGTCAGCATCAGGTCAGGGCCTGAGCCCGCTCCTGTAATGGCCATTCGCAGGGCCTGCAGAATCTGGCCGGTTTTAATGTCCAACGAGGCCGTGGTCTGGTCAAGCAGTGTTTTCGCTTCGTCTGCAGAAATGGCATCGTGCGTAAGCAACGCATCGCGGTAGGCGCCAATGGCTTTCTCCGCATCGGCATTCCACTTCTTGTTCACCACCTGCTCATCGTACGTGGCTGGCGCCAGGAAGTAGAAACGGCCGCTTTCCCAAAAATCTTTCGGAAAGGTAACCCGTTCGCGCAACGCAAAGGCTACCTTCCGGGCTTTCTCCGTTGTGCACGATACATTGTTTTCTTTGAGCGATGCCAGTAGGTAGTTGGCCAACTGCTCATCGGTTTGGGCACGCAGGTATTGTTGGTTGAACCACTGCGCTTTGTGTATGTCGAACTTGGCACCTGCCTTGCTGATGCGTTCCAGCGAAAACGCCTCAATCAATTCTTTCACCGAAAAAATTTCCTGCTCTGTGCCCGGATTCCAGCCGAGCAACACCAGGAAGTTGATCAACGCTTCCGGCAGGTAGCCCGCTTCTCTGTAGCCGATGGCTACCTCGCCTGTCTGCGGGTCTTTCCACGTAAGTGGAAAAATGGGGAAGCCCATCTTGTCTGCATCGCGCTTACTCAGTTTACCATTGCCTTCCGGCTTCAACAGAAGGGGAAGGTGTGCAAACTGCGGCATCTCGTTCTGCCAGCCAAATGCCTGGTAAAGCAAAATGTGCAACGGAGCGGAGGGCAACCACTCCTCTCCGCGAATAACATGCGAGATTTTCATTAGGTAATCATCCACCACGTTGGCCAGGTGGTAGGTGGGCATGCCATCGCTTTTCATCAGCACCTTATCATCTACCTGCGATGAGTTGACTACCACCTCTCCACGTATCAAATCCTGCAGGTATACGTCCTGGTTGGCCGGCACTTTCAGTCGTATCACGTAAGGCACGCCTGCGTGCAATTTCTGCTGCACTTCTTCTGCCGAAAGTGTCAGAGAGTTTTGCATGCGCATGCGCGAAGTAATGCCGTAGGTTTGCATGGTGTCGCCTTCGGCTTTCAACTGCTCGCGCATCTGCTCCAACTCCGCCTCGGTATCGAAAGCGTAGTAGGCCTTGCCTTCGTTGATGAGCTGTTGTGCATATTTCTTATAGATTTCTTTTCGTTCGGATTGGCGATAGGGCGCATGCGGGCCCGGCTGTGCAGCACCAATGCCTTCATCTATGGTAATACCTGCCCACTGCAGCGCTTCAATGATATACTCCTCTGCCCCGGGCACATACCGGTTTTGATCGGTGTCTTCTATGCGCAAAATCATAGTGCCCCTGTGCTTACGCGCCAATAAAAAGTTATACAGGGCGGTGCGCACCCCGCCAATATGCAGGGCACCGGTGGGGCTGGGCGCAAAACGAACGCGAACTTCTCTCATAGCTTAAAAAAAACGGAGAGCAAAGGTAATAAAATTGAATGCCCTGCGATCAGGAAAGTTGTGCCATGAAAGTTTTCCGTGCGGCCGCAGCCTGCAACTTCAGGTTAGACCAAGCCACCCAGCGAAGCACGACCAGCAGCAGAAGAGCAGAACCGGCCAACAGTAAATTGCGATCGAAGTACGCTATGAAGCCTGCCGCAACTAAAAGGGCCAGTGCGCAGAAAATAAGATACAAGCGCGTGCTAGGCAACAAGTGGTATTCGATGAAAAGTATTGACCCGCGCGAGGTGGCCTCGAGCATGCCCTTTACCACCGGCTGAAACTGCGTGGGCCGTATCACCCGTACATGCAGGCTGAAATGGGTGTTAGAAATGGCCCCTTGAAAAATCTGCTGCTCAACCCCCAAGTGCAAGCGTGCAACTACCTCCTCGGCAGAGAGCGAAAGCACCACCGTTTCGGATATGGAGGGCAGCAGGCCAATCACTTCACCGCAATGCAGGAAATTTCCACGTTCACATCTTTGGGCAGCCTGCTTACTTCCACCGTCTCGCGCGCTGGCGGGTGAGAAGGGAAAAAGGAGCCGTACACCTCGTTCACTTTCGGGAAGTTGTTCATGTCTTTCAAAAAAATGGTGGTTTTTACCACATGTGTGAAGTCCATGTGAGCGGCTGTGAGCACCTCTTCCAGGTTTTTCATCACCTGGTAAGCTTCATCGGTAATGTTGCCGGTAACGAGTTGACCCGAGGAGTTTTGTATGGCTATCTGACCCGACACAAAAAGCATATGCCCCGCTTTGATGGCCTGGCTATATGGCCCAATGGGCTCGGGCGCGTTGGGCGAATAGATAACTTCTTTCGACATACGAAGGTGATTGTTACTTTTGGCCAAATATCGCACTTTTTTCATGACACTGTTGATCATTGGCAACGAACGGGCGCTGGATGAATGCAAAGCAAAGCTGGGAACGGCTGTAAATTACCTGCACCTAACCCGGCACGATCCGGGAGCTCAGCTTCCCGCCATTGATGTGGTGATCGATTTTTTGCTGGCCGATACACCCGAGGCGATTTCATTCTATCGCAACCAGATGTTTAGGGCGGTTTTTGTGAACAGCGTAACGAAAGCGCTGCATCAACTCATTCCGCCAGGCGTGGTTAACACAACCTTGTTTGTTGGGCTCAACGGCATGCCCACTTTTATCAACCGACCTGTGTGGGAGGTAGCGCTGTTAAAAAAAGAAGATGAAGTAAAACTGGCCGAGGTATGTAAGCAAATACAAATTGAATATGCCTTAGTGCAAGACCAGGCTGGTATGGTGACTGCCCGTGTCATCGCCATGATCATCAACGAGGCATACCTTACGCTGGAAGAGGGAACGGCCAGCCGCGAAGACATTGACAAAGCAATGAAGTTAGGTACTAATTACCCTTACGGGCCGTTCGAGTGGGCCCAGTACATAGGCTTAAATCATGTTTATGCAATCCTCGCTGCGGTGCAGGCAAGAGAAACCCACACGCGCTTCCCTATTAGCGCACTATTGAAACAGCACGCGATGCCGCGTTAGCGGCATCGCGTGCTTGTTAGAATCGTTCTACTTTGGTAGCTTGAACCAGGCAAGTATGAAACACCTTGTATTTATCGTGGAAGACAATCCTGTTCAGCAAAAGATGCTGCAGGTGCATTTTGAGGAAATGCTCGGAAACTATTCGGTAAAAACTTTTTCCGATCCGGAAGAACTATTTGGCCACCTCCACGAAAAACCTTTTGCCGTTGTGTTGGATCATTTCTTCGGAGACAAGTCGGCCAAAACCGGCTTGCATTACCTGAAGGAAATCCGCAAGCACCAATCCTCCATACCTGTTATCTACTACACCACGCTGGATGATGAAACCATCCGGCAGGAGGCCATGGCGTTAGGCGCTGAGCAATACATTATCAAAAACTCAGCATCGCTGGTGCGGCTGCGCACCGCCCTCGATGCCATACACGAAAAGAAAACGAAAAAGGGATTTTTTTCGAAACTATTCGGCAGGTAGGCGCTACGATGGAATCAGCATAGAAAAACTGCTGCCCTCGCCCTTTGCACTTTTAATCTCCAACGATCCACCCGCTTTCAGCAAAAACTCCCGGCATAGTGCAATGCCCATACCCGTTCCCTTCTCATGGGTGGTGCCTTCTTTACTCACAGTGGTTGCAATATTTTGCAGCGATTGCAAGGTATCGGCATCCATGCCCACGCCCTGATCGCTTACGGTAACCTGAAAAAACTCCGGCTGCCTGCGCAGTCGTATGGTTACGTCTCCACCTTCGTTCGAAAATTTAATGGCGTTCGATAAAAAATTTCGCAATACGAGATTAAAAATGTTCCGATCGAAATAAATCAGGGTGTCGTCCTGCGCATCGCATCGCAAACTTACTTTTTTGTTTCTGGCAATGGTGCTAAACAAATCGATATGCTCTTGTACTACCCGCTGCGCCTCAAATTTTTCTTTTTTTACCTGCATACCTTTTAGCTGGCTTGCAGTCCAAAAAAGAATGTTGTCAACCAACAGGTTGGTTTTGTGCAAGTCTCCTTCTACCTGTTGGGCAAAGGTGTTGAACTCGCTTGGGCTGATTGCGCCCTTGTTGTATAGCTGCAAAATTCCGCGCAACGAATTGAGCGGACTCTTGATATCGTGACTGATTACCGACAATAGTCGGTCTTTAACCGAATTGGCGGTTTGTAGTTGACTCGTTCTTTCCGTTACCATTTTCTCGAGATTGATGTTCATCGACTCGAGGTTACGGTAGGCCTTGGCATAGTGGTTGGCCAGCAGGTAAACCTGAAAAAGCAAAAACACGAGTACACCTAACTCCACCAGGTACATGAAGCCGATGTTGATCGGAAATAGCTGCGAATTCTTAAGAATCTCCATCAGGATGAAAGGAAATGAGGCCAGTACGCCAAAAAGTATAATTCTGGCATCAGAATCGCCCGTTCGCCACGCCCTGGCTACCGAAAAAATAGCATAGATAAATGCCAGCAGCAAGGTAAGGTGGCAAACTTCCAGTAACTGCCCGTACATGTATTGAGGTGTAATCAGCACTGCGGCAAAAAGAAGCGAGGCGATGCCCACAAAAAAGTACAAAGGCTTACGTGGAGCAAAAGCGGGAAAAAGGTGGTAGATGTATAAGGGGAAAAGTCCGCAAATAGCATACACACTTCCAAACTCAATCTTCTTCCACCACTCCCAATGGATGTCGGGAAACAGGTTGGGCAACAAAAAGGAGCCACCATTCACAATCAAAGCGCGCAACGCAACACCCAGGCAAATCAACGCCAGCCACAAATAGGGTTTGCCACGATGAAACAGAAAATAGAGTATTACCTGATAAATGAAGAGTGCAATCAGGCTGCCGGCAAAGAAATTTTCCACTCCGTTTCTTCTATTGGCATCTTCAAACAGCGCGTGTGCATAGTGAAGTCGGGGGTAGCCGGCAATGCCTCCGCTGAAATAGGTGAAGTTGGCCACCTGCATCACCAACTCCACCGTGTCGGTGCGATCGGGAATGGGCACCACCGTGGAAAGCAGTCGTGGCCGGTAATTGTCGGGGTCTCTACCCACCTTACCCGACTCGTTTACAAGGGTGCCATTGATCCAAACCTTTGCAGACGAGTTGATGATGGGAAAATAAATAGCCAGGCCCTGTTGTTGTGGAGACATGCGCATTCGCAGACGATACGTGCCAAAGCCAAGTGTGGAGTAATTGCCTTGCCTGTGCCATGAGCCCGGCACAAATAAAAGCGTAGGTTCTGCTTTTGCTAAATCTGTGGGCGCCAGAAGTTGATTCCAATAAAACTCCCACCTGCCATGCAAGGTATATCCATGCGCTTCGAACGAATGAGCGGTCAGATCTACATACCCGTTCTCCACCTGGGCAGAGAGGGAAGTTGCAGCACACAGTAAAAGTAGCAGGTAGGTGAGCCTTGAAAACACCTTTTAAATTAACCAAACCAGCGTTGCCAATGAAATTGGCCCAAAACCAAAATGGCGACAGCGCAGCTTTATTCCACCGTAACCGACTTAGCGAGGTTTCGGGGTTGGTCTACATTGCAGCCACGCATTACAGCGATATGGTAAGAAAGCAACTGGAGTGGAATAACTGACACCAGCGGCATCAGCGGATCGAGTGTGGCCGGCACTTCAATCACGTAATCCGACATTTTCGGTATGTGCTTATCTCCCTCGGTAACAATGGCAATTACACGGCCTTTGCGCGCCTTCACTTCCTGGATGTTGGAAACCACTTTTTCGTAAGAACTGTCTTTGGTAGCAATAAACACTACCGGCATTTCTTCATCTATCAAAGCAATAGGCCCGTGCTTCATTTCTGCGGCAGGGTAACCCTCTGCGTGGATGTACGATATTTCTTTGAGTTTCAACGCCCCTTCGAGGGCCACCGGGAAATTGTAACCCCGGCCCAGGTAAATGAAATTGCGGGCATCTTTAAACTCGTACGCAATTTCTTTTATCTGTTCATTTTGCTGAAGCACCTTTTCTACTTTGGCAGGAATGTTTTCCATTTCCACCAGCATTTCATGAAGCTTCTGCTCAGTAATGGTGCCTTTCTTCTGCGCCACAATCAGCGCAATCAGGTTCAACACCGTTAACTGCGCGGTAAATGCCTTCGTGCTGGCCACGCCAATTTCGGGGCCGGCATGGGTATATGCACCTGCATGGGTGGCTCGCGGTATGGACGAACCTACCACATTACATACCCCAAATATGATGGCACCTCTGGACTTGGCTAGTTCAATGGCGGCCAACGTATCGGCTGTCTCGCCTGATTGCGAGATGGCTATCACTACATCGCCTTCGCGAATGACCGGGTTGCGGTAACGGAATTCCGATGCATATTCCACTTCCACCGGTATACGACATAACTCTTCAATAAAATATTCTGCCACCAGGCCGGCATGCCATGAGGTGCCGCAGGCAACAATCAAGATCCGGTCGGCATTCACCAGTTTATTTACATACTCGCGCAAGCCGCCCAGCACCAATCTGCCGGTAGCCGAATCCAAACGGCCCCGCATACAGTCCATGATGGAACGTGGCTGTTCGAAAATCTCCTTGATCATGAAATGGTCGTAGCCACCCTTCTCAATGGCTTCCAACTCCAGGTCTACCGTTTGAATGTAGGGCGTGAGCGGAAGGTTAGCTGTGTTTTTAATGGTCAGCTTCCCATTGTCAACGATGGCAATCTCCTGATCATTTAAGTAGATGACTTCGTTGGTGTACTCGATAATGGGTGTGGCATCGGAGGCCATGAAAAATTCTCCCTTGCCTACACCAACCACCAACGGGCTCCCTTTGCGGGCCGCCACTAATAAGTTGGGGTTCTCGAGGGACATTACTACAATGGCGTAAGCGCCTACCACTTTGGTGAGCGCCAGGCGTACGGCTTCGTCCAGAGAACAGTTTTCTTTCTCTTTGATGTCCTCAATGAAGTGAATAAAAACTTCGGTGTCTGTATCGCTCAAAAATTGATGCCCCTTGTTGAGCAACTCCTGCTTCAGGGCAGCATAGTTTTCGATAATGCCATTGTGGATGATGGCTAGCTTTTTTGTTGCCGAGTAGTGAGGGTGCGCGTTCTCATCGTTGGGTTCGCCATGGGTTGCCCAGCGCGTGTGGCCCATGCCGATGTGGCTATCCAGGTTTTGGCCCTTTATAAAATTCTCGAGCTCCGAAACTTTGCCTTTCTTCTTGTAAACATTTAAACCGTTATTCATCAGCGCAACGCCTGCGCTGTCATAGCCGCGGTATTCAAGGCGTTTAAGGCCCTTAATGATCACTTCGTGGGCCTGGCGTGGCCCTAGGTATGCAACAATTCCACACATGCTATTCTTGATCAGTTTCGTTTAAGGCTTTAGTGTAATAAACTCTCAACTTCACCTTATTTTTATCAAAATAAAACCTTTCTAAAGACTTTGAACTTTCAGGATTGGTTGGAAAGAAAGCAAAACGAGAAAATCTCTTTTTCACATCATTCTCGGTAATGAGCGCCTGTGCAAACAAAGTAATATTGCCGGTATAGTGGGTCTTCGCTTCGTTTAGGAGTAAAACCGAGCCCGATGATTGATCATTTTTTATGTATAACCCATCTGTGATTTGTTCGGAAATAAGGTACTGGCCGAAAAAAAGTTTGCGACTAGGTGCAAATGAATTATCATCGTTTACCAACCTCAATGCAACGCCTTCTGGCGGTGGAGTCTTTAATGTATAACTCTCTATAGGGATATGAATCTCAACCGCGTTAAATGCTAAATTGGTGATAGTGTCTTTCATCCTCAACAAGGGATCAAAGTCAACAATCGAATAAATACCTACACCAGATTGTACGTAGTTTTTTTCGCCAGCAGGAGCATATTCAACCAGGGGAGTTGCAAGTTTGTACAAAGCCGTATTTTCTCTGTTAGAAGTTATTCTACTAAATCCCATTACCTCGCTGAAATAAAAATCATAATTGTATTTAGTTGTATCTACATGGTAATGAATAACTAATTCAGATAAGACGGATGAAGGATCGAATCCAAGAATTTTATCTGACCCATCGGGCACTAACGCGATACCAGGAAAGGCCTTTTTGAAGTAGGTGAAGTTTGTAAAGGTTGAATCTCTCGTAGCAAGTAAGTCAAATAAGATCTTGCCCACGCCCGGACTTAGCTTAGTACTGATCAAAATCGTATCTTTTTGATTAGCCTCTCTAATTTGGTCAATATAATCTGGATTGACGGTAATTCCGGTTCTTCCGATTTCTGTGCGTCCGGTAGCCACGGAAGAACGGTTAAAATAGTCCCGGTCATTAATCAACTCCTCAGTGATTTGAAAAATCTTGTATGTTTGAGGGGTAACATCCAAAGAACCATAACGATAAAGATCCAGCCTTAATTTTAAGGTGACCGAATCATAAATGGCACCTGGTTCTAATACTTTTGTCGGAGCTGAAGGTCGTATTTGAGAATAGATTTCAGCTGTAACAACTCCGAATTCCGGGTCTTGGTAACTACCTAGCAAAAAACGATTGGTGCCTGAGGTAAAGCTGTTAAAACTTGGCAACGAATCAGCCAGAAAAGTAGACGTCTCTACAGGTAATTCCCTGTAAAGCACCTCAAAGTTTCTGGGCTCTTTCTTAAAGCCTATCTCCAGCGGGTTGTCTGCACACGCTGCCAGTAGTAAAACAAGTAGAAGGGAAAAAAGGTGGGTTGTATTAACCCACCAGTTCCGTGTAGAGGTTGTAAAACGATTCCGTATAGTTATCGTCCTTCTCGATGGTTTCAACTTTCTTCTCTTTAATCTTCTTAACTAAACCTTCCAGCTTTTTATTGTCTCCCGCAACGGAAACCGTATCGGACCATTGTGCGCCCAATTTAATGAAACCTTCGTAATCGGCCGTTTTCAGGTGGCCCAGCATGTTGTCTTCAATGTCAAGCATCTTCACCTTGCCCAACAAATCGCCCTTAAACTTGTAACTGAAGCTGTTATTGTAAATGGTGAACACGGTTTTGGTGTTCTTAAACAACGGATCGTTTTTATACGTAGTCTTCAGGTACAAAGGAATAAAGCTGGTAATCCAATCGTTGCAATGCACAATGTCTGGTGCCCAGCCTAATTTGCGCACCGTCTCAATCACTCCTTTACAGAAGAAAATGGCGCGCTCATCGTTGTCCTCGTAAAAATTATTTTCCTTATCGTGAAAGACCGACTTACGGTGAAAATAATCCTCGTTGTCGATAAAATACACCTGCAACTTAGCATTCGGTATAGAGGCAACTTTAATAATCAAAGGCTTCTCTTCATCACCCACTGCAATGTTGATACCCGACAGGCGAACTACTTCGTGCAAGCGGTTCTTCCTTTCGTTGATCAACCCAAACCTCGGCACCAGAATACGAATCTCCATTCCTCTCTCTTGCATGGCCTGCGGAAGCTTCCGAACAAAGTCGGCTACTTCCGTAGTCTGCAGAAAGGGATTGATTTCGCTGGCTACATAGAGAATACGGATTTTTGACATGTTGTTATTTTTTTGGGAAAGAAAAATCGAGATGCAAAGGTACGGAAAAATAACCCCCCTTTCAACTTATTTTCAAACATAACCTCTATATTTGCGCCCCCTCAAAAACCGCCAGAAATGGAGATTTTCAAGGAAATTGGGCCAATTAGGGCCTTTTTAAGGTCCCGCAAAACAGGCCCGGTCTCCATCGGTTTTGTGCCCACTATGGGCGCCTTACACGAGGGTCACCTGCGCCTCATCCGCACCTCGCGCCAGCAAAACGACCTCACCGTTTGCAGCATTTATGTAAACCCGACTCAGTTTAATAACCCGGCCGACCTTGAAAAATACCCCCGCACCTTAGCGGCAGATATCAAACTGTTGGAGCAAGAAAATTGCGATGCGCTCTTTGTTCCTTCCAACGACACCATGTATTCAAAGCCCGCCACCGTTTCGTTTCAGTTTGGCACGCTCGGTCAAACGCTGGAGGGGGCATTCAGGCCTGGCCATTTCAGTGGCGTGGCGCTGGTGGTGGCTAAACTTTTCAATATTGTGCAGCCAACACATGCCTACTTTGGGCAGAAAGACTATCAACAGTTTCTCATCGTCTCTAAGCTGGTAGATGAACTTCAGTTCGATCTACAACTACATTGTGAGCCCACCGTTCGCGAGGCAGACGGACTGGCACTTTCCTCGCGCAATCAGCGGCTGTCGGCCGAAGGAAGGAAAAATGCGTTGATTTTATTTGAGACGCTGCAGAACGCGCGCCAGCAATTAACAGCCGGCAAAAGCTGGCCAGAGGTAAAACAAACTGCGATAGAACGTATCGCCCAGTCGGGCAAAGCACAATTGGAGTACCTGGCGTTGGCCGACCGCGAAAACTTAATGGAAGCCGAAAACGTTACACCCCTAAACCTGAATAACACCATCCTTCTGGTGGCGGCCTATGTGGAGAATGTGAGATTGATTGATAATCTATTTGTTGCATACGAAAAGTCATGACCATCCAGGTATTAAAATCCAAAATCCACCGGGCAAAAATTACCCAGGCAGAACTTCATTATGTGGGAAGCATTACCATAGACGAGGCGCTTATGGAAGCTGCCAACCTGATTGAAGGCGAAAAGGTACAGGTGGTGAATGTAAATAATGGCGAGCGGCTCGAAACGTATGTCATTCGCGGGGAGCGCAACAGTGGCACCGTGTGTTTAAATGGCCCCGCAGCACGCAAAGCCCAGGTGGGCGATGTAGTGATCATCATCTCTTATGCTTCCATGGAATTCGAAGCCGCCAAAGCGTTCAAACCATGGATTGTATTCCCAACACCCGATAACAAGCTGGCCTAAATTCTCTACTTTAGGAGCGTAAATTTTGTTGGCTTGGTTGCGCGCGCTAAGACTATTCTTCGTTACCTGATATTGGTAAGTTTAACGGTTGCCCTTTTATGGCTTTCGTTGCGCGGCATTTCGGTGGGCGAAGGTGAAAACAAAGCCGACTTTCTGTGGCATACCTGGCTGAAGTCGGACAAACTCTACCTGTTGCTGATGGCCGTTGTTGCGGTGGTAAGTCACCTGTTGCGTGCCGAACGTTGGCGATTGTTGCTGGAGCCATCCGGCAACACAATTACATTAGGAAATAGTTTCCTTTCTGTGATGGTTGGGTATTTGGTAAACCTGGCTGTTCCTCGTGGGGGTGAGGTATCGCGGTGCTACAATTTGTACAAGCTCGAAAAAACGCCAGTAGAAATTTCTTTCGGCACGGTAGTGGTTGAACGCATGGTGGATCTCTTATGTCTGGTGTTGCTTATCATTGTTTCCTTTTTCGTAGAATGGAAAAAACTGAAAGAGTTTATCAATACACTGCCCATTGGTTCTTCAGATTCAGGTTTTCAAATTCCTGTTTGGGTATATCTGGGCCTGCTTGTTTTGGTAGGCCTGGGAGTTGCCTTTTATCTCTTCCGCAAAAACGAGAAGTTTCAAAAAATTATTGTTGGTTTTAAAGAAGGTCTGCTTTCCATTTTTCGTTTAAGGAACAAAGGCGTTTTTATTTTTCATTCGCTGGCCATCTGGGCGCTTTATTTTGTGATGAGCTACTTCGTTATCAAAGCTTTTCCGGAAACGGCCGGGCTGGGCTTTAGCGCGGTAATGACTTTGTTTGCCGTGGGGGCCATTGCCATGGCAGTGCCCCTGCCCGGTGGGGCAGGTTCGTACCATACATTGGTGCCGCTGGCGTTGGTGTCGCTTTATCAAATGAACAAAACCGATGCGGTGGCTTTTGTGTTTATCTTTCACGCCTGGCAAACGCTGATATTGATTGTAGGCGGAGTGATATCTTTGGCTATTAGCTATTGGATGATGCGATGGAAAAAACAGCAGACAAAATAAAAACCTTGCCCGAGGCCAAAAAGAAAGTGGCCGAGTGGAAAGCGAAAGGCGAGCGGGTGGTTTTTACCAATGGCTGCTTCGACCTGCTGCACTTGGGGCACGTAGACTACCTGGAGAAAGCAAAAAACCTGGGCGATCGGTTGGTGGTGGGGCTTAACACAGACGACTCCGTTTCCCGATTCAAAGGGCCTTCCAGGCCTATTCAGGATGAAAACTCGCGCGCGCGGGTGCTGGCCGCGTTACAGAGTGTAGATTTGTTGGTTTTTTTTAATGAAGACACCCCTCTACATTTGATATCGGAACTTTTGCCTGCGGTATTGGTAAAGGGTAGTGACTATTTGGCAGAAAATATTGTTGGCGCAGATGTTGTGAAAAAAGCGGGTGGAGAGGTGCGTACCATCGCTTTTGTGCCGGGCTATTCCACCTCTGCCATTGTAGAAAAAATCAGGAATACATAAACAATAACAACTATGGGATTTGGTGCTTTAATAATCGGGGTGTTCTTCATGGTGGTGGGCATGATTGTGAGCTCGCGCCTGAAAAACAAATTCAAAGAGTATTCTCAAAGGCATTTAACGCGCGACTTAACAGGTGCTGAAGTGGCCCGCCTTATGCTGGCAGACCACGGCATACACGATGTACAGGTGGTGTCGGTGGAAGGTCAGTTAACAGACCACTACAATCCGGCTAACAAAACAGTTAACCTGAGCCAGGAAGTATTTCATGGCCGCAATGCTGCTGCCACCGCGGTGGCCGCCCACGAATGTGGCCACGCAGTACAACATGCCACAGCCTATAGCATGCTACAATTCCGTTCGGCCATGGTGCCCATTCAGAACGTAAGTGCGCAAGTACTTAATTTCATGATGATGGCCATGCTTTTTGGTTCTTTCTTTGCCGGTAGTTTTTTACCGTGGAAAACCGCATTGCTGATCATCATTGTGTGCTATGCTGTCTTCGCACTCTTCGCCATTGTTACCCTGCCTGTGGAATTTGACGCCAGCAAGCGTGCGCTCGCCTGGGTGGAAGCCAGAGGCATTGTTACGCGCCAGGAGCACGACATGGCAAAAGATGCTTTGAAGTGGGCAGCTATGACGTACGTAGTGGCGGCCATCGGTGCGGTTACCACATTGCTTTACTACGTAATGATGTTCCTCGGCTCCGATCGCGACTAAAAAATCGCGCGAAAGCGTATTTCAACCGATTTAGATTTTAATTTTGCGCCCTGACGAAAAACGTCAGGGCGTTTTATTTGTTAGATGTACAAACTTTTTCCGAGATGAACTTCCAGCTTACCGAAGAGCAACTGGCTGTGCAGGCAGCCGCCCGCGATTTTGCACAAACCGAACTTTTGCCGGGCGTGATCGAACGCGACACCGAACAAAAGTTTCCGGCTGCGCAAATAAAAAAGATGGGCGAATTGGGCTTCATGGGTATGATGACCGACCCCAGGTACAACGGTGGCGGCATGGACACCATCTCCTACGTGTTGGCCATGGAAGAGATTTCGAAAATAGACGCTTCCGCTTCTGTTTGTATGTCGGTTAACAACTCGCTGGTATGTTGGGGGCTGGAGAAATTCGGCAGCGAGGAGCAGAAAGAAAGGTATCTGAAGCGTTTGGCCACGGGCGAGGTGATTGGCGCTTTCTGCCTTTCGGAACCTGAGGCGGGATCTGACGCCACCAGCCAGCGCACCACAGCAGAAGATAAGGGCGATTATTATTTGCTCAACGGAACGAAAAACTGGATTACTAACGGAAATAGTGCGAGTGTTTACATTGTGATTGCGCAAACAGATGCCGCCAAACGCCATAAGGGCATCAATGCATTGATTGTGGAAAAGGGAATGCCCGGTTTTGTGGTGGGCAAGAAAGAAGATAAGATGGGGATTCGCGGATCGGACACGCATTCGCTGATGTTTACCGATGTAAAGGTGCCCAAGGCCAACCGCATTGGTGAAGATGGCTTTGGTTTTACCTTTGCGATGACCACCCTTAACGGTGGCCGCATTGGCATTGCAGCCCAGGCGTTGGGCATTGCTTCAGGCGCGTACGAGCTGGCCCTTAAATATTCAAAAGAGCGCAAAGCGTTTGGAAAGAACCTGAGCGAACACCAGGCCATTCAGTTTAAGCTGGCCGACATGGCCACCAAAATTGACGCTGCGCGCCTCTTGGTGTGGCAGGCCGCTTACCTGAAAGACCAGAAGAAAGATTTTGTGAAGGCAGCCGCCATGGCCAAATTGTTTGCCTCGCAGATAGCGCAAGAAGTAACTACCGAGGCGGTGCAAATACACGGTGGCTATGGTTATGTAAAAGAATTTCATGTAGAGCGACTCATGCGCGATGCCAAAATCACCCAGATCTATGAAGGCACCACCGAAATCCAGAAAATGGTGATCTCGCGCGAGTTGCTACGGCAGTAAATCCGTACCAACCAAGGTCTACCCAACTCAAACACTCGCACCTGGGTTGCGTACGGTTTCTCCAAACTCAACTTTGGTTTCACGCGCTGGCGCAATATTAAGTTTTTGTTAATGCGCTTAACATTGGGCTAATGCACGTAGCTTTGGTATCTATGAAAAAAGTAACGAAGAAAGAAATCCAGTCGAAGGTTGAGGCCTCCGTGGCACAGGTTATTGAATCGCTCGAAATAGAGAAGGCATCGAAGAAGACCACCAAGGCCGTTAAAAAGTCATCGCGCAAGCTGGCAGGCAAGCTGAAGAAAGAACTGAAGAAACTATCGCGGAAGGCAGCGGGCGCGAAAAAAGAAAAGCCTGCGAAGAAAAAGAAGGTGAAAGAGGTACCCGCGCCTACGCTGAATTAATCTCATTTTTCGGGGGTCGCGAGCAGATCGGCCAGTGCCATTTCCAGCTTCGGAAATTTAAACTCGAAGCCCTCCGATTCAATCTTCAGCGAAGACACGATGCTGCCTTGCAACACCATGTCGGCCATTTCGCCTAACATGATGCGCAAGACAAAACCCGGCACAGCGGGGAGCCAAAGTGGCTTCTTGAGTTGATGTGCAATGGCACGCGTAAGCATGCGGTTGGTAACCGGGTAAGGCGCCACCGCATTGTAGGTGCCAGCGGTGCTGTCACGTTCCAGTGCGAAGCAAAACAAGCGACACAAGTCTTCCAGGTGAATCCAACTCATCCACTGGTTACCAGTGCCCAACGGGGCTCCTACGCCCCAACGTATAGGCTTGGCCATTTCTTTTAATGCACCCCCATCGGCACTCAGCACGATCCCAATGCGGATAACGGCCACTCTGATGGCGAGGCGCTCAATACTGTTGATCTCAGATTCCCATGCCTTTACCACCGAAGCCAGAAAATCACATCCGGGATTGCTGTTTTCCTTCAGGGGCTCCGCTTGGTTTGAGAAACCATAGTAACCAATGGCCGAGGCAGAAATAAAATTTTTGACTTCGTGCTTTGCTGTATTCAGCGCATTAAATAACAGCTTGGTAGACTGGGTGCGGCTGGTTAGTATTTCCTTTTTCCGCGCAGGGGTCCATCGTGCATCGGCAATACCTGCGCCCGCCAGGTGAATGATGCTCTGCACGCCTTCGAAAGCACGCATGTCCAAAGTGCCCGCGTCAATATCCCACGCAAAGCACGGCACCGGTTTTTGCCGAGGTGCCCGGCCCAAGTGAACAACCTGGTAGCCTTTTTGCAGCAACATTTCTGTTAGCCGGGTTCCAATTAATCCAGAGGCACCGGTTATCAGCACTTTTTGGCTCATTATTAGTAGTTTTGAAATATCAAGTTAACAGCATACCCATGATTAGGTTTTCATTTTCTGTTATCGGTCTTTTTTTAATGTTGCCCTTGTGGGCCCAAACCGTTACTGTACAAAAACAGACCGCCAAAATAAGGAGCGAACAAGCCAACGGCTTTGGTACTGAATTAACAGGAAAGAAAGAGGCGATAGCAAGCGCGTGGAGTAGATTTTTGAAAGACCTGGGTAAGACGAAGGTAACGGGCGGAGAATACCAGCCCATAACCGAGCCCGTGGTAGACGGCACGGTGTATGCTTCGGGCATTCTCTATGGTACCATTAATGGCACGGAAGAAAAAACCAAAGTGTGGCTGGGTTTGCTGGAAGCCGAGTGGAAAGTGAACGACATTGAAATTGTGAACAAGGAATTAGAGCAGATGGTGTACCGGTTCGGTGTGAAATTTTACCGCGACCAGATCCAGCTACAGATAGACGAAGCCGAGCGTGCGGTGGAGGCTGTAGAAAAGCAAGCCCAAAGGTTAGCCAGCGAAAGTAAAACGCTTTCTAATAAGTTGACGAATAACGAACAACAGAAGGTGCAACTTCAAAATGCCTTAAAAGAAAACGAACTCGAGCATCTGGTTTTAGAACAGAAGATCATCAACAACAAAAAATCGCAAGACTCGCTGGCGCAAACCGCCATTCAGGTTAAGAAAATGGTTGAGGTACATAAAGAGCGGCAGCGCAAGGTGAATTGATGCTCCCATTCCCTTCTATTGTCATTCCCGTCTGTCTAAGGCATTTCAAAAATTAGTTCCGCTCGGAACAAAGAGGTTAAACAGTTTAACATTCGTTTAACCTGCCGTTCGTGCCTCATAACAATTTGGTAAAGCCTGCGAATGGTTAGCGTAACATTCAATGCCCACCTTTGTTGCGAAAATTTTTCTAAACCAAAAATCGTGCAATCATGAAAAAATTCGTATCAATGCTGGCCATTGCATCAGCGCTTGCGCTTAATTGGGCATGCGATGATGAAGATCCTATCAATCTGGCAGAACCGGAACTGACAACACCCGCGGCTACCTCCGTATCTGTGAACGGCTCTGTTGACATTACCTTCAACTTTACTGCCGAAGCCGGCTTTGCCTCTGCTGCTGTAACCAACGATGAAGGAGGCACAGGTTCCATCAAAACGAATGGTACTGCTGGTGCTACCTCTGGCTCAATTGTAGTTACCTTTGCTGCCGGAGCCACACCCGGTGCCGGTAGCGTTACTGTTACCATTACTGATGGCGAAGGTGATACGGATGAAGCAACAGCCACCATTACCGTTTCTCCTTCTGCTGTTCCTACCATTGCCGGGATTCCTGCAACCGCCTCCATCGTTGGTGGTGAAACCCTGGAGGTAGCTGGCGTGGTACTTACCGCACAAGACGGTTTTGCTTCTTCAAATGCATTTACATTAACTATCAACGATGGCGACCCGATCAACCTTTCTGCCTTAATCACCGGAGCTTCGCCTGCCACAGTTGCTATTTCTTACGAAACGTCTCTTGAACAAATTGGCACCAACACATTAGTTTTCACGCTGACCGATGCCGATGGTGACGAAACTTCTTTTACACATGTACTTACCGTAACGGCACCTGTGTTTCCTGTTGTGGTGGTGCAAGACAACATTTCTTCCAACACTACCTGGACAAAGGATAACATTTATGAATTGGCAGGTCGTGTAACAGTATTAGATGGAGTTACCCTGACTATTGAAGCAGGAACTGTGATCAAAGGTCAATCGGGTACCGGTTCTAATGCAACTGCCTTGCTGGTGGCTCGTGGCGCCAAACTGATTGCCGAAGGTACTGCTGAAGAGCCCATTATCTTCACCTCTACCAGCGACCAAATTGTACCCGGTCTAGTGAAAAGCCCTAACCTGGCCCCTGATGTGAACGGTCTTTGGGGCGGTGTCATCATTTTGGGTAAAGCTCGCATCTCCGCTTCTAATTCTAATGGCGATGTAAGCGAGGTGCAGATTGAAGGTATTCCCACTTCCGATCCAAACGGGTTGTATGGTGGTTCTGACGATACAGATAATTCTGGAGTGATTAAATATGTCTCCATTCGTCACGGTGGTACCAACATCGGTGCGGGTAACGAAATCAACGGTCTTACGTTGGGTGGCGTTGGTTCTGGAACTGTAATTGAAAATGTAGAAGTAGTAGCTAACCAGGACGATGGTATTGAGTGGTTTGGTGGTACTGTGAACGTGAAAAACATTGTAGTTTGGAACGCTGGTGATGACGCTTTGGATACCGACCAGGCTTGGTCTGGCACAGCCGAGAACTTCATCGTGGTTCACCCTACCGGTCACTGCTTCGAATTGGATGGCCCTGAAGGCTCTTATGGTGCGGCTTTGAAGCACACATTCTTAAATGGCACAGTGGTGGCATCCAGCGCAACCCGTGTGTCTGAAGATTTAATTAACACCGATGCTAATTCTGGAGTTATCCTGAAAAACATTTTCATCACAGGTATAGCAACCGGGCAAAAAATTAATCGCGTGAATGCCGCGAACGTAACTTTCGATGGTGTGGTATTGGACGTGGCAGCGGATGCCCTGCTAAATTACCTGCCAACCGGAACTACCACCGCCCCGGCCGGAATCACTGCCGGAACCACCGGAACAAAGGCAGATGCCAGCATCCTGATGTGGACGTGGGCCGGAAAAGCAGGAGGCTTGAATGGTTTGTAAGATTTTTTTCTGCAGATAAAACTGAAAGGGAGCCTCGCGCTCCCTTTTTTATTTTGGTACCTCCTCTCTTTGCCAATTTTCTGTTAACACCTTGAGGGTAAAGCACAACAAAATTGCCCACTTGGCAGGTAACATTCGCATAACATTGGTGTAACAAAACTATAACCGGGCGGCCTCTGGGGCCTTCGCTACCTTTGCAGCATCTAACTGAAAATGAATATGTTCAGAACTACCCTTTTGGCAATTCTGTGTCTCCTCACAATGTCTTTCGCACAAGCTCAGAACGGCTCGGTACGCGGCCAGGTAATTGATGAAGCCACTGGCGAGGGCCTGATTGGTGTAAGCGTGGCCGTGAAAGGTACCACCCGCGGTGCCATTACCGACTTCGAAGGAAAGTTTGAACTCTCTCTGCCCGCGGGCACCTACGAGTTGCAAGCATCCTTTGTATCGTTCGAAACCATCACCATTACCAACGTAGTGGTAACTGAAGGCAAGGTAAATGTGCTCAATGGCATCCGCATGAAAGAATCCGTAGCGGTTCTGGAATCGGTGGTGGTAACAGCCGAAGCCATTCGCTCTTCAGAAGCAGCCCTCATCACCATTAAACGAAAAGCTCCTAACGTGATGGATGGCATTTCAGCCGCCAGCTTTCGCAAAATAGGCGACTCTGATGCAGCCGATGCAGCCAAGCGCGTGACGGGTGTATCTGTAGAAGGGGGAAAATACGTGTACGTTCGCGGGATTGGCGATCGCTACACAAAAACAACATTGAATAACGTAGATATTCCGGGCCTTGATCCTGACCGTAACAGCCTTCAGATGGATATCTTTCCCACCAGCCTAATCGACAACATGGTGGTAATGAAATCTTCGGTGGCCGAAATGTCGGCCGACTTTACCGGTGGCGTTGTGAATATTGAAACCAAAGACTTTCCCGATGAACGCGTATTCGATGTTTCGCTTAGTATGGGTGTGAATCCGTCCATGCATTTTAATCCGAACTATATCAGCTACCAGGGCAGTAAAACAGACTTCCTTGGCTTCGATAACGGTATGCGTGCGCTGCCATTGGAAGCGCGCAGGGAAACCATTCCATCTCCGGTAAGCGGCCATTCCGAACAGACAGTGAATCGCTTCCTGAAAAAATTCGACCCTACCCTGGGTGCACAGAACACCACCAGCCTGATGGACTATGGCCTGGGACTTTCTTATGCCAACCAATTGAACCTGCGTGGCGATAAAAAACTGGGTTTCATTTTTTCGGGCACCTACAAAAACACTACTCGTTTTTACGATGACATGATGTATGGCGAATACCAGCGCATGATCGATCCTTCGGAATATGAACTTCGGTACGCTACCGTGCAAAACGGTGTGGTTGGCGAAAACAATGTGTTGTTGGGAGGCATGGCAGGTGTGGCTTTTAAAACACAGAAGAACAAACTGCAACTCACGGCTTTGCATTTGCAGAATGGCGAAAGCCGTGCAGGCCAGTTTAGAATAGATAACGATGGCGAAGCCGTGGGTCAATCCGGTTATATCGCGCAATCGAACAACCTGGAGTATAACCAGCGCGGCCTTACCAACATCTTGTTGAACGGAGAGCATTATAATGAGGATGGCAGCTGGAAAGTAGACTGGCGGCTGTCTCCCACGGTGTCGAAGTTGAGCGATCCGGACATTCGCAAAACAGCCTTTACGCTCTCGCCTACCGATACTTCATTTATTTCAGGTGCTGGCGGAAACCCAAGCCGTATCTGGCGCAGTCTGGACGAGGTAAACGCCATGGGCAAAGTAGACGTTACCAAAGAGTACAACTGGTTTCAGTCTGCGGCTAAGCTTAAGTTTGGCGTAAGTCACGTTTATAAAGAAAGAGATTACGAGATATTGAGCTTCGACCTTCAGTTTTTTGGCCAGCAACCTGACTTTAACTACAACCCGAACAACGTGCTGAAGAATGAGTTCCTGTATCCCAACGGCACTGCGTACTACTCATCGGGTAACAATGTCCCCAATCCCAACGCTTATAACAGTAATGTGCAGTACTCTGCCGCCTATGTTTCCAATGAATTTTCTCCGGTGCAGAAACTAAAAACCATTGTTGGGCTTCGCTTGGAGAACTACGTTCAACGGCATACCGGCCGCGATGTACAGTATGCCAGCTTTGGTACTGGCAATAACCTGGTGAACGCAAAGGTGCTCGATGCGCTGGACCTCTTCCCTTCTACAAACTTCATCTACGCGCTGAACGATCAACAAAACCTGAGGTTGTCTTACTCCAAAACCATCGCACGTCCTTCATTTAAAGAGCTTTCGTTTGCGCAAATTCTCGACCCGATTACTAACCGTATATTTAACGGAGGCCTCTTTACCTACAACGACTGGGACGGTAAATTGACCGAAACGCGTATCAACAATTTTGATTTGCGTTGGGAACATTTCATGGCCAACGGGCAATTATTGTCTGTAAGTGCGTTCTTCAAATCATTCGATAAGCCGATTGAGTTGGTGCGCATACCCGAACAGCAAACCAGCACCGAATACCAACCCAGAAACGTGGGTGATGGCCGACTAATTGGGGTTGAACTAGAATTCCGTAAAAGTCTGGATTTTGTAGCCGCCCAGTTAAGTAACTTTAATCTCAGTGGAAACGTAACGGTTGTGCAGTCGCAGATAGAGATGACCGCGCGCGAATACAATTCGCGGTTAACTTATGTGAAAGAGGGCGAGACCTTGAAAAACACTCGCCAGATGGCCGGCCAAGCTCCCTACATTGTAAATGCGGGTTTCGGTTATGAAGATGCTAACCTCGGACTGGATGTAGGTTTGTTCTACAACGTGAAAGGTTCAACACTTTCCATTGTGGGCGCAGGCTTGTTCCCGGATGTGTATGCAGAGCCTTTCCACAGCCTCAATTTCAACCTTAATAAGACGCTTGGCGCTGATAAGCGTTCTTCGGTGGGCATTAATGTGTCTAACCTTATGAACGATGTTCGTGAAGAGGTTTACAAGGGGTTCCGGGCAGAGAACCAGACCTTTACTCGCTTTAGCCCGGGTATTGCGGTGAGCGTTGGTCTGAAGTATTCGCTTTAAGAAATCACCTTAGTGTTCGTTTGAACGGTAGAGGGTTTCGATCTCCTCTACCGTTTTTTTTGCGCTCCTCCCTACACCAATCAATGTAGCCGAGGCAAAGCCCGTCCAGTGGCCAAAACCCACCAACCAAAGACCCGCTACATACCTGGCCCTTGTTGCTACCGTTGCTACCCTGCCTTCGGCATCTAGCCAGTTGGCAGGCAGGTAATTCAACACGGGTTTGAACCCGGTGCAAAAAATAACAGCATCTACTTTTTCTTCATGCCCATCTGCCCACAGCAACCCGTGTGTAGTAAAGCTCTTAAAGGGGCGCACGCTGTGCAGCACATTTCTCTGGCGGGCATCTTTAACAGAGGGAACCATCACCACATCGCCCAAAGACGGAGGCTGATAGGTTTTGCCCTGCAATTTGGCGTTGTACATCTGCGTGGCGGCATCGAACAAGTACCGGCCATCTACCTCATCGGGTAAAAAGCGCGGCTCTTTGGCCGTTATCCACAAGGTGGTGGCCACACGCAAAACCTCCGCTAAAATCTGGGCACCTGAGTTGCCTTCGCCCACAATGGCCACGCGCTGGCCACGAAACGGTTCCGCATTTTGGTAGGCAGAAGAATGAAGCAGCTTGCCCTGGAATTTTTCTGTGTCCTGAAAAGTGGGAATGAGCGGCCAGTCCGCTTTGGCCGCCACCAATAACAACGACATCTTTTTCCATTAATCGTAATATTACGATAATTCAGTACTTTTGTTCCGTAACAGCCACAATATGTCTTCAGCGATTCTTTTTCCAGCCCTGCAGCAACAGTTTCAAAAATTAGAAGGCGCGTTCCCTTCCCTTGCCCCCGAGCGGCTGGCAATACTGCATCAATTGACAGCATTTATCCAAAAGAAAACAACCATGCAGCAACCGGTGTTGTTGAATTTCATCTGCACGCACAACTCGCGCAGAAGCCACCTCGGCCAATTGTGGGCACAGGCCGCAGCAGGTTACTATGGAATAAAAAATGTGCACTGTTATTCTGGCGGCACCGAAGCCACCGCGTTTAACCCACGCGCAGTAACTGCTATGAAAGAACTCGGCTTTCGGTTCGAACAAAAAGGCAACAGTTCCAATCCGCACTATCTCGTATGTTATTCAGATCATTTTCCCGCAGTAGAAGCTTTCTCGAAAGTGTACAACGACCCGTTCAATCCGGCAGGTAACTATGCGGCCGTCATGGTCTGTTCGCACGCTGACGAAAATTGCCCGGTGGTGATAGGTGCCGAAAAACGGATCTCACTTCCCTTCAACGATCCGAAAGACTATGATGGCACGGGGCAGGAAGCACGCATGTACCTGAAGCGGGCATTGGAAATAGGCACAGAGGTAGCCTTCGCATTTAGCCAGGTACGCCCCGTCTGAATGTTTTATTTGTTGATGGGCACCTTGGTGAGCAGCACCTTTACAATATCAGCGGTTTTTACGTTGTCGGCTTCGGCCTCGTAGTTCAGCAAGATGCGGTGGTTCAGTACGTCTAACGCAATCTCTTTGATGTCTTCGGGTAATACATAGTCGCGGCCTTCCATAAACGCCACAGCTTTGGCCGCCAGGTTCATATTAATGCTGGCACGGGGCGAAGCGCCAAACTGAATGTATTGTGCCTCTCTGTCGAGCTTATATTCTTTGGGTTTGCGGGTGGCTGTAACCAGTTCTATTATATACTTCTCCAGTGACTCGGACATTTTTACTTTGTTTACTTCTTCGCGTATGGCAAAAATGTCTTCTTTGGTAAGCACCGGGTTAACCTCGTAGCTAAACTGCATGTTGGAAATTCTGCGCATGATCTCCAACTCGTGCTCTTTGGTGGGATAGTCCACAAACACCTTCAGCATAAAACGATCGATCTGTGCTTCGGGCAGCGGGTAGGTTCCTTCATTTTCTACCGGATTCTGGGTGGCCATCACCAAAAAAGGCCGGTCGAGTTTAAAGGTGGTTTCGCCAATGGTCACCTGCTTTTCCTGCATGGCTTCCAGCAATGCCGACTGTACTTTGGCTGGCGAGCGGTTGATCTCATCGGCCAAAATAATGTTCGCAAATATGGGGCCCTTCTTTACTTCAAACTTGCCTTCCTTCTGGTTGTAGATCATGGTACCCACCAGGTCGGCCGGCAGCAGATCGGGGGTAAACTGAATACGCGAAAAGTCGAGGTGCAACACCCTTGCCACCGTGCTGATGGTAAGTGTTTTGGCTAAGCCAGGTACACCCTCCAGCAGAATGTGGCCGTTGGTGAACAGACCCACCATCAGGCGGTTTACCATGTATTCCTGCCCCACCACCACTTTGCCTACTTCGGCAAATACCTGCTTGATTTTGCGTTGGTGCTCCTGCTGTACTTCCGTGCCTTCTGCGAATGCCATAGTGATTTGTTAACGAAAACAATTAAAGCGCAAGTATAAATATTTGGTGGTAGAAATCGTTCACCATCAATCAAAATTCGGGTGCCCGTTACTCACCTTAAAGAGGGGAGGCTGGCAGCTATTTTTTGAAGGCAAACTTAAAATAAACCAGCAGCAGACTGAGCACGCACACAATAGTGTTGGCCACAATAACCGGCCAGAGCAAAAGCGCAATGCCATACACCAGCCACACCACTGTGCTGGTAACAACTATCAGCATCATCGTCAGGCTCAGGTCGCCCACGCTGCGTGTTTTCCAGGCCTTGTAGACCTGAGGTATAAACGTTACGCTGGTGAGGAAAGCTCCGAAATGACCTACAAGTTCTATGGCTGTCATGGTAAGAAAGTTTTATTAGCTGCCAATGTATTACTTTCAAATTACAAATGGCAAGGCGTTTTGTAGTAGGCGATATACATGGGGCACACCGGGCCTTGCAGCAATGCCTGGAACGTTCAGGCTTCAACAAAGGGCACGACTGGCTGATCTGCCTGGGCGATGTGTGCGATGGGTGGCCCGATACGCGCGCATGTATCGACACGCTGATGGGCATTACCAACCTGGTGTATGTGCTGGGCAACCACGATTTCCACACGTTGCAATGGGCTTTGCACGGCACAGAAGAAGAAGGCTGGCTGGCGCAGGGCGGCCTGGCCACCCAGCAGTCCTACCACTTCCGGATGCCCGAAACACATATTTCTTTTCTGACGAATGCGAAGCCATATTGGGTAGAACACAACCACTTGTTTGTGCATGCAGGCATTTGGCCGGGTAAACAGCCGGAACAATGCGGGCTGAATATCTTATTGTGGGACCGCACCCTGGTAACCCGTGCGCTTGATCTCGTTAACTCCGGAACGGACAGCAAGCTAACCACTTTTGATGAAGTGTATGTTGGCCATACGCCCATCGGACCACGGCCATTGAAGGGAGGCGAAGTTTGGATGATGGATACCGGTGCAGGCTGGGGTGGCGTGCTTTCTATGATGGATGTAGATACAAAAGAAGTATTTGCCAGCGACCCGGTGCCCTTGCTGTACCCAGGGGTGGAAGGAAGAAAAAAACGTTGATGTCTCTACTTACCCCTATCTCTTCTATGCCCTCGTTATTTAGCGGCAGTTGGCTGGTAAAGCGCTAACTCTTACAACGTGCTTAAAAAATCTTCTGCCGCCCGAATGTGGGCGTAGCGTCTTTTTTCATCCATTTTGTTTACCAGGTTAACCACCATACTCATGCGCGGATTGTGGGCAAAGTCCTCCCGGTGGTTGTAAATAAATCGCCAATACAAACCATCCCACACGGGGCACCAGGGGCCCTTGGTGTAGTTGCTCATTTTTAGAATGTAATTAGAGCCAGAAACATAGGGCTTGGTGGTCATGGTGCCACCATCCGCATACTGGCTCATGCCATACACGTTGGGTACCATCACCCAGTCGTAGGCATCTACAAACAGCTCCATAAACCAACGGTACACCTCGTTGGGGTCAAACTCGCAGAGCAGCATAAAATTGCCCAGTACCATCAACCTCTCAATGTGGTGACAATAGCCGGTTTCCAACACTTTTCTGATGGTGTCGTCAACCGGCAAAATGCCGGTAGTGCCCGTGTAGAACGACTGCGGTATCTTTCGTGCGAAGCCAAAGTAATTACTGGAGCGCTGCGGCACACCTTCGCGCACATACATCAGTCGCATGAACTCGCGCCAACCGATTACCTGCCGAACAAAGCCCTCCAGGCTATTCAACGGAAAATTTTTTTCTGCATGAAAGTTCAGTGCACGATCGAGTACCGTTTCTGGTTGTATCAGTCCAATGTTGAGTGCAGGTGTAAGCAGGGAATGAAACAGAATTTGTTCATTGCTCACCATGGCGTCTTCATAATCGCCAAAGTGGGCCATGCGGTGAAGCAGGAAATCATCCAACCAGGCTTCTGCATCTGCAAACGTGACGGGATAGTTAAAGCCACCGACTTCGCCTGGATTGGAAGAGAAATGTTTGTGAACATAATTCACAGCCTCTGCTATCAATCGATGGGTGGGCAACTTTACCACCGATGGCAAGGGTAATCCTTTCGGTATTTTTTTTCTGTTTTCTGTGTCGAAGCTCCATTTGCCGCCAACGGGCTGCCCATCTGCCATTAGAACGTTGAGCCGCTTGCGTTGTTTGATGTAAAAAGAGGCCATCAGATACTTGCGCTCTCCCTGCACCAGGTCATTCAACTGTTGGTTACTGGTGAGGAAGTTGGGCGAGGTCTCTACCTGCAAAGCCACACCCTGCTTGACCGTAAACCTCCTTAGCCTTCTCTCCAAAAGATAGTCTGCCGGATCTGCTACGTGCATCCGCCTGATGCCTTGTTGCGCCAATCGCGTAATGAGCAATTCTAAATCCGCCTCATTTGCTTCCACATATTGCGTTTGAAAGCCCTGCTGCTGCAACCAACTCTCGTAGAATTTCATAGACGCGCGGTGCAATACCAGTTTCTTTTTGTGAAACGGGTACTGCAAAAAGTAGAGGGGGTCTTCGGTTAAAACAACCAATCGGCCGGCTTGAATGCACGGGTGCGCACGGTACAGTTGGTGTGGAAAAACAAGGCAGCACTCCATGCCGGATTTTAACACCGGCAACCGCAAAGTGTTATCGGCAGAAGCACAAATTTGAAAGCATCAGATAGCTAAATGCTGTATTACTTCGTTGTCTATGGCTACACCTCTTTTTGCTACTGCCACAACAAATGATAGCTTCTGCGTGCAAAAACGCATTACCAAGTTGCCTGAGAGTGGATTCTCAGCACTGATAATGATCAGAAAGGAACGTTAGTTAAACAACACCAACTCCAGCCCTTTGGGGTTGGCCAAATAAGAGTTGATAAGGTTTTGTACCACCTTATTTTCTTTTGACGGTTTAATGTAGTTTTTGGCCGACTCGAAATTGGTAATGTTTTCCTGCTGATCGAAGAAACCAAAACCCAGGTAGTTGCCATTTTCTACCAGCACCACCGACTTTTCATCGGCCCTGCGGCCTTTGCCCAGAATGGCCACCGTCTGGCCCTTTTCAAAGAACGAGTCGATGGCGCGTTGTGCCCGCTTGTTGTATTTTTTTGGCGTCTCCACACCCTGGCAGGCACCCTTGCACGAGCCCGACTGGTGGCTGAAGCACAAACCCTTGGACAGCTGCAGGCCGGAAAGCTTGGGGCACAGATCGTTTGACTTTACCTTTTCCCACATAAAGTTCCACGCATCGCCTTTGTTGCTGAAGGTAATGAGCGGCCTGGCCCCGCGATGCACCACATTTACGCACAAGCGCAGGTAGCCATTGCGGTCTTCATAGTCAAATACGCCCCACTCTTCCACTTTGTATTTCTGCGCCAGGTTATACTTGGGCCACAACCTGCGTATTTCCTGCGATTCTAAAATCAGCGCTATCAGCTCGTTGCCGGTAAGTTCGTAGCTGATGTGGTGTATTTCGTTGCGTATGTTCGAGCGGTTCCACTCGCGTGCTTCGCCCGTAAAGTGGCCGGCAATTCTTTTTTTAATGTTGATGGCTTTGCCTACATAAATAACGGTGCCGCGCGCATCGTGAAAATAATATACGCCCGCTTTCGCTGGCAGTTTGTCGAACGCCTCCTTGGGCAGATTGGGCGGCAAAATGGTTTCGCCCGAATTGCGTTTCAGCGCCTTGGCAATTACTCCGTCCTGGTCGCGCTTCAATAAAATGTCGAAAATTTTGGCGGTGGCCTGCGCATCGCCACCTGCGCGGTGCCTATCGGGAATTTTTATGCCCAGGCTTTCTGCCAGCCTGCCCAGCCCATAAGAATCCAGGCCCGGAATAATTTTGCGGCTGAGTCTTACTGTGCACAATTTTTTGGAGCTCCAATTGATGCCCGCTTCATCGAATTCCTTTTTCAGAAAACTGTAGTCGAAATGGGCGTTGTGAGCCACAAACACACGGTCTTTCAGCCAATGGTGAATTTCTTTGGCCACATCTTCAAACGCGGGCGCCTCTTGCACCATTTGCGAGGTGATTCCCGTAAGGCCCGTAATGAAGTAGGGTATCTTTCGACCCGGATTGATGAGTGTATGAAAATGATCGGTAATCTGCATGCCATCGTGGTGGTAGATGGCTATTTCTGTAACGCGGTGATTTTCCGCATAGCCCCCGGTGGTTTCAATATCTACAATGGCATACATGGCGTTTTCAAAGGTACGGCAAGTGGGCAGTTAAAATCAATTACTTTAAGCCAATGGCCGAGAAATATTGTCCCATCTGGGTGGGCCGTTTCAAGAGGCCGTTTTCTGCCGCCACTACTTCGAAAGGCAGCAAATTGTGCATAAACTTTCCGTCTGCATCGGCCTGGTTAATCAGCAAGCTGGTCAGGTTGAGCACATCGCCATTTAGAAATTCTATTTCCAGGTAATATTCAGCGTGTGCACGCACATCGTCTGCCGGGGGCACAAAACGCGTAAGCTTTCTGATATCCGTTTTAGGAATTACGCGCGTCCACGATCCGTTTTGCAGCGTCATTTGTTCGCTACCCCGGCTAACGGTAAGTTTCAAATTCTTGTTGTCAAGGTAATATTGCCGGTACATCTTCAGCAGCGGCATTTGGGTAAACACTACCAACGCCATCAATACCGCTACGGCTGCCAGCATAATGGGGTGCACCACAATACCCAGCACCATCAACAAAAGAATAGCCCCAAACTGATAGCCCAGCCAACTGAGTTTCTGCCAGATGAGCTGGCGCGTGATCTGGTAATCAAAACTTTTTCCGGGCAGTTGTTCGCGCACAAACTGCCAGTCATCGGATTTTTCTCTCAGGTTGGCTTTCAGGTCGTCCAGCCGGTTGCTGAAAAAACTTTCCAGCAAGAAGAACATAAATTGTATATCGGTTTTGCGATGGAAGTAATTTCTCTTTTGATCGGCCGGCAGCAGGTAGTAGTCGAATACATCGCGCTTCAGGTGGTCTAGTATCAACAGATCGTTGGCAGCATTTTTAATCACCACGCAATCGAGGTTGTTGGGCAGGGTTTCGTTAAACCAATGCTGAAGTATGAACTGAAGTATGGTGCCGGGCTCTGCCGGAAAAAATTCGGTATACTCCCCCGTTTCATTCAGGTAGCCTTTGATCTTGAACTGAAAGGATGACATTGGTTTGGGAGATTTAATCAAAAATAAAGAACTTAACGCAATACAAAACCAAATGGAAGGAGTAGTTCGGTTTTTATTGAACGGCCTGGCGGTATTGCTTACGGCCTACCTGCTGCCCGGTGTGCATGTAGAACATTACGGCCACGCGTTGCTGGTGGCGTTGGTATTGTCTATTGCCAACGTATTGGTTAAGCCTTTGCTTATTGTGTTCACCATACCACTCACCATTGTTACTTTTGGTTTGTTTTTGCTGGTCATCAACGCCCTGGTAATTATGCTGGTAGACTCGCTGGTGCCCGGCTTCTCGGTAGACGGGTTTTGGTGGGCGCTGTTGTTCAGCTTGATATTGAGTGTGTTTAACAGTCTGTTTAACGATTTAACAAAGAAGAAGAAAAGCGAGTGACTACCTGGCCATAAAAATGGTTTGGGTAGGATACGCAAATTCTATTTTTCGGGCCGCAAACTCTTTTAGAATTTTCAGATTAATCGATTGCTGAATGTCCATGTAGTCGTTGTATTCGCTGCTCTCCACAAAGTACACCACCTCAAAATTTAAGCTGAAGTTGCCAAAAGAGGCAAAGTGTGCCCTGTCAAGTGTGGCTTGCGGGTGTTCATCTAAAATCTTCTTAAGCAAGGCTGGAATTTCCTCAATTACTTCTGCCGGGGTTTGATACACTACCCCCACCTGAAACACAATCCTTCGTCTGTCCATCCGCTTAAAATTATGGATGCGCGACTTGGTGAGATCGCTGTTGGCAAACGCCAGTTGCTCGCCCGTCAGGCTCTTCACCCGCGTTGTCTTTATGCCAATGTGTTCCACGGTTCCCTTTTTGTCGTCTACCACAATAAAATCACCAACTTCAAAGGGTCGGTCGAAAAAGATAACAAAGTAGTTGAACAAGTCGCCTAAAATATTCTGGGCAGCCAACGCAATGGCTATACCGCCAATACCCAAACCGGTTACTATAGCTGTAACGTTATACCCCAGGTTATCAAACAAAAACAAAATACCGATCGTCCATACCAGCACATTTATGATCAGCATGATGCCATTGAGCTGCTTGAGTTTTTCTTCGCCTTTTTCTTGCCGACTGATGAATGACTCCAAAGACAAACGAATAATGGCCGATACCAATCGAACACCATAAAAAGTGAACACCACCGTTATGGCTGCATCAATTATTTTTTCGACTTTTTCAGGCCAACTTAGAAAGTGCAGACCCGCAGAAATCACCACCACACTAAAAATGGGAATGCCAAATTTTTCGAGTGCCTTCACTAAATAATCATCAAGCTTGGTATCGGTTTTTTCAGATAATTTTTTCAGCTTAAAAATCAGGAGGCGCTTGACCACCCCCATAACCAGCAACCCGCCCACTACAATGGCCGCTGCAATTAAGTATTGTTCGGTTGTATTGCCGTAGTATGTTTTCTCCAGGTATTCTTTCATAAGCCAAAACAGATTAATCCTTTGCGGTCTCAAAGTTACCACGTAGGGTAGGGTCTCCCAATAGTTTTTCGATGTAATAATCTATTTGCCGAATAACCTTTGACAGAATTTCCCTTTTTGAAGCAACTATTTTCTCTATTTTTCCGAACCATTCAATCACTAATATGAAAAAGCTTTTGTTCTTCCTGTTGGGCAGTTGTTACTCTTTTGCACAACCGCTTGCTCCACTCACCGTTGAAAAAATTATGCGCGACCCAAAGTGGATTGGCACGGCACCTTCTAACGTGTTCTGGTCGGAAGACGGGAAGCGGCTGTACTTTAACTGGAACCCCGAGCGTAACCCGGGGGACTCGCTCTATTCATTTTCGCTCAACAACCGAACTCCGCAGAAAGTAGCGCCTGCAGAAAGAAGAGCACTGCCTTCGCGTTTTGGCACCTACAACAGCGCCAAAACCAAAAAGGTATTCGAAAAGAACGGAGACTTGTTTCTGTTGGACATCGCCACCAACCGGCTCACGGCCATCACACAGACTATAGACCGGGAGTCTAACCCGGCATTTTCGAAAGATGAACAACGCATTCTGTTTACTGCGGGGCTGAATCTGTTTGCCTGGAACATCGCCAACGGAACCACCACCCAGCTCACAGATTTCAAACGCGGAGCCAAAAAGCCAGACCCCAAACAAAACGAACAAGAAAAATGGCTGAAAGAAGACCAGCTTAGCCAATTTCAGATTTTGAAGGAGCGCAAAGAAAATCGTGATGCTACCACCCGGATGCGTAAGCTCGATCAGCCCAAACGCCCCAAAGAAATCTGGATAGACGACAAAAACATCGACAACATTCAACTGAGCCCGGACGAAAGATACATTACCTACCGCCTGGCCAAAACGGGTGCAGGCAAAAATACCATTGTGCCCAACTATGTTACAGAAACAGGCTTCACCGAAGACATTCCGGCACGCACCAAGGTAGGCGCACCGGGCACCACGTTCGAACTTTTTGTATATGACATAGGGCGCGACACGGTATTGGCTGTAAAAACCACCGACATCCCGGGTATTTACGATGAGCCCGATTACAAGAAGGACTACCCGGCCCACAAAGCAGACGATGGCAAAGAAAAAAAGAAAGAACCACGCGCCATTGTTATGCACGGCCCGCTCTGGTCGCCCGATGGCCGGCATAATGTGGTAGTAGCCCGCGCGTTGGACAACAAAGACCGTTGGCTGTTATCGTTGGATGTGAGCACTCAAAAACTTTCGCTGATTGACCGCCAGCGCGATGAAGCGTGGGTGGGCGGCCCTGGCTCGGGCAGCTATTTTGGCATGGGCACGTTGGGTTGGCTGGCCGACAACCAGACGCTGTATTTCACATCGGAAGAATCGGGTTACGCGCACCTATACACGTATCATTTTGGCACCGGCAAAAAGCAGGCGCTTACCCAAGGCCGATACGAAGTGCAGGAGGTAGAGCTTTCGAAAGACAAAAAGTATTTCTACCTCATTACCAACGAAGCCCACCCGGGTGAAAAACATTTCTACCGTTTGCCGGTAACGGGTGGCAAAGCCGAAAGACTAACCAACATGACGGGTGCACACGAAGTCAGCTTGTCGCCCGATGAAAAGTGGATGGCCTACAGGTACTCCTACTCCAACAAGCCATGGGAACTTTATCTGCAGGAAAATAAACCTGGGGCCAAGCCTCAGCAAATTACCTCCTCCCTCACCAATGAGTTTAAATCGTACAACTGGCGCGATCCGCAGGTGGTTACCGTAAAAGCGCGCGATGGTGCCGACATCTATTCACGTTTGTACAAACCCGCCAACCCTAACGGGGCGGCTGTCATCTTTGTGCATGGCGCAGGCTATCTGCAAAACGCACACAAGTGGTGGAGCAGCTACTTCCGCGAATACATGTTTCATAACCTGCTGGCCGACCTGGGCTACACCGTGCTCGACATGGATTACCGGGCCAGTGCTGGCTACGGCCGCGACTGGCGCACGGGCATCTATCGTTTTATGGGCGGCAAAGACCTAACCGATAACGTTGACGGTGCCCAATGGCTGGTAGCGGAACATGGTATTGATCCCAAACGCATTGGCATCTATGGAGGTTCTTACGGAGGGTTCATTACGCTGATGGGTATGTTTACCACACCCGATGTTTTTGCGGCCGGTGCTGCCTTGCGCCCCGTTACCGACTGGGCTGCCTACAACCATCCGTACACGGCCAATATTCTGAACGAACCTGCACAAGACAGTCTTGCCTATGCCAAAAGCTCGCCCATTTACCACGCAGCCGGCTTAAAAGGCCATCTGCTGATGTGCCACGGCATGGTGGATGTGAACGTACATTTTCAAGATGTGGTGCGCCTGTCGCAGCGACTGATTGAATTAGGCAAAGACAACTGGGAGCTGGCCGTGTACCCCATGGAAGACCACGGCTTTGTGGAGCCCAGCAGCTGGGCAGATGAATACAAGAGGATACTGAAGTTGTTTGAGGGTACGTTGAAAGAATAGAGGGCTCGTCAAATAGAGCGGCACGTGAACAATGACCTGCCAGGCTAAAACCCATTTACCATTTCCCTCCAGCCTTTCAATGAAACATTTTGAACCTATTGGCTGATGTCACCTCCGTAAATAACCGTGCTTTCAATCGCACTGCCGCTCAGCTTTTCCCAAGCCATCAGGTTTGTGAAGAAAGACGCGTTGGCAGTTCTGCCTGCCTTGATTTCGTAAGCCCTTAACGTCTGGCCGTCCTCTATTATCAAATCTACTTCCAGGCCCTTGTAATCTCGCCAAAAATACATCCCTTCGTGTTTGCCCCGCGCCAGCCGTTGTTCGTAGTACAAATTTGCATTTCAATTGCAAATTTGTACTACAAATACTTGAAATTGGGCTAAAATTCGCTTGTTAGGTACTTGGTTATTCGCTCAAAATTTTAACACCGCATAACCCTTCAACTGGTACGTAGTAACCGTGGTTAGCATGGAAGTGGCTACCTCTACGCCCGGCACCAATTGCTTGGGGTCGATGTCTCGCTTCACGAGCGACTGACCGCATACAGTTACTTGAACACCCGCCCGGTGCAACTCTTCCAACAGTTTGATGTTGGGGTTGTCGGTTTTAAATCTTTTCTGGTAGGCTTGGTTATTCATTACCGCCACTGCCGAGGTGTTGTGTATTGAAATAACAACGTTCAATTTCTCGGCAGGCACACCACCCACCACGTGTAAATTGATCAGCCGGGCTACGTTGTCGAGCGAAGGGTTGAGTTGGTCCGGCTTTTCAGGCCCGGTGGCCACATCAATTACAATGTTATAATCCACCGATGGGTCGGGTTTTACTGTAGCAAAAGGAATGTCGTTGATGGTGCCTGCGGATTTGATTACAGGGTTTTGTGGCGACTGCGCCAGTGCCGTTACTGTACTGAATAATAAAAAGATGAATATCTTCATGTATTTGGAGTTTCTTGTTTACAACTCAATTTGGTAAAAGGTATCGCACGCAAAATGACCCGTGTTGCCCAAAGGCCCGGCAATTTTCTTGAAGCCGTTCTTTTCGTACAATTTCATGGCTCCCTTCATGGTGTTGAAGGTCTCGAGGTAACAATAACGGTACCCATGTGCGCGGGCCGCCTCCAGGCATTTCGCCAGCACCTGTTGCCCCCAGCCTTTGCCGCGGCCTTCGGCAAAAAAGTACATCTTCTTCAACTCGCAGGTATCAGCATTGCCTCCCGCCAGGGGGGCAACCCCTCCTCCTACTACTATTCGTCCTGCTGATTCAAACACAAAGTAGGAAGAACGTGGCTTGGTATATTCTTCATACATGCGGTCTACTTCACCATCGTGTATAGCAAAGCCTTTGCCGCTGGCACCAAACTCTGGCATCACCGTACGGATGATGCGGGCCACTGCGACATTGTCGGCCGGTTCAATCAATCTGATTCGTTCCATCTTGTAAGCAAATCTTCGTGCCGAAGATGGCGGAAAATATTCTTACTTTGAACGATCTTTTTGATAACCGGGCATGTCTGAGTTAGACCATGTGAAATTGAACTTTAACAGCGAGAGCCTTTGGGTACTTAACCTGATACTGGCTGTAATTATGTTTGGTATTGCGCTGGACCTGCGCGTGGAAGATTTCAGAAGGCTAAAAAGTAACCCACGCAGTTCGCTCGTGGGCATACTGGCTCAATTTATTCTGCTGCCAGCAGCCACTTTTTTGTTGGTTTGGATCATCGATCCGCTCCCTTCCATCGCACTTGGCATGATGCTGGTAGCGGCTTGCCCGGGCGGCAACATCTCCAACTTTCTGGCACACCTGGCGCGTGGCAACACCGCGCTGTCTGTAAGCCTTACTGCTGCCGGCACCGTGCTCGCCATTTTCACTACACCCCTTAACTTCAGCCTGTGGGCCGGTTTATATCCGCCAACGGCAGGCTTGCTGAAAGAAGTATCGTTGGATGCCTGGAACATGATTCAAACCATTTTGACGCTCGCTGGCATACCGTTAGTCATCGGTATGTTGGTGGGGCATCACTTTCCTGTCGTGGCTACTAAATTGGCGCGCGCGGTAAAGCCCTTTTCAATTATCACGTTTGTTGCCTTTGTGTTGATGGCCTTCTTCAACAACATGGGCCACTTCATGGACCACATCCACCGGGTAATCATCATTGTGTTTGTACACAACGCTTTGGCGCTGCTCACAGGCTACTACACGGCACGTGCTGCCGGTCTCTCGGTGCAAGATCAGCGCACCATTGCCATTGAAACGGGCATTCAAAATTCCGGACTTGGTTTAATCCTCATATTTCGCTTTTTCGATGGCATGGGTGGTATGGCTCTGGTGGCGGCCTGGTGGGGAATCTGGCACATCATTTCAGGCCTTACCTTAGGGTGGTTTTGGGGCCGCGTGGGTGCACGCGAAAATGTTCGTTCTTAAACAACACCTCGTTTTTCTTTTAGTGTGACTTTTGTTACTGATGCCATATGGTGCTACCTGTAGTTTTGCAGAAAATTTAAATGCAAACAATGGAATTGATAGGTTACCTGGCTTCGGTCTTGATGGGGCTTTCTTTGGGGTTGATTGGTGGCGGTGGATCTATTCTAACCGTACCTATTTTGGTTTACCTGTTCGGTGCCGATCCGGTCATCTCAACGGCTTACTCTCTTTTTGTGGTGGGGCTTACCAGCCTGGTGGGTTCTTACAGTCATTTCAAAAAAGGGAATGTACATCTCAAAACTGCTCTGATTTTTGGTGTTCCCTCTATTGCTTCGGTGTATGGGGTAAGAAAATTTCTGGTGCCCGCTATTCCCGATCCGATTTTTGAAACTGCTTCGTTTGTGTTAGATAAGTCGTTGTTCGTGATGCTGCTCTTTGCGGTGCTCATGCTGCTGGCATCACTGTCTATGATTCGCAAACCCAAAATAAAGGAAGAAGCGCCCGGCCCTGTTCACTATAACTATCCATTGATTTTCGCTGAAGGATTGCTGGTGGGAGGCATTACAGGACTGGTAGGTGCCGGTGGAGGCTTTCTCATCATCCCTGCATTGGTGTTGTTGGCCGGCTTGCCCATGAAGCAGGCCGTGGGTACTTCGTTGCTCATCATTGCGCTTAAATCGCTCATCGGCTTCACGGGCGATCTGGGCTCGGGCATCACCATCGATTATCGATTCATGCTGGTGTTCTCTGCATTTGCCATGGTGGGCATTGTAGGCGGCAGCTACCTTACCAAATATATTTCCAACGAAAAACTAAAACCTGCTTTTGGTTGGTTTGTAATGGTAATGGGCGTTTATATTCTCGGCAAAGAACTGTTGTTTTAGAAACCATATTTATAAACTGCTGAGCATTTTCTTCTAAATCTACCGCTCAAGCACCCGAACTACAGAATCAATATGAAAAAATACATCCCGCTTGCCTTAGGAATTGTTTTGGGCAGTTTAGCCGGATTTCTTTACTGGTATTACATCGGTTGTAATAGCGGCAGTTGCGCCATCACCTCATCGCCTGTTAACAGTTCTATCTATGGAGCAGTAATGGGTATCTTCATCACCAACCTTTTTCAAAAAGAAAAAGCGAACGCCAAAACCTGAAGGCTACTGCCATTACCTGTTCTGAAATGCTACCCATCAATCTGAAGCCATTTTGGTTGAACAAAGGGAACCAAACTCCAACCAGTTCTCTTAAGAGAGGTATAATCTGATTTTTTGTAACTTCTGTGACTTTTGTTACAACCTGACAAAAGTCAGGTTTGCTAATTTTGTATTCTAAAACTAAAAATATCTATGCTTGAAATGATACAACAGCCATGGCCCTGGTATGTAGCGGGCGTATTGATTGGGTTAACGGTACCCGCCCTGCTGCTGCTGGGCAATAAACACTTCGGCATCTCCTCTTCTTTGCGGCACATCTGTGCGGCCTGCATTCCGGGCAACATCTCGTTCTTTAAATACGATTGGAAGAAAGAGGTTTGGAACCTCTTCTTTGTGGCGGGTGTAATTCTGGGTGGTGTGGTGGCCTCGCAATGGCTCAGCAACCCCGACCCGATTGTGGTAGCCGACAAAACCGTGCAAGACCTGCAGGCCCTGAACATTGTGGTAGATAATAACCTGATGCCCGCCTCCATCTTCAACTTCAGCAACCTGTTTACCATGCAAGGTTTTCTGTTTTTCATTGTAGGAGGTTTTATGGTAGGCTTCGGAACACGCTATGCAGGTGGATGCACCAGTGGTCACTCCATCATGGGGCTGTCTAACCTGCAGTGGCCTTCGCTTATTGCCACTTGTTGCTTCATGGCAGGCGGCTTCCTGATGACGCACGCCATCTTCCCTTGGTTAATGACTTTATAAAATTTAAAAGATACTTCATCATGCAAACGAAAGACGAATTTGTTGACTCCGCAGCCATAGAACATCCTATTGAGTGCGAAGCCCCTAACGATCAGATCACAAAAGAGTCGTTGATTGGATCGAACATTAAATACCTGGTGGTGGGCATCGTATTTGGAATTGTATTTGTAAAGGCCGAGATCATATCCTGGTACCGCATTCAAGAAATGTTCAGGATGCATTCTTTCCACATGTATGGCGTAATTGGTACGGCCGTGGTGGTTGGCGCGCTATCTGTATTTCTTATCAAGAAATTACGAATTAAAACAATACAAGGCGAAACCGTTGTTTTTCACGATAAGCAGTTTCATTGGGGCAATGTAATTGGCGGCACCCTGTTTGGATTGGGTTGGGCCATTACCGGAGCTTGCCCCGGGCCACTCTTCGCACAAATTGGAAGCGGGTTTTTGGTTGTTATTGTTACGTTGCTGAGCGCGGTGGCGGGCACCTGGGTTTACGGACTCCTACGCGACAAACTGCCGCATTAAAATGATCTTGCCTGTGATCAGGATCACAGATCAGAAACGCAGCATCTCGCATCCCGGCATTAACAGTAAAAGGAGCAAAAATGCCCATCGTTTTGTTCGAAAATAAATACCTTACTATTCGTCACCACGAAGTAGACCAGACCCTCATCCTGACGTGGAGGGGGTTCATCCCCAGCGTTTCCTTTCGCGAACTGGCTTGCGAAGTCATTAAAGCAGTGGATGAATCCAATGCCAGAAAAATACTTTCCGACAACCGCGAATGGAAAATCATCTCTCCCAACGACCAGGGTTGGGCTGCCAATCACTGGTTTCCCAAAGCCGAAGAGAAAGGTGTGCAGGCATTGGCCACGGTGTTAAGTAATGATATCTTCAACCGGGAGGCCGAACGAAATGTGGAAGGAATGGCCAACCTTAAACGCATGCAGGTAAAAAACTTCAACACCGAAGAAGAGGCACTGCGCTGGCTCAAATTGGCAGATCATTAGCCACGCTGGCCGCTGGTCATTATTGTACAGCGGGCATCGCATATTTTACCGTACCAGCGTACTCCTTCCATAACTGTTTTACGAATAAACAACGCAGCACAGCCCCACTTAAAACTTTGTAGAAGGGCCGACCCAATGCCGAAGGTCGATAACCCTCAAAAACAGTTAGCCTTTGGTTTTCTTGTCGCCATCCCAACCGGTAATGCCCATGGCCAGGTTGTAGAGGTGCCCCTTGAAGCCGCGCTCTTCCATCATTTTACATGCTTTAGACGATCGGGCGCCACTGCGGCAATACACGAGGTAATTTTTTGTTTTGTCCAGCTTTTGCAGCGTAGCCTCAAAAGTGCCGTTGTCGTTAATGTCTGCAAACACGGTGGCTTGTGGAATGTAACCCTCCGCCACTTCCTTGGGTGTGCGCACATCTATAACGATAGTATCAGGTTTTTTCATCAGCTCCCTGAACTGGCGGTTGTCTATGTTTTGAAACATTGTTCTATATGTTTGCCGATGAAGTTAATTAGTCGGTAACTTAAATCACAGAGTCATACCCCTGCTTTTTCTCAGCTTTGTAGGTATAAACGTATAAGCAGCATGAAAACAGCGATATGGCTATTTGTGGCTTTCCTCGGAGCAGGTTATGCAAAAGGTCAGACGATGGCGCGTATTACTGCGGTTGAGTTCGAGCGGAAGCTGAACGCCAACCCAAGCGCTACCATCCTCGATGTACGCACCCTGAACGAATACCGCAGCGGGCATCTTCCTAAAGCTACCTTGCTTGATTTTTACAAAACCGACTTTGAAACGCAACTGAAAAAACTAGACAAAACAAAACCCATCTTTGTATACTGTGCCGTTGGAGGCCGAAGCAACGCCACTGTTACGCTTCTGGGGCGTTTAGGTTTTAAAGAAATTTATGACCTGGCCGGGGGCATTCAGAGCTGGATACAAGCTGATAAGCCAATTGTAAAATAACAACCGCTGAGCCAGCATCCGTTAGAACATGTAAAATAAAAAAGTGTTTTGCCTAACAATGGAACAATATTGGAAAATTATTGCTGACTCTTACACCGGCTACTGGAACTACCTGGTAAACGAAATTGCCTACCCGGGCTGGCATAACTATTTCTGGTGGCTGGTAGGCCTCTCGTTGGCAGTGTGGCTGCTCGAAATAATGGTGCCCTGGCGCAAAGGGCAATCCATCTTTCGCAAAGATTTTTGGCTGGATGGGTTCTATATGTTTTTCAATTTCTTCCTGTTTTCACTCATCGGCTACAACGCCCTCTCTAATATTGCGGTAAACGCGTTTAACGACTTCCTGGCCTTGTTTGGCGTTTCTAACCTGGTGGCCATTAACGTACAAAGGTGGCCCGCGTGGGCCCAACTGCTTACTATGTTTATCGTGGCCGATTTCATTCAGTGGAATATTCACCGGTTGTTACATCGCGTGCCGTGGATGTGGGAATTTCACAAAGTGCATCACTCCGTAGAAGAAATGGGTTTTGCTGCCCACCTTCGGTTTCACTGGATGGAGACCGTGATCTACAAATCGATTCAATATATTCCATTGGCTATGATCGGTTTCGGCCTGCAGGATTTTTTTGTGATCCACATCATCGCCACCGCCATCGGGCACCTTAACCACTCCAACCTTTACATTACCTACGGCCCGTTGAAATACCTGCTTAACAACCCGGCCATGCACATCTGGCACCATGCCAAAGAGCTGCCTAACCGCTATGGCGTAAACTACGGGCTGAGCCTAAGCCTGTGGGATTACCTTTTTGGCACGGCCTACGTACCCAGGAGCGGACGCGATGAGAAACTTGGCTTCGATGGCGATGAGGTCTTTCCGAAAACGTTCTGGCAGCAACTTATCTATCCCATTAAAAAAATAAGACCTTAACCCCAACTACATTAACTTTGGCCAAAAGGCAATGCTTTATCGACCCTACCCCAACTACCGCCACAGTTGACGGTGAGTAGATGCTTTAGTTAACCAGAGCGCTTTAGGTTAATCGTACTGAAACCGCGGGGCGATCTATCCACATAGTAGCAAGTTTTTTATTCCAGCAACCCACCATGTTTGTTAGTCGCTGGCGGAATCAAAAACACAGGCTCAACTTCCTTCACAACTATACAAATCACATTACAACTTACGGGTTTTCGACATCACGTGTCGTGTTATTGCCCAGAGGCAAGGACCCTAATGATAGTTGCTTGCGTGTTATTTTCACCTGTGTGACAATTGTCACACAAAAGAGAAATTAACACCTTTACCTTTCAAGATTTACTAAACATTTTTAGAATGACAGAGAAACATACGCAGGTGTGTAACTGCGTGCAGTGTAGCTCTTCTAGAAGAGAGTTCCTCAAATCAGCAGCTTTGCTGGCTGGCGGACTTACCGTAGGCGGCCCCACGGTGGCAGGCGTAGTGGCAGCCGACTCCGCAGGGGAAACCGTGGCCAAACCGCAGCAAGGCAAAGCAGATCGCATTACGCTGCTTTACACAGCCGATATTCACGGGCAACTGCTTACGCACGATGAATTCTTTTTGGAGAATGGTAAACCTGTTTATAAAAAGCGCGGTGGTTTTGCGGTACTTAAAACCATGCTGCATACGCTAAAGGCAGAAAATCCTGAAAACACGTTGATACTCGATGCGGGCGACTGCTTTCAAGGCAGCGGAGTGGCCGCCCTATCGAAAGGGCAAGCCTTGGTGCCTTTGATGAACAACATTGGCTACGACCTGGTGCTGCCCGGCAATTGGGAAGTGGTGTACGGCAAGGACATGATGCGCAAAGACCTGGGCGCGTACCACGCCACAAAAATCTGCGCCAACATGTACCACGAAACCCAGGATGAACTGAACGGTGAGCTGATCTTTCCCCCTTACTGGACGCGCACCCTCGGCAATACAAAAATTGGATTCATCGGTTATAACGATCCGCTCACACCCAAACGCCAGTCGCCCGCCTACAGCTATGGCATTCGGTTTACCAAACCAGAAAGCAACGTTGCCAAATACATTCGTTTACTGCGCGACTATGAAAAGTGCAGCATGGTGTTTTTAATTACCCACATGGGGCTGGCCCAGCAGGTAGACCTTGCCAACCAGGCCTATGTAGATGGTACCGATTTTATTCTGGGTGCCGATACGCATGAGCGGGTACGCAAGCCCATTGAAGGAAAATATACGCAGGTAACAGAGCCAGGTGCCTTCGGTTCTTTTGTAGCGAAGCTAGACCTGGTGGTGGAAAACGGAGTGGTGAAAGAAAAACACTACGCGTTGCTAGACGTAGACCCCGACAGGTACCGGCCCGATGCGGAAATGGAAAAATTGGTGGCGCAGGTGCGCGAGCCATTTAAAGCCGAACTCGACCGCGTAATTGGCAAAACCAAAAATACATTGGTGCGCTATTATGTGATAGAAAACCCCATGGACAACCTGATTACCGATGCGCTGATGTGGAAGTTGAAGCCAGACATTGCCGTATCGAACGGCTTTCGCTTTTGCCCGCCCCTGGTGCCCGATGCAAAGACGGGCGTTGCAGAAATTACAAATGATTTTCTGTGGAGCATGTTGCCGGTAGATTCCAACGCCAGGCAGGCACAGGTAACAGGCCGGCAAATTTGGGATTGGATGGAGAAGGAACTGCACAACGTGTTTGCGCAGAATCCGGCCGAGCGTTTTGGCGGCTGGGTAATACGGTTTAAAGGCATGGAAGTGAATTTTACCATGCACAAAGAACGCGGGGAGCGCGTAAACTTCATCAACGTAAAAGGTAAGCCTATCGAACTAGGCAAAATATACCGCCTGGTGGCCTGCGAACGTGAGGGCGACCCCGAAGAAGTGCTGTGCCGCATGGATAATGTGAGTGAACCAAAAACACTTAACATCACTTTACACCAGTTGATGCGCGATTACCTGGCGGCATTCTCACCGGTTGCACCCAGGGTGGAGGGCCGTATCACAGCCACCGATGTGCCCAACAATCTGCTGTCGCAATTAGAAGGGTACGACTATGAGTTCACCTGAGGTAATGTGACAAACATCACAGATGGCGGGCCGCTGAAGCTGCTATCTTTGCATTGAAATTCGCACTATGGAACAGAAGAAAACATTCAGTGAAATCATTCAGGGCGAAAAGCCTGTGTTGGTAGATTTTTTTGCCACCTGGTGTGGCCCCTGCCAAATGATGCAGCCCATTTTGAAAGAATTGGCCGCCCGCGTGGGCGACAGGGCCACGATATTGAAAATTGATGTGGATAAAAATCCTCAGGTAGCCAACACCTATCAAATACAGGGCGTTCCCACGCTCATGCTTTTTCGCCAGGGCCGTGTGCTGTGGCGCCAGTCGGGAGTAATGAATGCCAACCAACTGGAGCAGGTCCTCAACCAATTTACAGAGGCAGAAGTAAAGTTTAAATAGGTGACAATGGTCACTGAAAACACCAAACATTCTTGCCAATTTTACCTCACAATATTTATAAGCTTATAATCTAAAAACGAATATGTACTTCCAACACGTTTACGACAAAACACTGGCACAAGCCAGTTATTTTATTGGCTGCCAGAAAGCAGGCGTGGCCATGGTAATCGATCCGAAAAGAGATGTTGACACCTACCTGGAAATTGCCAAGCAAAACAACATGAAAATTACGCATGTGGCCGAAACGCACATCCATGCAGATTTTCTGTCGGGGTCCAGAGAACTGGCCGCCTTAACCGGGGCCAAAATGTATTTGTCGGATGAAGGTGGCGAAGGCTGGCAGTATGAGTTTCCCCACGAAGGTCTGAAACATGGCGACATTATTAAAGTGGGTAACCTGAAACTGGAGGTATTGCACACGCCTGGGCACACGCCCGAAAGCATTAGCTTTTTGCTTACCGATGTGCCTGCCAGCGATAAGCCGGTGATGTTGTTTACAGGTGATTTTGTTTTCGTGGGCGACATTGGCCGCCCAGACCTCTTAGAAGAAGCCGCGGGCATTAAAGGAACCAAAGAGGTGGGTGCCCGCCAGATGTACGAATCGATTAAACGATTTGCCTCATTGGCAGATTACATACAGGTATGGCCTGGCCACGGTGCCGGCTCGGCATGTGGCAAAGCGCTGGGTGCCGTGCCCAGCACAACGGTAGGCTATGAGAAAGTAAGAAACTGGGCCCTGCAGTACGAAAATAATGAGCCCGGTTTTGTGAAGTACCTGCTGGAAGACCAACCCGAGCCCCCTAAGTACTTCGCCATGATGAAGAAGCTGAATAAAGTAGAGCGCCCATTGCTTACTGAAGTTCCTAAAGCAAAGAAACTGAGCAAGGAAGAATTCAAGGCCGCTTTCGATAAGGGCATCAAAGTAATCGACACCAGGCTGAAGACAGAATTTGCGCAAGGATTTATCCCGGGCAGTCTTAACATTCAGGGCAACAATGCCTTCGCTACCTGGATGGGCTGGTTCCTCTCTTACGATGAGTCGTTTATTTTGATAGCCGAAGAATCAAAACTGGAAGACCTGACCAGAAAGTTGATGCGCATCGGACTTGACAACATCTACGGATACATTGAAAATGTGAATGTATGGACTGACTTAGGCCAAAAGCTGGAGAAAGCTAACGTCATTTCCCTCGATGAATTTAAGAATATTTTAAGAACCAATCACACGCAAGTGGTAGACCTGAGGGGCGCGGCCGAATTCAAATCCGGCCACATCAAAGGTGCCGACAATGTATTCATCGGTACCCTGGAGAAAAACCTGAGCAAGATTAAGAAAGACGAACAGGTGGTTATCCACTGCCAGGCAGGCGATCGTTCTTCTATAGGCTACTCGTTGCTGACCAAGCATGGATATAAGAACATCAAAAACTACTCGGGCGGCATGAGCGAATGGGCCAATACGGGCAACCCGGTGGTATCAGAAAATTAATTGCAGAATTGGTTGAAAGGGCTGCCAGAATCTTTTTGGCAGCCCTTTCATTTTACAGACCTGACGTCCGATGAAAATCCTGTCCGATTGGAAGTTGATCTTGCTCACCTGCGCTACGCTGGGGCTGGCACCGTTTGTGCCCGAACCCCACATCTGGGGTAAGCTAAAATGGATAGCGGGTGGCGCTGTGGGCATGAAACCAATCGATTGGTTCGATACGCTTTTACATGGCTTTCCGTGGCTGTTGCTGATGCGGCTGATGATTCTGCAACTGGTACGCCTGGCCAGGCGCTACTGATCGTTTAATCCTTCGCTTTTTCCGATACGTAATTTCGCTCCGCCTCCAGCAACTCATGCAGCAGTTGAGTAGTTACTTTTCCCGGAGTTCCATTGCCAACCATCCGGCCATCTATCTTCACAATGGCTTGTATGCGTTTGGTGCTGCTGGTTAGAAAAGCTTCCTCCGCCTCCAATACATCGGCAAGCGTTACTACTCCCTCTGCAATTGCATATCCCTTGCGGCTTAGTTCCAACACCCGTTTGCGGGTAACCCCCTTTAGTGCATGGTGCGCGGGCGTTACCACCGTTCCATCCTTCTTCACAATAAAAAAATTACAGCGCGGAAACTCCGTCACCACACCGTTGTGGTAATAAAGCACATCATCGGCCTGGTGCTCCTTCACCTTTGGCTGCAGCCAGATACCCATGGTGTAATTAATTGTCTTGGCTTCGGGAATATCGCGCACATAATCGTGGGTAATGACCGAAATACTTTTGGGTGTGGTTGTATCTGGTATAACCAGCGGGCTTTGCATCACAATGAAGTTAGGAGCTACCGGCTGGTAGGCATCGGGAGAGTAGCCCCCCGTTAATATCATTCGCATGCCCGATTCGGGCTGCTGGTTGCGGTGGGCCAGCTCTTTCAAAATTGCATGCAATGCGTCTTTGGTATAGGGAACTTGCAAATGCATCAACTTTGCAGAATGCAAAAATCGGTCGAGGTGATCCTCCACAAAAAGTAACACCCCTTTGCGCACACGGAAAAAGTCAAAAATGCCGTAACCGCGTTGAATGGCCAGGTCGCTTACATGTAGCATCGCCTTCTCCGCCTCTACAAACTCGTTGTTCAGGTAGATATACATTTCTATTTCTTCAGTGCGTTGTGTTTTCGTAGAATCGGTATCACTTTTTCAAGGGGAAGCGCCTCCACGGTATGCCCGTCTTTGCCCTGCATGGTAGTAGCCATGAAAAGCGAGTTGATGATGGCCTCCTCGGTGGCCTCGATGGTTGCCATGAAGAGTGGCGACATGGCATCGTTGGTTACGGTGGTGGTTTGAAGTGTTCGTTCGGTTGCATTATGAGGAACGCGCACCGCCATGTTTGTTGAGAAGGCAATCACATAATCGCCACTGCCATTCGAGGCGATGCCCCCGGTTCTGGCTAATCCCATCATCGCCCGCTTCGCCACCCGCTCCAGGTTGCGCGCATCCAGCGGAGCATCGGTGGCCACCACTATCATGCAGGAGCCATCCGACTTTTTCAGCACCTGGTCAGAAAAACTGAACGTACCCAACGCTTCGCCTACCGGCACACCATCAATTTGCAGCACCCCGCCAAAGTTGGTTTGCGCCAACACGCCTACGGTATAGCCGCCCATGCCAGCCGGCAACTGACGCGAGGCCGTGCCTATGCCACCTTTGAAACCAAAGCAAACCGTACCCGTGCCTGCCCCAACGCTACCCTCCGCTACCGGGCCGCTTTTTGCATTCTGTATTGCCTGAAGAACATCTTCGCGCGTAAGGTGCATGCCGCGGATATTATTCAGCCACCCATCGTTGGTCTCGCCAACTACCGCATTTACCGATTGAACCTGCTCGTTGCCCGGCTGTTGCAGCGTATACTTTATCACTGCCTCCATCGCCACCGACACCGCCAAGGTGTTGGTTAACACCACAGGTGTTTCCAGGTTGCCCAGCTCCACTACCTGCGTGCTGCCAGCCAGTTTGCCAAAGCCGTTGCCCACATAGATGGCTGCAGGCACTTTGTGTTGGAAAACATTTCCATCGTGTGGAAGAATGGCGGTTACGCCTGTGCGAATGTTGTTGCCTTCTATTTTCGTAAAGTGCCCCACACGCACACCTGCTACATCGGTAATGGCATTGTGGGTGCCCGTTGGTAGAACGCCAATCACCACGCCCACCTCGCGGGCACGTTGCTGTGCGTGAGCCACCGGGCCTGCCAGCAAGAGAAGCAGCAGCAATCTGTCAGGCCTCATACCTGTGCATTTTTCAGCATATGTTGTTTGTAAACTTCCCAAGCCACAATACCCAAACACACAGACACATTCAGCGAATGTTTGGTGCCATGCTGTGGGATTTCCAGCGCGGCATCAGAAAGGGCAATGGCTTCATCGCTTACACCGTCTACCTCGTTGCCAAAAACCAACGCCAGCTTTTGCTGTGGTTGCACTTCAAACTGGTTGAGCGCTTTGCTTTCTGTTGTTTGTTCCACCGAAACGATGTGATAACCTTCCTCTTTTAATTTCTTCAACACACTTTCCGTCTTCTCTTCGTAGTGCCAGGCTACCGACTCTGTGGCACCCAGCGCGGTCTTGTGGATTTCGCGGTGGGGCGGGGTGCCGGTAATTCCGGTGAGGTAAATTTTCTCTATCCGAAAAGCATCGGCTGTTCTGAAGGCAGAGCCCACATTGTGCAGACTGCGTATGTTGTCCAGCACCAGGCAAACCGGTAATTTTTCCGCCTCCTTGAATTCATCCACAGAAAGGCGACCCAGTTCGTCTAGTTTTAATTTTTTCATGCGCGTAAAGGTATAAAACGGCCGAGGATTATTGGTGCACCACGAACGCACAAATTCTGATACCTTGCGTACATGTTTGCCTTCACAAAAGAACAACTGGTTGAGAAGTTAACATGGGAGTGCGAAAGCCTGCGTGAAACCATTTTGAATATGGACGAGCGCACTTTTTTTACCCGCGTGGAGCCCGACAAATGGTCGGCCGCAGAAAACGTACACCACCTGCAGTTAGCGGTTCGTCCGTTGCTGTTGGCTTTTGCGCTGCCACACTGGGCCCTTCGGGTGTTCGTTAAACCTTACGGGGATGGCAGATCGTATGAAGAGGTGGTGGCAAGCTATCAGCAAAAGTTAAAAGCCGGTGCGAAGGCCTCGCTGCCCTACGTGCCATCCAAAAAACATGCTGAAAGCAAACAAAACATGACAGAAAAAATGCTGGCGAGTTATGGTAAACTGAAGGCGATGCTTGAACCTTGGCCGGAGGAGGCACTCGATCGTTACTTGCTTCCACACCCCATTCTGGGGCGCATCACTTTGCGTGAGATGATCTACTTTACCTGCTACCATGTTCAGCATCATCATATGATTATCCGTAATCGATACAGCTTATGAAATTTTACCTGGTGGTGATGGTGACCCTCGCTTCCGCTCTGGCAGCCGTTTGCCAAAGCGACCCGTGGAAAAACGTGTACACAGAAAGCGCCTGGAAGGAACGCGACAGCTGGCAGCGGGCCGATGAAATCATCAAACACCTGAAGATACAGCAGGGCAGCCACGTGGCAGACATTGGCTCACACGAAGGCTACATGACCATTAAGCTTTCGCAGGTGGTAGGAAAAACGGGAAAGGTGTGGGCTGTAGATGTTGACGCCTACAAGTTAGAGAAGTTACGGCAGCATGCCGTTTCCAGAAATGCAATGAACATCGAGACCATTAAAGGCGATTACGATAACCCACACCTGCCAGCCAATGCGTTGGATGCTGTTATTATTCTGGATACCTACCACGAAATGGACGACCATGACAAGATATTAGCACACATTAAAACCGCTTTGAAAAAGAATGGCCGTTTGGTGTTATGCGAACCGATAGCAGAAAGCAGACGAAACGCGGCACGCAGTGCACAAGAGGCCCGGCACGAGTTGGGGATGAACTTCGCTTTGGAAGACCTTCAAAAAGCAGGCTTCAAAGTACGTTCGCAAATTGATCCGTTTACCGACCGGGTGAAAATTAAGGGCGATGTGATGTGGCTGGTGGTGGCCGAAAAAGAATAGCACTTTATTTCTCTTCGTTCTTGCCAGGCTCCATCTGGTTTATCAACTCTTTCAATTGCGTGCAGTACTTACCGTACGAGTGTTTCTCCATCACGCGCGCCAACCAATAGCCCAGGGGTGTTAACAGGGCTGACACCACTACCATAATCAGCAGCAGTTTGGGTTCTTCTATGATCTGCGAAGGATCCTTTTCCGTGGCTAAACCCATCAAAAAACCAGCCGATGCGGCAATGGGGTAAATGAAGATGGCCGCTTTGCGTTGAAAACGAAGAGAGGTGTCTACCTTTTGGTAAATATGGGTAAGTGTATGGTAGAGATTGTCGGAGAAATCAAGGCGCTTGCGTATGTCGCGATATACCCGGTAGTTGACCACAAAGAAAAATACGTAGCATAAAATTACCAGCAGCAGAAAACTGCGAACCAACGGATGTTCAAATTGAAGGAACAGGTATAGAAAGGCCCCTTCAAAAAATACTACAAACAACAAAGCCACCAAAAAACCTTGCTCCAATTTGCGCACAGGATGCTTCGACCTGGGAGGCCACTCTGCCAACGCAGTGGCTTTCACCACCTCCAGTTTATCTCGCTCCAGTTTTTTCCAAAGTTGTTGCAGCTCCATGCTAAGCAGTAATCCTTTTCAGTTTTTCAATAATGGTGGTTTTCGAACGGTGTAGCTTCACGGCTACATTGTTTTTTGTCAATCCGGTTATGTCGGCAATCTCCTCATTCTCGTAGCCGTCCAGGTGCAGGGTAACAATCATACGTTCAATCTCCGGTAAATTCAGAATGGCTTCGTAAAGCATTTCGGTGTCTTCCTGTTTTTGATTCGTTACCACTTCTTTCGAATCGAGCACCTCGCGGGTTTCAACCAGTACCGGTCTTCGTTTAAAGGTTAATACCGTGTTCAGGCTTACGCGATACAACCACGTAGAAAACTTCGACCTTCCATCAAACCGCGGGTAAGATTTCCAGGACTGAAAAAGTATTTCCTGAAACAAATCCCGCTCGTCTTCAGCATGGCGCACGTACAGGCGAATCACCTTGAAAATAATTCCTCTGTTTTGTTCTATGAGGGCAAGAAATTCTTTCTCTGAGGCCATTAGACTTAAACTGACTTCTTTAACAGTTTATCATCGTAAAAGTTGGGCCATCAGAGCCATAAAGCCATAGCCTCCCATAAAAGTACCCGCAAACAACAAAGCCAGGGTTAGCCTTACGCGCCAGCCATCGAATTTTCTGGTTGCATTCTTCATAGTTAATCCGCTACCGCCATTTGTAACGGCAGGTGCGCACAGATTACTGGCCGGTGCAAAATTGTTGATCTTTTTTTGCCCCGCATGCTGATTCTTCAGGAGGGTTCAGGTAAATTTCCCGTTGATTGAGAGAGCAACATGGCATTTCCTAACCCGCTACACCTGGGCGTTCATGCCAACATGTCGGTAGACCAACGCAGGCGGGTGGTATTCTCCAATGCCATGTATCTGGTAATAGGCGGCATTCTGCTGTTCTACATCGGGCTTAGCTTGCCCGGCCTGATCAGAAACGGTATGGGCAATATTGTGCGGTGGGTGCCCTTCCTCATGCTGGCCGTTTCCATCATTTGTTTACTGCTCAATCATCTCAGAAAATACCTGCTCTCGCGTGTGCTGCTTCCACTTGCGTGGATTAGTTTGGTCATTATCCTGCCCGTAATGCACACCGGCCCCAGCAAGCCGGTCTATTTTCATCATGTGTATTACAGCATTCTGTTCTCACCGGTGGTGCAACTCTTTTTCTCCTATCGCAAAGAGCGCCCTTATTTTATTTTCTTCTTTGTGGCGTTCTTTTTACTTACCGTTACCTCACTCGATTTTCTTCTGGCATTCGACCGATCGGCAGAGCCGCAGGTGCCGCTGGTTCAGTCTACTTTTGGCCTGCGCATGTTTCATTTCATGTTCTGGCTCTTTCTCAACCTGGTTATGATGTATGTGCTGCGCATCAACGAAAAACTATACCAGGAACTGGAGGAGAAAAACCGGCTTATCTTTGCACAAAACTGCGAGCTGGACGCCCAACGAAACCGCCTGCACCAATCGAACGAAGAACTGGAGAAGCGCGTGGCAGCCCGAACGCACGACTTAGAGCTGCAGAACAAGAAGCTTACCGAATACGCTTTCTTTCATGCCCACATCCTTCGCGCACCCATCAGCCGCATCCGGGGGCTTTTACAATTGCTTACGCTGACTACCGATGTACAGGAAGAGAAAAAAGTACGCGGCCTGCTGAATGAAAGTGTAGAAGAACTGGAAAACGCGGCCCGCTCCATCAACGAAAAGCTGGAACAGACCACGCGAGGCTAGCTGACCACCTGGTTTATTTTTCTAATCTGCTCATCAATCTTTTCGGCTACCGCTTTCAGTTGTTGCACTTGGCGCTGATCGTACTGGTCGGGGTAGCTTTCCATTAACTGCAGCAATCCGATAATTCGGCACACAGGCCCTCGCAACATGTGCGCATTGATGAACGCATATTCCGCCAGTGCTTTGTTTTGATTTTCCACTGTGCGCGTGCGCTCTGCCACCAGCGCCTCCAGGTTTTCGTTGATGGCGCGTATTTCTTCTTCGCGCGTTACCAACTCCTTGTTTTGATCTACCAGGGTGCACATGATTTTCTGCAACTGCCGAAACCGGCTGGCCGCTTTGGCACGGTAGGTAGTAAAATTTCTTTTGATGTACAGGGCAAACAACGCAATGATGGCTGCAATAATCAGGTAGTCTACCGTTTGCTGCAGTGGCGGCACTTTGCCTGCCACGGTGTACCCCGGCATACCCACGAGTGTAGGAAAGCCAAGAAACACAATCGCCAGTGCCATCAGTAAGGTAAGCCCAATTACCCGGAAGACTCCGTGCGAACTGATAACGATAAAAGAAATGTAAAGACACAAAAAGTTAGGAACGGTGCCCGCCAGCCCCCCGTGGTTAACCCAGAAATAGCTAAAGCCGGCCAGCGCCAACAGGTGAAGGAGGAAAGTGATAAATTGAATATGTTGTCGCTTGTGCGCCACCACGTAGAGAAATACAAGCACCAGCGTAATAAGCAAATTGATGAAGGCCAGTTGCAGGTACACCACCGGAAACAGGCTGAGCACACTTTGATAGAACTGGTAAACAATGCCCAGTATCAAACCATATTGTAATATCTCCTTCTCCAGGGCGCCCTTCATTGCGGTCGTATTTTGGTGCGGTCTAACGCCCCGGTGGTTTCCAGGCTTTCTTTGATGTGTCTGAAGACAACTCCCAACTCCTGGTGCGAAGCCTTCAGCATGTCGTAAAAATGATCTTGGGTGTGGATGGTTGCAATCAACTCCTTCAACTCAGCAATGGGGGCCTCCAGCGAGGTAGTGTTCAGAATGTTGTAGGCATCCAGCGCTTTTTGCTGCCGTTCCAACGCTGCGGTGCGTTTTGCTACTTCCTCCTCCAGGTGTTGCTGTGCCCGTTGCAACGCAATGCCTTGCTCTACCAAGGTATGGTTGGTTGTTTTGGCCTCTGCCACACGCAGTCTCAGCTCTTCGCTCACGTTTTCAAATTTTTCGATCTCGCGCAGCGTAATAAACTTCAGGTAGTACGACAGCAATCCCAGCGCGATGAGGGCAAAAACAAAATCGTAGGGGTCGGGGGGAATGGGAAGCACCCACGAATTAACCCACGGCCACCCCATGTAAAAGCACACAGCCAGGGCTGTTACCAGCAAAAATTGAAAGACCAGCAGCAGCGATAAGCGCTTTCCGCTGTACAACAGAATAATTACGTAAATGCCGCTGTAATAATTAAATCGTGAAGTACCGTTTACGCCATTCAACTGCAGAAAGCTGAAGCCCAGCAGCAGCACAATCGTTACGCCAAAAACGGTGGGCACTGTGGAAAAATCGGCTTTGTATAAACCCAGCAGCAACAGGCCGGCAAACACCAGCAGCAACGAAAAATCGGTAGTCAATTCCACCGGGCTGGGTACCGGCCTGTTGGCATCTATGGCAAGCGCTATCAGCAAGCGCACCGTGGCCAGCATGGCCGTAAGTAAAACTACCTGGGTTTCGTAGGGTTTGGACCGAATACGTTGAGCGAGCGCAGCTATCACAGACTCTAAGAATCTGTGAAATCTAAAAATATTTTTTTCGCGATAAAATCTCTTTCGCTCAGAGTTGGCCGTCTTTCAGTTTTTTTAACATCGCGGCTGCCTGCTCCAGGGTAGGGTCTAACTGCAAAGCCCGCTCGTAAGCCAGAATGGCCCTATCTACCCATCCACATTTGGCATAGGCCTCGCCCAGGCTGTCGAAGCAGTTGGCATTCTCAGGAAACAAAACCGTGTTGACGCGGAACACGGCCACGGCTTCGCTCTTCCGGCCATCGGCCAGCAACACATAGCCGCAAGCATTCAATTCGGACGCACTTGGCACTTTGCCAAACAACTGACCCGCTAACCCACGCGGACTGACATTTTCATCGGCCAGCAAACCTTCTTTCAGCCATGCTGCTATCTGCGGATAAGCGTAGTAGTTGGGGATATACGGTTCCCCTTCCAAAATTTTCAGAAGGTCGCGCTCCAGGCTCTCGGCCGGGTACTCCACTATGCGGTTTCGTTCCTTGCCTTTTTCAGTTATCACCATCGTAGGTACTCTGTAAACATGCTGGCCTGCTTCCTGCCTTTGTGGCGATTGTTTATAGCGTTCGGTGGAATCTGAAACGCCTATGAATTTTACCTGGCTCAGGGGGAACCCCATCTCGGCAAGTACCTTTACAAAGCGTGGCACTTCCCGCTTGCTATCGCCACACCAGCTCCCAAAATAGATAGTTATCTGCAGGTGGTGGTGGCGGGTGGCTTTCAGCATGTCTACAATGGCGGCAGAAGGCTTGTAGGCTTCGTAATTCTTTGTAAACCAGTCCGCGTGTGGTGGCTCTTGAAATTGGGAAAGACTTACTTCACCCAATAGTTGATCGGGCTGTGCCCACAGCAGCGAGGGCACCAGCAATAACAAATAGAAAAAATGCTTCATAAAATTCAGGTGTATTTTTTTCAAACATACCCGCTGCGGCATTGTGGCCCTGTTAAGCGGTTGCCAACGGTTTCACAAAGAGTTGTTAAACCCGAACCATCCAATATAAAAATCTATGGTATAATTGAAGAATAGAAATCAATGGCAGGTCGCACACGGAGAAATCTATTGCACAGGTTGCGCGCGAAAAAACCGAAAGGCTTCTATCTTTGCCCACCATGGCTTCTTCTTCGGCAGAAACTCCTCTTATGAAACAGTACAATGCCATCAAGGCAAAGTACCCGGGGGCGCTTTTACTTTTTCGTGTAGGCGATTTTTACGAAACATTTGGTGCCGATGCGGTTGCTGCCAGCAAAGTGCTTGACATTGTGCTGACCAAGCGAGGCAATGGTTCTGCCTCCGAAACAGAGCTAGCGGGCTTTCCACACCATGCGCTCGATACGTACCTGCCCAAGCTGGTACGTGCCGGGCACCGCGTGGCCATTTGCGACCAACTGGAAGACCCGCGTTTTGTAAAGGGCATTGTGAAACGTGGCGTTACCGAACTGGTTACACCCGGTGTTTCTTTTAACGACAATGTGCTGGAGCGGAAACGCAACAATTTTTTGTGCGCCCTCTTTGCCGGCAAAGCAGCCTATGGAGTTGCTTTTTTGGACATCAGCACGGGTGAATTCTATTGTGCCCAGGGAAACGAAAACTATGTGCTGAAACTGATTCAGAGCCTGGCTCCGGCCGAAATCATTTTCAGCAAAGCCCAGCGTGAAAAACTGGAAGCCCACCTGGGCGAAGAATATGCCACCTTTGCCGTAGACGACTGGGCTTTTGCCGCAGCGTTTGCACAGGAAAAACTATTGCAGCAATTCAAAACGGCCACGTTGAAAGGTTTTGGCATCGATGGTCTGGGCGAAGCCGTAGTGGCAGCCGGGGCGGTGCTGCACTACCTCGAAGCTACCGAACACAAAGACACGCACCACATCGCTTCTGTCAGCCGCATAGACGAAGAAAAATATGTGTGGCTGGATAAGTTCACCATCCGCAACCTGGAGCTGGTTAATGCGCAGCACGAAGGTGGTGTGCCCTTGCTGCAAATACTCGACCAAACGGTAACGCCCATGGGCTCGCGGCAGTTGCGCAAGTGGATGGTGTTGCCGCTGAAAGAACGAGCCGCCATTGAGGAACGACTGGCCGTTGTAGATCATTTCTTTCAACAGCCTGATCTGGATGAAAATATTTCGGAGCACCTGCGCCAGATTACCGACCTGGAAAGGCTTATCTCTAAAGTAGCCGTTGGCAGAATCAATCCGCGCGAATTAATTCAACTCAAGCGTTCGCTCGTGGCCATCAGGCCCATCAAAGAAAGTCTTGAAAAACAAACGCTGCCCGGACTGAAGAAGCTGGCCGACCAACTGAACCGCTGCGACTTTCTGTTGGAAAAAATTGAGAAGGAACTGAAGGATGATGCCCCCATGCTCATCCACCAGGGCGGCATCATTAAAGAAGGGGTAAACGCAGAACTCGATGAGTTGCGGGCCATCGCCTTCTCAGGAAAAGATTACCTGCTGCAAGTGCAAAAGCGCGAAGTGGAAAGAACGGGCATCGGCTCGCTGAAAATTTCCTACAACAAAGTCTTTGGCTACTACCTGGAGGTAAGCAATGCCAACAAAGACAAAGTGCCGGCAGATTGGATACGCAAGCAGACGCTGGTAAATGCCGAGCGCTACATCACGGAAGAATTGAAAGTGTACGAAGAAAAAATTCTTCATGCCGAAGAGAAGTTGCTCGTGATTGAACAAAAACTATTTCAGGAGCTGGTAGCCCACACGGCCGATTTCATTTCGCAGATTCAGCAAAACGCACGCGTTGTAGCCGTGCTGGATTGTCTGCTTTCGTTTGCGCGCGTGGCGCGGCAAAACCGCTACCAGAAACCAGAAATAAGCGACTCTACGCGCCTAGCGATAAAGGCTGGCAGGCATCCTGTTATTGAGAAGCAACTGCCCGTGGGCGAAAGTTATGTGCCCAACGATATTTACCTCGACAACGAAACACAACAGATCCTCATCATCACCGGCCCCAACATGGCCGGTAAGTCTGCCCTGCTCAGGCAAACCGCGTTGATTGTACTGATGGCGCAGATGGGTGGCTTTGTGCCGGCCGAGAGCGCGGTGATAGGTGTGGTGGATAAAGTGTTTACGCGCGTGGGTGCCAGCGATAATCTTTCGCGCGGGGAGTCTACGTTTATGGTGGAGATGACGGAGACAGCCAGCATTTTGAACAACCTGAGCGACCGCAGTCTAATTTTAATGGATGAAATCGGGCGGGGCACCTCTACCTACGATGGTGTTTCCATTGCGTGGGCCATCGTAGAGTACCTGCACAACCACAAAGACGTGCGCCCGAAAACATTGTTTGCCACGCACTACCACGAACTGAACCAGTTGGCCGAAGACCACCCGCGCGTAAAAAATTTCAACGTAAGCGTAAAAGAGGTGGGCGACAAAATCATCTTTATGCGCAAGCTGAAAGAAGGCGGCAGCGAACACAGCTTCGGTATTCACGTGGCGCAACTGGCCGGCATGCCCAACAAAATTGTGTTGCGTGCCAACGAAATTCTGCGTTTTCTGGAGAAAGACAAACACGCAGAGAAGGGCAAAGCCCGCAATATGGAAGAGCTGCTAAAGCCCACACCACAGATGAGCCTCTTCGAGGCCGACCCTAAAATGAAAGCCATTCAGGAAGTGCTGGGCAAAATAGACATCAACACCATCAGCCCCGTAGAGGCACTGTTGAAATTAAATGAAGTGTTGGGGGTTTTGAAAAAATGATGCATTGCCGTGCATCGAACGGCTGTTTCGGGTACAAGTGCCATTTATTCAACATGGCGAAAGAAATCAGTTAGCAAATGAAAGATTGGCAGCTATACCAGGTCGTGGCACACGTTAGTTTTACAGGCTTGCTAACCCGCCATTGCCATGTACCTAATTTGCAAACGCCTTCTTGCCCTTTGGTTACTTCACGTGGCATCGTTCTGTTGCCCGGCTCAACCACTTCCCCCGACAAAAAATCAGGGAATAGTCACTGCTTCGCAACTGTTGCAGCACTATGCTCCCGCGGTGCTTGCAGCTAAATTGGACGTTACATACCTGTCAATTCAAACCTCACATCATGGCCATGGCGTTGCAAAAGTTTATACGACAACCGGTAACGACCGGCCACGGTCATTGCAATACACGCACTTTGTATGGCGGCCCATGCAACCGTCCAAAACGGAAAAGGTACTGAATGCCTTTTTGCAGTTGGGTGTCGGAATTCTCGAGGGCCATCGCCAAACAATGCCTCAAAGATAAGAAGTGAATTTTTTGTAAATTCACCAAGCTCCTTATGAAAACCTCCTTTGCATTGGTTTTTTGCGTCTTAGCTATTCTTTTAGCGAACGGCCAGACCAACAGGATCGATAGCCTGCAAAACGCATTCTCCTCCGCCAATGCGGATACCACACGTGCACGGATCCTCGCGGAATTGGGCTCGGAGTGGTTATCTATCAGTGTCGATTCCGCGTACCATTATCTTAATCAGGCCCACCAAGTAGCCATGTCGTTGGGCTATCAAAAAGGAATCGCCATAAGTCTTACCTATCTTGGCCGTTGCTATCAGCAATCGGGCGATTACGGCCGTGCGTTGGAGAGTTTCCATAGTGCGCTGAAGGTAAACATCGATCATGAATATCCTCCACTTCGCATTGTTACATTGCTCGACCTGGGTAAACTATACAGTGCCATGCGCATGTTTTCCGGATCAAATGATTTATTTAGAAAAGAGATAGCGTACTACCGCAAGAGCCTGGCGGCATTCAATAGCATGAAAGACGCTGCAAAGGATAGTTTCCTTGAAGACTTCGAACCGAGTCTTTTCATTATGATGGGGCAAGCGTATGCTAACCGCCACACCGACTCCTTGATGCTTGATAGCGCTGCGTTCTATTTTGAAAAGGCTCTTGATAAGGCAAAAGGCGAAGCACGTGAGGTAGAAATTTTGGCGCTAGAGGGAATTGCGCTCGTTTATTTTCAACGTGGTCGATATGCAGAGGCCCAGCAGACAGGGCGCTTATTGTTGAAAGCAAGTCGATCGCAAAGTCCTTACCATGAAGTGATGGCTTTACAACAGGTAGCGCACCTTCATCAGAAAACCAGTTTCGACTCAGGCTACTTCTACCTTCAACGGGCATTGGAAGGGGCTAAAAAACTAGAAATAAGTTTTCCATTTCTTCAGGAAATCGTATGGGGTCAACTCGGGCAACTTCATTTTCATCACCAACGCTATCTCGATGCCATCGAAGCATTTTCGCAAGAACGAAGGTTAGCAAAGGCGCACGGTAGCAAGATCAATGAAATCGGATATTTATTGACCTCCGAAGCTTATAAGGCCTTGGGTGATTACGAACAGGCACTACACTTCAAAACTCGCTACCACGAGTTGGTCGACAGCCTGTTCAATACAGAGACTTCTGCCCGACTCGAAAAGCTGGAGGCCGACTTTGCTTCTGAAAAGCAAAAGAATGAAATGCTGCTGCTACAGCAAGAGGCCTCTGCAAAATCGATGATGTTGCAGCGTCAACAGAATCGTCAGATCATCTATGTTTTGATTATTTTGGTCTTGCTGCTGTCGGCATTGCTTATCTTCTACCGAGTACGCTTGCTTCAGAAGGCCAAACGCGATCAGGCGCGTTTGTTCAGCCAGATAGACCAGCTTAAGTCGCGTTTCTTTGCCCATATTTCTCACGAATTCAGAACGCCACTAACGTTGTTGATGGCCCCACTTCAAACCCGTATGCAAATTGCAGATAAGCAAGAGGACAAGTTAGAATTTCAACTGATGTTCCGCAGCGCCAACCGACTGCTTACGTTGGTGAACCAGCTTCTGGAGTTGGCACGGTTTGATGCGGGCACCCAACAACTGCGAGTTGTTGAGCAAGATGTGGTTGCCTTTCTGGGCGCACGCGCCCACGAATTTCAGGCGTTGGCAACTTCGCGCGAAATTCATTTTTCTTTTCACCACGACAGTCCAACTGTTCCGTTGTTTTTTGATGCCGACAAGGTTCATAAAATTGTCACTAACCTGCTTTCAAACGCTTTCAAGTTCACACCACCGGGCGGGCAAGTACAGCTAAAAATACAAACCCTGCAACCTACGAAAGAATTCCGAGAAGGCGCAGTAGAGATTACCGTTGCTGATACGGGGCCGGGGATAGGGCCCGAACACGTACCGCATATCTTCGATCGCTTTTACCAGGTGGACAGCCAGGTGCAACGGCTTTTCGAGGGGAGCGGTGTCGGCCTTGCGCTTGCCAAAGAGTTAACTGAACTTCACAGAGGAAAGATCAGCGTGGCAAGTAATACGGGCACAGGCACGATATTTTCGGTTCGTCTGCCGTTAGGCAAAATTCATCTGCCTTCTAGTGCACTGCAAGGAGGTGGTTTTCCCGTCTACACCACAATTGCCGAGATGCCCGCAGCGGGCCCCGTAATTCCTTCCACTAACGACAACAGCGATGTGGTTTTAGTCATCGAAGATCATGCCGACCTTCGGGACTACCTTACTCTTGAGTTAAGCAAGCACTATGTTGTGTTGCAGGCATCGAATGGCGAAGAAGGCCTTAAAACCGCCTTCGAAAAAATACCCTCATTGATTTTATGCGACTGGATGATGCCGGGCATAAATGGGCCTACGGTGTGCACACAACTCCGAGAAGACGAACGCACCAGCCACATACCTTTCATACTTTTAACTGCCCGCGATGAGGCCACGCCACGCATGGAAGGATTTAGACACGGGGCAGACGACTTTATCACCAAGCCGTTCTCATTGGAGGAACTGATGGTGCGCATACAGAACCAGATAGATGTAAGAAAGCGGTTGCAACGAAAGTATGCCAGTCACGCAAAACTAGTAGAGGCCTCAACGGTTGTGTCGGATTCATTAGAAGAGAAGTTTATTAAAAAGGCCGTTACCTTGGTAGAAGCAAATATGGAGGATAGCGACTTCAGTGTAGAGACATTTGCCCGCGAAATGGCACTGAGCTCCGTACAGTTGTATCGAAAACTTACTGCGCTCACGGGCCTCTCTCCTAATGAATTTATTCGCGAACTGCGGTTGCAACGTGCAGCGCAGTTGCTTAGCCAGCGGGCCGGTAACATAGCAGAAATTGGTTACCAGTGTGGATTCAATAACTTGTCATACTTTGCACGGGTGTTTAAAGAAAAGTACGGTACAACACCCAGCGAATACAGAAAGAAAGAAGAAAGCCTGCTAGGCATTGCGTCCCGACCGGACGAAGTATAAAAGCTTTTAGTAACTATTGATTCCGGATCTCTTTGTGCCGGGGGGTGCCCAAAGCAAGCGCCACTTAGCTGCCAGCGTGGGGGCTTTGCGTACATCCTGCAGCAAAACCTTCCACTCATGAAAGACCACCGTGACGGGCTTACGATCAGGTAGGGGGTTTGTTATTCCGTATTTAACTGGCGCTTTTTCTTCTTGAAAGGTGCCAAACATCCTGTCCCATACAATGAAGACCATTCCCATGTTTTTGTCGAGGTATTCAGGGTTCGAGCCATGGTGAACCCTGTGGTGCGAGGGCGTTACTAAAAACCACTCTAGTATGCCTAACCTGCCAACTTGCCGGGTGTGTAATAAGACTCCATAGGTTTGCGAAGCGGCATAGACAAATAAAATATCGGCTGGCGCAAATCCAAAGAGAGGTAGCGGAACAAAATACACAAAACGGTATAATGGCTGAAATACGGAAGAGCGGAAGCCGGTGGTAAGATTAAATTCATCGGAAGAATGATGGGTGACATGCACAGCCCAGAACAAACGACAACGGTGGTCTACCCAATGAAGTATCCAAAATAAGAAATCGAGGGCTACTACCAGGGTAAGCCAGTACACCCATGGCGGCCCTATCGACACCCAAGAATGCCGGAAACAGAATGCCAATAAGCCCAGCGCTACTCCTCTCATCAGCAGATCAATGACCGCGTTCAATATTGAGAGATAAACATTTTCTAAAGTGTCGTGCAAACGGTAGGCCGGCCGACCCCGCCAATTCGAAAGGATCAACTCTGTCAATATCAATACACCATAAACAGGCGTAGTCCAAATTACGAGTAGCGTTTCGCGTAACAGCTCCATAAACTCTGCAAAATCTGCCATTCGATACGGCTAAGCAATACCACGAAAGGATTGTTGCATGGTTCGAAAGAAATGCGTCAGCTTTTCCAAAAAGCCATCTCAAAAACCCTGAGTCATGAACGAGTGAAGCAATCTCTTATTCTGAGCCTAAACAAGTTTCCCGTGGTGGCTCCTCGCTCGCAAATGAAATGTTTTGATCTGTCAAAGTTGCTTCTAACACAAATCTGACTTGCAATAGCGAGTCAGTTAACAGTAAATCCTCAAATTCGAGCTAAAATAGCTACAGTAAGTTACATTGTTGTAAGTTACATTTATGTAAGTTACATTTATGTAACTTTTAAACCATGGCACAAAATCCCTTTGTTTTCGGAAAGACAGTTCACCGGTCAGACTTCTGCAACCGGCTAAAAGACATCGAATTTCTTCATCACCAATTCAATTCGAACACTAATACAATTCTCATTTCTCCCAGGCGATGGGGTAAATCTTCATTGGTAGAAGAAGCTGCCATTCGTTACGCATCAAAAGATACGCGGTTTGTTTTCATCGATCTTTTTCGATGCCGAACGCCTCAGGAGTTTTACGAAGCCTATGTACAAGCCTTACTTCGTGCCACCAATTCTAAAATTGACGAGGCGTTTCAGTTTGCGAGTAAATGGTTAAGGAGCATCGTGCCTCATCTTTCATTTCAGCCGGACGTAAATAGCGAGTTCTCCGTTAGGTTTACCGCCCAATCATCTTTAAAAGAAGAGGAGGTACTTAATCTGCCCCAAATTATTGCAGAGAAGAAGCAACTCCGTATTGTTCTTTGCCTTGATGAGTTTCAGAATATCAATTACTTTGACGAACCCATCGAGTTTCAACGCAAACTAAGAAGCTATTGGCAACAACACAATAAAGTTCATTACTGTCTATACGGCAGCAAACGTCATTTGATGAGTCAGCTGTTTGAGTCTTCTGATTTACCTTTTTATAAATTTGGTGCCGTATACTACCTTAAGAAAATAGAATTTAGTGAATGGCTGCCCTTTGTGGCTGCGAAATTTGATAAGACAGGAAAAAAAATAAGTGAAGACTCCATTAAAGTTATTTGCGATGCAATGGAGTATCATTCATATTACACCCAATACGCTTTTCAAATACTGTGGTACATCACCAAGTCTAAGGTAACCCGGCTAAATGCTGACAAAGCATTGGTCAACTTAAGCGAGCAAAATGAACTTCAGTTTCAAAAAATTATCGAATCGTTAACTACTTATCAACTGAATTACCTTAAAGCGATCTGCAAGAAAGTGCAGAACATTCATTCAAAAGAAATAATAAAAGAGTATTCGTTAGGAACTACCGCCACTATTCAGCGCTCCATCCAGTCGCTGTTACAGAAGGATGTGATTGACGTGCTGGGCAAGGAAGTATCGCTGGTCGATCCTGCCTTTAAATGGTGGTTTATTAGAAATTTTATCAAATAAGGCGTTTTTATATAACCTTGTCTGCATGACGTACGACTACATCATCATTGGTGCCGGCTCTGCTGGTTGCGTGTTGGCCAACCGGCTCACTGAAAATCCTGCTAAAACAGTACTGCTGTTAGAGGCCGGGGGCAAAGACACCAAACCCGAAATTCATATTCCACAGGCTTACATGCGGTTGCATAAAAGTAACGTAGACTGGAACTGTTACTACACCGAGCCACAACCCTTTCTGGCAAACAGAAAAATTTATCATCCGCGGGGCAAAGTATTGGGTGGCAGCAGCTCTACCAACGCCATGGCTTACATTCGCGGCCAGCGCGAAGATTACGATGGCTGGGCAAAATTGGGTTGCGAAGGCTGGGACTTTGAATCTGTATTGCCCTACTTCAGAAAGTCGGAGCACAACGAACAATTCGAAAACGAATACCATGCAAAAGGGGGGCCGATGAATGTTACCCAGGCTTACTGGTATCACACAGAAATGGGGCAGGCCTTCATTGATGGATGTGTGGAACGCGGCATACCCGCCAACAACGATGTAAACGGGGCCAACCAGGAAGGTGCAGGTTGGTTTCAATACACCATGAAGAATGGAAAACGCCAAAGCACCGCGCGTTCATTTCTGGTGCCTGCCATGAAGCGTAAAAACCTGACAGTGGTTACCGGGGCTGTGTGCAAAAAGATCGTTATAGAAAACGACCGTGCCACGGGTGTAGAGTTCTTTACTGCTTACAGCGCCACGTTAATGGCGCGCGCCCAACGCGAAGTACTGCTCTGTGCGGGTGCCTTCGAGTCGCCCAAACTGCTGATGCTATCGGGAATTGGAGCCAAAGATGAATTAAAAAAACAGGGCATCACCACCAAGAAAAACCTGCCCGGTGTAGGTAAAAATCTGCAAGACCATCTTTTCTTTCCGGTAAGTGCGCAGTGCACCAAGCCGATAAGCAATAACCACTACCTGCCACTCCATCGCCAGGCGGGGGCATTGATTCAATACCTCCTTTTTAAAAACGGACCGCTTTCTATTGGGCCGTTGGAAGCCGTTGCCTTCTTGCGCTCCAATGAAACGCTCACCCGCCCCGATGTACAATTTCAGTTTACGCCTACGAATGCAGGCACCGAAGCCGGTTCTGCTAATATGTACGACATGTCTACTTTTCCGTTGGAAGATGGCTACACCATTTTGCCCACACAGGTACGACCCAACAGTCGGGGATTTGTTGGCCTGGCTTCTACAGATCCCCAGGCACCGCCCATAATACAACCCAACTACCTGCAGCATGAAGACGACCGACTCACCATGGTGGCTGCCGCACGCAAGGCCACCGAAGTACTGAATGCCACTGCTTTCGACTCGCTGCGCCTTCGCCACCATCTGCCTGCGCACCACCTTTCGGACGATGGCTGGCTGCAGCATATTGCGCAAACAGCCGAATGTGTCTATCACCCGGTAGGCACTTGCAAAATGGGAACAGATGAGGCGGCTGTAGTGGACACACACCTGCGGGTGCGGGGCATCGAAAAATTGCGCGTGATTGACGCGTCTGTGATGCCCCTGTTGACAAGCGGCAATACAAACGCACCCGTTATCATGATAGCCGAAAAAGCAGCCGACTTGATTAAAGAAACGTGGCTATAAAAAAGAACTGCCCCCGCCTGCGCCTGGCACAGAACGGGGGCAGAGAACACACCTTATTAAATCATTCTACTTAAATGCAATCGACTTTACATCTTCCCAGGGCACATAGGTAGGATCTGCTTTGGCCGAAGCGAATACCAACACGCCCTGGTTGCGGTCGTTCACGTCTTGCGCATCGTCTATCGTAAGTTTTTGCCCATTCTTTAATTCGAGTTCGCAGCGGTATTCACTAAAGGGCGTTAGTTTACCAACATTTCTGAAGGGAACCACGTATTCGTAATCGCCACGTTTGCCTTGCAGTAGTTCATAGTCGTACTCCTCGTCCAGGTCGAATACAATTTTGCCGTTCAGGGTTTGTCCATCGCGTGTTATTACCGTGCCTGTTAACGTGTGCTGTTTCGAAAAGTATTCGTAACCAGGTAATGCTCCCGCAGGCGGTTCGCTGAAGGTAACTTTGTCGAATTCATTCCAGGGCACATCTACAGCTACCAACTCTTTGTTCATAATAATCACACCGCGGTGGCCCGAGCTTACATCGTTGCTGCCATCCATTCTCAGCTCTCTTCCTGATTTCAACACGACAAAACTACGGCTGCCTTTGCGCTCTATCGATTGGATTTTGCCCATCTCAATAGACACATTGCCGTCCTCTGCATCGCCATCTAATTTATCTGTACTCAGGCGTTCGTCATGATCCCACTGAATGTAGCCTGTAAACTTTTCGCCAAAAGCTTCTACAGTGCCATACAAAGGTTTTCCAAATTTCTCCTTCAGGCTCTTGGGTGTTTTCATAAACTCAATCTTGCTGATGCGGCTCCAGCTCATGTCCATCTCGCCCATCTCCGGGTCCATAATCCGAATCTCTGTGCCCACATCATTGTATCCTTCACCTTTCAGGGTGTACTTGTCGCCATTCTGCATTTCAATGTCTACATACTTGCGGCCCGAAGGCATCAGGCTCTTGATCTCTCCGAACTGGCAGGCAAACTGATGGGTATAGTCATTGTTATAACGATCATCACTTTCGTAGTTGATCCATTTTTTCCAATAGCTGCCGTTCCACTCGCCCCAGTTGTTTTGTCGGTCGTCTAATGCCTCTCGTTCTCTGCTTGAGAGATAGCGCAGGTTTTCGTTTCTTTCTTTGCCGGCATTAAAAAGGTCTACCCAATACACTTCTTCCTTGCCCCAGCGTATGGGCCCTTCGTACACCTTGTTGTCGATAGTGGTAACTTTTCCATAAATAAAGCTTTCGTCTTGCGCTGTCAGAGTAAGGCTGCACAAACAAAGGAGAAGACAGGTTGCTATTTTCATTGTATCTGTTCTTTGGTTTCGGTGAATTATACTACCAAAGTGCACAAAGGTTAGGGGGCGCGGAATGTTATTGCGACCAAACGGAACGGGGGGCTACCGAATCGGGATAAATGTATGCCGGAAAAAGCAGCCTGAAATGAAAAGATCGACCTATTGGTCGATCCACTTTTTGAACTCGGGGGTGCGTTCGGAACTGATGACGACCTCTTCGGTAGCTGCCGGGTTCAAATGCAGCTTTATCCGCCCCTTGAAGTAGGGATGAATTTCGGCAATGGCCGCAAACGTGACGATGAACTGGCGGTTGGCACGGAAAAATAATTTGGGGTCAAGCACGTCCACCAACTCATCCAGCGGCTGGTCGAGCGGATAGCGTTTTTGGTCTGTGGTAACCACAAAGGTTAGCTTGTTTTCGCTGAAGAAGTACGCAATTTTTTCTACCGGCACCGCCACAATTTTTTGCCCCAACCTTACCATGAAGCGCGTTTTGTAGGCGGGCTGCGCACTCTGCAGCACTTTGGCCAACGCCTGGTAATCTATGCCAGCCGGGGCCGCAGGCTGCGCCAAACGTGTTTTTACTTTCTGTAATGCTGCGCGCAGCTTGTCTGTCTGCAACGGCTTCAGCAGATAGTCCACGCTATTAACTTCAAATGCCTTAATGGCGTATTGGTCGTAGGCGGTTGTAAAAATTATCGGCTTCTCCACTTTCACGGTAGAAAAAATTTCGAAGCACAATCCATCCAGCAGGCGGATGTCAGACAATATCAGGTCGGGATGGGGATTGTTCTGCAACCATTGCACGGCTGCCTCCACCGTTTTTAACTGGGCTACTATGCGCACCTCCGGCTCCAGTTCAACCAGCATGTTTTGCAGCCGCTCGGCTGCCAGCGTCTCATCTTCCAGTAACAGTACGGTCATGCCATTTCAATTTCCAGCAAAGGTATATGTACTTCAAAATGATTGTTCGATTTTTCAACACGCACCGGCCTATCGGTAAAGTGGGCATAGCGGTATTGAATGTTGCTCAGGCCACTTCCGTGGGATTCTTTGGCCACCACCATTTTTTCGTGCAACGTATTTCGCATCACCAGGTAGTCATCTTGGCCGTCCAGCAATTCAATCTGCAACGGCTGGCTTTCGCTGATGAGGTTATGTTTGATGGCATTTTCCAACAGCATCTGTAGTGTAAGCGGTGGCAGCATTTTGCTTCGGGCCGCACCGCTCACTTTATTCACAAACTGAATGTTGTTTTCGAAGCGCACCCGTATCAGGTACATGTAGGTGTCGATAAACTCAAGCTCCTCCTGCAACAAAATAAGGTCATCCGACTTTGAACGCAACAGCGATCGATAAACTTCCGCAAACTTTTCGATGAAAGTTTTGGAAGCTACTTTGTCTTTGTCAATCAAAGAAGAAAGAATGTTCAGGTTGTTAAAAAGAAAGTGCGGGTCTAAATGATTTTTAAGTGAATCGAGTTGCGAACGCATCTTTTCTTTTTGAATCTGTTCTACCTCCAAAACAGACTCGCGCCAGTGTTTGAGAAAATGCAAGCTGAAGTAAAGTGAAAACACGGGAATGAAAATGGCAGCACCCCACACATTCATCACCACCATTTGTTCCATGGTGGGGCCACTCTCGGTAAGAAAATACCTGATGCCGATATAGATCAGGTTGATGAGTATCAGCAGGTAGGCAAGGCCCAGCAACAGATGTACAAAGAAGCGCCAGTTGCCAAATTTGCTCCACGGCAACCACTTATCTAACCGAACAGTAAGTTGCCGGTTGCCCACCCACAACAGCAGCGCAATAAACAACAGCCAGCCCGCAGAAAAGTAAAAAATGGGCCCGGGGTTGCGTTGGTAAAGTACCAGCGCAATAACTGCCACCAGCACCGGCACGGCAATCAAAACTTTGGTAGAGGGCTTTTTCAATGCAGCAAAATAGGAAAGATCATTGGAAGATGATCTCATTAATTCTCTTCCATGCCACATGTACAGGTTCTTTTTTGCCTTTCACAAACACCAGCAGGCCGCTGTTTTCGTCCGACACATCGCGTTGGCCGCCCATTAGCAGGGTTTGGCCCGACCGCAATTCTACCTGCGAATAATCGAAGTTTTGCGGTGTAATGCGTTTGATGTTTCGCAACGGAATCTGGTATTCAATATCGTTTTCCTTTCCTTCAATGAGTTCAAAATCCAGTGCTTCGTCAATATCGTAAATGATTCTGCCGGAAACTTCTCCGCCATCTAAAAGGGTAACCGTTGCCTGCATGGGTCGTGGCGAGGGGAAGTCCTGGAATTTTTGGCCGGTGTGAGGGGGAGCCGAAAGGGTGAGGCGCCTGAATGCCCTCCAAGAAAATTTGATGATTCCATAGTCCGGGTTCACCACAAACACGCCCCGGTTGCCGTTGTTCACATCGTTGGAGTTATCCAAAAAAATGCTGCGTCCCGATTTCAGTGTTACCTGGCTTCCGTTACCGCTCTTTTCAATGCCTTCAATTTCTGCAAAGCGTATGGCCACCTTACCATCGGCAGAGTTACCATCCAGCTTGTCAGAGGCGAGGCGTTCATCGTTGTCCCAAATAATAAAGCCGGTATATTTTTCTCTGCGCCCGCCTTCAACCGTGCCATACAGTGGTTGCCCAAAAAATTCGGGCAATCGCGATGGCGTTTCCATAAACTCTACCCTGCGAATATTGGCCCACTTGATATTGATGGTGCCCAACTCTTCATCCAAAATCTGAATATCGCTGCCAATGTCGTTGTAGCCTTCGCCATCTACCTGCAACTCGCCACCGTTCTTTAATTTTAAAGTGATGTATCGGTGCCCCGTATTTTCGATGGCTTTGATGTTGCCAAACTGGCACACAAATTGGTGGGCGGTGCCTTTGTCTTCCCAAATGCTGGAGAAAGACCACGTGTAGTTAGACCACCAGTCTTTGTCGCTGCTTTCTTTCGGTATCAGCTTAACATAGTCGTTGTTGCGTTTGGCCGCATTGAACAGGTCTGTCCAAAAAACTTCTTCGCCTCCCCACCGCATCGGCCCGGTGTAGGTGGTACGGTCGGTGATCACCTTGCCATAAATAAAACCTTCGTGCGATTGTGCCGGGCTTTCCAACGCAAATGCCACCAGCGCAATCGCCAACCCCAAAAACACCAGCCACTTTCTCGCTAAACTCATTTTCAATCAAATCTTTGCCAATAATACGCATTAAGCCAGCAAGAAAACGGGCCAACGCCCCCTGCCGAGACAATGCCCTACCCAACCGGGAAAGGTTTGCTCTGAAACGGGCGGTTTGTTCAGATTTGTAAAAACCACTGTTCATTTTCTTACACTTTTGGGCCGGGCCGCCATCTGTAAACGTTGTTTCCGGGCTGATTAGGCCCTTTCTCCTAAACTGAACGATTATTGCACGGCACCGCGAAAACCGCTTACCCACTATGTCTACCCGCAGTTCTTCACCGGCCTCTACGTTTTTAATCATCCTGATTCTGGTGCTCACGTTCCCTCTTTGGGTAGGGCTGTTGGGCGCCATGGTGGGCATTTTGGGTGGCTTGTTTGGTGTGGTGATCGGAATAATAGCAGCCATCTTTGGCGTGATTGTGGCGCTGATTTGTTTGCCCTTCAAAATCATTTTCGGGTGGCACGATTGGGATTGGGGCTGGCATGGCTTTCCCGACTTCAACTTAAATGGCTACGTGGTGCTGGCCATTATTATTCTGGTGTACCTGGCCTACCGCAGAAAGTAGTTGGTAGCTTTTTATCTTTGCCAAAAAGAACTGCACCATGGCCTGGATTTACCTGATCATTGCCGGACTGTTTGAAGTGGCCTTCACCACCAGCCTCAAGTTGTCCAACAATTTCTCGAACACGAAATGGACCGTTGCATTCTTTATTTCGATTTCGCTCAGCTTTCACTTTCTGAATGAGGCCATTCAAAAAATTCCGCTGGGCACTGCCTATGCCGTTTGGACCGGCATTGGCGCAGTAGGCACTGCGTTGGTGGGTATATTTTTCTTTAACGAGCCCTCCTTTTTCTGGCGTATGTTCTTCATCTTTCTGCTGATAGGCTCTATTGTAGGGCTGAAGCTGGTTTCGAACTGAACAACTAATTGAGGCGCAATTCCGCACGGAAGCCCATCAGGTGGTTCTTCAGCGCCTGCATGTAGGTTTCGTCTGCATCCCAGCGAGTGCCCAGAAACACATTGCCCGATTCGATGTGCTTGAAGTAAAATTTGTACACCGGCTTATCGGCCGCAATGGTTTTTACCTGCGAAGACCCATTGGGCCACGTAACCGAAGCATAGGCGCTTTCCGTCTTCGTCATGTCATAGCCCAGTAATTCGCGCGATGCGCGGCCGCTGGTTTTCACGTAAGTAAGCACGTAGTGAAAGCCCAGCTTGCGCAATTCTTTTTCATCGTAGGTGGCTTCTACCAGTTTGTATTTGTAGGGATAGTGGGCTGCAAAAAGTTGTTCCAACTCACGATCGATGGCCTCATCGCCTGTTTTGGGTACTGCCAGGTTATCTACTTTTAAGTCGAGGGCAAAGAACTCTGCGCGCCTGCCTGTAATCATATTCAGGCCCCCCGGCATTTCAGGAATGTCGTTGATGAGATAGTTCTGCTTCTTCTGCACCAGCCACGAATCGCGGTAAATCTGTTGCAGCATGTCGTATATCTTCATTCCCTTTACCCGCCAGGCCGCCTGGCTGGGTTCAACAAAGGCAGGCTTGCCGTTGAAGAGCGTAGCCACAAACTGATACTCGCTGTTTTGTTTTTGCAACAACACCAGGTATTTGATTTGCCGCGTATTCAGGTAGTCGGCATACATGCGGGCGGGGTCTTTTCCGGAAAAGACTTTTTCCATTTCAAAATACACAACGGCATCGATACCGATTTGCTGAAAGCCCTGTTGAAACTCGGTAAGCTCGGTCAGGCTTACATCGCTACTATACAATACAGCCGAGCGGGTAGCCAGCAAGTCGGCCGGTGCCGATTCGCTAAATTGAAGCGCAGGCAGGTCTTGGCCAAAGCAGCTAACGGAAAGAAGCAGAAGAGAAAACAGTCGCAACATCAATAGCACTAAACGAATACAAAAGTATTTTATTTCCACTGAAATTACGAAGCCATGCGCTTCAATGATCGGTCATCAGCCAAACGATAGGGTGCTACCTCTAGCCTGTTTGGAAGCAATGGCTGCAAACAGAGGGGTTGATTACAAGCCAATGTACACACCTGTATCGTCTTCGCGCACGGGGTACGTTTCCAGGTCGGCCGATTGCTGCGCTGCCTCCCGGCCCGTTTTTAAGTTGAACCTGTATCCATGCCAGGGGCATACCACATCGCCCAGATGTGTTACCGAACCTTTGCTTAAAGACTCACCATTGTGGGTGCACCTATCGGCCACCGCGAAAAAAGCGTTTTGCCGCAATACCAGGCAGATTCGTTTGCCGTCAACCACCACCAACTGCGGCTTGTTTTCGGTTATTCGCTGGCGAGCCTCTGTCTGCGTGGAAAAAATTCGTACCCACTCCATACCGCTAAGCTAATAGAATTAAAACTTTCGTTGATGAGTAGAACCTTTCGGTCAGCTTCCCCTTTTTCCTATCTTACATCACCATGAAGGTATACCTAAACGAAATCGAACCATGAAGAAAAGTCTACTCTTACTACTGATGGCTGCATCCCTGCCGGCATGGCCACAGGTAAATGCCAAGCTGCAAGCCAAAATAGAACAACAAGCCAAAGCGTTAGAACCAAAAGTGATTGAATGGCGTAGGCATTTTCACCAATACCCGGAGCTTTCTAACCGCGAAACCAAAACGGGTGCCTACATAGCGGAACATCTGAAACAACTGGGGCTGGAAGTGCAATACCCTGTTGCCAAAACAGGTGTGGTAGCCCTGCTGAAAGGACCCAAACCGGGCCCTGTAATTGCGCTGCGTGCCGACATAGATGCGTTGCCCGTAACGGAAAGAAATAGCCTGCCCTTTGCTTCGAAAGAGAAAACCATTTTCAACGGACAGGAAACCGGTGTGATGCACGCCTGCGGCCACGACTCGCACATTGCTATTCTGATGGCTGTGGCCGAAATACTTTCCAACAACAAAGCCGACTTGAAGGGTACCGTGAAATTCATTTTTCAACCGGCCGAAGAAGGCCCTCCCGCGGGCGAAGCAGGCGGTGCCGACTTGATGGTGAAAGAAGGCGTACTTGAAAATCCGAAAGTAGATGTCATCTTCGGTTTGCACATTCAGTCCACCTCTCCGTTGGGGCGCATCTTGTATCGGCCGGCCGGCATCATGGCTGCCTCCGATTGGTTTTCGATCACGGTGAAAGGAAAACAATCACACGGCTCTGCACCCTGGATGGGCATAGACCCGATTGTAGTGAGTGCGCAAATCATCAATGGGCTGCAGACCATTGTAAGCAGGCAGACAGAGCTAACCAAGGAAGCAGCGGTAATTACAGTAGGCCGCATACAATCGGGCATACGCGAAAACATTATTCCCGAGGAAGCTTTCATGGCGGGCACCATCCGCACGCTGGATGAAGGCATGCAGGAAAAGATTCATGAAAAAATAAGATTGACAGCCACCAAGATTGCAGAAAGTGCGGGCGCCACGGCAGAGGTTTCGATAGAACGGAAAACCCCGGTTACTTATAACGATCCTGCGTTAACAGAAAGAATGGTTGCCAGCCTGCAAAAGGCAGCCGGAGAACCGAACGTGATCCGCATCAACGCAGTAACCGGTGCTGAAGATTTTGCTTTTTACCAGAAGAAAGTGCCTGGGTTTTTCTTTTTTGTTGGCGCCATGCCGCCCGACCAAGACCCTAACAAAGTGCCCGCGCACCACACCCCTGATTTTATGATTGACGAGCGCGGATTCATTACCGGTTTGAAGGCCATGCTGAACGTCACGCTGGACTACATGTTTATGCCGGCCAAATAATGTTTCTTTAATGGCTGCCGGGATACAAGCCCGGTGGCCATTTATTTTTCTTGTACCGTTACTTCTTCCAGGCAGGTAATCTTTACCATTTTGCCGGCCATGCAGATGCCGCCAACATCGGGGCGCTCTTCGTAACCAATCAACACCTTCTTGCCATCCACATATTCAAAGTTGTAGAGCGGGTCTTCGGTGGCGCCTTCCGGAAGAGGAGGGGTACCGCACCAACCCCACTCCCAATACGCAATCAGGCGGGTACCATCCTCCAATTCAAAAACATAACTGCAACCGTCCAAACCACTTAAGTCGCGCACGGTGGCGGGTGTACCACATGCACCTTTCAACCCGTTGCGCTCCTCACCACAGGAGAACAGCAGAACGGCCAATGCCACTACTCCCAAAAAGATCCAAAAAGCAAATCGCTTCATAATTAAATTATTCTCTGATGTTTTGCTGAACAGATTGAATACAGGTGATGAACACCACTTTGCCAGCCATACACACAGACCCCATGTCAGACTCGCGGTAACTGATCTTCACCCTGTCGCCCACTTTCAGTTCGAAATGGTAGAGCGGGTCTTCTTCCGGCCTGGGTGGCTGTATATAGGTTCTGCGTTCCGGCTCCAGACGTGTGCCATCCACCAGTTCCAGCACGCTTCCGCAACCATCCAGACCGGTCAGGTCCACCACGGTGGCAAGCTGTGTACAGTCTGTGGGGAAACACGTAATTACTTCGGTGGTCTCGCAGCGTAACAAGCCGGCCATTAAAAGTATAAAGGCAAAAAGTTTCATCTGGTTGTTCTATGCATTTAGACACCCGGCCAAATGGAAAGGTTGGAATCAGATAAGGAGCTCCTTTTCGGTTTTTTCATCGCTTTGAATTTGTTAGCTTGTCATATCCAAACCTGAACCCATTTATCATGAATAGCCCGCTGGAATACTTTCTGCATTGGGAAAAAAACATTCCCGATACCCTTGCCTTTAGACAACCAAAAGGTGATGATTGGCACACCTGGACCTGGAAAGAAGCCGGTAAAGAGGTGCGCAGCATTGCGCAACATCTGCGCAGGCAAGGGCTTCAGCCGGGCGACCATGTTGCGTTGCTGTCGAAAAACTGTACCCATTGGGTGCTGGCGGATTTAGCCATTATGATGGCGGGGTGCGTGTCCGTGCCGCTGTATCCTACGCTGCCGGCAGAAACCATTCAGCAAATTTTAGAGCATAGCGATGCGAAAGCGATTATCGTTGGCAAGCTGGATAACTTTGATGCCCAGCGACCCGGTGTGCCTGCTTCACTAAAAAAAATCAGCGTAGACTATTATGGCGTGCGCGATGGTGAATGGTGGAGCGAAGTTGTAAAAAATACCGAGCCCTTATCCCAACCTCATGTTTGGCAACGCGATGACTTGCTGACCATCATGTACACCTCGGGCACCACCGGCCAGCCTAAAGGTGTAATGCATGTGGTGGGTAATTTCGATGAAACTGTGAAGGCCGCCTGCACGCTTTTGCAGGTGCCGGCACACCCCCGGCTGTTTTCTTACCTGCCGCTAAGCCACATTGCAGAAAGGCTGGGCATAGAAGTGTTGGGGTTATACCGCGGTGCCATGTTCTCCTTTCCCGAAACCATCGAAACTTTCCCCAAGAATCTGGCCGATACACAACCCGATGTATTCATTGCGGTGCCGCGTATCTGGGCCAAGTTTCAGGAGAAGATTCTGGAAAAAATGCCGCAGAAAAAACTCGACACGCTCCTGGGTATACCGATTGTAAACAACATAGTTCGGGGTGCCATCAAAAAGAAACTGGGCTTGGCAAAAACAAAAATCTATGCATCGGGGGCGGCTCCGGCCAGCGTGCCTTTGCTGCAGTGGTGGAAAAAATTAGGAGTGGAAATTTTCCAGATCTATGGCATGACAGAAGACTGCGTATATGCACACTTTAACTCGCAGCATGGAAACAAGTTTGGAACGGTAGGCCGACCGTTGCCAGGCCTGCAGGTAAAGCTGGCCCCTGAAAATAATGAGATAAGGGTGAAGAGCAACTGCATGATGCGCGGCTACTACAAACTGCCCGACCTCTCGGCCGAAATGTTTGATGAGGAAGGTTATCTGAAGACGGGAGATACAGGCGAAATTGACAGTGAAGGTTATCTTACGATTATCGGGCGGGTGAAAGATCAGTTTAAAACCGATAAGGGGAAATACATTTCACCTTCGCCCATAGAAATGAAGTTTGCCCAAAATACAGACATAGAGCAAGTGTGTGTGGTGGGCATGGGCATACCGCAGCCCATTGCGCTGGTGGTACTCTCGGCAATCGGCAAAACCAAATCGAAAGAAGAAATAACCAGAAGCCTTTCCGACACGCTGGATGCCATTAACCCACACCTGGAGCCGTACGAAAAACTGGAACGGGCGGTGGTAATGAAAAACGACTGGACGCAGGAAAATGGATTGCTTACTCCTTCTATGAAGCTGAAGCGCAACGAGCTGGAGAAAATACACGTGCCCAACTACCCCAAGTGGTACAACGGGCAGGGTAAGGTAGTGTGGGAGTAATCTAAAACAGAGAAAGCGTACCGGCCCTTCTGAACTGTGTAAGGTCGTATGGTGGCATTTGCCTGTCGGCAAAATATTTCTTTTTAGAAGAGCGAAACAGTTGCTGAATCATTTCAGCGATCGGACCCTCGCCACGCATTCGCCTTCCAAATTGCGAATCGTTCACACTTCCGCCATGCAGTTCGCAGATTTGGTTCCACACCTTATCGAAACGGTCGGGAAAATTCTTACGCAGCCAGTCTTCAAAGATGTTGCCTATGGCACCGTTCAGCCGCACCACCGTCATGCCAGCGGCCAGCGCGCCATGGTCGGCAGCGGCTTTTAACACCTGCGGAATTTCGTGGTGGTTGAGGCCGGGTATGATGGGTGCGTTCATCACACCTACCGCCACACCGCCCTTTGCCAATTCTTCCACCACCTTCAGCCTTTTGATGGCGCTGGCGGTGCGCGGTTCCATTTGCCTGCGCAACGTTTCGTCCAGCGTGGTAATGGAAATCATAACATGAACCAATTTGTATTTGGACAGCTCCTGTAACAAATCCACATCGCGCAGTATCAGACTGTTTTTGGTAATGATGCCCACGGGGTGGCGGTACTTGAGCAACACAGCCAGCATTTTACGGGTTAGTTCAAATTTTTTTTCCTGTGGTTGGTAACAGTCGGTATTACCCGAAAGCATTATGGGTAGCGCATCCCACGTTGGGCTTTGCAGTTGCTTTTCAAGTAAAGAGGCAGCATTGCGCTTCACGATTATTTTTTGCTCGAAATCGAGGCCCGCGCTGAAGCCATAGTACTCATGCGTGTTTCGGGCGTAACAATAAATGCACCCGTGTTCGCAGCCCTGGTACGGATTCATGGAAAACATCATACCCAGATCGGGGCTGTTTACCTTGTTTACTATCTTCTTCGCATTTTCCTGAAATACCTGTGTGTTGGTGTTTGCCAGCATCGGCTCGTCCAAACCTTCTACGTGGTCGGTAACATATTCGGCCTTCAAAAAGCGGTTTCCTGTTTTTATCTGCGCCCCACGACCTTTCAGGTAGTCATCATTCATACCCCGATTTACTAAAAATATTAGTAAAATGAATTCTTTTCTGACATATTTTTTAGCATCGCATTTTTACAGATGACCGCCAACGCCTAAAATGCAGTTGAATTGATGTCGCGCTTAACGTACCATCCAACACCCATCATTAGTTTGACTACCCCTGAAACGGCTCAGGCGGGCGTTTCGCTGGTCATTAAACGCGAAGATTTGAACCACCCTTTCGTATCGGGTAACAAGTGGTGGAAGCTAAAGTATAACCTGGAAGATGCGCTGCGGCAAAAACATCACACCTTACTCACTTTTGGCGGAGCCTATTCCAACCACATTTATGCCACTGCGGCCGCAGCACACGAATTGGGACTCAGGTCGATTGGTGTCATTCGGGGAGAAGAAACACGTCCCTTGAACCCAACGCTTTCTTTCGCAAAAAGTAAAGGCATGGAATTGCATTATGTTTCCCGCGAGGCGTATTGCAAAAGAAATGAAGATGAATTCATTCAGTCTTTGCACAGCCGCCTCGGTGCGTTTTATCTGATACCGGAAGGCGGAACCAATTCGCTGGCTGTGAAGGGTGTGGCAGCGTTGGCGCAACAACTTAGTCATGAAACTGCGTTTGATTATGTGTGTTTGGCAGTGGGAACAGGCGGCACCATGGCAGGCTTATCGTTGGCACTGCCCGAAAAACAGGTGGTGGGATTTGCCGCTCTGAAAGGCGGTGATTTTTTGTTTGACGAAGTGAGCGCATTTTCAAACCAGCGCAATTACCAGATTGAAACTGCCTTTCACTTTGGTGGCTATGGAAAAGTAACGCAAGAACTGCTGTGGTTCATCCGGCAGTTTTCAGAAACACACCACATACCCCTCGACCCTGTGTACACCGGAAAAGCCATGTTTGGCGTTCTTGAAAAAATAAAGGAAGGCTTTTTTCGAAGGGGCACCACCATACTGTTTCTGCACACCGGTGGGCTTCAAGGCCGCGCGGGCTTTCGGTTGGATTAACCGCTAATTGCGCATCACCCCTCTTAACCACGTGAACACCCGCAGACCGCCCTTCTCTTCGGGCAGCACACCGCTTTCGCCTGCGGCTTTTACTTTTTCTACAGTGTAAAAAGCGGTGGGCAAATTTATTTTCAGGTAATTCAACAAATCGTCTAACCGCTCGCGTTCCAAAACAGTAAACACCAGATTCTCGTGGCCATCGGGGCCCTCTGCACTTACATGCGTAAACCTGAACCGGTTTAAGTTGAGGTAGTCTAACAAACCTACTACCTCTTTGCGTGTAATGATCCTGACAATCACCTTACCGTAGGCAATGCGTTCTTCGATAATCATTCCGACAAAAATACCCATGGCAAACCCTGCGGGATAGGCCACATAGCAGAGCCAGTTGTCCAGGTGTTTAAAGATTTCGCGTATCACCAGCAGCCAGATGAAGGCCTCGAAGAATCCGAGCAGCGTGGCGGTATACCTTCTGCCTCCCAGCATGTAGATAATACGCACCGTGTTGATGGATACATCGCAAATGCGGGCGAAGAAAATTAGAAACGGCAGAATAACGAAGCTGAAAACTCCATCGGTTACTCCGAGCTTATCTACAAAAAAGTACTCCATGCGCTAGCCAAACAAATCTTCAAAAACTTCCGTCAGGCGTCCAAATGCTTTTACTTTAATTTTCCCAGGCTTACCCACCGACTTTTGTGCAAACTTAGAAACATAAATCTCTTCAAATCCCAGTTTCTCGGCCTCCGATATCCGCTGATCGATTCTGTTTACCGCACGCAACTCTCCACCCAGCCCCACCTCGGCTGCAAAACAAATCTTATCGGACACAGGTAACTCTTCGAAAGAAGAAACCAGCGCAATACAAACGGCCAGGTCTATTGCCGGATCTTCCACGGTAATTCCTCCGGCCATATTCAGAAAAACATCTTGGGTGCCAAAACGAAATCCACACCGCTTTTCGAGCACAGCCAAGAGCATGTTAAGCCTTTTTTGATCAAAGCCGGTAGGGGTGCGTTGCGGTGTTCCATACGAGGCGGGGCTTACCAACGATTGTATTTCAATCAGCAAGGGTCGGTTGCCTTCCACCGTTGCACCAATGGTTACGCCACTCAGGTTGGCATCCTTTTGCGAAATAAGTATTTCCGATGGATTGGAGACCTGCCGGAGACCAGTGCCATGCATTTCGTAAATGCCGATTTCGCTGGTAGAACCAAATCGGTTTTTGGTGGTTCTCAATATGCGATAGGCCAGGTGCCGGTCGCCCTCAAATTGAAGCACGGTATCCACCATGTGCTCCAAAACCTTGGGCCCTGCCAGCGAGCCGTCTTTGGTAATGTGTCCCACCAGGAAAACCGGTGTGCTGGTTTCTTTGGCGAACTTCATCAACTCGCCCGCACACTGGCGCACCTGGCCCACGCTGCCGGCCACCGAATCAATCAACGGTGTATACAAAGTTTGGATAGAATCGATGATCACCAACTGCGGTTCCAGATTTTCAATAGCCAGAAAAATATTTCGCGTGTTGGTTTCTGCCAGCATAAAGTAGCCTTCCAGGTTATGCTGCTTTAAGCCGGCCAGTTGCAGGCGTTCAGCCCGCATCTTAATCTGTTGTTCGCTCTCCTCGCCCGAAACATACAACACTTTAATACCTGGCATCGACAACCCGATCTGTAGCATCAGCGTGGATTTGCCAATGCCAGGCTCGCCACCAATCAACACCAAAGAGCCGGGAACAATGCCTCCCCCCAACACACGATTCAACTCCTCGTCCGGGGTAACGATCCTCACATCGCTGGCGGCTTCAATTTCGCGCAGGGTTTTAGGTTGTACGGTTTTCGTGCGGCCAGTCTCTTGTCGCCATTCGTTCTTGCCACCTTCGCCTTTGGCTACCACTTCCTCCACAAAAGAATTCCAGGCATTGCACGAGGGGCATTTACCCAGCCACTTGGCCGATTCGTACCCACAACTCTGACAAAAAAAAACGGTTTTGGATTTGGCCATTTACTTCAGCGGTGTATCTGGCTCGCTGGCCATGAAGCGGTAAACAATCCTGTCCATCCAGGCAGGGAAGAGCCGGTTAAGGAAGACTGCCAGCTTGCCTACAACGGTAAGGGTAAGGTCTCGCTTGCGGTTAACAATGGCTACATACAGGTGTCCTGCCACCTCCTCGGAGGTCATCATTTTTTCTTCTTTACGTGGCGACTCCCCTTGTGAGGAGCCGTCTGCCTTCAAAGCGGCCACGCGGATGTTGGTAGCCGTAAAGCCCGGCCGCGCCACAAGTACATGCACCCCATGGCGCATCATTTCCATACGTAACGTGTCCAAAAAGCCCTCCATGGCAAACTTAGAGCTGGCGTAGGCGGTTCGTGCGGGGCTCGCCACCCTTCCGTTAATAGACGACACCCCCACTATTGACCCTTTAGACTTGATAATGTGTGGGAGTGCATGTTTCACAATGAAGACTGTGCCAAAAAAATTGCTTTGAAACACTTTTTGAAAAACAGGCAACTCGAGCTCTTCGAAGAGTGCACGCATAGAAATGCCTGCGTTGCAAATCAACACGTCAATTTTTCCGAACAGCCGCACGGCCTCTTCTACCACCCGTTGGTTGTCAGTCTCAACGGCTACATCGGCTACCAGGTAGTGCATGGCGAAGTTCTCTTTGTGCATGGTCGCGCAAGCCTGTTCGAGTTGCTCCTTTCTTCTGCCGGTAATAAGTACTTGCGAGCCCTTGCGGGCAAACTCAAAGGCCAGCGCACGCCCAATGCCCGAAGAGCCTCCTGTAATGATAACTGCCTTGCCTTTCATTCGAGTGTAAACGCTCAAAAGTAATGAAACAAACCTTAATTTTGGCGTTTATGTGGTTTTTGAAGATTGTTTCTCAATTGCCCCTCAGTGCGCTCTACCGGTTGGCCGATTTTCTCTTCTTCGTGAGCTTTTACCTGTTGCGCTACCGCAGAAATGTAGTTCAACAAAACTTGCGCAACTCGTTCCCCAAAAAATCACCGGCTGAGCTGGCGCACATCGAAAAGGCATTTTTTAAAAATCTGGCCGATTATGCGGTAGAAACATTAAAACTTTTATCGATTGAGAAAGAAGACTTGCGTAAACGCATGGTCTTTGCCAATCCGGAAATTCTGCTTACCTATCAACAACGGAAACAGTCGGTTTTACTACTGGCATCGCACCAATTTAACTGGGAGTGGTTGCTGGCCGCAGGCAGCTTTGACTTGGGTATTCCAATCGACTTTGTGTATCAATCACAGCGCAGTAAACTCTTTAACCAATTCGCTCTTTTGTGCAGAACACGGTTTGGTGCATTCGCCATCAGCCGAGAAAATGTGGCACGCGAAGCCATCAGGCGAAGGAGCCTGGTACGAGCCACAGCCATTGTGGCCGATCAGTCGCCCGGACATCACAGCTCCAAACGGTATTGGACAACCTTCATGGGGCAGCGTACTGCGTTCTTTCATGGCATCAGCCAGTTAATGGTGTTTGCTCAAAGTCCGGTATTCTTTGCTGCGGTAAAAAAAGTAAAACGCGGGTACTATCGTGTGGAACTGATTCCCCTCGCCAACCCTCCCTTCGATCGCGAAACGAGCGACAAGGTGATTGATCTGTATGTAAAAAAAACAGAAGAGGTAATTGGCGCACAACCGGAGGGTTGGCTCTGGTCGCACAAGCGCTGGAAGCAACTGGATTAAAACTTCCCGGCCAGCGAGGAGATCACACTGTCTTTATAATTGCGCCCGATCGGAATTAACTTACCTCCTACCTCCAGTTCTGTGGCATCTATGCATGTATTCTGCCAATGGCCACCAGGAAGGAGCGATGCACGCGAAGGATGCCTGTGCCCAACTCTTCTTCCAGCTTGGTGATGCCCACTTTGGTAATGTATGCTTTCGCGGATGTGTGTATGCGCACATACTCTTTCATGCTCTCCACATAAAAAATATCATCGACCGGCACCAGCAGTTTTCGCTTTTCGGTCTGAATTGCGATGGTTTTGCGCGGTTGCTAGGTGTTTTTTACCAGCGAACGTTCACTCTTCATCAATCGCCCAACCAATCCGTTTCAGATCAACGAAATAATAAAAGGAATTTCAACACCTTGGGGCGGAGGAAATATTTATTGGGTTCGATTTAATTAAACCAACCGCAAAATCTTCTCATAAAAAAACCGGCTCTATGAGCCGGTTTTTTTTGATCACACGCTAACAGTTATTGCGCCATTTGGGCAATCTTACTCAAGGGTATGCCGTTGGCCACCTGTGTAATTTCTGTTTCAGTGGTGTCGTCTATGCGCAGCGTCAGCAAGGTGTTGTTCATGGGTATCTGCAATTCGTAGTTCGTCTTGCCTGTGTCGCTGTTTACATTTCTGGTGAGTAACGATTTGTAACCCTGCACTTTGATCTGCTTCTGGTTTTCATCGCGCATCATGCCACCTAACACAGGCATGGCAAAAATGGATTGTATGGAGTTGATGAGGGGGGAATTATTGATGATGTCTATGTTGGCATGGCGGGTTTCAACGGTTCCGTAGCTGCGGTGCACATACAGTCCACCTGCATAACCTGCGCCTCCTGTCAGGTTATCTTCTTTTTCGTTGGCTGCCAGGGTTGCTATCTGGGTAGGCAACAATTTCAGAATTTCTCGCCCGATGGCTATGTCGAGATCGCGCAGCAACTGCTCGGTAGCAAAGCGGGCATTTTCTAAATCGCCAGCGGCATAAGAACTGCGGGCTGCCGCCAGGTTCTTATCAAAATCCTGTCCGCCAGCGGTAAAAGAAATCAGTGCGAAGAAGTATAGTATTTTTTTCATAGTTGAAAATTCGTTTTAAGAGGTGCTGATTATTATTGTTCGCCCAACATCTTTTTGATACCATCGATATCGAGGGCCTCTGCTGATTTCATCACTTCCTGCTCGTTGGCATAGTTCACGGCCTCATAAACAATCAGCGAAGACTGCCCGAGTGGAACGCTTAGTTTATATCCGGACCCATCGCTGTACTCGATCACAGCCCGGTATCCTTTCACTTTGGTTTGTTTCCAGTTCTGCTCTCCGTTGGTTTGTTGTGCATAGCCTCCGTTAGCCAGGTAAGCATTCACTCCTGCCATCCACACAGAGTTGTTGGCAATGGTAACGCGAAGCTGCTTGTCGTCTTTGTCGTTGTAATGGCGCTGTATGGTTAACCCGGCCCAGCCATAACCCGTGCTGGTAACCTGGTCTGCTTGCGGGTCTTTGTCAAGTCCGTTAATTTTTTCCGGTAACGACTTCAATACCTTGTTGCCAATTTCCATCTCGATACCCAGCATGGCTTGTTGCACGGCATAGCGCGCTTCGCCATAGGCATTCTTTTTATAGGCCACTTCCGCATCGGCCAGGTTCTGGTTCACATCAGGAGGTGTTGAAATCAAGCCGCCTCCACCTTTGTTGGACGGGTTGTTTCCTCCTGGGCCACCCGAATTGTTGCCCCCGGGTGCGTTGTTGCCATTGTTGCCCCCGGGTTGATTCTGGCCGCCCTGGTTGTTGTTTTGATTTTTCTTTTTGCCACTGAAGAGGTTGTCAATGGCTTCTCCTGCTTTTTGCTCACCCTTGCTTTTCAACCGGTTGATTACCTGGGTGTAGCCTGGCCCTGTAGCTAACATAATAAAAATAGCCAACAGGATTGGAACATACTTTCGGTTCATGTGTAAGGAAGGTTTGTGTTTTTGAAGTTTTAAAGTTACTAAAAACGAACTTGTTCACTTTTCGTTGACCTTCCTTCTAACAAAAAAGGGGCCGAAGCCCCTTTCCTAATGTTAGCACCTCGCGGACTTCCATAATCAGCTTACGTTAAAGCTGTGCCTATGAAAAAACAAACCCCTAATCCGTCCGGTGCTAATGCCTTTTGGGTTTATTGTGGGCTTGTTCTAAAAAAACGGTGCAATTTAAGTGACAGGCGCAGGCACGATCATTCGTTTTCGGTACAAACATTACACCTACCAGCAATTGAACAGGAATAACTAATTTAGGAGTTGGTATCATCCATAGATAAAGTCCTTTCGTTTGATTGCCCGTAAATGTTGTGAAATGAAGTGTAGCTTATTCTTGTTGGTGGCGACCTGGGCTTTGCTGCTTTGTTCTTGCCGCGAAGTTTCTTTTGCCGTGCCACAACCTGCGGGCATGCAGGCCCTTCAGCAAGTGCCTACCGAACTGCACGGGGCCTATCTTTCCAGAGATCCGCAAACCAAAGAAAAAGGCGACACGCTGCTGATAGAATCATGGGGCTACCACTTTAAAGATGCAGAAGACAAAGACTGGCTGGGCAGAGGAGTGATCAGCGATTCGATGGTGGTGAAATTCCATGAAGATTATTACTTCGTCAACTTCAAAGTGGAAGATCAGTGGGTGCTTCGCCTGATTAAGCGGTTGCCAGACGAGAACATCCAATTCCTCTCGATTGACCTCCAAGGCGAAGAAAAATCGAAAACCATTGTTAAGCGCATCTCTAAAAAAGTGACCGTGAAAGAGATTAAACGCAAAGACGATACCTTCTACCAGATTAACCCCACACCGGCACAGTTGATGACTCTCATAAAAGAGGGTTTCTTTACCGGAGTACAACTCGAGAAACTGAAACAGTTAAGAAAATAAAAAAGCCGCCCCGTAAAGGAGCGGCTTAAGTTTAGATGTCTATCGCTGCAATCAGGCCAACTTAAAAGCCTTCTTCACGGCATCTACATAATCCAGTTTTTCCCAGGGGAAGAGTTCCACCTTCACCTTCTTCTCGTTCTTCTTGCCTTTATTGAAAACCTTTTCAACCCATTTAGGCTCGCGGCCCATGTGGCCGTACGCTGCGGTTTCGGAATAGATAGGGGTGCGCAACTTAAAGCGTTCCTCAATAAAGTAGGGTCGCAGGTCGAATAATTTCTCAATTTTTTTAGCAATCTCACCATCGCCCATGTTCACCTTGGCTGTGCCGTAGGTGTTTACATACAACCCCACAGGTTTGGCTACCCCAATCGCGTAAGCTACCTGCACCAGCACCTCATCGCAAACACCGGCTGCCACCAGGTTTTTGGCGATGTGGCGGGTGGCATATGCGGCCGAGCGGTCTACCTTAGAGGGATCTTTGCCTGAAAACGCACCGCCACCATGCGCACCTTTTCCTCCGTATGTATCTACAATAATTTTACGACCTGTCAGGCCGGTATCGCCATGGGGCCCGCCAATCACAAACTTGCCGGTAGGATTTACATGGTATTTAATGTCTGTGCCAAAAAGATTCTGCACTCGCTTGGGCAATTTTTTCTTGATGCGCGGAATAACGATGTTGATGATGTCTTCCTTGATCTGGTTGAGCATCACCGCATCTTTCGCGAAATCATCGTGCTGGGTAGAAACTACAATGGTATCGATGCGTAGCGGTTTGTTGTCGTCTGTGTACTCGATCGTTACCTGCGATTTAGCATCGGGGCGCAGGTAAGTCATCACTTTTCCTTCTTTGCGGATCACGGAAAGTTCGCGCAATATTGAGTGAGCCAACTCCAGCGGCAGGGGCATGAAATTATCCGTCTCGTTGGTAGCATAACCGAACATCATGCCCTGGTCGCCAGCTCCCTGGTCTTCTTTCTTTCTGCGTTCAACCCCTTGGTTAATGTCGGGAGATTGCTCGTGAATGGCCGACAAAATACCGCAACTGTTGGCTTCGAACATGTATTCGCTCTTGGTGTAGCCAATTTTCCTGATTACCTCGCGTGCAATGTCTTGCACATCTAAATAGGCTTCTGATTTTACTTCCCCTGCCAGCACTACCTGGCCGGTGGTAACCAGTGTTTCGCACGCCACTTTGGAATTGGGGTCGTACGCCAAAAAGTAATCAATAAGGGCATCTGAAATCTGGTCGGCTACTTTGTCGGGGTGGCCTTCCGAAACAGACTCGGAGGTAAATAAATACGGCATTGATGGGTTCTTTTTCTAATGAAGCCGCAAAGATAACAAGGTTCTGTAATCCGCAAGGAATTAGTCCTTCAGCCGGGCGCAGTTATGCCAAAAACATAAAAACAGCAGGTTCTTTGGGCCAGCTGGCCGGGTTTTTCTGCCAGGTCTCTACTTTCTGCGTTTTGATGAACTCCGCTTCACCGGTAAGGCCCAGCGCCACACTTAAAAGTGTTTTGGGGTGCAGATTTTTTTTCAGTTGCTCGAACAGATAGTTATTGCGATAGGGTGTTTCAATAAATATCTGCGTCTGGTTCTTCTGCTTCGATTCACGCTCCAACTCCTTGAGCTTAGTCCCCAGCTCTTGGGGCTCAACCGGTAAATAGCCATGAAAGGCAAATTGCTGCCCATTGAGCCCGGAAGCCATCAGCGCCAACAGCAACGAAGACGGCCCCACCAACGGCACCACATGAATATCGTGCCGATGCGCATACAGCACGGCCTTGGAACCTGGGTCGGCCACACCGGGGCAACCCGATTCTGACAACAAACCCACCGACTCCCCTTGCAGCAACGGTGCCATTAGCTTTGGCAAGTCGGCATCTGGCGTGTCTTTATTCAGAACTTCAAACCGGAGGGCTTCAATTGCATCGAAAATCTGGAGGCTGCTGAGGTAACGCCTGCCAGAGCGTATGTCTTCGGCCAGAAAGTAGCGCAGTGCCTTCACCCGCTCTTTTACCTGTGGTGGTATTACCTGCTGCTGGGTATTGGGAGCTATGGTTACCGGCACCAGGTAAAGTTCTCCAAATTCCTCCTTGCTCATGATTTCAAAGGGTGGTCAGATGAATTTTAGCACCAGCTCGGCAAACTCTTGTGGTTTTTCAGCCTGCACCCAATGGCCCGTGTCTAAGGTTGCCCACTGCGCCTGGGGAAAAAGTTGCTGCACGCGCTGTTCGTCTCCCGGCTTGTAGTAGTTCGAACGACTGCCCTTTACAAACAACGCAGGCCCTTTGTACACACCTTCGTACACCATGTTGCCTACCATTTGCCCAATGTTGGCAGCCAGCACCGGAAGGTTGATGCGCCAGGCGAAACCTCCTTCGGTGGTGCGGGTAAGGTTCTTTAGTAGAAACTGGCGTGTATCGGCTTCGGCCACGTGCTGTGCCAGCAACTGGTCGGCCTCCTGCCTGGAAGCGAGTTTGCTCAGATCAATGGATTGCAAGCCCTCCACAATATGATCGTGGTGCACCGGGTAGGCTTTGGGCATAATATCCACCACCACAATTTTTGCCGGCACGTGCGGATTTTTCACCGCATAGTTCATCACTGTTTTACCTCCCATGGAGTGACCCAGCAAAATCGGATTAACAAGCTGATGCGTTTGGATAAACGCTTCCAGGTCTGCAGTCAAGTCCTGGTACGTGTGCGAAGTGGCATGAGGCGATTGTCCATGGTTGCGTTGATCGATAATAAAAACCCTGAACCGGGAGGCAAACGTTTTCGAAAGCGTATACCAATTATCGGACGAGCCGAACAGTCCGTGCAATATCAGTAAAGGCTGCCCTTCGCCCGACTCTCTAAAGAACAAATTCATAGCGGCAAGATAACAATAGGTAGGCATTCCGGTATATTTGCGCAAGCCCGTCTGCAGCAGGTTGGCTTATTTTTTTACTTCTATGGAATTAGACAACGGAACATACCGTATTCAGGGTGTAGAATGCAGCCGCCTGGCTACCCAATTTGGAACGCCACTTTACGTGTACGATGGCAACAAGATGATTGCCCAATTGAAAAGGCTGCAGCGTGCCTTTGCCGAAAGCAATGTGAAGGTGAAGTATGCAGCCAAGGCACTTACCAACCTGTCGGTACTAAAGTTGTTGAAAAAGAATGGGTCGGGGGTAGATGTGGTGAGTATGAACGAGGCGCGCATTGCCTTAAAGGCAGGGTTTGAACCTGCTGATATCATGTTCACATCGAACAGTGTGCACATCGATGAAATTGCCGAGGCAATTGAGGCAGGAATACACATCAACATGGACAACCTCTCGGTGCTCCAAAAATTTGGCCAGCGATTTGGCAACCAAGTAGGGTGTTGCATTCGCCTCAACCCCGGTATACTGGCAGGTGGCAACCTTAAAATTTCAACAGGCCACAGCAAGTCGAAATTTGGTATACCGGTGGCCCAACTGCCAGACGTAAAAAAACTGGTGGCGCAATACAACCTACGCATTACGGGTTTGCATATTCACACAGGTTCAGAGATCACCGATGTGGATGTGTTCAGAAAAATGGCCGACATCCTCTTCGATTGGGCCTCGCAGTTTCCCGATGTACAGGTGCTTGACTTTGGCGGGGGCTTTAAAATTCCCTACAAGGAAGGCGACAAAGAAACAGACATGAACGCTTTGGGTGCCGCCATCAACGAAGCTTTTCGCACGTTTCGTGAAAGCACCGGCCGCAACCTGGAGATGTGGATTGAACCCGGAAAGTTCGTGGTAAGTGAAGCAGGCTACCTGATTGCAGAGGTAACCGTTGTGAAGAATAATCCCAATATCACCTTTGTGGGCGTGAACTCCGGCCTCAACCACCTGATCAGGCCCATGATGTATGACGCCTACCATGAGATTATAAATGTTTCCAACCCCTCTGGTCCAAAAAAAACGTATACCGTGGTGGGCAACATTTGCGAGACCGACACCCTGGGTGCCGACCGGGAATTGAATGAAGTGCGCGAGGGCGATTTGCTGGTGCTGAAAAATGCGGGCGCCTACGGATATGCCATGGCCTCGAATTATAATTCACGCCTGCGGCCGGCCGAGGTGCTGGTATTGAATGGCCAGGCCCATTTGGTGCGCCAACGCGACACGTTGGACGACCTGCTGAGAGGTCAGCTTGACATTTTTTAAATCTGCTCATGCCATGCCGGCCATCAGCCCATCATCCGGTTACGATTTGGTAGTAATTGGCGGAGGTGCGGCCGGGTTTTTCGGAGCCATACAAGCTGCAGAAATGCGTAACGGCTTGGACATTGTGATCATCGAAAAGTCGCAGCGGCTGCTTTCAAAAGTAAAGGTGTCTGGCGGAGGACGGTGTAATGTTACTCACCATGCGTTTAGCCCGGCTGCATTGTCATCGCATTACCCGCGCGGCCAAAAGGCACTTAAAAAGTTATTCCATCACTTTAATGCAAAGGATACCGTTGCTTGGTTTGCCCACCACGGTGTTGTACTGAAAACGGAGGAAGATGGCCGGATGTTCCCCGAGACCGACAGCTCCCAGACCATTATAGATTGCTTTCTTCAACATGCCGCAAAAAATCAGATTGAGATCAGAACCGGAACAGAAGCGGTGGGCATCACCTCTGCCCGCAATGGCTGGCTGGTGGAAACGAGTAGGGACGTTATCCATACACAAAGCGTACTGTTAGCTACGGGTGGTTATCATAAAGCAGAGGGTTACCATTGGCTAACCCGGCTCGGCTTGCAGATCGTTAATCCCATACCATCGTTATTCACATTCAACGACCCAACCAAAAGTTTTGCCAACCTGATGGGTGTATCGGTGCCCATGGCAGAGGTGAAAATTGCTGGCAGCAGATTTGCAACACATGGCGCTGTGCTGGTAACCCACTGGGGGCTCAGCGGTCCCGCGGTAATCCGGCTATCGGCCTGGGCTGCCGAACACCTGTACAAATTGAACTACGTTTTCACCGCGTTGGTAAACTGGAGCGGAGAACCAGACGAAGAGGTGCGGAGCGTGTGCATGAGGTTAAAGGAAGAAGGCAGCCAAAAAAAGATAATGGCCAATCCGCTCTTCGGCCTGCCCAAGAGGTTGTGGGAACACCTTTGCCAACGAGCAGGGGTAGCAGAAGCACAGGCATGGGCAGATGTGTCGAACAAAATTATTAACCGGTTGATCGAAGTGGTGTGTGCATGCCCTTTTCCGATTAAAGGCAAAACCACTTTTAAAGAAGAATTTGTTACTTGTGGAGGAATTGCCCTGGAAGAAATTGACCTGACCACTATGCAACTGAAAAAAATGCCCGGTGTTTACGTTGCCGGAGAAGTGTTGCATGTGGATGGCGAAACCGGAGGATTTAATTTTCAGGCCGCCTGGACTACTGCGTGGTTAGCAGCCAACGGCATTGCTAAGTCTTTTGGGGTAGAATAACCCGGAAGGTGGTGCCCTCGCCCAGGCTCGACTGAACGGTGATCGAGCCCCCCACTCTTGTCAGTGCTTCTTTCACAATATAGAGGCCCAGCCCGGTGCCATCCGCGCGGCTGGAGGCGCGGTAGAACATATCGAAAATTTTTTGTTGATGGGTGGCTGCTATTCCTTCTCCATTGTCTTCCACTTCAAAGGCAATTTGTTCCTTCTGTTTTTCGAACCGAACCGCCACAAACGGGTGCGGCTGATCTAACCGATGGTAGCGCATGGCATTGTTTACCAGGTTCCCCAAAACAATTTTCATCTGGTTATAGTCGCCCATAAAAGTTACGCCCGGTCGCTTTTCGTACCGCAAGGCAATGGCTTCGGCCCCGTTGTTGAATTGAACATCGCTCAATACATCGGCCACCAGCTTATCTACTTCAATGGCCTCGTATTTCAGTGTGGCGTGGGCTGTTTTAGATAGCTGTAGTATATCCGAAATCACCAGGTCCAGTTTTTTCACCCGGTCTTCAATCATACCAATGTATTGCAGACTGGTGGTATCTTTTATTTCGAGTTTGGAGAGATGCGTGATACCCAGCACAGAAGCAATGGGAGCCCGCAAGTCGTGCGAAGTGCTGTAAAGAAAGCTATCGAGTTTTTTGTTGATCTTCTGCAGGTGGGCGCGCTCTTCCTCCAACATCCAGATGATCAAGCCAAAGCCAATCCAACTGATGAGTACAGTTTCGGCCACGCCAAAAAAGGGTGGCAGTTCTATACGGTTGCCCATAAGGTTCTGAGCGATGACGTAGACATAATAGCTGTGGGCTGCTCCGTATAGCAAAAGCGAACCGGCCACGAACCGCGCGCCAACGGTTCTGCTTCTTCCTACCGACCACACCATAATGCCAGCCACCAGAAAAGCCAGGGAAGTCAGCACTTCGCGAACACCCAAGCGCAACGCATACCTCCAATTTTCGGCATAGGGGGTGTAAGCAAATGACAGGGGCAGACAAGCAATCAGCAGCGCCAGGGTAGCAAAAAACCAAAGCCACCGGTTAGAAACATTCCGGTCGGTGCCCGCCAGGTAACTGCCAACCAGCAGCGTTAACAGGTGTACGTTCTGAAAAAGCATACCAAACACGCTGGCCCATGTTCTGCCCTCGGGCGAAGTGAATACCCTGCCGGTTAATGCCGAGATAAGCAATATGGATAAACAGAATGTGAGGGCGCTCAGCGACCACCACCGCAGATAGGCCCGCTTGTAGAGCCTGCTGAAATAGCCGAGCAAGACGCTTATCACCGCACCAATAGAAACCTGGGCCAGCAAGATTAGTACCGTGCGAAGAATCGATTCACTCACGCCAGTTAGAAAGGGTTGAAGTGCGAAAGATAGCCTGTCTGCTTCAAACCTACGGTATCATTGCATTGCATTGAGTTGTACCACACCAAGTTCCACGGCCGATAAGGCCGCGTAGAGTCAACCAAGCCCGCGTTGTGTTCGCCAAGTCGCCTCGTCAAATTATCCGTAGCTCCCTTGTAGAAAGCTCCGCTTCCCTCGCTCTGCAAGATGTACACAAAGAAATCCATGCAAATAAAAAATGCCGGCAGAAACTACCGGCATTTTTATGTGGTGACGGAGGGAATTGAACCCCCGACACAAGGATTTTCAGTCCTTTGCTCT
>CAYSCT010000012.1:0-134197 GCA_964429845.1 uncultured Ohtaekwangia sp.
AAGGTGGGTCAAACAATTACCGGAATTGGTGGGTCAGACTTCCCGGAATAGTCAGATAGATTGCATACAGTACCAGTTAAGTCAGGTAACTGGACTTTAGGGTTGTGATTTGCTTTCAGATTGTGTTCTTTGATAGATTGCATACAGTTTGATTTAAAGATTGACACAAAGATAAAGTGTTGTGATTTGCTTTCAGATTGTGTTCTTTGATAGATTGCATACAGTAATAATTTATGGACTTTCGAGACAGAGAATGTTGTGATTTGCTTTCAGATTGTGTTCTTTGATAGATTGCATACAGTACCTGACCCCGATAAGATTATCCAATTAATGTTGTGATTTGCTTTCAGATTGTGTTCTTTGATAGATTGCATACAGTCCCCGCGATCCCGTCCGTGTTTTAGACAATGTTGTGATTTGCTTTCAGATTGTGTTCTTTGATAGATTGCATACAGTGGAGCAAGCCTTTGTTGTTGACCATGTGATGTTGTGATTTGCTTTCAGATTGTGTTCTTTGATAGATTGCATACAGTGTTAAGTTCATCTGTAATCACGCACTGCTAGTTGTGATTTGCTTTCAGATTGTGTTCTTTGATAGATTGCATACAGTATTTCCGTTTGTGGCGTGTGCTTTTGCCTGGTTGTGATTTGCTTTCAGATTGTGTTCTTTGATAGATTGCATACAGTAAGGCACCGCAGTATTAAAACCGGGAATGTAGTTGTGATTTGCTTTCAGATTGTGTTCTTTGATAGATTGCATACAGTCCGGAACTGGACGAGAATTTCACCAGCATAGTTGTGATTTGCTTTCAGATTGTGTTCTTTGATAGATTGCATACAGTAAAGCGCAAAACAAAACCCATGATTACCGAGTTGTGATTTGCTTTCAGATTGTGTTCTTTGATAGATTGCATACAGTTCTATCAACGAGCGCGGCCCGCAGTCGAAGGTTGTGATTTGCTTTCAGATTGTGTTCTTTGATAGATTGCATACAGTGCTTTGTGTATGACGATTTCGCGGACATCAGTTGTGATTTGCTTTCAGATTGTGTTCTTTGATAGATTGCATACAGTATTGCCCCGCGATGATCTAAACCATTCACCGTTGTGATTTGCTTTCAGATTGTGTTCTTTGATAGATTGCATACAGTACTGAGTTACTCAAGGCGCACTCTCACCTAGTTGTGATTTGCTTTCAGATTGTGTTCTTTGATAGATTGCATACAGTACGTATTCGCGCATGATCAACCTACCACCGGTTGTGATTTGCTTTCAGATTGTGTTCTTTGATAGATTGCATACAGTTGAAACAACCGTTTATCAGCTCATCAATAGTTGTGATTTGCTTTCAGATTGTGTTCTTTGATAGATTGCATACAGTAAAAACGTGGCGAAGGATGATCAGTTTGAAGTTGTGATTTGCTTTCAGATTGTGTTCTTTGATAGATTGCATACAGTGTTACGAGTCGGAGGACGTGCATTACTACGGTTGTGATTTGCTTTCAGATTGTGTTCTTTGATAGATTGCATACAGTATTGGTGAATGTAAACACAGAGACTACAAAGTTGTGATTTGCTTTCAGATTGTGTTCTTTGATAGATTGCATACAGTCATCTTCACGGAAGGGAAAAGGGGATAGTAGTTGTGATTTGCTTTCAGATTGTGTTCTTTGATAGATTGCATACAGTTTTGTTGGTCACCTTTACCAACCAATTTTGGTTGTGATTTGCTTTCAGATTGTGTTCTTTGATAGATTGCATACAGTTATAATGCACATCACTTGGTTTGTCTATTGTTGTGATTTGCTTTCAGATTGTGTTCTTTGATAGATTGCATACAGTTAACATGCATTAAAGTATTTTCAAAATGAAGTTGTGATTTGCTTTCAGATTGTGTTCTTTGATAGATTGCATACAGTTTGTATGGATTCGAAAATTGAGTTTTCACAGTTGTGATTTGCTTTCAGATTGTGTTCTTTGATAGATTGCATACAGTGCAGTAGGAGTGGAGATCAGCCAGAAACAGTTGTGATTTGCTTTCAGATTGTGTTCTTTGATAGATTGCATACAGTACAAAGACGTTTCCACCCCTTCGGTATCGAGTTGTGATTTGCTTTCAGATTGTGTTCTTTGATAGATTGCATACAGTATGGAAACTCCATTGAATGCCTGGCTCATAGTTGTGATTTGCTTTCAGATTGTGTTCTTTGATAGATTGCATACAGTTTGAATGGCGCATCGCCCGGTACTTTTCTGTTGTGATTTGCTTTCAGATTGTGTTCTTTGATAGATTGCATACAGTTTGGCAATCCGGATATACATTTACTTCAAGGTTGTGATTTGCTTTCAGATTGTGTTCTTTGATAGATTGCATACAGTTTTAATTACACCAGAATCGTTTCGTGCATTGTTGTGATTTGCTTTCAGATTGTGTTCTTTGATAGATTGCATACAGTATTAATGGCGTTGAAGTGAATGAGAATAGTGTTGTGATTTGCTTTCAGATTGTGTTCTTTGATAGATTGCATACAGTTGAATTTCATCGTAATGCAGGCAGTCATCGGTTGTGATTTGCTTTCAGATTGTGTTCTTTGATAGATTGCATACAGTTTATAACTTGTGCGTCTCCGTTTGCATTAGTTGTGATTTGCTTTCAGATTGTGTTCTTTGATAGATTGCATACAGTCGGAATTTGAACTTCAAACAATCAAATACAGTTGTGATTTGCTTTCAGATTGTGTTCTTTGATAGATTGCATACAGTAAAGAAGCCCAACAAAAGTTTTCAGACTCCGTTGTGATTTGCTTTCAGATTGTGTTCTTTGATAGATTGCATACAGTCTATCGACTTTGTTCTTCGACATCCACCTGGTTGTGATTTGCTTTCAGATTGTGTTCTTTGATAGATTGCATACAGTAAGGTTATTTGCTTTCAATTAATACTTTGGGTTGTGATTTGCTTTCAGATTGTGTTCTTTGATAGATTGCATACAGTGAACTCAATCGGGCCATGGAAAATTGCGAAGTTGTGATTTGCTTTCAGATTGTGTTCTTTGATAGATTGCATACAGTGTAAGCAAGCGCATTTACTGGCAGTTGCAAGTTGTGATTTGCTTTCAGATTGTGTTCTTTGATAGATTGCATACAGTAATATCAACTCTGCCATACCGAATTGCATAGTTGTGATTTGCTTTCAGATTGTGTTCTTTGATAGATTGCATACAGTTGCCGCGCGCGCCAAAAGATTGATTCAGGAGTTGTGATTTGCTTTCAGATTGTGTTCTTTGATAGATTGCATACAGTCATCGGGTTCCACTCCGCGGGGGCCGTTGAGTTGTGATTTGCTTTCAGATTGTGTTCTTTGATAGATTGCATACAGTAGTTTCGGATGTGATCGCAACAGCATCTAAGTTGTGATTTGCTTTCAGATTGTGTTCTTTGATAGATTGCATACAGTCGTTCAACGGCACCGACTACGCTGCTGGCAGTTGTGATTTGCTTTCAGATTGTGTTCTTTGATAGATTGCATACAGTCGGCAATCTGTTTCGCATACGCATACCCTGTTGTGATTTGCTTTCAGATTGTGTTCTTTGATAGATTGCATACAGTTGGCCGGTACCAAGCTTGATAACGACTATGGTTGTGATTTGCTTTCAGATTGTGTTCTTTGATAGATTGCATACAGTACCTCTGGCTTACGGCCATAGCGTACCTGGGTTGTGATTTGCTTTCAGATTGTGTTCTTTGATAGATTGCATACAGTACCAACATGCAACTGCACGTGCAGCTGTACGTTGTGATTTGCTTTCAGATTGTGTTCTTTGATAGATTGCATACAGTCGCTGGCGGTGCAACCCGTAACCTTTACCAGTTGTGATTTGCTTTCAGATTGTGTTCTTTGATAGATTGCATACAGTCGTTCAACGGCACCGACTACGCTGCTGGCAGTTGTGATTTGCTTTCAGATTGTGTTCTTTGATAGATTGCATACAGTCGGCAATCTGTTTCGCATACGCATACCCTGTTGTGATTTGCTTTCAGATTGTGTTCTTTGATAGATTGCATACAGTTGGCCGGTACCAAGCTTGATAACGACTATGGTTGTGATTTGCTTTCAGATTGTGTTCTTTGATAGATTGCATACAGTACCTCTGGCTTACGGCCATAGCGTACCTGGGTTGTGATTTGCTTTCAGATTGTGTTCTTTGATAGATTGCATACAGTACCAACATGCAACTGCACGTGCAGCTGTACGTTGTGATTTGCTTTCAGATTGTGTTCTTTGATAGATTGCATACAGTCGCTGGCGGTGCAACCCGTAACCTTTACCAGTTGTGATTTGCTTTCAGATTGTGTTCTTTGATAGATTGCATACAGTGACCAACAACCGCATGATTATGAACAAACCGTTGTGATTTGCTTTCAGATTGTGTTCTTTGATAGATTGCATACAGTCGATCACTTTTAAGGAGGCAGCAGCGGGATGTTGTGATTTGCTTTCAGATTGTGTTCTTTGATAGATTGCATACAGTTTTATTTGTATCGAAGTAACAACAAACGTGTTGTGATTTGCTTTCAGATTGTGTTCTTTGATAGATTGCATACAGTCCGTTGTGCGCGAAACCACAACCCCCCGCAGTTGTGATTTGCTTTCAGATTGTGTTCTTTGATAGATTGCATACAGTTGGGCAGGTTATGCGTTCCATAAAATTTCTGTTGTGATTTGCTTTCAGATTGTGTTCTTTGATAGATTGCATACAGTAATCTGCCGTGCCTCTTGATCAAGTGGAACGTTGTGATTTGCTTTCAGATTGTGTTCTTTGATAGATTGCATACAGTCCAAATGAAGCTCGATGCCGCCATGGAAGCGTTGTGATTTGCTTTCAGATTGTGTTCTTTGATAGATTGCATACAGTGTGTGGGCCACGGCCCCTATGTGCCCGACTGTTGTGATTTGCTTTCAGATTGTGTTCTTTGATAGATTGCATACAGTGTACAGAAAATCATTCCGGCATCACTAGTGGTTGTGATTTGCTTTCAGATTGTGTTCTTTGATAGATTGCATACAGTTCTTCTGCAAATCATATCGTTTATTTTTATGTTGTGATTTGCTTTCAGATTGTGTTCTTTGATAGATTGCATACAGTGATCAGTTGTGCGAATACATTGCCTTGCGTGTTGTGATTTGCTTTCAGATTGTGTTCTTTGATAGATTGCATACAGTTAAAACAGAGTATTTAAAGACAGAACAACGGTTGTGATTTGCTTTCAGATTGTGTTCTTTGATAGATTGCATACAGTCCGAGCAGCCCAACGACCTGTGGGCCAAGGGTTGTGATTTGCTTTCAGATTGTGTTCTTTGATAGATTGCATACAGTAATATTCTGTTAAGGCTCATATCGTAACACGTTGTGATTTGCTTTCAGATTGTGTTCTTTGATAGATTGCATACAGTAGGGTGTAGCCAGTGCCGCTAGCCTCAATGGTTGTGATTTGCTTTCAGATTGTGTTCTTTGATAGATTGCATACAGTCATGCGTGGCGCCATCATTTCGCGCAAGTCGTTGTGATTTGCTTTCAGATTGTGTTCTTTGATAGATTGCATACAGTATACCCCCGCGTAATGCTCAATTTATCAGCAACTTAGGCTTAAAAACAGGATCGAAAAAACTGTTGTGCAATCCAAGAAAGGCCCCGCGCTAAAACAATTCCAACTGTTGTGTTACCGGGGCTTTTTCTTTTACCTCGCGTCCGTAAAACAGTTGCATCATGCCAAATTGCTTGTCGGTAACGGTTAGTATGCCCACATGGCCCTTGGGTGGCAAGTTGCTCCGTACCCTTTTTACGTGAACCTCGGCATTCTCGCGGCTGGCACAGTGGCGCAGGTAGGCGCTGAATTGAAACATGGTAAATCCATCTTGCATCATTTTTTTTCTAAACTGGGCGTAATTCTTCCGATCCTTTTTGGTTTCGGTCGGCAGGTCGAAAAGTACCACGATCCACATAACGCGATAGGCATTCAGCCGCTCGGTTTTCATAACCCAATCTTTATTCTACTGAGGGGTACATAACCTTTCGCGATTCGCCCAGGAAGCAGCGCGCCAATGAGGCCGAGGTGCGCTGCATCGCGACCATCAGCGGACTTGTTTCTCCCTGCATGGTTACATCGATGGCAGGCAGTTGCAAGAGTCGCTTTTTGATGGCGGGCGTTAGTTCTTCTTCATCGAGCTTCTCTTTTACCAATTGCAGAACCAACCGGTCCGCATAGGGGCGGTAGGGCTCCATGATGTCATCTGCCAGGCAATAGGCGTTGTATTGATTGCGGTGGAAGATACCCAGCGTGGGTAGCAGGCCAGAACCAACCAGGGCCCTTGCCATACCGGCCCGCAGCAACGCGTAGGCGTAGTTTAGCAGGTGATTAGGTGCCACGCCTTTAGGGTCGCGGGTAAACCCCGGTATGTGTGCTTCGAAAATGTGGCCCCAATACCAGGCCGAGGCGCGGGCCTCGTGGTTATCGGCATCGCCCGACTTCACGCTATCAGCCCAGTAAAGCATCTGTTCCACCTCCTGATCTTCCAGCAGCAGCACGGCTGCCTGGTTCTTGATTTTGGCCTTTACAGTCTGCTGCCAAAGCTGCTTTTTTAAAGGGTCGGTAGCCTCCATTTGCGCCCGGAAGCGTTGACTTTGCAACGAATGGCCGTCCAGGTTTAACATCAGCCCAACCGGGTGGTGCGTGTCGTTGCAGGTAATGAAGGCTACATTGTTCGCTAAAAGTTTGGCAATGGTCGCTTGCGAAATCACAATGCGCTGGTGGTCGAGTACCACTACGCCAATATCTTCGATAGGTATGGAGGCCTGTGCTTCTTTTTTAAAGCTGTCGGGCAAGGTATCGTTTTTCTCCACTTGCGGAAGGCGCACTACAAGTTGTTCAAGGTGTGTGCTTAGGTAAGCAGGATTACCAAAATACAGGGTGCGTTTAATCATGGCGGTGGTGTTTACTGATAGCCGCTATTTTCTGGATTTTGAACGGGAGGCTCATGGGCCTTTTGAAATTCGGTAACGTTTCTGAACCATTGAATCAACCGAATCGCTGGCCAGCCAATCGGGTATATGATTCGATAACAGGGTAGTGTATGAACTCCAGGGCCATTCGCCCGGGTGTTTGGCAAAACCGTGGCTTACCGGATTAGGATGGATGTACCGGATAACGGTTGTAAGCTGCTGATCGCTTAGAATTTCTTTTCGGTTAAACGACCGGGTAAACAGCGAGCCCATCCGTTTGCACATTTTGTTGTATGCCATGGAGTAGGCATTGAAAAGGTGGCTGAACAGGCATACGGTCAGCCCTGGCAGTTTTTCGAGACTAAGATCTGACCGGTTTTTAATACCTGTCAGGCCTGTAGTTTTATTCTTCTTTAACTCTTTCAATGCCTCGGCCAGGCTGCTTTCGTTTTTAATCTGCACTAAGAGGTGCAGGTGGTTGGGCATAAGGCAGTAGGCCAGCGTATGCGCTATAGGTGGTATGAATTTCCTAAACCGTTGAAGGAAGTAACGGTAATTCTCTTCTTCCCGAAACAGGTTTTCGCTGCCATTGGCGTGGGTGTAAATGTGGTAATATTTTCCGGGTACCATTGAGTTGTAGTTTAACAGACCAGGTAGGTTTTAAAAATCTGTCTGGTCTATGCGTGAAGGAGTAATTATATTACCAAGGCGGTCGACTTCAATTTTTAAGCACTTTTCTTTAATTCTTAATGTGCCCTCGGTATTGATTGTTGTTTCCAATTTGTTTAAGCTCCCAAGTTCTCCCAGTTTACTTTTGGCATCATAAGTCTTTATAAGGGTTGAAATACAGGATTGTATAAAGTGGCATTCTGTTCCAGTACTGCTAACCATCTTGTAGATGTAGTTGTTATTCACACCTTCAGCAAAGTCTTTATCAATAGGAACATAGACTAATTCATTTGGTGAAAGGCTGAATAGAAAACTTCCTAATTCAGGTTTAATGGGAATCATCGGTGTTTTCTTTTGCTCTTCTTTTGGTAACGTTGCTCGCCATTTCTGGTGCTCTATTACTTCATTAAGTGGTATGGTTTCGTAGTTGCGTTTCTTTTTTTCCTCGTCCCAGTATACGGCAAAAAAGAGGTTTGTTCCTTTGTCAGCTTCGGCAAACTTTGTGGCTTTATTGCCCGTTTGTCCCAAAGGAAATTTACTCCCTAGTTCAAATACTCGTGCCTTATAGATTGGCTTGTGAGGTTTACCATCGTTGTATAGGGCTATGTTTTTATTCATATCCTCCAGTCCTTCCGGTGTAAAGGCTAATTCCGGGTTGTTGTCTTTACTGGCCAAATAGTTTTTAAGGATTTTTTGGATACCGGTGTCTGTAATGCATTGGATCTTTTCTGAGTCAAACGATGTATCTATGGACTTTCGGGAGGCAGTTAAAATCTTCCCCTTGGGTACCCTTACATGCGGCAGGTTAACTTGGCCTGAAATAGTATCTTTGTGAAGCGATTTACGTATGGCCCAACTATCGCCCTTGGTCTGTAGTACAAGTTGTTTAGTTTTCACGCCATCTTTTTCAATCCATTTTTCATACCTGTTAGTAGTCTTGTTTATGACACGTAAGTTTTGTTTAAAACTGACTATAACACTTTCCAATTCTTCTCTCGCCTCGGCTGTAAATGTAGACCACGGTTTCAGGAATTCTTTGGGAACGGTTCGTTCAATCTCACGATTGTCCTTGTTGTTGTGATACTTTACTTTTTCAAGTTTTCTGAGCTTTCGCTGCAAATCGTATCGCTTTGTTTCGGAGTTGGCGTGTAGGTTATTCAACAGGTTTACATGATCGCGGGTGGCGCAGGCAATCACCAAAGCATCCAGCGCATGATGCCGATGGTCAATCCTTTTCTTTTGAAATCCTTTTGCTAACTCCAAAGGTACTGTGGGTATGTATTTTTGGTGAACCTTACTGTAGGCCGTAAACGAAGTACTGTTGGTTAATTTGTTCATTCGTTCAAAGCGGGGTAAGATTAAGTCATTCCATACATCATCCAGCCCCCAATCGTGGCGAAGTATTGTTGTTATTTTTCCGTTTACCGGAATCAGGTTTTTGGAATTCACGCCATCGTCATCTTTATCCGCCCGTACAATACAGGATAATACAGAACTAATAAATTTGCTGATGTACCGTGTGTCGTTTATCTGGCGTTCGATCATCTTTTCCGGAATATCTTCCATCAGCAACTTTGCTTTTTTGCTGCGACTATTGGCATAGTGATTTTTCACAAAATCTCGGTATGCGTCTTCTTCAAAAATTGTAACCGTTTTGCCGAATCCCGTCTCTACTTTTTCGCCATGATGGTTTTTAATGAATTCCAATCCGAGTTGATTGTCTTTTAACTTATTAACAGCAGCCTCACAAATAACCTTGTTACCAAAGCTATCATCGAAATAGCGACTTTGTGGAATAACATGTTCAATCTCGTAGGCAGCAGTAAATAATTTATTAAGGGGAATAATTTCACCCGTGTAAGGCGAACGATACTTTTGCTCAAGCCATAGCTTGTATTTTAATAATTCTTTGCTTGAAGGTTGAGCTGTTTTACTGATTTTTAGAATATCATCGGGTATTTCCAGATTTGAATTCAGAACTCCGTCTTCATAAATTTTTAAAATTTCAAGCTGTGTAGGTGAATGGGGGCGTACATTCTCCACATCGCCATGCTGTTTCATTTCGGCAAGGAGTGCCTTGAGCCGTAAGTTCGTGTTCTCGTTTTCGCTTATTTGTTTGCTTAACCCCTTTCGTTCATCGGCCGTCTTTTTCAGGTCACGGCCCAGCTCAATATGGATTTCATTAAAGAAGTCTTTATTCCCCTGGCCGTAATGCATCCAAATATCTTTCACGACCCTAAGTGCCTCTGTTACCACTTGCTCTACAATAGGATTACGGAGACTGTGTTGTTTAAATCGGTTAATATATTCTCCAAGTTCGTTGGCGTGGCTCCATTTGGTTAAATCGGATGCCTCCGAGTGGTGTCCATACACAATGTACTTAGCTAACCAATCGGGTAAGCCTTGATAGTGCTGAAGTTCCGTTAATTGAGCAACCTTTTCGCGCACACGCGTACTAATGGTTGCATCGTATTCTCCGGTGATAAGTTTTTCAATTCTTTCAAGTGTCGATTTATCTATACTTTCTCGGCTCCAGAATTTGCCAATCCGCATGAGGGGAAGCAGCTTTTTAATTGCTTTTTCAGAATACGAGGCATATTCGCTTTTAAAGGGTGGAACTTTCCTGAAATTTTCAACAAATGAATCTACATCAAGTTGATTGTTTCTGGCAAAGCGCCTTAGCGCCTTCTCGTAGTCATTTTTATCAGTTACCGAGTAAATGATATGCCAAAGTTGGTGTTCTTTTGTTGGAGTTAAAAAGTCCTTGGGGAGGTTTTTAACTTTTTCCAGCCGACTGATAATAACGGCTCTGGTTTCATTGAGCGGATAGATTTTATCTTCCACATAATTCCATCGGTATTTGCCAGCTTCCGCAGTTGCAGCCTTACCTTTAAGCCCGCTCTGTTCAACAAGAAACTTTAACAGGGCCTCTTGTTTGATTTCTTTTCGACTTAACAATTCATGAAAAAGATTTTCATATGCTTGATGATCTTTTAAAAACTGATGAGTTACATTACTTTCATCATCGCGTCTGTAAATTACCAAGTCGTGAATCCACTTCCATACCCTGAATTCCTGGTACACTGGATTCGATTTAGGAATAACCTTTATCGGGGCTGTTTGTACGTTACCATCCTTATCTCTGAATGTTCTTTTTTCCAGGCTGCAATTGCTGATGGATGATTTTTGGCTGCGTAATGGCCGTTGATAAAAGATTATGTCGTCAATAAACAAATGTGAGAAGCCTTTGCTACTGAGGGTTTGTCTATGATTCTCATTATTTCGATATAGTTCACGAATACAATCGGCAAACAAGGCTTCATCTCTTAATTCTGGATGGAACTCAATTTGTTTCTCTAAAATGGCCTTCAGTTCATCCTTGTAATATTTTCGCTCTATAGTTCGGATAAGCTTGCCTCTGACCTTTTGATTGGGATTTTGAAGCAGGGCATCATAGATGTATTCACCTATCGATTTGCCGCATCGATCAATATCCTGCTCTGTCTTTTTCTTTAATAAAGTCCAGTCATCTTCGCCCGGAGCACGAAAGCTACGTTTCGCATTCCCTTCTTTATCTTGTTTGATACTTCCATCTTCATTTACATCGGTTGTGACTATAAAATCTCGCGTCTTGTCCTTCCAGTCGAACAAAGGTGTTTTGCTTGACCTTCGGTAAATCCAACCGTTCTCGAGTATCAGAGAATACCAAATTTCATCTTTACCCTTTTTAATGTCATCTGCCTTTACATCAATGACTTTCAAAGAGTGAAACTCTATTCTTTTGTTAGGATCTTCAGTTTCTTCTTCACCGCGTAATTGGTAGTATCCCCGCTTTTGATTGAAATTCAAAAGAATCCAGGCCAACTCTTCTTTTTTAATTTTCTCACTAAGTGCCTTCTTCCGTAAATAATAAATCGTCCAGTCGTAAGGAATTTTTGCCGGTTCACCCTTATGGTTTAAGTTGTTCAATAATTCGGGTTGCTGTTTTTTGAAATCTTCCAGCATTTCCAGAAATGAGGACTGAAATATGAACTGTTTGTTATTGTATGCCAGTTTGGGTTCTGATTCATCTTTAAACTGTCCTAATCGCTTTTCAAAGTCTATTTGTTCGGCATAATGTATTGGCAAAAATCCTATAATATTCAAAACACGGTGCAGGCGTTCTCTTCGCAATAAGTGCCGTTCTCTTAACCTTCTTGCACTACGGGACCCCGTTCGTGCAGCGGTTTGTGAAACGGAATTGCCTTTATCGAACTCGCCAAGTATTTCTTGGGTCATGGGAATAATTCTACTTCCCAAACCCAGAATTTTTCCTTTGTTTTCAGCGAAGTTATGTTCGACCAGCGCCCAGCCGATACTGTTGGTACCGATATCCAATCCAAGAATAGATTTGTTTGTCATGATTTTCGTGTATATTTGATTTACAATCTAAAAGCAAATCACAATAAGGATTATTCCGTTGTGAAAACAATTAAGGTGGTCCCGCTCATGCGGGATCGCCTTTTTTATCCCCATCAGAAAGAGAATCTTCGGCCTGATCGGGCCGGTTCTTCCTGTCGCAGTTAAGAGGATGCGTTAGAAATTTATAAGATTCTTTAAAGAATTACAAGCACAACAGCCGTTGGCTCAGCCTGCCTTATACCTTGTCACGTCCAATGCAATCCCCATATAGTTACCGTTGGGCAACATTGAATTCGACCAGTTTAACCACACCGTTTTTCCTGCCTTGTTGGTAAGACTTGTCTCCATAATGGCAATTTCCTTGGGCAAAATATTCGGGTAATTCAAGATGTAGTCGCGGCTGATCCAGCCTTCGCGCAGGTTGTCAACATGCCACCAGCCATCTTTCACCAGTTCGCCCGGGCTGTAGCCCAGCAGGCTTTGCACGGAAGGGCTTACAAAAACAATTTCACCTGCCTTGTTGGCCACAATCGACATCACATTCAGTTTTTCCAGATTGGCATGGCTGTGCTTTACGCTCTTGATCAACTTTAGCCGCACGGTGATGACAATGCCAAACACCCCCAGGGCAAGTATCAGGTTGAAAAAGGCAATCAGGTTTTCAGTCCCCATGTCGGTGCTGGCATAAGCAAACTGGGCCGCCAGCAATATGATGAGGCATTGTATGCCATAATAAAACAAGCTGTTAATGATGATGGAGCTTGCGCCTACAACCAGTATTAAGATCGTAACCGCGTTGGGATCGAACCGGTTGATCAGCGTGAAGGCGATGACGTACAGCAGTGTGCTCAGGTAAAGCAAAAATGAAAACCACGTTACTACTATGGCCCGCTTATAGGGCAAGAAGGTAATAATGAAAAACAAACACCCCAGACCGATAATCGCCCAGCGTACCTCGTCCGCGTCTTTCAGGTTGGGCAAATAGTGGTTGTAAAGTAGTTTGGTGAGCACTGCCGTTACAGTGAATAAGGCAATTACCAACCGCACGGAGCCGATGGACTGCCGGAGCAATACTTTGGTAACGAAGGGACTGTTGGTTTCGGGGTGCATGGTTTAGTAGAATAGAAAGAATTAAGATTACTAAGTGTTTGGGCAACATAAAAATCAAAAGAGCGGTAATTCTTACCTGCCGCGGGCTGGCTTACGCTTACCGAAAACCGGCCCGCCCCGGGGTTAGGGCGATGGTTTGCCGGATTTCCTGCTTAGCTAAAATATTTAGTAGTATTTACTTGGTTTGTTACGTAATATACGTTTTATTTGACTAAATAATTTAGCTATGACGAATGTGAAGCTTAAACTACAAAGCAAAAAGCTGGATTCGGGTCGGGTTCAGGTGAATTTCACCACCGAAGGCTTTTCTAATAATTATTACGGTTACCTGCTGGCAGAGTCGAGCACCTCGTTGCGCGAGGTAGTGGAAAAAATACAACGGCATGTGGGCGCTATGAAGAGTAGCGACCGGTACTTTCAGCCCAACTTGTTTTCTTTGGGCAAACGGCAGGTTAATTCAGACAGGATACTCATATTCAAGTGCGCATCATGAAAATTAACGAAGCCATTCGTGCGCTTCGCAAAAAGTTGGGGCTCACGCAGGATCAGTTCTCTCAGCAACTGGGTATCAAGCGGTCGTTGGTGGGGGCTTATGAAGAAGGGCGGGCGGAGCCACGCCTGGAGTTGCTACAAAAGATGGCCGCGCTGGCAGGTGTGTCGGTAGACGATTGGATGGCGGGGCGCTTGCACTCCGGGGAGCCGCGTAGCCTGCAGCGCGGCAAAGAAGTGGTGGTTGTTACCATAGACAACCAGCAGCGCGACAATATCAGTTTGGTGCCCCACAAGGCCGCAGCCGGCTATCTCAATGGTTATGCCGATACCGAATATGTGAAAGAACTCACCACGTTTCACCTGCCCATGCTAAAGCAAGGCAACTACCGCGCTTTCGAAATCAGCGGTGACTCGATGCTGCCGCTCATGCCAGGCACCATGGTAGTCGGGGAATATGTGGAAGACCTGTTGGACTTGAAGAATGGAAAAACCTACGTGCTGGTAACGCAGCGTGAGGGCATTGTCTATAAAAGGGTGTTTAACTACATCAACGAAAACGGCAAGCTGTTTCTGGTATCCGACAACCGACAGTATGCACCGTACCAGATCGATGCCGAGGAGGTGTTAGAAGCCTGGCAGGCGAAGGCCTACATCAGCGTACAGTTTCCCGATGTGGAGAGTAAAAATGATGTATCGGTAGAGCAACTGGCAGGCCTGGTGCTGGAGTTGCAGAAAGAAATACGCGATTTAAAGTCGAAGAAATAACCTTAGCGGGTTCAGCCCAAACCTCAGGCTCCTCTCAATTTGAGAGGGGCGGGGGGGAGGCCTTTGCAGCGGATGCCTCCCGGTTGATTTTGCCATTCCCCACCTCTGCAAAAGCAGGTAGGCATACCACGCCTTTGGGCACTTCAAAGCGCGTTAGGTTGTGTTTCATGGCCGAGACCAACCGTTCCTCTTCTTCTTTTGCCAACGTTCCCTCTACCACCAGTGTAACTTGTTGTCCCCAGCTTGCGTGTGGATAGCCATAGATGAAATACCGTCTTTTTCCAACTACATCTTCCACCACAGGCCTGATCTTTTCTTCCAGCATTTCGGGTATAATCTTGACTCCACCTGAATTAATGACGTGGTCTGCGCGGCCCAGCCATTCAAACTGATCTTCGCCAGTTAATGTCACCAGGTCGTTGGTGATAATAGGCACGTTCAGGTAGGGCGCCTCGATCACCAGGCAGCCTCTTTCATCGGTCTGCAGGCGTACCCCCGCCAAAGCGGTGAAGTGGTGTGACCGGTCGGGGCCATTCACTCTTCTGAGGGCCACGTGCGAGAGGGTTTCCGTCATTCCGTAAGTGGCGTACACCTGTGTGTGGTATTGCTGAAGTTCATTCTCCAGGTTAGCCGGAAGCGGAGCCCCTCCCACGATGAGTTTTTCAATACGGTTGATGGACGTGGGCGATGCAGACTTTAGCACCGACACCACCTGGTAGGGAACCATTGCGGCAAAGTGGATGCGCTCGTTGCCCATGGCTTCCAACGGATTGGCTACTGGCTCTGATACAATCAGGTTCATGCCCATTACGAGGGTGCGCACCACCATCATCTTACCGGCAATCAGGGCTGGATCGAGGCAGAGTAGGGCCGTCATGCCGGGTTTTAGTTGAAGTGCCTGTGCGGTGGCTTGTGCGCTGGCCTCCATTTGTTTGCGCGTAATGCGGACTGCCTTGGGTTTACCGGTCGATCCAGAGGTGTGGATGGTAAATGCCGCTGCACCGTTCAGCCATTGTTGCACAAAAGCAACCACCGCCCGATGCGCAGGTGCAAGCCCGGAAGGGTTGAGCGTGGCGATGGCTGACAGCGGAATATATTCACCTGCCAGCCGTATCGTTGGGTCGTGCGGCATCGGCTTTGCTATTTTTTTGTCTAAGCTACCTCCTGTGCCTGCGCTGGCAAACACCGGAGGTAGCTTTCTTAGTCTTGCGCTGCAGGTGTTACCCTGCCGTGCCAAGGTTTAAGGGAATTTGGGGAATTTGGAGAAGTCAGGCTCGCGTTTTTCGAGGAAGGCATTTTTGCCCTCTTTGGCCTCATCGCTCAGGTAATACAACAGCGTAGCGTTGCCAGCCAACTCCTGTATGCCTGCCTGGCCGTCCAACTCGGCATTGAACGCACACTTCAGCATGCGCAGCGCCAGCGGGCTCTTCTTCAGTATCTTCCGCGACCACTCGACATACGTTTCTTCCAGTTTGTCCAACGGCACCACTTTGTTCACCAGGCCCATGTCCAGTGCTTCCTGCGCATCGTATTGATCACACAGGTACCAGATTTCGCGGGCCTTCTTCTGGCCTACAATGCGCGCCAGGTAAGAGGCTCCAAAGCCGCCATCAAAACTCCCCACCTTGGGGCCGGTTTGCCCGAAGCGGGCGTTATCGGCAGCAATGGTGAGGTCGCATACCACGTGGAGTACATGCCCACCCCCAATGGCCCAGCCGGCTACAGCGGCAATCACTGGCTTGGGTATGGAGCGAATCATCTTTTGCAGGTCGAGTACGTTCAAGCGCGGCACCGTGTCGCTACCTACATAGCCCCCATGGCCCCGTACACTCTGGTCGCCACCACTACAAAAGGCCTTGCCGCCTTCACCGGTTAATATCACCACGCCCACCTCGGCATCTTCGCGGCACACGTGCATGGCATCGATCATTTCTTGCACGGTGAGGGGCGTGAATGCGTTGTGCACGTGCGGCCGGTTAATGCTGATGCGCGCGATGCCTTCGTATTTCTGGAACACAATCTCTTTGTATTCCTTCACTTGTTTCCACGGATATTTCAGATTCATAATTGTATTGATTCTTTAAACTGTTGGAACAATGTTATTGCCTCACTGGCATCCGATTCTACCTCCAGTATGCGGGCTTCCTCACCTGGTTCAAAAAAGCGCTGGAGTTGTTGTTGGATCACGTCCGCGTTGTCTGATCTGGAAATGTGCTGGTAACCCAGGTTGAATTCGGTGGCCAGGTGCCGTGCCGTGAGGTGTTGTTGCGTTATAAAATATTCGCTGAGCTCGGGCAATGTGGCCGGGCCATCGATGACGCCAAAGATGGTGCCACCGTGGTTGTTCAACAACACAATGCGCAGGTTAGGAAGCCGGTAATTATGCCAGAAGGCGTTCCGGTCGTAAAAGAATGCCAGGTCACCCGTAATCAACGTATGCATTTTAGCAGAGGCCAGGCAGTGACCCACTGCCGTGCTGGTGCAGCCATCGATGCCGCTGGTACCGCGGTTGCAAAAAACTTCTAATGGATGGTCTTTGCTTAATCCAATCCAGTTCGCATAGCGCACCGACAAACTGTTGGCCAGATGTAGAGCCGTGTGTTTGGGTATGTGTGGCAGCAGATGGTAGACGAAACCAAATTCCCCACCCAGGTGCTTACCAAAAAAGGAAGCGATTGTTTTTTTTACATGCAGCTCGTGCTCTGCCCACAACCGCAGGTAGTGTTCTTTTTTCTGTTGGCTGCCTTGTACCGTCAGCGACTGGAAAAAATCGGCTGGCTCCAGGGCTATGCGTTGGGTAATCGATTGGAATGGGTCGGTCAGCTCTGCACCGGTTTCAATGTGCCAATGTTGGGTGGCTTTGTGGTTGCGGAGGAATACCTTGAGGTTTTTCGAGAGGGTGGATTTCCCGATGGTGATCAACAGATCGGGTTGCAGGGCTGTTTTTCCTTCAGAATCCAGGCCCATCAAAAAGGCGTCTGAGCGGAGTATTGCGTTCCGAACGGTGTGCACATTAGAGGTAATGTCGCCCACAACAGGAATGGCGTACTTGTTAGCGAACGCATCCAACTGCGAGATGAGTTCCGCATCGGGCGAAATTTGGCCCGCGACCACCAATATTTTATTGAAGGAGGCAAGGGCACCTGACCATTGTTGCACTGCCTCGCTGTCAGGCTTTGCACTGTGGCCCACACAACGGGCTAACGATATGTCTTTGCTGTATTCGATCGTTTCGCCCGGAGCGGGATAGAGCGGCTCGCGCAATGGAATGTTTACATGTACCGGCCCTGGCGGACTTTGGTGCGCCAGGTCGAACGCTTCGTTCAATTGTCTGAAGAAATGCCAGCGTGCATCCGGATGCTGCGTTTCTTCCGGCAGGTGGTAACTTTTCTTGACATGGTTTTGATAAATGCCCTGCTGGTAAATGGTTTGTCCATCGCGTTGGCCCACCCACTCTGTAGGGCGGTCGGCTGTAAGGACCACGAGTGGCACCTGCTGAAAAAAAGCTTCGGCAATGGCGGGAGCAAAGTTGTAGGTGGCCGAACCCGAGGTGCACACCAGCACCACAGGCTTTTTGGTTTGCTGAGCCATACCCAAAGCCACGAAGCCAGCGCTTCGCTCATCGCTGAACGTGCGCACCTGCAGGCGTGGATGCCGCACCAGCCCGAGTGTAATGGGGGCGCAGCGCGATCCCGGGCACACCACCGCGTGCGTTACATTTTTGCGCCAGGCAAGTTCGGCAATGTCGTAGATGGGTTGAAGGTGCATCAATGTCTATAACTGCAGTGCCTGTAGAAGTGTATTCATTTTCATCTCCGTTTCTTCACATTCCTTGTCGGGAATGGAATCGATGGTGACGCCCGCACCAGCATAAACACGGGCCGTTGCGCCCAGCACTTGCATGCAGCGCAGGTTTACAAACACGCGGCTCTGCTGCTGAATGGAGACGGGTCCGAGGTACCCCGCATACAATTGGCGGTCGTAACCTTCGTGGGCCAGCAGAAAGTTTTCTGCCTGTTCGAGGGGCATGCCGCAAACGGCCGAGGTGGGGTGCAACAACTTCAGCATCACAGAACCCAGTTGCGGGAAGTTGGTGGCCACCATGTCGGCCTGGAATTCTGTTTTCAGGTGGATGAGGTTCCCGGCCTGCACAGTTTTTGGACCATGTTCGTCAAATTCGCGCAAGCGGATTTTTTTGAAACAGTTGATGATGTACCTGCTTACCAACGCCTGCTCTTCAATGTCTTTTTGGGTCCACGATACCTGCCGTAGGTCAATGCCCGGCTGGTGTTTTTGGGTACCCGCCAGCGCCACGGTGCGAAACACCTGGTTTTCGTCTATGCTTACCAGCAGTTCAGGCGTGGCCCCGATCCACGTGCCGGTGTGTGGGGTGGAGTGCAGTGAGACAAAAGCCGTAGGATAGCTGCTGCAGAGGCGGTCGAAGAAAGCCAGCAGGTCTGCAGCGGGGTCTAACGCAATCTCTTTGTAACGCGAGGGCACCACTTTCTCGAAGCTTCCTTGTGCTACTGCCTCTATGCTGGCCTGCACCAGTTCTTTGAATGCGCCATAGGTGCCCACCTCCCTTTTGCCCGCGGGATGGATAAAATGGAATCGGGGGGTGAGGTAGTTACTGCACACAGGTTTGGGTTCAATGTCTTTTCCGTTTCTGGAAACACCCGATGCCGAGAACGTGTAGAGTTCATCGGCTGGCAGCCAATACTTGGGTTGGTCTTTGCGGAAGGGAGCAATGATGAATCCGGGCGCGGATTCTTCTAGTGTAAGTTCCTGCAGCACCTGCGGGCGGGCCGTGCAGAGCAGGTGCACATCTTGGCCATCGGGCATCCGCCATAGCGAGATGCTTTCTTGGCATTCCAGGCTTTGCACCACCCGGTGGCGGAGGTAACTTTTGGTAGTGGCTGAGGAAGTTTTTGCTGATGATTCCGTTCGCTCCATTTCAACCTCGTTTATCAATAACGGCCAGCGTAATGCGGCTGATACATATCAGTTGATGCTGGTCGTCAGTGATTCTGATTTCCCAGACCTGCGTTTTTTTTCCTATGTGCACTGGGGTGGTTTTGCCATAAACAAAACCGCTCCTCACGCTTTTAATGTGATTGGCATTGATCTCGAGCCCCACGCAATGTTGCAGTGAGGGGTCTACCGTAAGGGTAGCCGCCACGCTGCCCAGTGTTTCTGCCAACGCCACCGATGCACCTCCATGTAACAATCCCATGGGCTGGTGTGTTCTGCGGTCTACCGGCATTTTTGCTACCAGGTAATCTTCGCCTACTTCTGTAAACTCAATGCCCAGGTGTTCTACCATGCTGTTGAGCGACAACTGGTTGAGTTGCCCCACGTGGAAACCCCGCGTTAAAAAGGCGGGCGATGTTTTGTCAGGAAGGTGCGACAATGGAGTATTTCGTTATTTTTGCGGCCGACTAACGATTTTGACAGCGATTTTGACAGGGCAAATTAGGAAGAAAATTGACCTCAAAAAAAATTTATCTGATACGCCACGGGCAGACCGACTTTAACCTGAACGGCATTGTGCAGGGCAGCGGTGTGGACTCTTCTTTGAACGAGCGCGGCCGGTGGCAGGCGGAGGCTTTCTTCCAACACTATCAGCATGTTTCGTTCCGGAAGGTGTACACCAGTGCCTTGAAACGCACCCGCGAGTCGGTTCAGTTATTTATTGACAAGGGCATTCCCCACGAGGCGTTGAGGGAGCTCAATGAGATCAGTTGGGGAAACCGGGAAGGCCAACAGATTACACCCGAGGAGGATGCCTACTACCACTGGATGTTGAGGCAGTGGCAGGAAGGCAACACCTCGCTGCGCATTGAAGGCGGAGAGAGCCCGGACGAAGTGGCGCTGCGGCAACGGGCCGCCATCGAACGGCTGATGAGCCGGGAGGACGAAGACACCATTTTGGTATGCATGCATGGTCGGGCCATGCGCATATTGCTTTGCCAGTTGCTGCATTATCCGCTCCACTGCATGGATATGTTCGAGCATCAGAACCTGTGCCTGTACGAACTGAACCATACAGGCAATTCGTTTCAGGTGGTGAAGTACAACGATACCACCCACCTTGCCAACGTGCCCCAATGGGCAGCCTCATTGCCGGTAGCGGGCTAAGTAGACGAAGTTGTTTTCAATTGATCGAGGGCCGAGCGAGCCTTACTATCGATACTGTTTTTATACTCGTGCTTTTTGTAGGAGAGGGCCAGGTTAAAATATTTCCTGGCTGAGGCCGGGTCGCGTTGGGCCTGCGCCAGGTAGCCCAGTTGAAGGGCAGCGTTGGGGGCAAAGTACCACGGATTGTCGCCCGCCATGTCGATGGTTTGCTGGTAAAAGAGCCGCGCTGCGGCCAGGTCGGCCGTGCGGTGCGCGAGTCGTGCCTTGCGGTAATAATATTCTGTCTTCTCTTTCAAAGTCACCAGGTCGGCCGGTGTGATCGATTGCAGCACTTCGCGTGCTTGCTGGTAGTAGCCCCCGTCTGTGGCCAATCGCACTTTCAATATCTTCGGGTTGGGAAAGAGCCCTTCTTTCAATTGGGCATCGGCATACCTGTCGGGCTCGGCCACATTGCGACCGGTAAGCTTGGCCTTTTCGAAATGGGCTTTCGCCAGTTCTTTTTTGTTCATCAGCCAGTAGGCCAGGCTGATTTTGTAGTAGGCGTCCTTCTTAAAGTTGTCGCTGCGGTAGTGTTGTATGAAGCGCTGATAGGCTGCAATGGCATCGGTGTAACGGCCTTTTTGCAACAGCATTTCCCCGTGCAGGTATTCGATGTAATACATGGGTAGCCCTTGCGGATGGGCATGAAGTGTTTCCACCTGCTTCAACGCTTCTTCACTCTGGCCGTTTTTCATCAGCATGTTGATGGCCAGGAAAAGCAGCAGGCGGTTGGAGGGATCTTCTTTCAGGGCCTCCATAAAACCCTGCGTGGATTCTTCAATTTGCTGGTTGATGAGGCCCTTGATGGTGTAATACAAAATGGTGGCCTCGATGTTCAGCGAAGACCCCGACTTGCGCAGTTCCTCGAGCTGGCTTTGGCCTACGGCAACCGAACCCTTCATGCCGAGCAGCGTAATGAACCAATGATACTTATCTGGAACGGAGCCCACCATTACCTGTATGACGCCACTGGTTTTTTTAATGGGCACAAAGGCCGGGTATTTTTTCAGGCACTCCTGCGTAAGGTTAAACGCGTTGCGAATGGCCCATACAGCATTGAACTCCTGCCCCAGGTTGAGGAAGTTGAAGCCCCGCTGCAGGTTTAGTTCGGCCCTCAGGAAGATGGTTTCGGCCGACTCGGGCATGCTTTCCAGTTGCTTAAACCGCTCGCGGAACAAGGTTTCTATCTGGTTGAATTTTTCTTCGTCTTCGCTGATGAGCACATCCAGCGTTTCGCAAAAACTTTGTACATACATTTTGTGCAGTGCATGGCCTTTGTAGGTGCGTAACTGCTGGTAGGCCTGTTCTGTTTGCAGGTTGAGAACAAGGCGATGAATTTTTTGTGCTTCACTATCGAACTTCCACAACAGATCGGTTGCGCTTACCAATTGCCAGCAAAATAAAAAAGAGCAGATCAGCAGACCTGCTCTTTTTGTGCCAGATAAAGTCTTGTTAAGCAACCTTGCGGGTACGTTTGGCAGGTGTTGCTTTTTTGGCTTTGCTTTCATCTTCAATGGGTTCCACCTCCACATCGGCCAAAATACGGCCCGAGTGTTCGTCTATCACAATCTTTTTCTTCTCGCGGATTTCAGCAATTTTTTGCGGAGGGATGATAATATTACATCCTTCGGCCGCACCACGAACCACCCTTACAACGGCCAATCCATTTGAAAGGTTGGCACGCAGGCGCTCGTAATATTTCAACAGTTTATCTTCAATTTTCTTGGCGGCCTTTTCACGTTCGGCCAGCAGACGCTTCTCTTCTTCCTGACTCTCCTCCAAAATACTCTTCAACTCATTCTTCTTGGTTTCCAGGTCTTCGTTGCGGCCTTTAATCAGTTCTTCTATTTTGGCTATTTCGGCTTTTTTCTCTTCAATTTTCTCTTTGCCTTCCTTAATCCGCTTTTCGCAAATCTGCACTTCGAGTTCCTGCAGCTCTATTTCTTTGGTAATGGCATCGTACTCTCTGTTGTTCTTAACGTTCTTTTGTTGCTCGTTGTATTTTTTGATCAGCTTTTCGGCCTCTTTAATTCCCTCCTTGTTCTTTTTGATGATCTCTTCAATCTCTTTTTGCTCTGCCTCGAAGCGGCTCAGACGGGTGCGGTAGCCTTCCATTTCATCTTCCAGATCCTGCACTTCATCGGGAAGGTCGCCTCGGAGTTTTTTCAGTTCGTCAAGGTTTGAATCGATGGTTTGAAGTTTAACAAGCGCCTCTAGTTTCTGTGCAACTGTTTGATTTTCCATTACTTATAAATAGCTTAGTGGATTAGTAACCTGTTTTGAAAAATTGATCGCAAAAGTAGGAAATTTTTCCCGTAAAACCTCCGCTATCAGCTCTTTAGTGAAGTGTTCACTCTCGTAGTGCCCTACATCAGCAACCATCAGCTTGCCCTCCGCATCAAAGAATTCGTGGTATTTGAAATCGGCCGTTACCAGCACATCGGCACCGGCCCGAATGGCATCGGGCAGCAGAAAGCTTCCGGCCCCCCCGCAAACGGCCACTTTGTGGATGGGGCGCCCGGGCAACGGGCTATAGCGAATGCAACCGGCCTGAAACACGTCTTTCAAACGCTTCAGAAATGCCAATGGTTCCTCGGGTGTTTCCAACGTGCCCAACATGCCGGCACCCACTTCTTGGTTTTCGTTTTCCAGCTTCGTCAGGTAATAGGCCACTTCCTCGTAGGGATGGGCCTGGCGCAGCGCATTCAGTATTTTTGATTGCTGGTGCCACGGAAAGATTACTTCGGCCCGTACCTCCTGTACTTTCTCCAGTTGGCCGGCTTCACCTAAAAACGGGTTAGCTTCGGCATTGGGCCGAAAGGTGCCCGTGCCCTCCACCCGAAAACTGCAATCCTGATAGTTGCCAATGTGGCCGGCACCGGCTGCGTGTAGGGCTTCCATCACTGCCTCGGCATGGTCGGCCGGTATAAAGGTGACCAGTTTGGCCAGCGTGTCTTTACGCGGGGCCAGTATCCGTTGGTTTTGAAGCCCGATCTTATCGGCTATTTTCTTGTTGACACCGGTGCGAATGTTATCGAGGTTGGTGTGGATGGCATAGATGGCGATGTCGTTTTTAATGGCTTTGATGATGGTGCGCTCTACGTAACTCTGCCCGGTAATTTTTTTGAGCCCTTTGAAAACGATGGGGTGGTGAGCGATGATGAGGTTGCACTCTTCGCGGATGGCCTCTTCCACCACGGCTTCGGTACAATCGAGCGTAACGAGCACGCCCGACAGCGGCCAAGAAGCCTGACCGGTAAGCAATCCGCTGTTGTCGTAATTTTCCTGATACGGCCTGGGCGCCCAAGCCTCCAGATAATCGATTACCGGTTGAATTGTCATTGTCGGTTGTTTCCTTAGTTTTGGCCAAAATTACTAAAGTATTACACCTTCGTGGCTCTTCGTTTACTCCGCCTGCTGTTGTTCCCCCTGGCCCTTATGTACGATGCAGTGACACGCCTGCGCAACCACATGTACAATACTGGCTACAAGCCTTCGGTGCAATTTGATGTCTTCACTATTTGCGTGGGAAATCTGAATGTGGGGGGAGCTGGCAAAACGCCCTTGGTGGAATACCTGATTCGTTTGCTGGAGGGACTGCCCCTGGCAACCCTGAGTCGAGGGTACGGACGCAATACGCGCGGCTTCAGGATGGCCGGTGACGATGACGAGGCGGCCACCCTGGGCGATGAGCCCTTCCAGTTGTATCGAAAGTTCGGGCAGCAGGTAGCGGTGGCGGTGGGCGAGGAGCGCGTGCTGGCCATTCCGCACCTTCTTCATGAAAAGCCGGAGGTGCAGGTAGTAGTGCTCGATGACGCCTTTCAACACAGGCGCATACGACCCCATTTTTCCATTCTGGTGACGGAGTTTCAGCATCCATTTTATCAGGATTTTGTGTTGCCTGCCGGCAACCTGCGCGAGGCGCGCAAGGGGGCGGGCCGTGCACAGGCTGTGGTGGTAACTAAGTGCCACCCAACGATTTCGGTGGCACAGCGGCACCAAATCGAAAAGCAGGTGCAGCATTATGCCGGGCCGGTACCGGTATTTTTCGGCACCATTGCCTATGGGCAGCCGGTGGGTTTTGGAAAAAAATCAGCACTTACCCGATCGGTGGTGGCGGTAACGGGAATTGCGCATGGAGCCTCGTTTATTCAACACCTCTCCGAACAGTTAGAAGTGGTGAAGCATTTTCAATTTGCCGACCACTACCGCTATGGTATGAAAGACCTGCAGGCCATCAGGGCTTGGTGCCAGCGCCATGGGTGTGTGGCCATTACCACCGAAAAGGATATGGTGCGCCTCATTGCGCCTGAGCTATCCGGCATGGTGAGCGAAATACCCTTCTTCTATGTGCCCATCGAGATGAGGTTTATTGAAAATGGTTCGGAATTTGATAAGCTCGTGCGAGATCAGGTTGAAAAAGGCGTTTAAACACGGGGTTCTTTTATCTTTGCGCGCGTGATGGGAAGATTACTTTGGGCATTAACGGTGGCAATGGTTGTGGTGGCCACGCTTCCCGCCTCTGGCCAGCGACCGACCAATCCCCAGCCTACCATCAACCCAGGTTCCGCTACCGGTGTTCGCACAGACACCACCCAAAGGCCCAAGAAAACCGTAAAACCCGCCCCGGTAGGTGTGCGTGGATCGCGCATTGTGGACGATAGTACCAAAAATGTGTACGGCCCCCACACTACCCGCTGGACAACCGAAGCAGACCTTTTCATTAACAGACCCAATTACCGGCCGCTCGACACGGCCATTCACAATCTCCACCGGTGGAACTACTTTCAGCGACTGAACAATTTCTACCAGGACCTGGGTAACAACGGCACGCCCCTGAATTCCATCTTCCCCGATTTCTTTGGCGAAACCATTGGGGTATCGTCTGGGTTTATAGCCTACCAGCCCTACTACGACACCGAGGTACCTGTGCTGTACAATACCAAATCGCCCTACACACGTATGGCTCTGATTTGGGGTGGAAAGGGACGCGCCACCACACGCGCAGAGTACACACGCAACATTAACCCCCGCTGGAACTTCGGCTTCAACTATCGCCCTTTGCTGACCAACCGCCAGATACAACGCAGGGGTAAGAGCGACTATCAGGTGGTGAGCCACTACTACGATGCCTACACCCATTTTCAGTCCAAAGATTCAGCCTATAGTGCTGTGGCCATGTACCGCAGGATCAGGCACCGCTCCGTGGAGATGGGAGAGGTATTACCTACCGTAACCGGTGTGGATGTCGATACGCTGTCATTCGCGCAAGCGTACCGCTACTATTTTAGAGACAATGCCAGACCGGCACTGACCGTTGCCAACAGCCTGGAACAACGCAACAACCTCCATCTGTTTCACCAATACAACCTGATGGGGCAAAAGGTGCAGGCATACCACGTGGCAGATCGGTTGAAACAGATCAACTGGTTTCGCGATGACCTGAGCCAGGAGCAAGAACCCTTTTATGATGAGCAGAGGTTGGACACGGCCGCTAACTCGCCCACCAAATTCATAGACAGTACGCGATTTATCACGTTGCAGAATCAGTTAGGTGTGAAGGGCTCGGTGGGTAAAGTGTTCTACAATGCATACGGAAAAATCAGATCGTACCAACTGTGGCACAAATACCTGAACACCGACACCATTCCAGCGCTGCGCCCGAATGATGAGTGGTATGCAGGTGGCCAGTTGGGTTATTTCATCGACTCTACCGGGTTTGTATCTGTTACGGCCGAAACGTTGCAGGGAGGTTATTCGCGCCTGCAGGCACAGGGCACCACCCGCTGGGGCGACTTTCGCGTGCAGCGCAAAGTCAGCAAGCCTTCTTTTTTGCACACCACCTACAGCGGTCACTTTGATTTCTGGAACAACCAATTCAAACCCATAGAGACCACACAGGTGGCGGTATTTCCCCGGCTTACGTGGAAGGGCTTGATGGTTTCGCCTGGCGTAAACTATGGCCACGTGATGCACCAGGTTTACTTTGTTCAGCGCGACACTTTTCCGGGTACCGACCAGCGCGTAATGCCCGTTCAAACCGAAAAACTGGCGGAGTGGATTACCCCCGAAGTGCGGTTAGCCGTGCGGCTGCCCTGGAATTTCCACGTGCGCACGCAGGCCTTGTACACCCGGTTGCTGACAGACCGCGACAGCATCATACAGGTGCCGCAGGTATTTTTGAATGGACAGCTCACCTACGAAAATGAATGGTTCAAAAAGAATCTGCAAGTGCAAATTGGTGTAGACGCGCATTGGCGCTCGGCTTACAAGGCCATGGGTTACGACCCTGCCATCCAAAGTTACTATGTGCAAAACAGCCTAACGGTGCCGGCTTACCCGATTGTAGATATTTTCTTCAATGCCAAAATGAAGCGTGGTCGGTTTTTTGTGAAGTACCACAACTTACTGCAGGCCATCACCGGAATAGAAGATGCCAACATGCCGGTTCCGGGGCACATGCCCACGCCTTATTTCCCTGGGCAGCGCAACATTCTCGACTTTGGTTTTGATATTCTTTTGTTCGACTGATGGAAAAGCACGTACTGGGCCTGGAGCTACCTACCGATCCGCGTTGGGTGAACATCGCAGAAATGAACATTGGCGATATACTGATCGACCATGCCTACTGCGAACAGAAGGCAGCCTCTTCCTGCATCTCACTCATTGTTCAATATCCTGAAAAGGAAGAATTGGTGGAAATGCTGACACCGGTGGTGGCGGAAGAGTGGGGCCATTTCGAGCGCGTAATCGAGAAGCTGAAAAGCCGCGGGCTTAAGCTCGGGCCGCAACGCAAAGATTTGTATGTGGAGCAATTGAACAAAATCACCCGCAAGGGGGGCAGTCGCGAGCAGCAACTGGTAGAGAAGTTGCTGATAAATGCTTTGATTGAAGCCCGGAGTTGCGAACGATTCCGACTGTTGTGGAAAGATATTCAAGACCCCGACCTCAGCACATTCTATTATGAGTTGATGGTGTCGGAGGCGGGGCATTATAAAAATTTTCTGGCGCTGGCCAAAAGATACCTACCGGAAGAAGATGTGATGAAGAGGTGGTGGGAACTGTTAGAAGAGGAAGCCAAAATTGTTGCTTCGCTGGAAGTGCGGGGCGACCGCATGCACTGACGCTTACTTCGGGGCCAGGTTTTTGAGGTACTTTCTTAAATCAATTTTACGGTTCACTTGCAGGGGGTTTCGCTGTAGCCGCACTTGTCCTTCGGTAGCTTTTACCTCCACCTCATAATCTGCCGACCACACCACATCCGCCAGCGTTACCAGTCCTTCCTCCACCACTTTCCAGTCGTAGGCGCGCACGATGATAAAGTGAGTGAGGGGCAGGTGGGTGTTTGCATTTACTTTTGCTTTGGTGCACAGGTGGAAGCTGCTGTCGAAATTGGGTGTTGTGGTGGTTGAGTCGCCCAGTTTTTGTTTTACCAACGCTGTCAGTGCCGGCTCGGCAGTTTGGGCAATTGCATGGGTGCAAGTACCCCACAGCAGTAAAAGCAGCCAGGCGGTGCGCGGGCCCATCACGTTTTCTGCTTTTTCTTTTTAGCGGCCGGAAAGAGTACGTTGTTTAGTATCAACCGGAAACCTGCCGAATTAGGGTGTAAATTCAGGTCGGTCGGTTCTTCGCCCACCGTGTGCTGGTAATCTTCCGGGTCGTGGCCGCCATAAAATGTCCAGAAGCCTTTGCCCGTTACCCCGTGAACGTACTTGATCTCTTTGATGTCTTTGTTTTCGCCCATGATCACCACATCGGGCTTTACCAGGTGCGATTTGAAAGACGTGGTTTGTCCGTAAAACCCTTTGATCACTCGGGTGTGGTTTTGTGTGAGCATGGTGGGTATGGGGTCCCATTTGGCTGAGAATTCAAATAAGGAGAAATAGTCATTGTCCTGCCGTACGCCCCGCTCGGCCGGGTTGTTGTCGATATCTGAAAATTCGTATTGATAGGGGTCGCGCGAGAGGCGGAAGTTGGTGAAGGCAAACGTGTTGTCGAAGTTCAGTTTTTCTTGTGCCTGCGGGTCGGCCGGATCGCCATCGTACATGCGTTCGCAGATGTCTACTCCATCTGCGGCCAGGGCAATGTCGAACGAATCGGTGGCGGAGCACATGGCAAACAGAAAGCCGCCACCGGCTACAAACTCTTTCATGCGTTTGGCTACTGCCAACTTCAATTGCGACACTTTGCGGAAGCCGTGCTTGCGCGCCATATCTTCCGACTCTTTCTGCTGCTCGATATACCAAGGAAAATTGCCGTAGGAGCCAAAGAACTTACCGTACTGCCCGGTAAAGTCTTCGTGGTGCAGGTGCAGCCAATCGTATTTGGGCAACTCGCCATTCAGCACTTCGTCATCGAAAATCACATCATAGGGAATTTCGGCATACGTAAGCACCAGTGTCACGGCATCGTCCCACGGTTGTTTGGTTTTAGGCGAATACACTGCAATTTTCGGGTACTTCTCCAACTTCATCAGGTCGTAGTTAACGGCAGGGCTGGCAATTTCTGAGATGATCTGGTTGGCCTGTGCATCGGAGATAACCTCATAGCTTACGCCACGCACCACCAACTCATTTTGAATGGCCGGATGGTATTTGGTCATAAAGCTGCCTCCGCGGTAGTTCAGCAGCCAGTCTACCTCGGTGTCTTTCTTCAGAATCCAATAGGCAATGCCATAGGCCTTCAGGTGGTTGGCCTGCTTACCGTCCATAGGAATAAACAGGTAGTTGGCAGCCGCGAAGCGCGAAATGAGGAGAAAGCAAAACAAAAGGACGAAACGCATCGTAAGAGCGAAATATGGCTTTATTTGTAACAATTTAACAAGGTTTCAGTCTAATGGTCAACGTAAAATGATGGCGATTCGGGCGTAAAGGTTACAAATATTTTGCCGTATTTAAAGCCCTGAAAAGGGGTAAGTTGGTGATAATCATGCAATAAAAGGATGAATCTGATTGAGAATTTGAAAGAAGGTTTGCGTTCGGTGCAGGCCAATTTGTTGCGCTCCGTGCTCACAGCACTCATTGTAGCCATTGGCATCACTTCGCTGGTGGGTGCACTCACTGCGGTAGACGGCATTGGCACTACCCTGACTGAGAGCTTGGCCTCTCTGGGAGCCAACACCTTCGATATTTCCTCGAAACGCAACCGGGGCGGCAGCCAGCAAGGTGTAAAGGAAAAAGTGTATCCGCCACTGCAGCTCAGCGAGGCACAGAAATTCATCGATCGTTTCACCTTTTCCAACAGTATTAGTCTTTCAGCCTCGCTCACAGGTATTGCCGAAGTAAAATACAAATCCAGAAAAACCAATCCCAACGTTCGGATTCAGGGCGTAAACGAGAATTACATCTTTTTGAAAGACCTGAATGTGGAGTATGGACGCAATTTCTCTTCGCTCGAAATTCAGTACGGCAGCAAAGTGGCGATTATCGGGAGTAAAGTAGCCAGCACCCTGTCCGATAATCCCAACTTGGTGAATGAAGAGATCAGTTTCAAAGGCACCAAGTTCAGGGTAATAGGGGTGTTGAAGGAAAAGGGCCAGTTGGCAGAAGACAACTTCGACAACATGGTGATAATACCTATTTTGGTTGCCAACCAGATGGCCAGCGGCCGCGGCCTGGATTATTACCTTACTGTGGCCGTCAGAGACCCCTCGCAGGTAGAGTTGGCCATGGGTGAGGCCACGGGTATCATGCGCAACATCCGCCAAGACAGGGTAGGGCAGCCCGATTCTTTTCTGCTGGAACGCAGCGAAACCCTTTCTGACCTGAACAACCTGATAGACATTATTCGCATGGCGGGTTTTGGTATTGGCTTTATTACCCTGCTGGGCTCGGCCATTGCGCTGATGAACATTATGCTGGTATCGGTTACGGAACGTACGCGCGAGGTAGGGGTGCGCAAAGCGTTGGGGGCAACACCGCTGCGTATCCGGCAGCAGTTTGTAATTGAGGCCATTGTGGTGTGCCTGCTGGGAGGAGTGGTTGGCATTCTTCTGGGTATAGCCGTAGGCAACGGCTTTGCCCGCATCATGGGTATTGAGTCTTTTATTATGCCGTGGTTCTGGATATTTATTGGCGTAGTGGTGTGTGTGGCAGTGGGTCTGCTGTCGGGCTACTACCCTGCATACAAAGCCTCAAAGCTAGATCCGATCGAGTCGCTTCGATTCGAGTAAAAATAACGTTTTATCGTTCGGCAAAACCCAGCTTGGGCTGGGTTTTGTTTTTTTCGTGCAGGTACAGCAAGATGCCATCCTTAAGGCCTACCTCTGGCACCAGTATTTTTTTGGCGCGGGCCCACTCCATTACCTTCAGGTAAATGCTGCTGGCGGGAATAATTACGTCTGCACGGTCGGGGTTCATCTGCAAGTCGTATATGCGTTGTTCCAGGGTTAGGCCTTCCACCATTTTCTTTACATCCTTCAATTTGCGGATGGAGAGGGTTTTGCCCGGTTTGGTGTGGGCCAGTTCGAACAACTTGCTGATGTTACCGCCCGTACCTACGGCAGTTACTTCGCCATAATCCTTCCTCATGTGGTCTTTTACCCACTTCTCCATATCGGTCCACATCAGGGGCGAGTCGTGGTGCTCTAACACACGCACCGATCCCACTTTAAAAGAGCGCGTGTGGATTTTTTTTCCCTTCACATAGATGTTCAACTCTGTACTGCCACCACCCACATCGATGTGGATATACGATTGGTCAGTTAAGAAAGCGGCAATGGCGCGGTTGATCATTTCTGCCTCCTGGTGGCCGTCTATAATATTGATTTGTATGCCCATTTCATCGTACACCTCCTGCGCCAGTTCTGGTCCGTTTTCCGCTTCGCGCATAGCCGAGGTGGCGCAAAACATGTAGTCATCTGCTTCATAAAGTTCAATCAGCAGTTTGTAGGTGCGCATCAGCTTTTTAAACTTTTCGATGCTTTTTTCGCTGATGCGATTGGTGCTAAACACATCGTGCCCCAGCCGCAGCGGAAAACGTACGTATTCAAGTTTTTTGAATAATACGCGTGGACTTTTATCGAGTACTGAAGAGATTTGAAAACGGATGGCGTTGGAGCCGATGTCGATGGCTGCTAATTTCAAACGGGTCTATTTAGGTAACAGAAAGTTGACACAAAGATCACAATTAACAGATGCAGGTGGAAATTAAATTTTCATTATCTTAGCAATGCCTCCTTCACAGAATGAACATTCGCACGCGTTATATAGTCATTTTTTCTGTAATACTTGTTACCGCCTGTACGCTCAATTCCAGGGTAGATGAAAATTTTACCGTGAATGGATTTGTGCCTGTATATGGCGCGTACGAGAAGTCGGAAATTAAGACAACGCCTCCCATTCCACTCAATGATCCAGGCAAGATTTATATCTACGGGCCTTACCTGTTGATCAACGAGAAAGGAAAGGGCATCCATGTATACAACAACAGCGACCCTGCCAACCCCAGTGCTTTAACGTTTATCCAGATGGTGGGCAACACAGATATGGCCATTAAAGACAACATCTTGTATGCCGATCACATGGGCGACTTGGTGGCCATTACCTTCTCCGATTTTGAGACTGTATTGGAAAAGGGTAGACTTCCGCTCAGCTCCTGGAACTTGGGCCTGCCAGCGCCCGCGCAAAGTTATTTTGAATGCATAGACCCCACCCAGGGGTTGGTGATAGACTGGAAACCCGCCACCCTTACTAACCCCAACTGTTATGCGTTTTAGGTGGGTTGCGATAGTTTGTACAATACTCCTTGCCTGCGAATCGGGCGACTCGTCTTTCGAATCGTCTACGGGCCAAGGTGGCTCTATGACGCGGTTTGCCATTCAGGGCAACTACCTGTACGTAGTAGACCAAATGTCCATTCAGACGTTCCGTCTTCAGGGCGACTCCTTTGAAAAAGTAAACCAGACACCGGTTACCACGCGGCTGGAAACGATCTTCCCCAAAGGAGAGTACCTGTATCTGGGCGCAGCCGATGCCATGTACATTTATTCGATTACAGACCCCGCTTCGCCCCAGTTTATCTTCCGCTATGCGCACATTGTGTCGTGCGACCCGGTGGTGGTGCAGGGAACAACGGCCTACGTAACGCTGCGGTCGGGCACCGCGTGTAACCGCGGGGTCAACGCATTGGAAATCATCGATATTTCTAATCCCAATAATCCCAAACTTCTGGCCAACTATCCCATGACTTCGCCCCATGGCCTGGGCGTAGATGGCACCTGCCTTTTTCTTTGCGAGGGCCCGGCCGGCTTGAAAGTATTTGATGTGAGCAACCCGTTGGACATTGCACTCACTACGGAGTTAAAAGACATTTATGCCTACGATGTCATTCCTCGCAATGGCCTCCTTACACTCACCGGTGAAGACGGGGTGTTTCAATACAATTACAACTGCAATGACCATTCGTTGGAGTTAGTGAGCAAAATACCCGTATTACGCGGTGAATTGTAGGAAGGCGCTTGTGATGCTCGTCTGGGTTCTTCCGCTGGTGTGCAGTGCACAGGGAGAGCAACACAGTGAGGTAGCCGAACGAAACATTCCCCTGCACGCCTTTAAGTGGAGTCCCTACCACTTGATTAATTTTTACCCTACCGTGCAACTGGCCTACGAGCGCAGACTTAGGGATCGGTTCTCTTTACAAGCAGACATGGGTATTGTGTTGCGCAAATGGCTAATGCAAGATTTTGAAAATACAGACTTTGAAAACAAGAGAGGGGTGAAGGTAAAACTGGAGGTACGTTTCTATTTGAAGCGCCAGCGCCTATCGAACGCCTTCGACTACCTGAGTGTGGAGCCCTATTGGAACCGCATCAACTTCGATCGAAGCGAAACAATGACAGAGTGCTTCGATGTGAATTGCCAATCTCAGTTCAGGCGCACTTATCGTTACGAAATGAAATACCGCGAGCCCGGACTTTCCGCCAAGTATGGCATCATGTTACGGTTCAGCCACTTCATTGCCGATTTCAACGGAGGCATCTCTCTTCGGTTTGTCAACTACATCAGGCCGGATTGGGTTGAACAACTTATTCCTGAAGATAATTTCAATGCAGGTTGGTTCGAGATACCGAACGAGCGCAAGCGGGTGGGGGTATCACCTGCATTGGGTGTACGCATTGGTTGGGCGTTCTGATTTTTTGGTTTTCATCCGTCAATTCCATTTCTTTGCGATGCTTATCCAGAAAGACCGAGGGACAGGGCCCTGAGACGTCTTAGCATCCTATCCTGATCGCAGCATCAGGACGTTGTGCTAAATCCCTTTCGAAAGCAAATTGCCTTTCGAAGAAGATAAGCGAAGCCTTTTTTTCTGAGGCCTTTCTGGAGAAGTGCAAAATAAAATTCCAGAAAGAATGACTATCCAAGAGGTTCTCGCTAAGCGGATCATGGTGCTGGACGGTGCCATGGGTACCATGATTCAGCGATACAAACTGGAGGAGAAAGATTTCAGAGGCGATATTCTGAAAGACCATCCCCACCCATTGAAGGGCAACAACGACTTACTGAGCATCACCCGCCCCGACATCATTAAAGAAATACACCGCGCTTATTTTGAGGCCGGTGCCGACATTGTGGAAACCAACACCTTTGGCAGCACCCGCGTGGCGCAGGCCGATTATCACCTCGAGTACCTTGTCTACGACATCAACTACCAGGCGGCCAAAATAGCGAAAGAGGTGGCAGATGAGTTTACAGCCCGCGAACCAGAAAAGCCCCGGTTTGTGGCCGGCTCCATGGGGCCTACCACCAAGTTAGCTTCCATGTCGCCCGATGTGAATAATCCAGGATTCCGCGCCATTTCTTTCGATGAACTGGCAGTCGCCTTCAAAGAGCAAGCCCAGGGGTTGCTAGATGGCGGAGTAGATATGTTGCTGTTGGAAACCATTACCGACACGCTGAATGTAAAAGCGGCTTTGTTTGCCATTCAGGAATTATTTGAAGAGCGGGGCAGCGAAGTGCCCATCATGGTATCGGGCACCATTACCGATGCCAGCGGACGCATCTTGTCCGGGCAGACAGCAGAAGCCTTTCTCGTTTCGGTGTCGCATGTGCCACTACTCAGCATAGGACTGAATTGTGCGCTGGGCGCCTCGGCCCTGCGGCCTTATTTACAGGTATTGAATGAGAAGGCCCCCTTTTTCGTAAGCGCTCATCCTAATGCCGGGCTTCCCAACGAGTTTGGCCAATACGATCAAACTCCGGCACAAATGGCCGAGCAGGTTGAAGAATACCTGAGGGAAGGCCTTGTCAATATCGTAGGCGGTTGCTGTGGGTCTACCCCTGAGCATATCAAAAAAATAGCCGAGGCAGCGAAGAAGTATCAGCCAAGAGTGATTCCTGCCCAACTCATTGAGCATTAACAGAGCATAAATTTTTCAGACGTTGACCTACCGACCACTACAACTCAGCGGTTTAGAAGCCGTAACCATTACCCCGAATTCCAACTTCGTGAATATTGGCGAACGAACCAACGTAACGGGTTCCGCTAAATTCCTGAAACTGATTAAAGAAGATAAGTTCGAAGAAGCTCTGGAGGTAGCGCTCGACCAGGTGCGCGGAGGCGCACAGGTGATAGACGTAAACATGGATGAGGGCATGCTGGATGCCAAAGCAGCCATGGTAAAATTTTTAAACCTGATGGCGTCTGAACCTGAGATAGCCTGTGTGCCGGTTATGGTCGATTCTTCTAAGTGGGAGGTGATTGAAGCAGGATTGAAATGCCTGCAAGGCAAAGGCATTGTTAACTCTATCAGTTTGAAGGGGGGAGAAGAAGAGTTCATACGTCAGGCCAAACTGGTGAAGCGCTACGGTGCCGCCACGGTGGTGATGGCCTTTGATGAGCAGGGCCAGGCCGATACCTACGAACGAAGAATCGCGATCTGTAAGCGCGCCTATGATATTCTGGTGAACGTGGTGAAGTTTCCTCCGCAGGACATCATTTTCGATCCAAATATTTTCCCGGTAGCAACGGGCATTGAAGAGCATCGAAATTATGCGGTAGACTTTTTCAGGGCGGCCAGGTGGATCAGAGAGAACCTTCCTTACGCACACGTGAGTGGTGGGGTTAGCAACGTGTCTTTCAGCTTCAGGGGCAACCAGAAAGTGCGTGAGGCCATGCATGCTGCTTTTCTATTCCACGCAATAAAAAACGGCATGGACATGGGCATCGTGAACCCTACCATGCTGGAGGTATACGATGAAATACCCAAAGATTTGTTGGAACGTGTAGAAGATGTGCTGCTGAACAGGAGGGAAGACGCAACGGAGAGGTTATTAGAGTTTGCTGAAACGGTAAAAGGTGCAAGCAGGAAGAAAGAACTGGACGATGCGTGGCGAAATGATACCGTGGAGGAAAGATTGAAGCACGCATTGGTAAAGGGAATCATCGATTTCATCGATCAGGATACGGAAGAGGCGAGACAAAAATACGGGCGGCCGTTGCACGTGATTGAGGGCCCTCTGATGGCCGGTATGAACGTGGTGGGCGATTTGTTTGGTGCGGGAAAAATGTTTTTACCCCAGGTGGTGAAGAGCGCCCGCGTGATGAAAAAGTCCGTTGCCTACCTTACGCCTTTTCTGGAGGAAGAGAAACGCCTCAGTGGCACCAGTGGAAAGCCTGCGGCCAAAGTATTGATGGCCACGGTGAAAGGCGATGTGCACGACATCGGTAAAAACATTGTAGGCGTGGTGTTGGCGTGCAACAATTACGACATTGTAGACCTGGGCGTGATGGTGCCCACAGAAAAAATCATTGAGGCCGCGAAAAGGGAAAAAGTAGATGCCGTAGGATTGAGCGGACTGATCACGCCCTCGTTGGATGAGATGGTGCATGTGGCCAAAGAAATGCAACACGAGAAGATGGAGCTGCCTTTGCTGATTGGAGGTGCAACTACTTCACGCATTCATACGGCCGTTAAAATCGACCCGGTGTACGATGGCCCCGTGGTGCATGTGCTGGACGCCTCGCGGTCGGTGCCCGTGGTGAGCGAGTTGATCAGTGCAGAGACACGTGCCGACTTCAAAAAAAGAACCAAGGAGGAGTATGCGCGTCTGCGTAAAGACCACGAGAGCAGGCAGCAGGAGAAAAACTATATCACACTGGAGGAAGCGCGAAAAAACCGAACCACCATCAACTGGAAGGACACCGTCTTCACCGCTCCCCAATTTACAGGTCGCAAGGAATTGGTTGACTTTCCGTTGGCCACGTTGCGTCCATACATCGATTGGACACCTTTCTTCCAGACCTGGATGCTGGCGGGGCGCTATCCCGGCATTTTCAATGATGCAGTGGTAGGCGTTGAGGCGAAAAAACTGTTTGACGATGCCAACCGCATGTTGGATGAAATCATTGCCAGCAAGAGCTTGCGCGCCAATGGCGTAGTGGCTTTCTATCCGGCCACCGCTGTGGGCGATGACGTAGCGTTGGCCCATGAACCTGCCGGCAAGGCATTTGCTGTCTTTCATTTCTTGCGACAGCAAAACAAAAAGGCACAAAACCTGCCCAACTTCTGTCTGGCTGATTTTGTGTCGCCCGAGGCAGGTAAGGACTACCTGGGCCTGTTTGCAGTAACGGCCGGAATTGGGTTGGAAAAGCTGGTGGAGAAATACAAAGCCCAACACGATGACTATTCTGAAATAATGGCCAAAGCGCTGGCCGACCGTTTGGCGGAGGCTTTTGCCGAGTGCCTGCACGAAAAGGTGCGCAAAGAGTGGTGGGGATATGCGGCTGATGAAAGCCTGAACAACGATTTGCTGATCGCTGAAAAGTACCAGGGTATTCGCCCGGCACCGGGTTACCCGGCCTGCCCTGATCACACAGAGAAAAAACTACTGTTCGAGTTGTTACAAGCCGATAAGGTGGGCATTACGCTTACCGAATCGTATGCCATGTACCCAGGAGCGGCAGTAAGTGGATTTTATTTCGCACATCCACAATCGAAGTACTTTGGATTAGGCAAGATTGAAAGAGACCAGGTGGCAGACTATGCGCAACGCAAAGGATTGAGTGTGGAGGAAGTAGAAAGGTGGTTGGCACCGAATTTGGCATATTGAATTTGAAAATTAGTTTGATTTGAGAATTTGAAAATGGTTAAGAGGTGAGGGATGATAAGGAAAATCTAATTGTTGAGTTAACTTTTCGGTTTTCACTTGCCTTGATTGAATATTGCGAGCAGTTGGAAGGGGCCAGAAAATTTGTTGTTGCACGTCAACTTCTGAGGTCGGGCACCTCAATTGGGGCGAACACCCGCGAAGCGCAAAATGCCGAAAGTAAAAATGACTTCATTCATAAATTTAAAATTGCAGCAAAAGAAGTGGACGAAACCGAGTATTGGTTAATGCTTTGTAAGGAATCTAAGTCTTATCCTGATTGTGATCACCTTCTGGAAGACATTAAAGTAATATCCCGCGTGATCTCAAAGATTATTGCCACATCTAAAGGTAACTAGCATTTTCAAATTAAGACATTTTCAAATCTTCAAATTTTCATGAAAGTAACCGAACACTTAAAGAATGCCAAAGGAAAGACGCTCTTCACCATTGAGATCCTTCCTCCTTTAAAGGGTGAAAATATCAAGAACCTGTTCGATAACATCGATCCGCTCATGGAGTTCAAACCTCCGTTCATTGATGTTACTTATCACCGCGAGGAGTATGTGTACCGCAAAAAGGAGGGGGGGCTGTTAGAAAAAATATCTACGCGCAAGCGGCCGGGCACGGTGGGCATTTGTGCGGCCATTCAAAATCATTATAAGGTAGACACGGTACCCCACATCATCTGTGGCGGTTTCAATAAAGAAGAAACAGAGAACGCCCTGATAGACTTGCATTTTCTGGGGGTTGACAACGTGTTGGTGTTGCAAGGCGATGCCATCAAAAGCGAATCGAAGTTTGTGCCCGAGCCGGATGGCCACCGTTATGCTTCCGACCTGCTCGACCAGGTGGTGCGCATGAACAAAGGCTTGTACCTGGACGAGGAACTAGAAAGTGCGGCAGCCACCAGTTTTTGTATTGGCGTGGCCGGTTATCCTGAAAAGCATTTCAACGCACCCAACCTGAAAACAGATTTGAAGTACCTTAAATTGAAGGTAGACATGGGTGCGCAGTACATCGTTACACAGATGTTCTTCGACAATAAGAAGTATTTCGATTTTGTAGATAAGTGCAGGGAGGCGGGCATTAACGTGCCGATTATTCCGGGCATCAAACCCCTTACCGGCAAGGCGCAGCTCACCGTATTACCCAAAACCTTCCACATCGATATTCCGGAGGAGCTTTCGGAAGAGGCTGAAAAGTGCAAAGACAATGCTGCTGTGAAGGAGGTAGGTATCAAATGGGCCATTCAACAGTCGCGGGAGTTGATAAAAAAAGGAGTGCCCACCCTTCATTTTTATTCAATGGGCAAGTCAGACCCGGTTTACAAGATTGCCAAGGAATTATTCTAAATCAAAAGACCCAGGTTGTCCGGGTCTTTTGATTTACCAAAAATATTTGTTCTCTAAAAGAGACTCTGATCTAGAGCACAGGCAAAGCATTTCCCACGAAGTCATTAGGATTACATAGAGGGATTTTTGACCCCCATTTGCTATTAATAGCTTCAATGAATTGATTGGCTATATAGGCGGATCCTCTCTGATTCGGGTGTACTCCGTCTAATGAGAAGGCCCCAAAAGGAGGAGAAATGGTGGCTGTAAGGGATGAGCCATTAATGGTTACAGCACCACTTCTAAGCTCACTTAAAATCGCGTTTGCATTAACGAGTACCAACCTGTCAGAGTTAGCGTTTACAAGGTTTGCAATTGTACCATTAAAACCATTGATCGCATCTTGAATTTCCGCTTGTTCGCTTGGCAACAAAACCCAATTGTCAGCTAATGGAACGGAGACGCCATTTACCAATAGTGGATTTCCTCCAACCAATGTACCAATAAATGCCGCAGCAGGGAGAATGATTAGATCACCTTGTGCTGTAGATGTGGGAGCCACTGCTTGCCTGGCAAATCGGAAAGGTTCTAATTGATCCCGTTGTGATGAAGTCATTGCTCCTGCGCTCACTAATGCATCCCATAACGGGCCCAGATCGCGGGCGGTTTCGTCATGGATAACAACCCTGTTACCCGCACCAGCGGTGAAGCTTATTTTTCTCGCATCCATTTCATTTGCAGGCAGGTTAAATGGCGCACCTTTAAATGCGTTTAAGGTATTGTTATAACCAGCAAAGTTTGAATTAAGGATACTTGTTGTTACGGCATCTAGTGGTACCGGGTTAACAGGAACGGTGGTGAAAAATGGTATTGAAGTTACGTTAGGAATGTTAGCCACAGCGCCTTTTGCACTTGAATTCGCACCAAGCATTGCACTAAGCGCTGCACCATAAGCAGCTTGAAATGCAGCTTGCGATGTTAAAATGGCTGGATTTGATGCGCCTCCTGTTGCATACCCAAGGACATCGTTATTACCAAGCCAGAAGGTAAAGAACGTACCACCATTTGACATAGATGCCACAGCATCACCTATCAATGTAGAGGTGCCTGGGTTAGATGCAATTCGAGCGTAGTATGGATTGAACAAGGGATTTCCTGATGCAGGACCTCCTAAAAGCGGAGTTTGTGCGGTTTGAATGGTTACACCAGGAACACCCCAGTTATTCAGGGCAGTTTTGCTACCTGGATAAGGCGCAAATACCGTTGCATCACCAGTAGTTGGAGAGGGAGCCGGTGAAGAAGGGTTCTTCAATATCAACCTACCTTGTGTGCAACCCCCACTCGGGTTGGAACAACCATTGGTCGATGTAACAGTGGGTTGCGTAAATACAATATTTGCATTTAGTTGAGCTGCCTGCCTTGCAATGATTGCTGGAAAAGAGTTCGCTTGGCCTGCAGCATATAGGGCATTGTCCATTAAGCCGGCACTCAAAGAGTTTCCTATTGAAACCATCTTGGTCATATCTACCGAGCCAAATGTTGGTTCGGGTTGCTCCGGAAAATCGTAGGTACACGCTCCCAGAATTGAAAGCGTAATCAGAGATGTTATTAATCTATTTTTCATAGTCATGATCAGTCGAGGTTATTTCATGAGTTCATCGAAAGTGAGAGATATATAGTAGATGCCACCCAGAGTTGGGCCACCGTAATTTAGCACATACCGTTCGTTGGTAAGATTTGATCCGCCAATCTTTATAACAGATTTCATTTCTTTCAGACGATAGCTGATTTGAGCATCAACTGTACCGATGGCAGGAACATTGCCTTGCGCGAATGAAGATTCCCACAAGAATGCATCTTGCCAGCGATAGGTAATATTGAAGCCAACATTATCAGTGACTTTTCTATTGCCGAAAGATATATTGTACTTGTGCTCGGGTGTATTGAATTCAGCTAAGAATCCGTCTGTAGCCAACTTGTCTGCATCATTAAGTTTATTCCAGTTATAGTTAGCGCCAACTTTATAGCCTTTTTGCAAGGCATACTCTATACCCAGAGCAAAGCCCTGTGCAACAAGGGTTCTATCTACATTGGTAGGAATCGAAAAGGTATTCTCTTTGCCGACTGTGGTGATAGGGGTTAATAACGTCTGGGCGTTTCTGATGTTCTGCTCTGTTCTTGGGTCAAAGTTATAACGAATATCCGTAGGCATTCCTTGTATATCGATTACACCGGAGGCCTTTCTAACGAACTGGGAGGCAATAAAATCGTTGTAAGTATTATGATAATAGACAACGTCAACGGATAAAGAGTTGGCGAATACGCCTCTATATCCTACTTCTACTGATTGTACCTGTTCAGGTCTAACCGGGGCCACTGACGTTACAGGCCTCAATAAACCAAGGTTGTTGGGATCGCCAATAGCTGTTGGGTTGCTCGCATTACTTGCTACGGCAGCAGTATAGGAGTTAACAGATCGTAAATCATAGGCATACTGTAGGGCGTTTCTGGCGATTGCATATTGTGGTAGCCCTCCAATAAGCCGGGCGCTTACTACATTTAAGTCAATGTGTTGATTTTGCGTGGTGGGTAATCTGAAGCCGGTCTGGAAAGAAGTTCGTATTGCTGAGTTCGGGTTAAGGGAATATACGGCTGAGAATCTTGGATTAATCTGTGCTTTGAAATTTTCATTCTTATCCCAGCGTATAGAAGCCATCAAATTAAGCTTGTCGTTCACTACTTTTTTGGACGCTTGCGCATAGGCCCCTAATTCTTGAATGGTAATGTCATTGCCTGTGGTGTCCGCGAATATAGTACCGTTAGAATTTAGATCATATAGCCGGTAAGTGCCACCAGCGATCAACTCCATCCATTTAATCTGGTTTTTGAAGTTGTATCTTCCTTCGGCATGATAAAGTCTGGTCTGGTCATTAAACAGTGAGCCACTAGGTATTACTTTGCTTCTTGCTTCAGTTTTGGCTGCTTCAAACTCAGGAGACCCGGGAAGGTAGCGGCCGACATCTGCAGCGCTTCGGGCGGCATTGTGGGCATTCTCTTGCTGGCCTATACTGGGTGCGGTTCCCCCAAAAGGGTTAAAGCCTTGTGCAGCGAGACTACTGAGATAACCTATGGAGTAATCACGATACCACATGCTGTTTGTTTTCCAAGCATCATTAATCAAGATACCTGTTAGATCAGCTATGTATGAGTCGCCCGAGTCTTCAATGGTAGTATAACCTCTCACAAAGAAATTACTTCCTTTTAATTCGAGTTTGTGTTGCTGTATGCTAAAGTCTTTTAAGGAATATCGTTGGGCACCAGTGTAAACGGAGGTGCCGGCCCCATAATTCAATAGATACGAAAGTTCAAGTTTGTCTGTAATGCGGTAGTTTAAGCCAACATTGGCTTTCAAGTTTTTTGCACCGTAATCCACCAAGTGTTGTTCCTCATACGGAGTCCTAGAAACAACTTGATCAGGTAACCATTGTGTGAAGGGGGCCAGTGGAGTGCTTGCTAGTGCTGGTGCCAAGGATAGTCTTACAAGGCCCAAACTGTTAGCAACCTCATCGCCAAAAGCATGTACACGGTCCGCCCCTGGGTTGAAACTCAATCCTCCTTGGCGTTCAGGGTTTTTATCTTGCATGTTGGTTCCATACCAATCGGTTGCTTGACTGTATGATAACGCTACTTTGAATGCAAACTTGTTATTGAAGGCTTTTGCATAACGAAGGGCACCTTCCCACATAGGTTGCGCAGATGAAGGGCCAATTGGGCCGGGTTGACCGCTGTTGTCCAGATTAGAACCTCCACCAATGTGATTCATGCTGTACTTCGCAAACGCGCTAAGTCCCTGGTATTCGAACGGGCTCTTGCTGTTGACTAAAAGGATACCGTTAAATGCATTTGGTCCGTATAATGCTGACGAAGACCCAGGAAGAAATTCGACACTCTCAACATCTAGTTCGCTGGGGCCATTCAAATTACCAATCGGGAAGTTAAGCGCGGGGGCTTGAGTGTCCATACCATCGGTTAGTTGAACGAAGCGTGTATTACCAGTTGAGTTAAATCCTCTGGCATTAATGATCTGGAAGTTAATACTGCTACTCGTCATGTCAAGACCTTTCATATTGATAAGCCCTTTGTAGTAGTTGTCTGAGGCGGTAGTCTGTACACCCAGAATATCCATCTTTTCAATACTTACCGGAGAAAGCCTGACATCTGTATCGGAAAATGTTCCACCCGATACTACAACTTCCTGGAGTACGGTTACTTCCATAGAAATATTTAAGCCGGTTGTGTTAGCTTCTGTAACATCTAGCTCAATCGTTCGGTAACCGATATTAGAAATGCGAAGTTTAAGCGGGGGTGGGAGGTTAACTTTTAAGTTAAACTCTCCACTGTTGTTGGTAATTGTCCCCAACACAGTTCCGATGACTATAATATTGGCACCGGGAAGTACTTCTCCAGTAACTCCATCTTTCACGGTTCCAGAAATCGAAGTAGTCTGGGCCATGATTGCGAATGAGCTACCTAAGAAAAGAAGCACTGAGATGAACGACTTCTTGTAGAATAGATTCATAAGATTATCAAGGTTTAGTCCTTAAATCTACAAGAAAAACTATAAAAACAATCGTTTGAAAGCCCTTTTTTGGAGTGGTTAGTATTTCTTTAGCCCATGCCTTTTACTACCCAGGACTAACCGTTTTTCTGCACGTGCCGGGCCAGCTTATCGCAAAGGGCCCGCATTTCGTTGGCCATGAATTCATCGCCTGTGGCGTTGAGCACGCTTTGCGAGAGTCCGCCAATGCAGTCGATGTAAAATCGTTTCATGTCGTCCACCGGCATGTCTTTGGCCCACAGGTCGATGCGCAGGGTATTGCGTTGGGTATGATCCCACAGGGCCAGGCTGATCGACTTGGTTTCAGACAATCCTTCCTCAGGCTTGTCGGTGGCATCCCACAATATGCGTTCGGGCACGTTGTTGCTATCTAATTCTACAGTAAATGCGATGTTGGATTTTTTCATTTTTTATCTTCTCTTAATCACGGAACACTGTTATCAACTACCTCTTTCTTATCCTACCTTAACGTTGTGCAAATGATTAACCTGTTCCCTCTGGTTTCATTACAACTACAAAGTTAACCTATTTTCATTTCCGGGATTTCGCCTTCTATCACCAGCCTTCCTTCCGTGGCATTTTTTATTTGTTCGGTGGAAACTCCCGGGGCGCGTTCGAGCAATCGAAAGCCTCCTTCGGGTAAAACGTCTAATACCGCCATGTCGGATACAATGCGCTTAACGCACCGCAAGCCGGTAATGGGTAACGTACATTTTTTCAGCAGCTTAGAGGCCCCGTCTTTGCTACAGTGCTGCATGGCTACAATGATGTGGCGTGCCGAGGCCACCAGGTCCATCGCGCCTCCCATGCCTTTCACCATTTTGCCGGGCACTTTCCAGTTGGCTATGTCGCCCTGTTCAGAAACCTCCATAGCCCCCAGAATGGTCAGGTCTACCTTGCCGCTGCGGATCATACCAAAGCTTTCCGCGGAACTGAAAAGGGCCGATCCTGGCATCATGGTAATGGTTTGTTTACCTGCGTTAATCAAATCCGGATCTACTTCGTGCTCTTTGGGGAAGGGGCCGATGCCGAGCAGACCGTTTTCAGACTGCAGCACTACCTGCAGGTGCGAAGGAATATAATTGGCTACCAGGGTGGGTATGCCGATGCCCAGATTGATGTACATGCCATCTCTCACTTCCTGGGCTATCCGTTGTGCTATTCCAATCTTATCTAACATAGAAATTTGAAAATTTGAAGATGGTATGATTTGAAAATGAGTGGTGAATCGATTCAGGAATGGAAACTGATATTTGCCTCACGTCACAGCTTCATTCTACTGTTATTTCATTTTCCCATTATTTGGTAATGGTTCGTTGCTCTATCCGCTTCTCGTAGTTCGTTCCCTGGAATATACGACTTACATAGATGCCGGGCGTATGAATTTCATTCGGGTCTAATGTGCCTGCCGGAACCAACTCTTCCACTTCTGCAATCGTAATGCGACCTGCCGCTGCCATCATGGGGTTAAAGTTGCGTGCCGTGCCGCGGTAAACCAAGTTACCAGCCGTATCGCCACGCCAGGCTTTAACGAGCGAGAAATCTGCTTTTAGCCACCGTTCCATCAGGTAAGTTTTTCCGTCAAACTCGCGCACCTCTTTTCCCTGCGCCACTTCGGTGCCCACGCCTGCCGGTGTAAAAAATGCCGGTATGCCCGCTCCGCCCGCCCTGATTCTTTCCGCCAATGTACCCTGTGGAATCAGTTCTACTTCCAACTCTCCCGACAGCAACTGGCGTTCGAATTCGGCATTCTCGCCCACGTAGCTGGAGATCATTTTTTTTACCTGCCGTGTTTTCAGCATCAGGCCAATCCCAAAATCGTCTACACCTGCGTTGTTGGAAATGCAGGTGAGGCCTTTCACCCCTTTCCTCAAGAGGGCGGCAATACAGTTCTCCGGAATGCCACATAAACCAAACCCACCCAGCATCAAGACGGCATGGTCGGGTATATCGCGTATGGCTTCATCGGCCCCGGCCACTACTTTGTTAATCATAGGCTAACAGTAATTAGGCTGGCAAATTGCCAAAAGGGGCCCACATTGTAAAGGTCTTTTTGCAGCTAGGCCTTATTCAGCACCTGTAGCGCATGCAGCTTGTCTTTGTGCAGTTGTTCCTTCAGGCCCTCCAGGTCGCTGAATCGAATGTCCTGGCGCAGTGCAGCTATCAGGTTGATTTTCAGTCGTTCACCGTAAATCTCCTGGTCGAAATGGAAGATGTTTACTTCGATGTTGCGCTTGGAGCCGTCTACCGTTGGCCGGTTGCCAATGTAGAGCATACCTTGATAAGTTTGTTGTTGGTGCTCTACCGTGGCCGCATAAATACCTTCCAGCGGAATGAGCTTGTGGTGGCTGTCTACATCGATGTTGGCAGTGGGGAAGCCGAGCATGCGTCCCAACTTGTCGCCTTTCACTACCTGCCCGCTGAGCGAATAGGGGCGGCCCAGCAAGTGGGTGGCTGTGTCAATATCGCCCGCCTCCAGGGCTTTTCGAATTTTAGAGGAGCTAACACCAATGTTGTCAACTTCGTGGCGCGGAATTTCTTCAACCTCAAAACCATAAGTGGGTCCGTTGCGCTTTAGTTGTTCAAAGCTTCCTTCGCGGTTTTTCCCAAACCGGTGGTCGTAGCCGATCACCAGCTTTTTGGTGCCTATTCTTTCCACCAGGATTTTGGTGATAAAATCGATTGAAGAAATCTGCGAAAACTCCCTGGTGAAGGGAATGCGGAGCAGATGCTGTACCCCTTGTTCCTTCAGCAGTTCGGCTTTTTCTTCGAAAGTGTTGAGGATTTTAAGGGTAGGATCGGCTGGGTTCAGGATAAACCGCGGATGGGGCCAGAACGTAATCACCACCGTTTCGCCCTGTGTTCGCTCAGCCATCTCGCGCAAGCGCCCCAGAATTTTCTGGTGGCCCAGGTGCACGCCATCGTAAGTGCCACTGGTTACCACAGCATTTTTTACCGGGCTGAAATCATCGATGGAGTAGTAGATTTTCATGCCATCAATGCCATTGAATTTTAGCCGGATAATTTTCAAACCAGGGATCTTTGGTTACAATTACCAGGTTTTCGCTTATAGCCTGAGCGATCAGCATGCGGTCGAAGGGATCGCGATGGTGGAATGGAAGGTCGGACAGCTTCAATACATGATTTTTGGTGATAGGGAGTACATCTAATCCACTCAATTCAATAATCTGGAAGATTTCCCCGATGTGTTTACCTAATTGTAATTTGTGAAGAGAATGTTTGATGCTTTTTTCCCACACGCTTGCCATGCTAATCAGGCAAGAGTTATTTGGGTCTTCAATAGCGTGCTTAACGGAGTCAGGGAGCAACGGATCATCGGTCATAAACCAAATTACCGCGTGGGTATCCAGTAGGAGATTCATTAAACGTATTCTCTAAAGTCTTCCAGTGGTTCGTCAAAGTCCGACCTCATCGTTATTAATCCCTTGGCCAAACCTGCCCTTCGTTTTGGGTGTAAAGAACTGGCTTTGGCAGCTTTTTGTTTTTCCAAAAGAAATTCTATAAAGTTCCTAACCTCCTTTTGAAGCGACTCTGGGAGTGATTTTATTTCATCGTATAGGGAGGCATGCTTCATACACAAATATACAAAATGCTATCTCAAACAATGTTGTCGATTGAACTGGCTGTTTCTAGTGTGAATGAACCAATTCTGGTTCTGCAAAGTTCGGTCAGGTAGGCGCCCACCCCCAGTTGGTTGCCCACATCGCGCGCCAGGCTGCGTATGTAAGTACCCTTCGAGCAAACTACCCGAAAGTAAACGCGGGGCCATTCTATCTTTTCCACCTCAAACAATTTGATTTCCACCTCGCGGCTCTTCAGCGCGGCTTCTTTGCCTTTGCGGGCGAGTTCGTAGGCACGCTTTCCAGCTACCTTGATGGCCGAATGAAGTGGGGGAACCTGTTGAATGAATCTGGTAAACTGACTAAAGGCTGCCCTCACATCGGCCTCCTTGAGGTGTGCAATGTCAAGGGGTGGCGTGGCCTCTGTCTCCAGATCGTGCGAAGGCGTTGTCTGCCCCAAAACAAAGACCCCCGTATATTCCTTTTCTTCAGCCTGGAACTTTTCAATCTCTTTAGTCATCTTGCCGGTGCAGATAATCAGCAGTCCCGTGGCCAGCGGGTCCAGAGTGCCGGCATGGCCAATCTTTTTCAGTTTCAATTTGTAGCGAAGTTTGTTCACTACATCGAACGATGTCCAGCCAAGCGGCTTGTTAACCAGCAGAACCCGATCGTGAGGGGTGGTTTGCATTACACGATGGCCAGGTTAACACCCAGCCACGAGAGAATCAGCAGCAGGGCGCCCAGTACAATCCGGTAGTAACCGAACCAGCGGAATCCGTGGCGCGTAAGAAATCCAATAAAGGATTTGATGGCCAGCAGGGCCACCACAAACCCCACCACGTTGCCAACAGCTAAAAGTGTTATTTCTTCTGCGCCAAACCGGTGGCCGTCCAGATAAAACGAAAGTAGTTTATAGCCAGTGGCAGCCAGCATGGTAGGTACCGCCAGGAAGAACGAAAATTCGGCTGCCGTTTTTTTGTTCAGTTTTTGAAAGAGACCGCCAATGATGGTAGCTGCTGAGCGCGATACGCCAGGCACCAACGCCAGCGTTTGAAAAAGCCCTATCTTGAAAGCCGCTGGATACGAAACTTCACTGGCTCCGTAGTGCTCCGTATCAACAAACAGTCGGTCTGCGTAGAGGAAAAAGATACCACCGGCAATCAGCATGTAGGCTACTACGTCCACACGTTCCAACAAGGTGTCAACGGTGTCGCCAAGCAGAAAACCCAATATGGCTGCCGGAATGAAGGCCACCAGTAATTTGAAATAGAATGCGAACGATTTGAAAAATTGCTTCCAGTACAAAACCACTACCGACAGGATGGTGCCCAGTTGGATGGCAACGGTGAATGTTTTGGTAAATGGATTAGAAGCAATGCCAAGCACAGACGAGGCGATGATCATGTGGCCGGTGGACGATACAGGCAAAAATTCAGTGAGACCTTCTACGATGGCCAATATTACAGCATCTAAAAAAGACATAGCGGCTGTTTACTGCTTTTCTTCCCGGGGTGTATGCAAAATAGCGAATACCTCAATCACAAAGCCTGCAACCACGACAATGGGGCTCAGCGTAATACCCAGGAAGCCGAAGCCATGCGGCTCGGTGTCCATGGCCATAATGATGAAGCCCAGGGCAATTACCACAAAGCCCACGATCATTAACTGATAATTCTTTTTACCAAAGGGAAGCTTGCTCATAATTCAATATAACTCGTCCAATGAAAGGGTTAAATACTTACTTACCGCGCGATAGGTACTTGCCACCGCCACAAAAATACCGATAACAACCAAACTGCCAACCAGCAGCGCCAACCTACTTTTGTTTTGAATGAGTTGAAGGTCTTCGATGCGCTGATGGGCCGCATAAACAAGGGCCAGCAACAAACCACCCGACAACACACCGGCCAGAAAACCATGCAGCGTGGCCCGCTTGAGAAAGGGGCCTTGTATAAACCATTTGCGGGCGCCCACCAACTGCATGCTTCTGATGAGGAAGCGTTGCGAGAAGAGTGCGAGCCGCAAGGTATTGTGAATAAGCACCACCACCACAAGTAGCAGGAGTAGCGCCAGCCCCATAAGTACCAGCCCAATGCGGGTCACGTTTTTGTTGATGGAGGCCACCACATTCTCTACATAATACACTTGGAAAACCCCCTCCATTTGTTCCACGTCTGCTTTGATTTTGGCCAGGCTTTTCGAGTCGTGGTAGTTTTCGTCTACGTTTACCAGGAAAGCATCTCTTAACGGGTTGTCGCCTAAAAATTTCTTAAAGTCTTCTCCCGTCTCTTCAATAAACTGGCGGGCAGCCTCCTCTTTCGATATGAATTGCATGACAGCCTTCCCGTTCTTCTTCAATACAAAATACTGTGCCGATAATTTCTTCTCTATCTGGCTGCGCTGGGTTGCGTTAATGTGGTTCTTAAGGAAAACCTGCACGCGTACATTCTCGCGCACTACACGTTCCATTTCTTTGGAATAGATCACCAACGTTCCGAATACACCAATTACAAATAGCGCGAGCGTTATGCTGAAGACCACGCTCACAAATGGATAGCTACCCAGTTTTTTCTTTCTGATCTTGAACTTAGGCGTGGGGGTACTCATGGCTTCAAAGATAAATCAAATAGGGCAGGGGGCAAAAGCAAAAGCCCCGCGGGCAGCAGGGCTTTGTAAGGACGAAGTCAGGATACTAGTTTCTGTATTCCCGCAGTTTGGCTACCAATGCTTTGTCCATGATGGGGGCCAGTTTCCGGATGTTGCGTTGCTGCTCATCTAACAGATAAAACTGATCTTTGTAAAACAGGAAGAGCGAGTGGTCAACCCCGTTGATCTCAATCACTTCGTACAAGCTTTTGTCGAAAGAACCGTAAAGCAGTAAGCGCGAGCCTTCAAATTGGTAATGGAAGTCATATTTCTTATTCGATGAATCTACTTCCACCTCCACGGGCGATGCTGTGACCCTGGCAGACGCCAGTGCTGTCGGCATGTTATTTACGTTATCTTCTTCGGTTAACTCTTCGGAGGGGTTAGTTACTTCTATTACCGGCTTTGCCACCGGCTGTATTACCTCTGCCTTTATGGGCTTCACCTTTACCTTTTCTTTCAAAGGGGCGCTGTTTTTTGTGGGCTCTTTTTGGCTTGCTGAGTCTACCGGGGCCTTTTGCTGCTCGGACGGGGTTGCGGGATTCAGCTTTTCGGTCTTCTTCAGCAAGTCGGTGGAGGCATCTTCGAGGTGAATTTCGGGGCGGAAGTAGTAGTAAATGGCTGCTGCCAGTACCCCTGCACCAATTAACCCTGCCGCCAGGCGCATCAAAGGAAAATCGAAATGAACGCCATGGCCAACTGGCACTTTGTTCAACATGCTCTTCAATTCTGCGGCCCGGGCATTCTTTATCCCTTCCAGAATCCGTTGCTGCAGCTTCACTTCTTTCTGCAGGGCCGGATCGCTGGCTAACTGGCTTTCAAACTCCGCTCTTTCCTCACCCTTCAGCCGGTCGGTCAAATAGTCGTCTATCCATTCAAAATTCTTCATAATCTTCAGTCTAAAAAGTCGCGTTCCGAATACTGTGTTTTCACCAACTCATCCAACTTCTGCTTGCACTTATACTTTTTTGTTTTGGCTGTATCCGTATTGGCAAACCCAAGTTTGTCTGCTATTTCCTGCATCGAAAGCTCATCGAAGTAGTAATACATCAGTACTTTACGGCAGGTCTCGCCTAATTGTTCCAAACACTGGGCGATAATCTTCTCCCGCTCAGGGCTGTCCATGTCGAGGGTTTCTGATGCATCTTTTTCCTCGTTGGAGAGCCTCTTCTTGCGGTCCAGCTCTTTTCTCCACAGGTTTTGGCAAATGCTGTAGATATAAGTGCTGATTTTGGAGGTAAGCACCAGCTTGCCAGACCGTGCCTTCTGCCAGAATACCACCAGGGCATCCTGATAAACATCACGGGCTTCGTCCTCCGTACCGCTGTTGGTAATGACCAGTTTGGTCATCATTCGGTAATACTTCTTGTAAATGAACTCCAGGGCTTTCTCATCGCCTCGGCAGATCCTTTCAAAGACCTCCTTCTCGTCAATTTGATTGCCCGATTTGAATACTCGCAATGCCACGCTGGTAACCGCTATTTAGTTGAACGGCAATATAGTAGGGTTGAACTTCATTAAACCGGGTTGAGTTGCTGCCAAAGAAGTTACTGTGCTTTTAACCATGTTTGAGTACGGTAGAAGGGTCCCCAGTAACCTCTCACTTTCAAATCATTTCCTTCCAGCCAGATTTTGCAGCGGTATATTTTGCCATTGTTCGGATCGAGAATGGTTCCTTCGGTATATTGTTCTCCGGCCTTCACCATGTTGCGTAAAATCTCCATGCCTATGATCTTCTTCTTATAGCGCTCGTCTTGTTCTTCGCATTCGTCACACACGGGGTCTGGGTCTTCGCCCGGCTTGCGGAAAAGCTTCACAATTTTACCATACACCTTGCCATCCCGCTCGAATATTTCCACGATGGACTGGGCTTCGTTGGTTTCATCGTCTATCGTTCGCCATTTGCCAACCACTTGGGCATGTGCAAGTGTTGTGGTGAACAGGATACAAAAGCCAACCATCCATCCATAACGTTTCATTTCACAGGGTAAGTTAAAACCAAGCTGCTTAGCCGGTCAAAATTTCCCTTAAAATAAAGAAAAAGAGCCATGTTTTCCGGACATGGCTCTTTTTGAATGCAAGAGGGGAGTTTACTCACCTGCTTCTACCTGAACAGGAGCAGCTACTACCTTCTCTGTTTTTTCCTTAGGGGCGTCTTTAGCAGTGGCTGTGGTCTCCGTTTTAACCAGCATGGGAGCGATAACGAGTGCCACTACCGACATCAATTTCAAAAGTATGTTCAGCGAAGGGCCAGAGGTGTCCTTGAAAGGATCTCCTACCGTATCGCCCACCACTGCCGCCTTATGCGGATCTGACTTTTTGTAATACTTCTGACCGTTGATTTCCACGCCCTCTTCAAAGCTCTTCTTGGCATTGTCCCAGGCGCCACCAGCGTTCGATTGGAAAATGGCCATCAATACGCCTGAAACGGTTACACCAGCCAACATACCACCCAGTGATTCCACGCCAAAACCAGGCAAGAAGGCGATCACTACGGGAACAATCACGGCCATTAAACCGGGCACCACCATTTCCTTGATGGCTGCCTTGGTAGATATCTCCACGCACTTTCCGTATTCGGCTTTACCATCGGCATCGTGGAATATTTTCTGGTCTTCGGCCGACCAGTCTTTCATTTCTTTATCGCCATTCTTGCGCATAACCTCCAACGCAGCTTTCAGCGCTGGTATGTTGTTGAACTGGCGTCTTACTTCTTCGATCATCGACATGGCAGCACGGCCTACAGCACCCATAGCGAGGGCCGAAAATACAAACGGAAGCATGCCACCAATGAAGAGGCCGGCCATCACGTTGGCTTTCGAAACATCAATGGTGCTCAGTTTAGCGGTTGTCATGAAGGCGCCAAACAGGGCCAACGCGGTAAGGGCTGCAGAGGCAATAGCGAAGCCTTTTCCAATCGCGGCAGTGGTGTTACCTACGGCATCCAACTTATCGGTACGTGAACGCACTTCCTTGGGAAGCTCGGACATCTCAGCGATACCACCGGCATTGTCGGAAATGGGACCGTAGGCATCTACTGCCAACTGGATACCCAGGTTGGAGAGCATACCAACTGCTGCGATGGCGATACCGTAAAGGCCTCCAAAATTGAAAGCACCAATAATGGCAAATGCAATGATAATGATGGGCCACATGGTGGACATCATACCCACACCTAAACCTGCGATGATGTTGGTTGCGGCACCGGTGGAGGATTGACGCACAATGGAAACAACAGGCTTTTTTCCCATCCCTGTATAATACTCAGTTATCAAACCAATTACCACACCTGATACCAAACCAATAACGGTGGCTATGAAGATACCGGTTGAAGTGTAGGTGGTAAACTCACCTGGTTTATTGTACAAAGGATCGCTATACTGCCAGGTGTCGGGCAGCATGCCTTTAATAATGAACCATGACGCGATGATCATGATCACAGAAGAAACAATTTCTCCGGTGTTTAAGGCTTTTTGAGGGTCGCCACCTTCTTTTACGCGCACAAAGAACGTACCGATGAATGACATGATGATACCTACACCAGCCAGCAACAACGGCAGCATTACCGGAGTAAGGCCATTCATGAAATCAGGGTTGGCGAATTCATTTAACCCCATGAACGCAGCGCCCAATACCATGGTACCGATAATGGAACCCACATACGACTCGAACAAGTCGGCACCCATACCGGCCACATCACCTACGTTATCGCCTACGTTATCGGCAATCGTGGCGGGGTTCAGCGGGTGATCTTCGGGAATACCGGCTTCCACTTTACCCACCAGGTCGGCACCCACATCGGCCGCCTTGGTGTAGATACCACCACCCACACGGGCAAACAACGCAATGGAAGAGGCACCGAATGAGAAACCGGTGATAATGGTGATCACTCTGCTCAGGTTTTCTTGCGTATTGATACCAAATTGGCTTGAATAAATAATAAAAAGTATGCTCAGGCCGAGCACGCCAATACCAACTACACCCATACCCATTACTGAACCGCCTGTGAAGGCTACCTCAAGCGCTTTGCCCAGGCTGGTGCGGGCGGCATTGGTGGTGCGCACATTAGCTTTGGTAGCTACCCGCATACCAATGAAGCCTGCCAGTGCTGAACAGAATGCACCCAGCACGAAAGAAACGCCCACCAGCGGGTGAGATGTTTCGCTGTTGGCGGTGAAGGCCAGCAGAAGAGCCACGCACAATACGAATATCGCCAAGATGCGGTATTCGGCTTTCAGGAAGGCCATCGCTCCTTCCGCAATGTGGCTGGCTATCTTCTTCATTTTGTCGGTTCCGGCATCCTGGCTATTTACCCAGGCGCTTTTCCACGCCACATAGATGAGTCCCAGCAAACCAAATGCGGGAAGGGCGTAAATCAAAGTTTGCATACTGTTTAAGTTAGTTAGTAGAAAGTCCTGCCTACGAAGCGGGACGTTTTTTCAAAGTGCCGCAAAGATATAAGAAGGGCTAATATTTTAAAATTTTGAAAAAACAGGCTTTTCAGGACTTGAAAAGTTGCTTCAATGCCTGCCAAAGTTTTTGTTTGGCACCACTGTCATTCTGCAGATCGGCCAGGGGCGGAGCGGGTATTAGTTGCGTTCCATTGGGCAGGCTGGCTACTTCTAAGTGGGCATAGCCGGCAAGGGGTAACCCGAAATAGAGCGACTTGGGCGACAAGGGCTGCCAATAGTTGAAGTCGTGGTGCGGTTCGTAATGGACAGCTACGCTTTCGGGTTTTAAACCCACAGCAACCAAAATTTTTTGAAGCAGGTCCTGCTCTTCTGCACTCACTTCGCGCCAGGGTTTGTTCAACACCACGGTGGTTCGCTCCAGGGGCACATAGATTTCTTCATTGAAGATGCTTGCTTCCAACACGTTCATGCCCAATCAGTCTTTGATGTCGAAAATGGATTTAAGTTCTTTTGCTTCTGCAGGATTCATTCTGCCGGCCAGGATCAGGCGAAGCTGCCTTCTTCTTAGTGCGCCATTGTACAGTTCTCTTTCCTCGTCTGTTTCAGGTTCTACTTCAGGCACATCGATGGGGCGCCCGCTTTGGTCTACGGCTACAAAGGTGAAGTAGGCACTGTTGCTTTCCACCAGTGTGCCCGAGGGAACATTTTCTGCGGCCACGTCAATGCGCACTTCCATAGACGAGTTAAAGGCACGCGTTACCTTGGCTTTTAAGGTCACCACATCGCCCAAACGTATGGGGTGTTTGAACGAAATATTGTCAACAGAGGCAGTTACTACAATGCGGTTGGAGTGTTTCTGTGCCGCAATGGCCGATACAATGTCCATCCAGTGCATTAAGCGGCCACCCATTAAGTTGTTCAAGGTATTGGTATCGTTGGGCAAAACCAGTTCGGTCATGCTCACTTGCGATTCTTTCGGAGTCTTCTTCTTGCGCGGCATCGTTTGCGGTAGCTAATAAGTGTTTGTAAGCTTCAATGTTTTCGCAAAAATCATAAAATTATTTTGCAAAGCAGCAGTGTGGTGCATTATTTAGCAAAGCAATGAACAACACGCGTACTTTCTTCACGTCAACCACAACGATTATCGTTGCGCCTGTTGTTGCTACTGGTATCATTACCACAACAGGCATTACGGGGTAGCGCCCATATAAATCTACCACCGCCCCCGTCCCAATTATTGTTTTAGTTTTCTCAACCCCGACTTTTCAGAGTCTAACAACTGCTATGAAAGTGCTGAAATTTGGTGGCTCCTCTGTAGCCACCCCTGAAAGAATCAAATCCATTCTGGGCATTGTAAAATCCTACCTGGCCGATGAACCCATTACGTTGGTATTCTCTGCCTTTGGAGGCGTTACCGACACCCTAATACAGATGAGTAACCAGGCCCTTGCCGGCAATGGTCAATACAAAGAAATGTTAGCCCAACTGGAGCAGCGCCACCTTGATGCCGTGCGCGTGCTTGTTTCCATACAAAAACAAAACAGCGTGTTGGCCCGCGTAAAGGCCACCATGAATGAACTGGAAGATGTGCTGCACGGCATATACCTGGTAAAAGAACGAACCCTGCGGACGCTGGATTTTGTAATGAGTTTTGGCGAGCGCCTGTCAGCCTACATCATTGCCGAGGCCCTTCAGGATGCCGGCATAGCCTGTGAATATCTGGACGCCCGCCTGATTGTGCGAACCGACAATCACTTCGGCTACGCACGCGTTGATTTCGACACCACCAACCGACTGATACGCGAGCACTACAAACACCATAACGATTTGCAGGTGGTAACGGGTTTTATTGGAACCAGCGAGAGTGGAGAGACAACCACCATCGGCAGAAGCGGCTCAGACTATACGGCCGCCATTCTGGCGGGGGCGCTGCACGCTACCCAATTGGAGATATGGACCGATGTAGATGGTATGATGACAGCCGATCCACGCAAAGTGAAGAAAGCCTTTACGGTAAAGGCCATGACCTATGAAGAGGCCATGGAACTTTCTCACTTTGGCGCCAAGGTGATTTTTCCAGCCACCATGCAGCCCGCCATGGCACATCATATCCCTATCTGGATAAAGAACACATTCAACCCCACGTTTGCCGGCACCCGCATTGGTAAAGAAGGCAACGGAAAGGATTTGATCATCAAGGGTATTTCATCGATGAGTCAGGTAAGTTTGCTGAGCGTGGAGGGCACAGGGCTTCAGGGCGTGGTGGGGGTGTCGATGCGCTTGTTTGGAGCCTTAGCGCAGGCAAAGGTAAACGTGGTGTTGATCAGCCAGGCTTCTTCCGAACACTCCATCTGTTTTGCGGTGGAAGGCGCTGCCGCCCTGGCAGCCAAGCATGCCATTGAACGGGAGTTTAGAAACGAAATCAAAAATGGAGAAATGGATGAAGTGCATGTGGAGAACGAACTGGCCATTGTAGCCATAGTGGGTGAAGGCATGCGACACAACCCGGGCACCAGCGGCAGAATGTTTCATTCGCTTGGCAAGAGTGGTATCAATATCTACGCCATCGCACAAGGTTCTTCCGAGCTGAATATATCGGCTGTTGTTCATACCAACGATGTTTCCAAAGCGCTGAACACGTTGCACGATGCCTTCTTTCTGAGCGACCGAAGGGTGGTGAATGTTTTTCTGGTGGGTACCGGATTGATTGGCAAGGAACTGTTGACGATGATGGGGCATCAGTTCAGGCAATTGGCCGAACAACACCACCTCGAGGTGCACGTGGTGGCGGTATCTAACAGCAAACGTATGTTGTTCTCGGAGGACGGCATCGACCCAGCGCAAGCCATGACGTTATTGAACGAAAGCGGGGAGCCCATGCACATGGTTTCGTTTGTGTCTAAAATGAAATCGCTGAACCTATCAAACAGTATTTTTGTGGACTGCACATCGGCACAAGAGGTGGCCGACTGTTACGAAGAGATACTCAACGCGAATATTTCGATTGTTACACCGAACAAGAAAGCCAACTCGGGCAGCTATTCCAAATACCTCTCTTTGAAAAAGGCCGCTTCGCGCAGGGGCGTGCGTTTCTACTACGAAACAAATGTGGGCGCGGGGTTGCCCGTTATCAACACCCTGAACGACCTGATGCTGAGCGGTGACCGCGTGATACGTATTGAAGCGGTGCTAAGCGGCACGATGAATTACATCTTCAGCGCCTACCAGAAAGGAATGGCATTCAGCCAGGTGGTGCGGCAAGCCAAAGAAATGGGCTATACAGAGCCTGATCCGCGCGATGACCTGAATGGCATGGACGTTGCCAGGAAGATATTGATCCTGGCGCGCGAGGCAGGTTGCGAAATTGACCTGGCCGATATTGGTGTAAGGAGCCTGGTGCCGGAGGACTGCGAAAAAGCCCCCGATGTGGCGTCCTTCTTTGCGGCTCTCGAAAAGCATGACCCTTCTTTCGAACAGTTGCTGAATGAAGCCGAGGGCAAAGGGGAAAAGTTGCGCTACATGGCGGTATTCGAAAATGGCAAGGCACAAGTATCGCTGACGACAGTCGGATCTTCGCACCCTTTCTTCTCTTTGAGAGGAAGCGATAACATTATTTTGTTAACCACCGAAAGATACCATGAACGCCCCATGGTGATTCGCGGACCCGGTGCTGGGGCGGGTGTGACGGCCGCAGGTGTTTTTGCGGATATCATTCGGATAGGTAACTACGCAGGGCAATGAGCAAAGTAATCAGAGCAAAAGCACCGGCCACAGTGGCAAACGTGTGTTGTGGTTTCGATATCCTGGGTTTTGCCGTACACAGTCCCTGCGATGAGGTGCAACTCACCTTTCACGAGGGTAGCGAGGTGTTGATGAACTCCATCAGCGGAGACCATGGGAAGCTTCCATTGGACGCGGAGCGGAACACAGCTACCGTGGCTATATCTTCCTACCTGAATGCGATTGATAAAAGGGTAGGAGTAAAGGTTGATTTATATAAACACCTGCCGTTGGGTAGCGGCATGGGTTCCAGCGCGGCCAGTGCGGCTGCAGCCCTCGTGGCCGTAAATGCTTACTTCGGCAATCCGCTTTCGCGCGAAGCGTTGGTGGTGCATGCCATGGAAGCGGAACGTGTGGCGTGTGGCGCGGCCCATGCCGACAATGTGGCGCCCTCGTTAATGGGCGGCTTTGTGCTGGTGCGAAATTATCAGCCGTTGGATTTGATTCGGGTTCCTTTTGCCATGGAAATCTATTGCACGCTGGTGCACCCGCACCTGGAATTGCGTACGGAAGATGCACGCAAGGTGCTCAAGCCATCCGTTACCTTAAAGGAAGCCATCACGCAAAACGGCAATACCGCGGGACTGATGGTGGGACTCATGAGCGGTGACTATGAATTGATAGGGCGATCGTTGCACGATGTGATAGCCGAACCGATTCGCTCAGTTTTCATCCCTGGTTTTGCAGCCATCAAACAAAAAGCCAAAGAGGCCGGAGCATTGGGTGCAGGCATTTCGGGGTCTGGCCCTACGATGTTTGCCCTCAGCCGCAACAAAGCCACTGCGGAAAGGGTAGGGCATGCCATGCAGCAACATTTTTCATCGATGGAGTTGCCGAGCGATGTACAGGTATCGGCTGTGAATGCAGCGGGTGCCACTATTATTGAAAGAGAATCATGAGATATTACAGTACCAATAATCGGAACAAACTGGTAAGCCTGAAAGAGGCGGTGTTGAAGGGGCTGGCGCCCGACCAGGGTTTGTATATGCCCGAGCGGATCGAACCGCTGCCAGCTTCATTCTGGCAAAATATCACAACCTATTCTTACCAGGAGATGGCCTTTCATGTGGCGAAACAACTATTGGGGCATGCACTACCAGATGAAGATCTGCAGGGTATGGTAATGCACACGCTGTCCTTTGATACTCCGGTAGTGGAGGTGGAAAAGGATGTGTTTTCGTTGGAGCTTTTCCACGGGCCTACGCTTGCTTTCAAAGATGTGGGTGCACGCTTTTTATCTGGTCTGCTTGGAGTCTTCGCCCGGAAGATGAACCGTGAAGTGATCATTCTGGTAGCCACATCAGGCGATACCGGCAGTGCGGTGGCCAACGGCTTTTTGGGGGTGCCCGGAACACGGGTGGTGATCTTATTTCCGTCAGGGAAAGTGAGCCAGATACAGGAGAAACAATTCACTACATTGGGTCAAAACACGGTAGCTCTTGAGGTTGATGGAACATTTGATGATTGTCAGCGCCTGGTGAAACAGGCGTTTTCTGATGCGGAGTTGACAGACCAACTCTTTCTTTCGTCAGCCAATTCCATCAATATTGGCCGGTTAATTCCCCAAACGTTTTACTATTTCCGGGCCTACCAGCAACTCTGCTCCTTGGGCCGGCCTTTACAGTTTTGCGTACCCAGCGGCAATTTTGGTAATCTAACGGCAGGGCTATTGGCTACCCGTTTGGGATTACCGGCTCGCCCATTTATTGCGGCCACCAACCTTAACGATGTGGTGCCGCGGTTTTTAAGGGGCGAAGCCTTTGCGCCACGTGTTTCCATGAGTACCGTGAGCAATGCCATGGATGTAGGTAACCCCAGTAACTTTGCCCGTATGCTTGATTTGTATCAGCGCGATGATGAGGCGGTTCGACAAGCGATATGGGGAGCCACCTTCGATGACGCTGCCACCCTTCATGCCATGCGGGACGTTTGGCAGCGCACCGGCTATCTGCTCGATCCCCATGGGGCCGTTGCTTATTTGGGATGCCGCCAATACCACGATTCGCGAACCATGCGTGTGTTTCTTGAAACGGCCCACCCAGGCAAATTCAAAGAGGTGGTGGAACGAGCGGTAGGGCAGGAAATAGCACTGCCCGACAGGTTGAAAAAGTTTTTGGGTGCAGCGGCCCACACCGTAAAGATGACGAATGACTACAACGCGCTGCGGGAATACCTCAAGCAGTTGGCCTGATCATGCACTAACGCCACCCTTGTTCACCCAATAGCGGCACGAAAGCAAAGTTGTCGAACGTCTCTGTGGTGAGCTTGCCCTTTCTTTTGGTGATGCGGAGCATCTTTTGCGATTCGCGATTGCCCACTGGGATGATCATGATACCGTTATCGGCCAGTTGGTCGGTGAGGGCCGTAGGCACGATGGGTGCACCGGCTGTTACAATGATTTTATTGAAGGGCGCTTTTTGCGGCAAACCTTTCGAACCGTCTCCCTGAAACAAAAACAACTTGTAGCCCAACAGCGGCAAGAACGCCTTTGTTTTTTCGTACAACTTTTTGTTGTATTCAATGCTGTAAACCGTAACGCCCATCTCAGCAAGTATGCAGGCCTGGTAACCCGAGCCGGTGCCTATTTCCAGCACTTTGTCGCCTGGTTGTAGCTCCAGTTTTTCCGTTTGAAACGCCACCGTGTAGGGCTGCGAAATGGTTTGTCCTTCACCTATCGGAAAGGCTTTGTCTTCGTAGGCGTGGTTCAGCAAGGCATTGTCGAAGAAGAAATGCCTCGGAACTTTGCCCACAGCGTCTAAAACGCGCGTGTCGCGGATGCCTTTTTCTTTCAGCTTTTTTACCAGTTTGTTGCGCAAACCCCGGTGTTTGTAGTTGTCTTCGAGCATGTGCCTTTTTAAGATTTCCACACAGCCTTGTGGATGGTTTGTGGATTAAAAAACTCTGTTTCCATGCGAAAAAACGGCTTTTTGAGGGCTTTGCAAAGTTTTATAAAATGTTTAGGAAAAATGAAACTGATCGTCCTAATTTAGGGTTCTCATACACACAGTAAAAGCTTTTTGCCATAGCGTAAAACTGTGTTAAACCTGACCCTGACAGTAGGTGGTTTTTACCACACTACTGCATGGGCAGGGAAACTCAAAAAAATCCATTTCAATTACCGATTAAGATGAAAGGCGCCCAAAAGTAGGGGTCTGCAAAGTGCTTTTCCTGAATCATCTTCTGTTTGGCTTTCTGAAGGGCTATTTTGTAATTACCACCTGGGTCGGCCAACAGAAATCGGTAAAAATCTGTCATCAATTGGGTAGTAGATTCATCGGCCACACTCCAGAACGATACCACCAGGTTTTTGGCACCTGCATAAACCAAAGCACGCGAAAGACCAATAACACCTTCTCCTTTCGATACCTTTCCCAAGCCGGTTTGGCAGGCAGATAATACAGCCAGATCTGCAGAGAGCGACAGATTGTAAATTTCTCCGGCATATAAATTACCATCTTCATGGTTATCTGTATTAAGGAATATGCGCGACAGCTCCGGGTTACGTTCGTCTACAATGCCATGCGTTGCAAAGTGTAAATATTTATACTGACTAAGATCTGTTTGTTTGATGGTTGTTTCGCTTGCCTGGGTGTGCGTTACCACATCGCTTTGGTTTCCAAAGAGCAATGAAATGGTGTTTACCTCTATTTCGCTTCCAGGTAAAAATCCAAGCCCATTGTTGTTGGTAAATTCCACCGGGGCACACAAGAAAATAGATTTTGAATTTTGCTTGCCTTGTACCTTGGCCTTTTGCAAAAGCAAACCTGCCGAGAATTCGTAGCTAATGCCATACCTGGTAGCCAGAAAAGACTGTGACGCAAAATCGCCTTTTACTTTTTTGATAGGTAACGCTTCAAAGGGTAGCGTAGCCAAGCGGCCCGCAGGTAGTAACGTAACTTCTGTTATGCGGGCAGGTAATGGAGGCACCAGCAATTTACGAAGCCGATCGGCCGTTTGGCTATAGGCATCGAACGAACGGTAATACAGGCTGTTCATCCAACCTTTCGCCAATCGCTCGAAGTCGGTGGGGAGGGCGAGGTTGCGAATACGGAAAGCGTTTCCCGTAAGGATGAATTGATACAGCCGCCCGGTTTTTTCTGCTACAAAGTAACTTATAATGGCCTGCTGCTCCTTAAGGGAGCTTTGAAGTTCAGCGATGGTGGGGGCCGTTGAATTGAACTTCAGATTGTAGTAGTTCGGAAATTCACTTTCCAGCCTTTTAATAAAGTTGGCATAGTCAATATTCAGTTGAAAGAGGGTTTCTCGCAGGTATTTTTCTTCTTCCGCATTGGGTTTACCACTTAACTTCTGCGATAAGAAGGAAATGGCAGCCTTCAGATTTTTTTCTTCCTCCAACAAAGCTGCCGGTATCCCTGAAAAGGATTTGGCCTGTGTATCAGCTATTGATTCCTGCAATACAGCCGATTTACTTTTCTCGGCAAAATAAAAAGCTTCATTGATATACTTTCGTTTGTCTAAAACTACATCGGTGATCTCAAGCGCAATTCGGACACCATCTTCATATAGTTCTGTTGCAAGTTCCCCCAAGGATAATTTGTCACTTTCGTTTGAACTTTGGTGTCGTAGATTATCGATTAGTGTGTCGCAAGAATGAAGACATTTGATAGCGAACTTTAAATCATTCAAACTTAGCGTCATAGTAGCATAGCGTATTTCTAAAGCTTTAGCCTTATAAAGAAAAGAATACATCAAAGCTCTTGCATTGTAATAGCCAGATGTTGCTGGATTAATTCTGCTGTCCATTGTATTGAAATTAGGGACATTAGCGATCATTGCCTTTTGATAACACATCATTGCACTATCAATATCATTCTTACTTACATAAACGTTGCCAAGTAAATTAAACGCATAAGCGAGATCCGGACTTTTGGTTCCAAAATGCATTGAATAGATATCGATAGCTTGTTGTATAAATTTAGTTGCTGATTGTGGTTTTTTGACACCGAGATACGATCTACCTAAGTTAGTAAGCACAATCGCTTGAGAGGGATGCGGATTGGGGTAAATAGATTCCCAAACTTTTAGTGCACGCTCAAAATGAATTATCGCATCTCCATAAAGGTTTTGTGACAGATATGCAATGCCAAGATTTGTATTAATAACAGCAATCTTCGGATGATCTTGACGATACAAAGAGGAATAGGCTCCTAACGCCATTTCATAATAATCAAGTGCCTTGTTGGCATCTATTTCTAAATAAGCGAGTCCCAAATCGTTATAAGAAGCTGCAATCAAACTCACATTATTTGGGGCTTTCTCTTTCCTTATTGCCAGCGCTAATTGTAGCTGTTCAACAGCTTTTGAATAGTTACCAACTACCACCAAAGTATTCGCTAATAATGACAATGCATTTGCGGTCTCGAGACCATTTTCCTCTTTCATAAGGATAGGTATTGCCTCCTCTAAACTATCAAGTGCTATATCTGACCTACCTTTGTTCATGTTTAGGTAAGCAATAGTACATTTCAGAAGCGCTGTATTCAATTGCTTTTGATCAAGATTTGGAAGAAGACTTTTTAGGTTCTCAATTTGAATTTCAGCTTCATAAAGTAGCCCAAGTTGGATTAATGCAAGTGCTTTTTTATTATTCAAAAAGAATGTTAGCTCTCCATTTATTTGCTCAAATCTGTCAATCTCGGAGATCGCAAGTTCATATTTCGATTCAAAAAGTAATTGTTCAATGCGATCCAAGGCTTTCGTATGGTTGTTATCCTGTCCGTAAACTGCGTCCTTTGCTAGGAAACTAATCAAGAAAATTGCTACTAACTTTAAGATTCGTGGATAACTCATATATCGATTGTGGGTTGTCAAATTACAAAAATGCCTTAGTCAATAAATTTACTCATCTAAATTAATATTTGTATGAAGATTTCTATTAGAACATTATTGCTGTCTGTGATGATTACGGCTGGTTATATAACTACTGGTTGCGTTTGTAACTCCACAACCCGAACTGTTTATGGTGACAGTGGCGGTTGTAGTGACTCTGGGTATTGTACTCCGGGCGTGCCTACACCAATTTATCGAGAAACTACCACAGTATGTGAGGGCTGGTTTTCAACCACAACTTCTACTATTCGCGAGGAGATCAAATAGGCTCTATGGTCAGAATCGGTAAAAGTAGGTTACAGACGATACAAACTCGCGGGTAAGGCCATCGGGATTCACTTTGCGTTGAATGATTTTGTGGCCCAACAGTAGTTTAATTCCCGATTGTACATTGAAGTTATAGCCCGTGGTAAAGATACCCGATAACGCCATCCCTTTGGCATCTGGAGACCTGGTAATAGAGCCATCTCCCTCTATGATTTGATCGCGTGTAATCCGGTAAATGGGCAACAATCCCAAAGAAAAATTGACACGCGAGAAGCGGAAGTTACGCTCTGCGCGCAGCATGACATCGGTGCCGCGCGTAAGCAGGTTGCCCTTGGGATATTTTTCGATATAGGCCATGTCTTGATCGCTGCCAGTCCAGCGGCTCCACAAAAACTGATTGTTGTTCTGGTTAAGCGGCACCTGTATGCCCGTGGCGAACAACCACTTCCGGTTAATGAGCGACAGACCCGCGATGGCATCGTACGTGCCCAGGCTGGTTTGGTAATACATGGGCAGGGGGAACCCGTCAATGTCTTTGTCGGAATTGTTGGTTGGGATTTTGCCACCCAACGAGAGGTTCAAGTCAAATTGGTCGGACGTGAAGATATTGCGTGTAAAGCAGATGGAAATATCACCCATGCCAGAAGTGTTGGCTAAAGTTCCTGTAACAGCCTGATAGGGTAACTTGAGTTGGAATGTGTTACGACTGTTAAGGGAGAAGTTCATATCTGCGGTGGCCACATAAATGATGGGTGTAAGGCTGGTGGTGCCCCTGTACAAGTTTAACTCCATCGAACGCAGCTTGACGGCTATTTTTTTGTTATAGGGCTGGTCGGGTTTCATGGCACCCATGGTGCAGAAGCCCGCATCGCTACAGCCTTGTGTCCAACCGAAGTGTGTTGCGAGGCAGAGCATCGAACACACGAGTATTTTCTTCATAAAACAGAGAATACGCTAAGATAGGAATGCAACCAGCATTGTCAAAGGTGAGCGGTAAAAACAAAAAAAAACTGTAGTATGTGCCACAGGTTTTTTGCTGGTGTAAGTAAAAAAGTTACATACCAAGAGACTGGTTTTCGATCGAAGCCAGTTCGATGATTTTTTCGTATTCGGTTGCGTTCAGATCGTTGAAGAAGTAGTGGATGGGATTTACCTGGCCCCCGCTAATCAGCACCTCGTAGTGCAAATGAGGTGCGGTAGAGAGCCCCGTGTTGCCCACATAGCCGATTAACTCGCCACGCTTTACCTTCTGGCCTTTGCGAACGGCAAAGCCGTGCATGTGGGCGTAGCGTGTGCGGTAGCCAAAGCCATGATCTATCTCCAGCATTTTGCCGTAACCACTAAAGCTTACCTGCACTTCGTCTACTATGCCATCGGCTGTGGCATAAATAGGTGTGCCAATGGGCGCTGCAAAGTCGATGCCGGTGTGCATTTTCTTTACCTTGTAAACCGGGTGCACACGCATACCAAAGCCAGAAGCCAATGCAATCAACTCTTTGTTGGCAATGGGTTGTATGGCTGGTATGGCCGCGAAGAGCTTCTCCTTATTTTCGGCCAGTTGCACGATTTCATCCTGCGACTTTGACTCGATGTAGATTTTGCGTTTTAGCTTATCTACCGCTTCGCTCAACTGCACAATGGTTTCTTCGTGCACCATGGATTTGTCGCGTATATCTGCATAGCGGTCGGCCCCGCCAATGCCGGCATCGCGCACCGATTTTTCAATAGGCTCCGCCCCCAACACCACCCTGTAGATGTTGTCATCGCGGTGCTCCATGTCGGCCAGAATGAGGTTGAGTTTGTCTACTTCCTTCTGCAGGTTTTCGTAGTAGTACTCCATCTCCTTTACCTCGTTGCGCAGAATCAGTTCTTTGGGCGACTCGAAATAGTTGTTGTACAGCAGCAGCAGACCCACGGCCAACCCCAGCACTAGCGAAAAGAAACCGAGGGTATTCAGAATGATGTCACCGGTAGAGGTGCGTACCCGCTCGTACTTACAGGTTTCGGTGTCGTAGTAGTATTTAATCTTTGCCATAGCTTAAACAGTTTGCGGGCGAAATGCTTTGATCACGGTTTCGTTGCACACCAGAAATGGCCCTTCCAACAAATCGATGCAATACGGTATTGCAGGGAAGACAGCATCCAGGCACTGACGGATGGACTTGGGTTTTCCGGGCAAATTTACGATTAATGTTTGATTGCGGATGCCGGCTGTCTGCCGCGACAGGATGGCCGTAGGCACGTATTGCAGGCTTACGCTGCGCATCAGTTCGCCAAAGCCGGGCATCATTTTGTGGCATACGGCCTCTGTGGCTTCCGGGGTTACATCGCGCGAAGCGGGCCCTGTGCCCCCGGAAGTAACAATCAGGCAGCATCCCTGGTTATCGGCCATGTCTATCAGGGTGCGCTCAATCAGGTCCTGCTCATCGGGTATAACGGCATAAACCGGCTGCCAGTCGCTAACCAAGTACTCGTTCAGCGTGGCCACAATGGCCTTACCGGGCAGGTCTTCATAAATGCCTTTGCTGGCGCGATCGCTCACATTGATGATTCCTATTTTGATGGGCTTGCTCACGAAGTCAGAACTTGGGTGGATTCCGTTTTTCTCAATTTTTCTTTCAGGTCTTTGGCCCTTCCTTTTTTGAACACCTGCCGACCCTTGTTGATGCCGGCACGGAGCGCTTTTTGTTCTTCTGCCGGCAGCGCGATGATGTACTTGCACTCGTCTGAGCAGCAACCATTGTATTGCTCTGCGCAGCTTTTGCATTGTATAAACAACAAATGGCAGCCATCGTTCTTGCAATTGGTGTGATCATCGCACGGCTGCCCGCACTGGTGGCAGGTGGCAATTACATCGTTGGTAATGCGTTCACCCAGTCGTTCATCGAATACAAAATTCTTGCCTATGAATTTGTTTTCAAGTCCCTGTTCTTTCACCTGTCGTGCATACTCAATGATGCCTCCGTTCAGCTGAAAAACATTCTTGAAACCGCGGTGCTTCATCCAGGCACTGGCTTTCTCGCAGCGTATGCCGCCTGTACAATACATCAGCAGGTTTTTGCCTTTGTGTTCATTCAACAAATCTTCGGCCACCTGTAGTTCTTCGCGGAAGGTATCTACATCGGGACAGATGGCGCCCTTGAAATGGCCCACTTCACTTTCATAGTGGTTGCGCATGTCGATGATGAGCGTGTTGGGATCATCGGCCAGTTTGTTAAAGTCGGCAGCATTTACATGCGCTCCGGTATCGGTTACATCGAACGAAGCATCATCCAGCCCATCGGCCACAATCTTTTTGCGAACCAGTATTTTCAATTTGAAGAAAGACCGGCCATTGTCTTCCACCGCGAAATTCAAGCGGATGCCGTTCAAGAAAGAGATGCCATACAGGTAATCGCGGAAGGACTCGCGGTTTTTGGCCGGCACGCTGATCTGTGCGTTAATGCCTTCGCTGGCTACATAAATTCTACCCAGCACGCCCAATTGCTCCAGATCGCGAAAGAGCTTATCGCGAAAAGACTGCGGATCTTGAATGTGGTGGTATTTGTAGAAGGAGAGGGTGATCCTCTGTTCGTTCGATTGGCGAATCCACTCCTTGAGCAGACGGCCTTCAATTTTGTTGTATAGCGCCATAAACCAAGGATTAATGGCAGGTTAACCCGGTTTTTTGATGAAACAATCCGCAAAGATAAGGTTACGGATTGCTTATCGCAAATCAGTTGGTAGCGGCTTTCAGTTCGCCCCGCAGCAATTGGTTGTATTCTGAGCAGTGCAGGTAGCCCGTTTTGTTGCAGTAGCCGCAGGTTTTATAGGTTTCGCCCAGGTACGTTTTGCGAATGATAACGGTGGATCCATTGCACACGGGGCATACCACTTTGCCCGAAGGGCCGCAGTCAATTTCAAAATCACGCGACAGCAGATCGAGCGCCTGGTTTGCTTCCCTTTGCTTCTGCTGCAGCACCATCTGTTCTGCTTTTTTCAGCCAGTCTACCGCTTCTTGCGAATATTGGCCCGTGGTGCCTTTCAACTGAATGTATTTGTTCAGCCAGTCCACACTTTGTGCGTACTTGCCCAGGAGGTAGGAGTTGCGCCCGAAGTGGTAGGTGAGATCAGAGGGGATGCTTCGCAAGTTTTTCAGTACATACACATACTTCTCGTCTGCGGCCGCATATTGTTCGGCATCTGTCAACAAAATGGCCGAGTCTAACTGCACGCGCACGGCTCTTTGCTGTTGCACTTGTCGCTCGGCTTCCATCTGTCGTATTTTTTCGCGCTCGGCTTCCTGCTGTGCTGCCGTTGGCAGCGTTGTCATCAACGCAAAGGCTATCGTCAGATAATACTTCATTCGTTCAATTTAAAATCGTTCTTCGACATGTTCAGCCACGCCAGGGCGGCTCCGTGAAAAATGTCTTCCTTCTGTTTTTTTGTGAGATTCATCTCTTCAATAAACCTGCCAATCTCCAGATCGCCCAGCGGGAAAGGATAATCTGAACCTAAGGTAATCTTTTCGCTGCCAATCAGTTTGATTACATATTCCAGTATCAGTGGGTCGTGCGTTACACTGTCTACCCAGAATTTGCCCAGATAGCTTCTGGGAGGCACGGGATTGTCGATGGCCACCAGGTCGGGGCGGCAATCGAAACCGTGCTGTATGCGGCCGATGGTAGGCAGGAAAGAGCCACCCGCGTGGGCAAAGTTTACACGTAGTTGGGGCAACCGTTCAAAGACACCACCAAAGAGCATCGAGCAAATAGCACGTGAAGTTTCTGCCGGCATGCCCACCAGCCAGGGCAGCCAGTAGCGCTGCATGTTCTTTTCGCCCATCATGTTCCAGGGGTGCACCAATACGGCCATGTTCAGCTTTTCGCACGCCTCAAACACGGGGAAAAAGCGCTCCTCATTCAGGTTTTCCTCGTTGATGTTGGAGCCAATCTGTATGCCTCTTAAACCTATTGATTTGCAGCGCTCTAACTCCCTCACAGCCAGCTCAGTATCATGCATGGGCAAAGTGCCCAAACCCACATATTGGTGCGGGTATGCTTTGGCCAGTTCTGCCAGGTGGTCGTTCAAAAACCGCGACAGGTCGAGGCAGTCCAGCGGCTTGGCCCAGTACGAAAACATAACGGGTATGGTGCACACCACCTGCACCTGCGTATTGAACTGCCTGTATTCTTCTATGCGAATATCCGGAGCCCAGCAGTTTTCTTTGATCTCGCGGAAGAATTGGTTGCCGCGCATCATCTTGGCGAAGCCCTTCTTGTGGTGCTGCAGGTAGATGAAATCGCCATAACCAAACTTCTCGCTCCAGTTGGGCATTTTCTTGGGCAGAATGTGTGTATGGCTATCAATTTTCAGCATGAGGCGCAAAAACAATTTCGAAATATGAGGTTTTTTTTGATGGCCTTCAACACAGGTGCGATGGCGATTCTTACCTTTAAAAGTTTATGACTCTTGGGCCGGCAGGTGTAGACCGGGTGTGCGAGTGTTTTTTTGCCAGCCCGAGGGGCACCGGTCTTTCAAGTGCAACTCCTATTTCCTTTGTAATTGATTCGGTAGGCCTTTAAACGATTAAAAATGAGAGAATACCCGAGCACCACTGTGTTTGTTTGGGTACTTCATTGCTAAGTTTGAGAATTACTCCAAAGCGATTTGCAAAAATTGCGATAGTCGTGGGCCAGATCACGCATGTGTTTACATACCACTTGAGATAAAATCACCGAGATACGAGCGGCTCGTTTGTTCCGCCAGCCCGCAATCCCTCAAGACAGATTTCCAGTCGGGCAGAGATTTGTTTTTTAGGCCAGTAGTCAGCCGGAAAAATTGGTACATCCACGAGAGCTGGCAGCGATGCCACCATTTTGTTTTTTGGAAGTCGTTGATCAGCCAGAGGGTTTTACCATGGCCATGGTTTTTCAGTTGGCGGATCAATAACATCAGGTCCGTATCACTAAACAGATCCAACACGCAAAACAGCACAATGGCATTGTAGGTGGCAGGCGGTATTTCATGCTGCGTGCCCTCTACAAAATCAACACGCCCGTTGCCCGAAGCATATCTTTTTGCCAGGCGAAGCATCTGTTCAGATGGTTCCATAAATGTGACGTGCGCACCCGGATTTTGACGGTATAAAAATGGCAACCACCAACCTGTGCCACCACCTAAAACCAGCACTCGGGCATTGGGCGGTACGAAAGGTAACAGGTAGCGTTGGGCTTTCTGCAATTGCCCAACAAAGGCAATTCGCGTCAGTGGGTCGTACACGGCAGCCAGCCGGTCGTAGCCATTTGCAGGCACCTTTTATATTTTGTTAGGATCGGGATGTACCCACGGCTGCCGGTATTTGCGCTGTAACAATTGTGTGGCTTCCGCATCGCCTGGAATAGTGCGAGTTTTCGGATCGTACGACAGCGGACGACCCAATTCCATCGACAGATTGGCGATGATACAGCTTGCGGTAGAAATGTGTCCTTCTTCAATATCGGCAACGGGCCTGCCTTTTTCTTCAATGGCTTTCAGGAAGTTCAGCATCTGTCCGCGGGTAGCGGGTGCAGCGTTCAGCTCAATGGCTTTTTCTTGCAGATCTTCCGGATACTTTTCTTTTTCGAACAATACGTCCTGATGGATCTTTTCTCCTTTGCCTACCGGGGTGAAATCGTATTGCATGGTGCTGCATGCCAGCGTTCCCTTGTCTCCATAAATCTTGTAAGACCACGGGTATTCCGGATCGGCCGGTGTGCCCCAGGAGCGGTGCTGCCACACGCAGTTCAGGTCATCATATTCAAACACCGCGGACTGTGTGTCTGCAATATTTGATTTTCCTTCTTTCTGAACATAAATACCGCCCGTTGCGGAGATGCGCTTCGGCCAGCCGAGGTTCAGCATCCATCGGGTGGCATCGAACATGTGTACGCACATGTCGCCCATAATGCCGTTGCCATATTCCATAAATGTTCTCCACCAGCGCACATGGGGAATGCCATCGTACGGGCGTAGGGGAGCAGGCCCGGTCCACATTTCATAATCCAGGAAGTCGGGCACCGGCTCAACGGGTGGGTTGCCGTTGTTGCGCATGTGGAAATAGCAGCACATTTCCACATGCGAGATTTTACCCAGCATACCGGTGTCGATGATTTTTTTCTTCGCATCCAGTAAGTGTGGTGTGCTTCTACGCTGCAGACCCACCTGCACCACTTTGTTGTACTTGCGGGCCGCAGCCACCATGGCTTCGCCTTCTATTACGTCTACGCTAATGGGTTTTTGTACGTACACATGTGCACCGGATTGAATGGCCTCAATGGTGGTGAGTGCGTGCCAATGGTCGGGTGTGCCCACCAACACAATATCGGGTTTGGTTTCACGCAGCAATTTTCGGTAGTCGCCAAAGAGGGCGGGCACCTTACCTTTTTGCTTTTCGCTTACCATTTTGCCCGCTTCGGCCAGCATGTTCTTGTCTACATCGCACAGTGATACTACCTCTACCGGTGCCACTTGCATCAATCGGAAGAGATCGCTCTTACCATACCAGCCCGTGCCAATCAGGGCCACCCTTCGCACCTGGGGCTGGTAAACAATGTCCATGGCATTTGCGCCCAGGCTGGCCATTGCCAGCGAGGCGGTGGCGCCTTTCAGAAACTGCCTGCGGTTGATGTGGAAGTGGTGCATGGTCGGTGTGGTTAGGTATGAAATTAAAAATAAGGCATCGCAGTGGAACGAGCAACAACAAATTGCTGAACAGCAGGTGCTGCGACATATGCTTGCTAACTCAAAGCCACCCCAACTGTATTTTTTCCATTGTCGCGAATTGCTTTGTTATTATTCCGCAATAGCCGTATCATTCAATGAAAAAATAAGCCCATGCGCCTAATATCGTTTGTCTTGCTATTGTTTTTCACCGTGCAAGGCCGTGCACAAAAAATAGCGCCTGAATTTTACCAAGAACTGAAATACCGTTGCATTGGCCCCTTCAGGGCAAGCCGCACGGTAGGGGCCACGGGCATACCCACCCAACCTAATGTTTTCTTTATGGGTGTGAATAACGGAGGGGTTTGGAAGACCGATGACTATGGCCGCACCTGGCAACCGATTTTTGACAGTGCACCCACAGGTTCCGTGGGCGACATTGCCGTTTCACCCTCACAGCCTGACGTTATTTATGTGGGAAGCGGGGAAGGCCTTCACCGACCCGACCTGGGTGTAGGTGATGGTATTTTCAAATCAATAGATGGTGGCAAAACCTGGCAGCATGTAGGCTTACCCGATGTGCAGCAGGTGGGCAGAGTAATTGTTCACCCCACTAATCCCGATTTGGTTTTTGTGGCAGGCCTGGGGCATCCGTACGGACCCAACGAAGAGCGGGGTGTGTTCCGGTCGCGCGATGGTGGAAAGAATTGGGAGAAGGTGCTCTACGTCAACCACAACACCGGGGCCATGCAGGTAGAATTCCATCCCACCCAAACAAACATACTCTTTGCCACCCTGTGGGAGCACCGCGAAGGTCCCTGGGAAAACGCATCTTTTTCAGGTCCGAACAGTGGCCTTTTTCAATCGACCGATGGAGGCACTACCTGGCAGAAGATAACGCAAGGGCTGCCTACTGCGCAACAAGGGCTGGGCAGAATAGGCTTTGCTATTTCGAATAGCAACCCGCAACGCATGTATGCATCAGTAGATGCGCGCGAAAAGGGCGGCATCTACCGAAGCGATGATGGCGGCCTGAATTGGTACGTGGTAACGGCCGACCGCAGGATATGGGGGAGAGGGAGCGACTTTGCCGAAGTGAAGGTACACCCCACCAACCCCGATGTGGTATTTTCGGCAAATATTGCTGCCTACCGTTCGGATGACGGAGGCAAAACCTGGATGTCGATAAAAGGCGCCCCGGGTGGCGATGACTACCACCGCATCTGGATCAACCCGCTGCAGCCCGACATCATGTTATTTGCAGCAGATCAAGGTGCCGTCATTACCGTGAATGGCGGGCGAACCTGGAGTTCGTGGTACAACCAGCCAACGGCACAGCTTTACCACGTTACTGCCGATAACCAGTTTCCGTACTGGGTATATGGTGGGCAGCAGGAGAGTGGCGCCATTGGCATTGCCAGTCGCGGGGCAGGGGGCCAAATCTCCTTCCGCGATTGGATGGGCGTAGGTGCCGATGAATATGCCTATGTGGCACCCGACCCGAAAAATCCAGACATCATATATGGAGGTCGCGTTACCCGTTTCAACAAACAAACCGGGCAAACCCAGAATGTGGCGCCCGAAGCGTTGCGGTCGGGCCAATACCGGTTGCTCAGAACCCTCCCGTTGATGTTTCACCCGGCCGATCCAGATGCGTTGTTGTTTGCCACCAATGTGCTGTGGAAAACCACTACCGGTGGCCAACATTGGGAGGTGATCAGTCCCGACCTTACCCGAAGAGAGAATGATGTACCGGAGAGCATTGGCGATTTCAGAACCGAAGCCATGGCCCAGCGCGCGGTGATCTATGCATTGGCTCCCTCGCCACTGGAAAAGAACCTGATCTGGGCAGGCACAGACGATGGCCTGGTGCATGTTACCCAAGACGGTGGCAAAACCTGGAAGAACGTAACCCCTGCCGGCCTGAGGCAGTGGGACAAGATCGCCCAGATAGACGCAGGCCATTTCGATAAGAATACCGCCTACATTGCGGTAAATGCCATCCGGAAGGATGACATGACGCCACACGTTTATCGCACCCACGATGGTGGCGCTACCTGGCAGGAGATCACGCAAGGTATGGCGCCCATGGGGCCGGTAAACGTAGTGCGCGAAGACCCGAGGCAACGCAACCTTTTGTATGCAGGCACCGAAAGAGAAGTTTACTTTTCGGTGGATGACGGAGCGAACTGGCAATCGCTACGCAATAACATGCCGGCATATTCGGTGCGAGACCTGGTGATACATGAAAACGACCTGGTGGTGGGCACGCATGGACGATCTATCTGGATCATGGACGACATCAGCCCGTTGCGGAGCCTGGCGTCTTTGAACGGGCGCCAACCTTTTCTCTTTCCGCCCGCGCAGGCCACGCGCGTGCGGCACAATCATTTTCTGGATACGCCCTTGCCACCCGAAGAGCCTACCGGCAGCAACCCGCCCGATGGCGCAGTGATTGACTATTGGCTGCCCACGCCAGCCGCCCAGGTGCAAGTGGACATTGTGAGTGAGGCCGGTGAGTTGATTCGCACGTACCGCAGCACCGACAGCCCCGAGCAGATTGATACCACCGCGCTGCCACACCCCACGTACTGGATACGCCAGCCGCAGAAGTTGGGCGTTGCCCGCGGCCAGCACCGGATAACGTGGGACATGCGCTATGCACCTCCGCGTGGTGCGCAGCGTCAGTTTGCCATTGCGGCCGTCTATCGCAATACACCCAGTGGCCCCGAGGGCCCATGGGCCATGCCTGGAAACTACCGCGTACGCCTCACGGTGGATGGACAAGTGATGGAACAAACACTCAAACTAAGACTCGACCCCCGGGTACAAATAAGTCAAACTGATTTACAGCAGCAGGCGGAGCTTTCTTTGGTGTGTTACCGGCACTACCATACCCTGCAACAATTGCGCGAAACGATAGACCAACAGTTGCAGGAAACCAAGAAGAAGTGGCCGAAGGGCAGGAGGGAAGCGCTGTTGGTTTACAGAGGTTTGGGGGCCCCAGAAAACCCGGACATCATGTATGGAAGCATTTTAGATACCCCCGCAGATAAGGAGACCCTTGTGGGCCTGCAGGACAAATTTTTGCATGTGATGGCTTTGTTGCAAAGCGCAGATGCACCACCCACCGAGTCCATGCGGAACGCCATCGTTACGCTGACAGAACGCTTGGAAGCCTTCAGGCAACGTGGTGCGCCCTTGTTGAAATAGCGTGCTGTGTTGGCCGGGATAAATACTCCCTTCTGAGGGATTGATGAAGAGTAGATCGGTTACCACTTTGCCTGCATGAAAACCCATCTACTTTCCAGCGACCGTGCCATGATGGTAAGGGCGGGGGCCATCGCATGCTGGCTTTCGGCTGTTACCACCATCGGTATCCACGCCTTTTTTCAATATAGCGCCACTACTTTCGAAGAACGGCTTATGCTGTTTCAAAACACTACCTACCTGGCAAACCGCTGGTGGGTGATGGTGCACTGCCTGCTGGCGATCGTAGGGATGTGGGGCTTTTTGCTCGTGCAATGGAAAAAGGCCGGAGCCACCGCTGGGCTGGGTTTTGTCTTCTTTGTGATTTTCGGAGTGGCAGAAATTTTCAGACAACTCGCGGTATTGTTTTACCTCAACGGCATGCGCCAACAATACCTGCTTACCGATCAGGCGGAGACAAAGGCTTTCCTGGCACAGCAACTCGATTTGTTCGGGCTGATGTCGTACCCGCTCTTCGGGCTCTTCATTCTGGCATTCGCGCTGGGCAACTTTTTCTACGGCTTGAGCCTGCGGCACGAGTCGGGCTTCGGAAAAGCATTGAGTGTGTTGCTCCTGCTGTGGGCAGCAGGAAGCTTCGCGGCCTTCGGTAACGCGTTTTGGAAAATCCCCTGGCTGTCGGATTTTCTGCCCCATTATAACTTGTGGTACCAGCCCTTAATGCGCGTGTTGCTGGGCTTTTGGCTATGGCGGGCCGTTACCCGGCAAGAACAGGTAGTGCAATGACATTCGTCAGCACCGGGTAGCGTTGCCACTGCTAGTTTCGTTTCATTAAACGAAGAGATGATGAAACGATTGGTCATTACCCTGAAAAAACGCGTGGACCCCTAGCACAAGCTCATCGCTACCGAATGGATCACAGAAGAAGAAATCAAGATCATCCGCAAAAAGTACGGCAGCCAGTTCGATCCCGATGAACCGGTTATTCAATCCCTCACCGATCAGTTGATGCTGGTTTCGTTTACGGTCTGGATTCACGAGTAAACTCCGCTCACAGGGTTAAAAGAGCGCCTAAAAAAGGCTTGTTCAAATAAGCCCTTCTTTTTGCCTTACTTGCAGTAAACAAGGTTCGCAAAATGAAATGGTTGATGGCGCTGCTGGCGCTGGCAGTGAGTCTTCCGGTTTCCGGTCAAAAAAGTCGTCCATCATTCACCATCCACAAGGCCCAAGGCCCCATTCGGGTAGATGGGGTGGCAAACGAACCCGATTGGCAAGCTGCCGAAGTGGTAAAAGAGCTGGTTCAGCAATTTCCCAACGATACGTCACGCTCGCGACTGCGAACAGAATTTCGACTGACCTACGATGATCGTTTTATTTACGTGAACGCCCTGGCGTACGACAATACCAAAGGATCGTATGTGCTCTCCTCGCTGCGCAGAGATTTCCGCGGTGGGGGGTTGGATGGCGTGTCGGTGGTAATCGACCCCTTTCAGGATGTTACCAACGGCTTCTTTTTTGGGGTGAGCCCAGCAGGTGTGCAACGCGAAGGGTTGATTTCGAACGGCTGGTTGGTGAATGAAGACCTCGACCTTTCGTGGGACAATAAATGGTATGCCGAGTCGTACATTGGAGAGAACTTTTATTCGGTGGAGATGGCCATACCTTTCAAAACACTGCGCTACAAGCCCGGCAACGCCCGGTGGAACATCAAACTCTATCGAATAGACAGCAAAGAAAATGAACGCTCGGTGTGGCCCTTTACACCCCGCAACTTCGAACCCGGCAACCTGAACTATGCAGGCGAGATGATTTGGGATACCCCACCGGTGCATCCGGGCCCCAACATTTCGGTAATTCCCTATGTGGCCGGTTTGGCTTCGAGAAATTACCTGGCAGACCCCACCGAAGCGCGCAACAATGCACAGATAGGGGGCGATGCCAAAATTGCCGTTACATCTTCGCTCAACCTCGATCTGACGGTGAATCCCGATTTCTCTCAGGTGGAGGTAGACAGGCAGGTTACCAACCTCGATCGCTTCGAGCTGTTCTTCCCCGAAAGGCGCCAGTTCTTCCTGGAAAATGCAGATCTTTTTTCTTCGTACGGCCACATCTTTGCCCGACCTTTTTTCTCCAGAAGAATTGGCGTGAGTCGCGATACGGCCACCGGCCAGAACATTCAGAACCAGATACCCTTTGGCCTACGGCTGAGCGGCAACCTCAACAAATACTGGCGCATGGGCCTGCTGAATATGCAGACAGCCGAAATCAAATCGGCCAACGTTCCATCGTACAACCACACCGTGGCCACGGTGCAGCGAAGGGTGGGGTCTAACTCCAACATACGGGGTATTTTGGTTAACCGCCAACTGATACGCAACGACACGCTGGACTTCAGGCCGGCAGGGTATTTCTATAACCGCGTGGCCGGTATCGATTACAACTACAACTTTCGCGATAACCGCTGGACTGGCAACGTATTTTTTCACAAACAATTTACCGAGAACACCACTCCACAGGGATTTGCACATGGCTACAACCTGTCGCACAACACACGCAGCCTTAACCTCAACTGGTTCCACCAGGTAATTGGAAGAGACTATAACCCTGCCGATGGCTATGTGCCACGTAACGGTTACAAGCGCATTTCTCCCTCGGGGTCGTTTTTTATTTATCCGCAGTCGCAGCTCATCAACAACCACGGCCCCACCTTCGACATGGCTTTTATTTGGGATGACACCTTCGGTTTTACCGATCGGGAGCTCAATTACGGATGGGCAGCGGTGTTGCAGAACCAGGCCGTGCTGCTGCTGAACTACAGAAACACGTACACCTTTCTTTTCAACGACTTTGACCCCACCAACTCACCACGCGAAGACAACGCAGAAAAACTTCCGGCCCAGACCGGTTATACGTATGGCAATGTAAATCTCAATTTTATTTCCGATCCGCGCGATCTCTTCAACTTCCAGTTCACGGCAGTGGCTGGTAATTATTTTAACGGGCAACGTTACGGGTTCTCAGGTCTTTTCAACTACCGCTATCAGCCTTATGGCGTTTTTTCCCTCGACTTGAATTACAACCGCATTGTGTTGCCTGCGCCTTATGCCACAGCCGATATTTACCTGGTGGGCCCACGGGTGGATTTAACGCTTACCCGTTCTGTTTTTTTTACTTCGTTCTTCCAATACAACAGTCAGTTTAAGAATGTAAATATCAACTCACGGCTACAGTGGCGGTTCAAGCCCGTGTCTGATTTGTTCATTGTATACACCGATAATTATTATTACTCGTTCGATGAGCCACGCCTGTACAGCAACTTTTTTTCAAAAAACAGGGCGTTGGTGGTCAAGCTTACCTATTGGTTCAACCTGTAAACTAAATCTGGAAGTCGAAACCTTTTTTGATCAGGTTATCGTACACTTTCATGTCGAAGCGGTAGAGATTGGCGGCACGGTGGGCTACATCTTTTTGTTTTTCTTCGCACGGCACCAGGAGATTCATCTTCATTAATTTTCTGCGGAAGTTGGGTTTGTCGAGCTTGCGATCAAGGATGGCTTCGTATAGATTTTGAAGTTGCAGCAGCGTAAACTTTTTAGGTAGCAGGTTAAACCCGATGGGTTCGTGCTGCACTTTGTGCTTCAGAAATTCGAAGCCGAAATCAAAAACTTCATTATGGTCGTAAGGCAGGGCCGGTACCCGGTGTACATCGAACCATTTGGCCTCCGAGGCGGTGAAGCCAGCTTGCGGTTTGTATTTTTTGGCATTCACCAGGGCAAAGTAAGCCACTGTGATAACGCGTTTATCGGGGTAGCGGTCTACGCGGCCAAACGCCTTCACTTGCTCCAGGTAGATATTCGAGATGCCCGTAAGGGCCGTTAAAATGCGCGAAGCGGCCTCGTCCAGGCTTTCGTTGTATTTGATCCAACCGCCCGGCAAAGCCCATTTTCCCTTACTGATGCCCTCCGCGTGTTTCACCAAAAGTATCTCCAGTTGATTCTTCTCAAAACCGAAAACAAGGCAGTCGATGGAGAGGGCCTCAATGATATCTTCAGGTTCCGGCATGGAATTTCGGGGCTAATTATAGTCAAATTGACTATAATTAATTAATTTTCAAACCTGTCTTGCAAACGATTTTTTAAAGCGTAATCGAAGATTCAGAATATGGCCCCTGGCGCGTGTTTATTGGGTTTTGATGTGGGAAGCTCCTCAGTGAAGGTGTCCATTATGGAGGCTGCCACCGGCAAGTTGCTGGCTTCTGCTATTTCGCCTACCAACGAAATGGAGATTAGCAGTCCCCAGCCCGGCTGGGCAGAGCAGCATCCGGAATTGTGGTGGCAGCATGCGGCAGAGGCGGCCCGCAAAGCCCTTCAGAAAGGCGGAGTAAGCAAAGAGAAGGTTGCGGCCATTGGCATATCCTACCAAATGCATGGTTTGGTGCTGGTAGATGAAAAGCAACAGGTGCTGCGTCCTTCCATTATCTGGTGCGATAGCCGGGCCGTTGACATTGGAGAGCAGGCCAACCGCGCCCTGGGGGAACAATATTGTCTCACACACCTGCTGAATTCGCCCGGAAATTTTACCGCCTCCAAACTGCGTTGGGTGAAGGAAAACGAACCGGATATTTATAGCAGGATCAACAAAATTATGTTGCCAGGCGATTACCTGGCCATGCGTTTAACGGGTGCCGTGCGCACCACGGTGTCGGGCCTATCGGAAGGCATATTCTGGGACTACCAGACGGGAACTGTATCAGACCGGTTGCTTCAACTCTACGGTATCGACCCAAAACTCTTAGCCGACACCGTGCCCACGTTTGGAAACCAAGGTGAACTGACACCATCCGCAGCGGAAGCGTTGGGACTGCTGGCAGGAACGCCCGTTACTTACCGGGCAGGCGACCAACCTAACAATGCCTTCTCCTTGAAGGCGTTGCACCCGGGGGAAGTGGCCGCCACGGCCGGCACCAGCGGTGTGATCTATGCCATTGCCGACAAGCCTCAATACGATGGCGCATCGCGCGTAAACCCGTTTGTTCACGTCAACCACCAGCCGGGTGCGCAACGCCTGGGCATATTGCTTTGTGTGAACGGTACGGGTATTATGAATAGCTGGCTGCGCAAAGCCTGGAGCCGCAGCGGAGATTTGTCGTACGAACAATTGAATGCGCTGGCCGCCTCGGTGCCCATTGGGGCGGATGGCCTGCGGATCTTGCCGTTCGGGAATGGCGCGGAGCGCATGCTGAAGAACAGAGACTTAGGAGCAAGTATGCATGGGTTGAACCTGACAAGACACCAAAGCGCACACGTGAGCAGGGCCGTGCAGGAAGGCATTGTGTTTGCGCTCGGTTATGGCTTCGATATTTTGCACGAAATGGGTGTGCATACAACGCTGATCCGCGCAGGGCGTGCCAACATGTTCCTGAGTGATTTATTCTGCGAGGCTTTTGCCAACGTAACGGGTACACGGCTGGAACTTTACAACACCGATGGGGCACAAGGGGCCGCGCGCGCAGCCGGAGTTGGGGCGGGCATTTACGCCAACCACGATGAAGCATTTGTGGGGCTTGAACGCATAGGAACCTTTGAGCCCACGAAAGACAAACAACGACAATACGGTCAGGCGTTTGCAGACTGGAAGAACATTCTGATCCATCAATTGATATCACACTAACACTTTCTACCATCATGAAAATCACTAAAGGAAAAACTGAATATTTCAAAGGCATCCGCGCCATTCGCTACGAAGGCAAAGAGTCCGATAACCCATTGGCATTTAAATATTACAATCCGCGCCAGCGTGTGGGCAAAAAAACCATGGAAGAACATTTTCGTTTTGCCATTGCCTATTGGCACACCTTCTGCGGCACGGGGGGCGATCCGTTTGGTGTGGCCACGAAAAATTTTCCCTGGTTGCAAAGCTCCGATGCCATGCAACGCGCCTACGACAAGATGGACGCAGCCTTTGAATTCATTACCAAGATCGGTGCGCCCTTCTATTGTTTCCACGATTACGACCTGGTAGATGAAGCCCCTACGTTGAAGGAATCGGAGAAGCGGCTGGAGAAAATTGTAGACTACGCCAGTCAGAAGCAAAAAGAGTCGGGTGTAAGGCTGCTGTGGGGAACGGCCAATCTGTTTGGTCACCCACGCTATATGAACGGTGCCGCCACCAATCCCGATTTCAATGTAGTTTGTCACGCGGCAGCGCAGGTTAAAAACGCCATCGATGCCACGGTTGCGCTGGGAGGTGCCAACTATGTTTTCTGGGGCGGAAGGGAAGGTTATCTTACCTTATTGAATACCAACATGAAGCGGGAGCAGGAACACCTGGCCCGCTTTCTGCACGCGGCCCGCGACTACGGAAGGAAGGTTGGCTTCAAACGAACTTACCTCATAGAACCCAAACCGATGGAGCCCACCAAACACCAGTATGATTTTGATGCGGCTACCGTGATTTCCTTTTTACGTCAATATGATCTGATGGATGACTTCAAGCTGAACCTGGAAGTGAACCACGCCACGTTGGCGCACCATACCTTTCAGCACGAACTGCAGGTAGCGGCCGATGCGGGGGTACTAGGCAGTATGGATGCCAACCGCGGTGATTATCAAAACGGGTGGGATACAGATCAGTTCCCCAACAACTTGTACGAACTAGCCGAATCAATGCTTGTGATTTTGCAGGCAGGCGGGTTTAAGTCCGGTGGTATTAACTTCGATGCGAAGACGCGCAGAAACTCCACCGACCTGGCCGATATTTTCTATGCACACGTGGGCGGCATGGATGCTTTTGCCCGTGCCCTGCTCATAGCGCAGGCGATATTGGATGATGGCGAGTACACTTCGCTGCTCAAGCAACGGTATGCTTCGTTCGATTCCGGCAAAGGCAAGCAGTTTGAACGCGGAGCCCTGGGTTTGGAAGCCATGCGTAAATTGGCACACCAAAATGGAGAACCCGAACAGATCAGCGGTAGGCAGGAATATTTCGAGAATTTGGTGAGTAAGTTTATCTGAAATGTTTTTTAACGATAAGAAGTAATCATTAAAGGTGGTCTCGAAAAATAGCGAAGTGGTTATGTTTGAAAGGGCTCGCCTTACCCTCTTTCGAGGATGACCGCATACCCTTGCCCCAGCCCCACACACATGGTGCAGAGTGCATAGCGCTTTTGTTGCTGGTGTAATTCCAGGGCTGCTGTTTGCAGCAGGCGCGCGCCCGACATGCCGAGCGGGTGTCCCAGGGCAATGGCGCCACCATTGGGGTTGATGCGCGGGTCGTCATCAGCCAGGCCCCACGAGCGGGTGCACGCAAGACTTTGTGCGGCAAAGGCTTCATTCAGTTCAATCACGTCCATGTCTTTCAACTGCAGCCCGGCTTTTTGCAAGGCGCGGTTGGTGGCCTCTACCGGGCCGATGCCCATGATGCGCGGTTCTACGCCCACCACCTGCGAGGTGACGATGCGCGCCAGCGGTTGCAGGTGATGTTGTTTCAAGGCTTCACCAGATGCAATCACCAGCGCACAGGCCCCATCATTCAGGCCGGAAGAGTTGCCGGCTGTAACGCTGCCGTTTTCGCGGAAGGCGGGTTTGAGTTGGGCCAGCACCTCCAGCGTAGTATCGGGTTTGATGAACTCGTCTTCGCGGAAGAAGGAAGGGCCCTTCTTGCCGGGAATTTCAACTTCAAAAGTTTCGAGCGCAAAGCGGCCCGTTGTACGTGCCCTCACGGCCTTTTGCTGGCTGCGCAGGGCAAACAAATCCTGGTCGGCCCGGGAGATGGTGTGCAAGTCAACGAGATTTTCGGCTGTTTCGCCCATGGCTTCCGTGCCGTACATTTTTTTCATGAGGGGGTTCACAAAGCGCCAGCCAAAGCTGCTGTCGTACAGTTTGGCATCGCTGCCAAAAGGCACCGAGGTCTTAGAGAGCACGTAGGGGCTGCGCGTCATATGTTCTAATCCTCCGGCCAGAAACAGATCGCCATCTCCGGCTTTGATGGCGCGGCTGGCCTGCATTACTGCCGACATTCCTGAAGCACACAGGCGATTCACGGTTTCTCCCGGCACAGACACGGGCAGACCTGCCAGCAGCAAAGCCATGCGTGCCACATTGCGGTTATCTTCACCCGCCTGGTTGTGGCAACCCAGTATCACATCGTCAATGGCAGACGGATCCAGGTCTGGCACTTTTTTCAACAGCGCTTTTAGGGTGAGGGCCGCCAGGTCATCCGCTCGCACATCTGACAAGCCGCCTCTGAATTTTCCGATGGGTGTGCGCACACCCGCCACGATGAAAGCTTCTTTCATTTGTTCGGTATTATTTTACGCGGCAAGTAACAGGTTTTTCCCCGTTCGGCAAGGGCGGCTTATTCCCTAAAATTTCCAGCGCACAAACGCTTCCATGGCTTCGTAGTTGGCCAAACCCAATTGGTCGTAGCTGCGTGCGGTTTCGCGGTTGCGCTCTTGTGCGCGTACCCAGAATTCGCGCGAGTCATCTCCGGGGAAAACAGGCCGGTCTTTCTGCGACTGGTGCTTGAAGATGGCGTACTTTTTCCTTTCCACCTCCTGTGGTGAGAGTGGCACCGCCATTTCAATTTCGTGCGTCTCGAACTCGTGCCATGCCCCGCGGTACATCCACAGCCAACAGTCTTTGGTCCACTCTTCGGTGGCGCGCAGTTTTTTCATGGCTTCCAGAATAATGCGGAAACAGACGATGTGCGTGCCGTTGGGATCGGCAAAGTCGCCAGCGGCAAAAATCTGGTGTGGCTTGATCTGTTGCAGCAGGGCAACCGTTAACTCCACGTCTTTGTCGGTAGGAGGATTCTTTTTGGTTTTGCCAGTTTCATAGAAGGGCAACGACATGAAGTGGATGTGGTCATCTTGCAGGCCTGCATAGCGCGCACCGGCAATGGCTTCGGTCTTGCGGATAAAGGCTTTCACATCGCGAATCTCTTTGGTATCTATCTGGTTGGGTTGCTTTTTGGCAATGAAGTCGCGTGCCTCATCGTATACCTTCTTTATCTTTTTGCTATCCTGCCCTAAGCTTTCGGCAAAGTCGATGGCAAACTCCATGTAGCGCAGCACATCGTCATCCCACACTGCTGTATTGCCCGAAGTCTGGTACGCCACATGTACATCGTGCCCCTGGTCTACCAGGCGAATAAACGTTCCGCCCATCGAAATAACATCGTCATCGGGGTGAGGAGAAAATATTATGACGCGTTTTTGGTGCGGCAGTGCACGTTCGGGCCGTTGCGAATCGTCTGCACCGGGCTTGCCTCCGGGCCAGCCTGTGATGGTGTGTTGCAGCTTGTTGAAAATATGTATGTTGATCTTGTAAGCCGAGCCGCGTTCCACCACCAGTTGAGCCATGCCATTGGTGTTGTAATCTTCTTCTGTTAGTTTTAGCACCGGCTTACCTACTTTTTTCGAAAGCCAGATCACGGCCTTCTTGGTGAGGGCTTCATCCCACACACAATCTTTCACCAGCCAAGGCGTATCGAAGCGGGTGAGGAGCGAAGCAGCATCCTGATCGAGGATAAATTCTACGTTGTTGGAAAGCTGCAGGTAAGTGGCGGGTACTTCGCTGGAGATTTCTCCCTCCACCGCCTTCTTGATGATGGGCGCCTTCTTTCCGCTCCACGCCATCAAAATGATTTCGCGTGCTTTAAAGATGGTGCCGATGCCCATGGTGATCGCTTTGGTAGGCACGTATTCTTTACCACCAAAGTCGCGGGCTGCATCGCGCCTGGTCAGGTCATCCAGGGTTACCAGCCGGGTGCCGGAGTTAGGCGCGGAGCCAGGTTCGTTAAAGCCAATGTGGCCGGTACGCCCAATGCCCAGAATCTGCAAGTCCAAGCCACCCAAAGATTCGATCTTTCGTTCGTATTCCATACAGAAAGAAGCTACCTGCTCTTTGCTCAGCGTGCCATCTGGAATATGAATATTCTTTTTGTTGATGTCTACATGGTTGAAGAGGTTCTCGTTCATGAACGTAACATAGCTCTGAGCCGAAGTAGGCTCCATGGGGTAGTACTCATCCAGGTTGAAGGTGATGACATTCTGGAAGCTGAGTTTTTCTTCTTTGTGCATGCGCACCAACTCTGCATACACGCCCACCGGTGTAGCACCCGTAGCCAGACCCAACACTGCGAAACTTCCTTGCTTCTGCTTTTGGCGGATCAGGTTGGCAATGCGCTGGGCCACTACTTTCGAAGCAATCTTGTCATCTGGATAGACCGTGACAGGAAGTTTTTCGAACCGGGTTTCTTCCAACAGGTTAAGGCGGGGAGAGTTGGCTTGTGCAAAGGCGGTAGACATAATGTTTGTATTTTTAGGTGTTGAATCTATTTTCCATTACGGAGGCCACGGCACCCAACAGGCGGGCATCGTTACCTAATTGCGACAGTTCAATCCGCGTAAGCTGATTAAGTTGACGCATACTGTGCGTTTGAATGGCCTGTTGCAGTGGCAATGTAATGTAGGGGCCGGCCTGGGCAACTATGCCACTCAGTATAATCAGCGATGGGTTGAAGAGTTGGATGAGGGTGGCAATTCCTTTGCCGAGGTGGCGGCCCGTATCGGCCAACAGTTGAATCGAAAACTGATCGCCCTCCAGGGCAGCTTGTATGATGGCCTCCAGCGGTATGCGATCTGCCTCCGGCCTGAAGCGCCCGCGAAGCAACGTACGCTGACCGGACTTTAAACCCTGCAATGCATCGCGCGACAGCGCCAACCCCGAGGCTACTGTTTCCAGGCACCCGGTTTTACCGCAACTGCACAGAGGGCCATATTCCATCAGCGGTATGTGGCCAAACTCCCCGGCAAAGCCATGGGCACCGCGCCTGAGCTTGCCATCCATGATGATGCCCAACCCCAGTCCCCAGTCGAGGGAAATCACCAGGGCATCGCGTGTTTCGTAGGCCAATCCAAATCGGTATTCGGCCAGTGCGGCACTCTTCACATCGTTCTCAATAAAAACGGGCTTATGAAAGATGCTTTCCAGTTGTTCTTTCAACGAAGCCACACGCCCCTCGGCCGCGTAAGTAAAGTTGCGACCATCTTGCGCAGACACCAGCCCGGTCATGCTGACACCCACACCTACCCAGCGTTTCAGCACAATACCCGACTGCCTGATGAGTTGAAGGGCCGGCTGGGTAATGGTGTCGAGGTGGGTCAAATCGCGGCCGGCCTCGAAAGGGATGGTGAGTGTGTCTGAAATCTGTGTGTTCTGATTGTCGAACAGAGCCAACCGGGTGGTGTGGCGATCAATATCGATGGCCAGCACGAAGAAGGAGCGAGGCTGTAACCCATACAGGTCGGGCTTGCGCCCACCGATCGATTCTCCGCGGCCTTGTTTGGCGATGATGCCTTCTGCGCTGAGATCGTTTAGCAATTGAAGGGTGGTAGGTAGGCTCACCTGCAGCTTATGGCTTATTTCGGCCACCGTGCGCGGCCCTTTTAAATAGAGGTGCCTGATCGCTGCGTTGCGGAGCCCGTCTTTCTTGCGCTCAATGGGTCTTTTGTTGTTTCCGGGCAGCGTTTTAACAGACATGGGGCCTGATAGGAATGCCATAAAGATAAAAAAATGTAATAACTATCTAAACTTTTATAAAAATATTAATAAAGTATCGTATCCCAGCATTAAACCACAAAAGGCTTATGAATAACTTCAAAAAGCCTATTTTGACGGGCTGAAGACTGCCCTATGCCTGACGAATCGAAAAAAATTGGTTTGCTTACCACCACCTCCATTGTGGTGGGAAACATGATTGCCTCCGGGCTGTTCATGCTTCCGGCCACCTTAGCCATCTATGGGGGCATCAGCCTGATTGGCTGGGTCATTTCCGGGGCAGGTGCTATCTGCCTGGCGTTGGTGTTCGGGTGGCTCAGCGAAATCAAACCCGATGCCACTGGAGGCCCTTATGCGTACACGCGCGAAGGCATGGGCGACTTCGCTGCATTTTTGGTGGCCTGGGGTTATTGGATTTCTGTTTGGTGCACCAACGCGGCCATAGCGGTCGCGTTTGTCAGCTACCTCACAGCCTTTGTACCCGCTTTGGGAAATAACGCCTGGCTATCGGTTACCACCGGCCTGGGTGCCATCTGGTTCCTTACGTGGGTCAACACGCGTGGCATCAAACAGGCTGGATTTGTGCAGGTGCTCACCACCGTGCTGAAGTTGACACCGCTGCTGCTCATCACCATTGGGGGATTCTTCTACTTACAGACGGATCATTTTGTGCCATTCAACATCAGCCAGGAGTCTGACCTTCGGGCCATCACAGCCTGCACAACGCTTACCCTTTTTGCTTTTTTAGGGTTGGAAACCGCCACCATTCCTTCGGGTAGTGTGAAAAATCCCGGTAAGACGATACGCACCGCAACTGTGGCGGGCACTTTACTCACCACCTTCATTTACATGGCCGGTACCGTGGCAGTGATGGGTATCATTCCGCCCGATCAACTTCATGCATCTAAAGCCCCGTTTGCTGATGCCGCTGCTTCTATTTGGGGTGAGGGTGCGCGCTACCTGGTGGCTGCGGGCGCAGTGGTGTCTACGTTTGGTGCACTCAATGGCTGGATTTTGGTGCAAGGGCAGATGCCTTTTGCCGCAGCACGCGATCGGCTCTTTCCCAAACTTTTTGCCTTCGAAAACAAACACGCCAGCCCTGTGACGGGAATTGTCATCTCCAGTGTGCTGGTATCTGTGTTGATGAGTATGAATTTCTCCAACAGCCTGGCCGATACCTATACGTTTGCGCTGTTATTGTCCACCTTAACCTGCCTGGTAGCTTACCTGTTTTCCATTGTGGCGTATGTGATGATGGAGAAAAAGGCGCATGGACTTTCGGCTAAAAATAGTTGGAAGTTGGTAATTGCCACGCTTGCCTTTGTCTATTCTATGTGGGCGGTAATTGGCTCGGGTGCCGAAATTGTGTATTGGGGTTTTGTGCTGCTGATGGCCGGGCTGCCGTTCTATGTGTGGATTCGAGTGAAACAAAATCCCGTGGCATGAGCACTACGCATCACTCAGAATATGGAACGTTGAAGTCGCTGTACCTGAAGCGGTCGCGCGAGGCCATGGTGAACGATGAAAAGATAGACCGGGAATGGGAGAGGCTCCGTTTCCTCAGCAGACCTGATCTGGTGAAAGCCGCTGCAGAGTATGATCACTTTGAACAACTCCTTTCGGTTACGGGAGCCAGGGTCTACTACTTGCCTGCCGATGGATCTGTAACGATGGATTCGATCTATTGCCGCGATGCAGTCATTGCCACCAATGCTGGCATGATTCTGTGCAACATGGGGAAGGAGGCCCGCAAGCCTGAACCTGAGGCCCTGAAGCGGGCCTTTGAGCGCGATGGTATTCGCATACTGGGAGCGATTCAAAGTCCGGGAACCGTGGAAGGTGGCGATGTGGCCTGGATAGATGAGCATACGTTGGCCGTTGGCAGAACGTATCGAACGAACGAGGAAGGCATACGACAGTTGCGTGGGCTTTTGGCACCGTTGAAGGTAGATGTGTGGGTGGCGGACATGCCGCACTACAAAGGGCCTTCGGATGTGTTTCACCTCATGTCGGTTTTCAGTCCTGTAGACAAAGACCTGGCAGTGGTGTATTCGCCCCTGATGCCGATTGCTTTTCGCGATGGTTTACTGAAGCGCGGTTATCGGTTGATAGAGGTGCCCGATGCGGAGTTTGACTCGATGGGTTGTAATGTGCTGGCACTGGCACCCAGCATGTGTCTGATGGTGAAGGGCAACCCGATTACGAAACAGCGATTGAAGCAGGCAGGATGCGTGGTTCATGAATACGAGGGAGCGGAGATCAGCGTGAAAGGTGGAGGCGGCCCAACCTGCCTTACCCGCCCGATGGAGCGTGTGGCCTGAAATGTGACCGGGAACCACGAAGTCACGAAGAACACAAAGTAGCACGAAGAACTTAGTGATCCTTGGTGCCTTTGTGCCTTGGTGGTTTGAAAGAAGCACATAGAACCACGAAGACACGAAGAACACGAAGTAGCACAAAGACTTGGTGACTCTTTGTGCCTTAGTGCCTTGGTGGTAAAAACATTGAACCACGAAGTCACGAAGAACACAAAGTAGCGCGAAGAACTTAGTGATCCTTGGTGCCTTTGTGCCTTGGTGGTTTGAAAGAAGCACATAGAACCACGAAGACACGAAGAACATAAAGTAGCACGAAGAAACTTGGTGCCCCTTGGTGCCTTGGTGGTTAAAAAACATCGAACCACGAAGACACGAAGAACACGAAGTAGCACAAAGACTTGGTGACTCTTTGTGCCTTAGTGCCTTGGTGGTAAAAACATTGAACCACGAAGTCACGAAGAACACAAAGTAGCGCGAAGAACTTAGTGATCCTTGGTGCCTTTGTGCCTTGGTGGTTTGAAAGAAGCACATAGAACCACGAAGACACGAAGAACATAAAGTAGCACGAAGAAACTTGGTGCCCCTTGGTGCCTTGGTGGTTAAAAAACATCGAACCACGAAGACACGAAGAACACGAAGTAGCACAAAGACTTGGTGACTCTTTGTGCCGTAGTGCCTTAGTGGTTTAAAAGAAGAACATAGGACCGCGAAGACACTAAGTATCACAAAGAGCTTAGTGACCCTTTGCGCCATGGTGGTTTAAAAGCTAATTTTAGAAACTATGTATGAAAAACTTTCAGAACGTGAAGAATACCTCGCTGCAGAGATTGTAGATGTTGCAATGAAAATTCATAAAAACCTGGGGCCTGGTCTGTTGGAAAGTGTGTATCAGAAATGTTTTGAATATGAATTACGGCAACGGGGAATAAGTTATTTTAGACAACGTGAAGTGCCCATCATTTATGAAGCACTAAAGATCGATGATGGTCTAAGACTTGATTTACTTGTTGATGACCTCGTAATTATTGAATTAAAGGCACAGGAAAATTACCATCCTGTTTGGGAAGCACAATTACTAAGCTATTTAAAACTGACACAAAAAAGACTTGGGATGCTTGTAAACTTTCATGTACCCTTGATTAAAAATGGTATAAAGAGGATGATCATCTGAAGGCGTTTGAGAAAAATACCAAACCACGAAGACACAAAGAAGCCCAAAGAACTTAGTGACCCTTTGGTGCCTTAGTGCCTTGATGGTTTGAAAAAATACATAGAACCACAAAGACACGAAGAACACAAAGTAGCACGAAGAAACTTGGTGCACCTTGGTGCCTTGGTGGCTAAAAAAAAACATCAAACCACAAAGACACAAAGAACACTAAGTGACACGAAGAACTTGGTACCCTTTGTGCCTTAGTGCCTTAGTGGTTTAAAAGAAGCACTTGAACCACGAAGTCACGAAGTGCACAAAGCAACACGAAAACTTAGTGACCCTTAGTGCCTTGGTAGTTGAAGGGAAACACGCAGAACCAGTTATCCGCTGTTGTTGGAAATTTGTAACTTGGTTGAAATAAGAAGTATGGAGTCATTTCTACAATTTTTTGAAACCATGCCCACGTGGCAAAGGGCCGCCTGGGTACTTATCTGTTTGGTTTTTTGCTGGATACTGGAAGGCAGCTTTCCGTTGTTCCGGTTTGGTTACAACAAAATCAAACATGTAGGGGTAAACATGGTTTTTTTATCCACAACCATGGTCATCAATGCCATTTTCGGTGTGGCCACGGTGGGGGTGTTTGTATGGTTACAACAACATCAGTTTGGCTTGCTTTACCTCATCGACTTGCCCATCTGGGTGGAACTGCTGATTGCCGTGCTCATCTTTGAGTTGTTGGCCCAATACACCGTACACTACCTGTTGCATCGCGTAAAGTGGATGTGGAAGTTTCACATGATCCACCACAGCGATACCCACCTCGATGCCACATCCGGCACGCGGCATCATCCGGGCGATTTTGTAATGCGGGAGCTCTTTGCCCTGGGTGCGGTGGTGGTTACCGGCTCTCCCATGGCTTTCTATTTCTTTTACCGCATCTGTACAGTATTCTTCACTTATGTCACCCACGCCAATATTCGCATGCCTCTTTGGCTCGACAAAGCCCTGAGTTACGTCTTTATCACACCCAACATGCACAAGTTCCACCATCATTTCGAACGCCCCTGGACCGATACCAACTTCGGTAATATTTTTTCCATCTGGGATCGGCTGTTTGGAACCTTTGTATACGATGATCCCAAAAAAATCCGCTATGGCCTGGATGTGCTGGACGATAAGAAAGACGAAAACATAGCCTACCAGTTCAAAATCCCATTTGATAAGTCGATTAAGACCGACTATTGAATGTGATATTAGGGTTGCCCAGCAGATTCCCCGGGCTTAAAAAACTCGATGACATGCTGCGACAGATACTCGCTTTTTTCGGGGCGAATGTTTTTCACGAACAACCTAGCCTTTTTTCCCAAACGCAAGCAGGTGTTTTTGTTGGCCACATCTTCGGGTGTGTTCATAGGCTGCAAAGACGGATACCACAGGAAATAGCCTTCGCGTTGCCACAGCAGTTGGGGCTTGGTCCAATCTTGCGAGTTGTTGCCCGCACCCAGGTCTTTGTGGCGGTTGAACGAGATGTAGATTTTGTCGCCCGCCCACGAAGGGCCCTCTACCTTTCCCATCAGCATTACCCAGCATTCCAGGTAGGTATTCCAACTTACCGAAGGTCCCCAATGAAAACCGCCACCTGGCGAAGAGGCGGGGCCGCCACCCTCGGCCATGGGTACTTGCAGAGAGGCAACGGGTGCCCCCACGCTGTCGTAGGGCACGGAGAACGCACTGCCACTCCAACGCTTTGCTTTACCTTGTGGGTTGTCTAAATCGGCCAACGCAATGCGGGCTACGCTGATGCACTGACCTTTCCATTCTTGTTCCCGCGAGTAGGTAGCTTCGTTGTAGACACCGGGAAATCCATACTCCCCGTAGAAAAGATAGAGGTAGTCGCCACTGGCTACGGCCGAAGGATCGCCCACGCCACCTGCAAAGGTGTTCGATGTATTGTGTGGTTTCAAGATGAGTCGCGGTTGATAATCTTCCAGAAAGAGACCTTTGTTTTCCCAACTCAAACCACCATCCAAAGACTTCATAATGCCAATGCGACACACCGCTGCTGGAGAGGTGGGGCCTTGCAAACCCTGTGGCCACTTTTCATCCTTGTAGCCTTCACCGGTAGAGGCATCATACGGCAGGGTGGAGGGGTAGTTTTCGTTGTGGTAAACAGCATACAACGTTTTGCCTGTCGCGTCTTCGCTATCCTGATAAATGGTTTCAAACCATACCGCACCATGCAAGCCGGCCGTGCCAGGTGGCACATTCTGCGGCATCTGCGGATTTTTGAAATCTTCGGCCTTGCTGCTGAAAGCCTCATCGGCATTTTTGCCGTCAGCGTACTTCAAATCTAGCGCATCGCCCCAAAGGGGGTCTTCGCCATACTTGCCGGGAAAGATGCGGAAAGTATCGCCCACCCATGCTTCGGCCATGTTGCAATCCACAAAAGAGTTGAAGTAAAACTTCTCCGACTCGGTAAGTTGAAAGGTGGGCGGGGTCCATTCCGCCTCCATCACAACCTCCTCTTCCCGCCCCCGGTCAAACCAAAGATAAGCCACGCTGAAGATGCCCAGTACGAGCGCTACAATAAGCAGGCGTTGAAGATTCTTTTTCATAATCGGTGTGTTATTTTTTTCGGATGGCAATGGGTGCCGCCAGGCAGTGGTCTGGAATGTTGAAAGCATCTACCAACGGAACGGCCTCCTGCCGTATGTCCCAGCACAATTGATTCACTAACTTGCGGATGGCCTTTGTCTTGACGCCTTCCATGTAGCCCTGTTCCAGGTACCACCCTTTGTTTTTATCGATTTGCGAAAGGGCAAATAGCTGGCATAGTTTGGTAAGCACAGACCTGCAGGCCGGGTCTTTCACTTCGTCTATTTTTAAAATGAACTGCTCCAGTACAATTCTTTCAATATAGGCGAAGCCTACCTGCACCAGGTGATGCTGTGCCACGTTAAAAGCATCGAAGGAGTCCATGCCTTCGCCAATGAGGCGCTTCAGCCTTTTCGCTGCCGAGGTGAGGATGTCTCTTTCGCGGTAGCGAAAGGCGTTCAGGTGAAACTCGAAATCGAGCAGGTGTTCTTCTTCCGTATTGCGTACGATCAGCGGATTCATTTCCGTGATAGACGTGGCGGCCTGGTCGGCCACATATCCGAGTAAGCCCAACACATTCATGTTGCTGAACTGCTGGCGGAATTCACTCAGCCTGCTTTTCGCCACCAGTTGTATCAGCACGGTGTTGTCGCCTTCGAAGGTGGTAAAGATGTCGGTGTCGGCCTTCAATGCGTCCAGTCGGTTTTCCGACAAATAGCCTTTGCCTCCGCACGCTTCGCGGCACTCCTGCAATGTGGTGGTGGTGTTCCACGTGGCAAAGGATTTCAAGCCAGCCGCCAACGCCTCAATCTCCTGCATGTCGTTTTCAGTTCTTTTGAGAAAACGATCAGTCAAATACTGCAAAGAAAAGTGGAGGGCATAGGCATTGGCCAGCAAGGGCATCAAGCGCCTTTGGTGGGTGCGGTAGTTGAGAATGGGTACTTCGGGGGCACCTTCCGGGCCAAACTGCCTGCGCTGGTCTCCATATCGGATGGCAATGGTTAATCCCGATTTAGCGGCACTCAAGCCTGCCCGTGGTATGCCAATGCGCCCACCCACCAGCGTGCCCAGCATGGTAAAAAACCTCCGGTTGTCGCTGGCAATGGGGCTTTCAAACTGACCTGCCTCGTTTACGCTGGCAAAGCGATCCAGCATGTCGTCTTTGGGTATCACCACTTTGTTAAAGTAGATCACGCCATTATCCACACCGTTGAGTCCCAGCTTGCGGCCGCAATCCTGAATGGTTATTCCCGGCAGGGTATTACCTTGTGCATCGCGCAAGGGAACCACAAAAGCACTTACCCCATAATCTTTGCCATCGATGATGAGCTTGGCGAAAACCGTAGCCATGCGGCCATGCAGCGCAGCGTTGCCTATGTATTCTTTGCGGGCATTTTCATAGGGCGTGTGGATGGTGAAGGTTTGGGTGGCGTGATCGTAGGTGGCCGTGGTTTCAATGCCCTTTACATTCGAACCGTGGTTGGTCTCCGTCATGGCGAAGCAGCCGGGCAATTCCAATATTCCTATTTGCTTCAGGTATTTTTTGTGATGTTTTTCTGTGCCCAGGAAGTAAACACTCATGCCCCAGAGTCCGAATTGTACACCAAACTTTACCACCAAACTCAAGTCGTGGTAGCTCAGGGTTTCCATGATGGTGAAGTACGCGGCCATGTCGGCCTGGCCGCCCATTTCTTTAGGGTAGGCCATGGCCCCGTACCCTTGCCGGGCCAGAAGCTGGCACCAATGCAACACTTTGGCACGGTAGTCGGGTAGGGAGTCGGTTTGCAGGTAGGCAAATGCAGGGTCTTGCAGCAATGTTTTCACTTTCTGGATGGTGGCCGCCTGGTCTCCATCCAACAATGCCGTTAGCTTTTGAACCTCGAACGTGGATTGTGTGCCATACTGTTGAGAGATGGACTGACGAAGGGCAGGGTGGAAATAGTAGGTGGCCTCTCCGCTCACCAAACCCAACAGGTTGTCGGCATCTGCCAGGTCTTCCCGGATTTTTTGGGCGAGTGAGCCATTTATGCCATGCCTGGCCGCTATGCGGAGGCCGAGGTCTGCCAGGTGTTCCGCCCGCGCATCGGTCGGGGCGCCCGCCTGTTGAATTTCTTCAAGCCAGTACTTCAAGGTTTCGGCAGAGGGTGGCAGGGCGGGATTCACCAGGTCCAGCAGCTGTTTTTTTTCCTCATCTGTCATCCAGCTTTGGCGATCCACCAGCTTTTGCAGGGCCTGCAGCTCGCGTGGCGTCAACACGGTATCCGACCACACGAGGTAAAGCAAAGGAAAAAAAACGGTAAGGTTCGGCTGATGCTTGAAATCTCTCATGTAGTTTCAGTTTTGCAATAGGTGTTGATCAGTAGGTTGGGTACCAGTTGCGAAGGCGCACCTCAACGCCCGTCCGTCCGGCATCCACTGTTTTCTTAAATGTTTCCACGTCACTCAGTCCGCCTTGGCCGCGGTAGTGATAGGGGTACACCACTTTGGGCTTGAAGGCCAACACCGCGTTGGCGGCCTGATGAATGTCCATCGTGAAAGGTTGATTCATACAAACGAATGCCACGTCAATGTCTGTCAGGGAACGCATTTCGGGGATGTCTTCTGTGTCGCCTGAGAAGTAAAGTTTTTTGTCGGCCAGCGTTACCACATACCCGTTGCCTCTGCCTTTCGGGTGTCTGGAGTCCGGTTCTTCCGGGAGGTTGTACATGGGCAAGGCCACTACTTGCATATCCAGCATGGTAGCCGTCTGCCCGTTTGCCAATGAGGTTGCTTTGGCTTTCAGTGGATCGGGCAGCTTTTCTACCACAGCGGGAGGTGCCACGAGCATGGCTTCCGATACATCTATGGCCGCCAGGGTTTCCAGGTTCAGGTGGTCGCCATGGATGTCGGTTATCAAAATGAGGTCGGGCGGTGCAATGCCTTCAAAGGCTTTTGCACCTCCGTAGGGGTCTACGTACACGGTTTTACCCTTCCATGCAAAAGCTAATGTGCCATGTAAAATGGGTTGAATCAGCAGGTCACCCTCCGAAGTGGTGAAACGATCTGGCTCTGCCCGCTGGGCCCTGAGCGCGAGCGCTTGTGCCATCATCAAAAAAATCAAAGTATGTTTCCGCATAGAATAAGTTATTCCGGGTTTTTAAGTTAACAAAAGTTGGCAGCCCGGCCCAACCTTTTTTTGTGGTTAGGTGTCTAACGGCAAACATTCATTCTTACCTATTTGGTTAAATTTGCGTACATGATGAACAAAAAAGACATGAAATCAGGTATTAAAGGTTTCTGGGTAGCGGCCACGGCTATCTCGGCATTCGGATTATTATTGATGAGCAGCTGTTTACCGGATGTAGAGCAACTAACACCCCAGCAGGCTCTCGATCAACAAATTGCGAACGTCAATAAAGCGCAATTGGAGGCCGATCTGAAGATCATCGATGACTCGCTGGAACGTTGGGGAATAAACGCCAGCAAGGAACCCAACGGTGTACGTTATTTAGTGCAGGAAGCAGGTACAGGTGCAAAACCTGCGTTAGACAATGTGGTGGTAGCCAAATACACAGGTAAGTTATTGAAGACGGGAGTGGTGTTTGCACCTACCGATACCATCAATATTCGCCTGTACGACCTGATCATCGGTTGGCAAACCACCCTGCCGCTCATTTCAAATGGCTCAAAAGTAACTTTGTACATTCCGTCCGGCTACGGCTATGGCTCTGTAGATATTCGCGACAATCAGGGTGCGGTGCTGATTCCGCGCAATTCGAATCTCATATTCGATATTGAATTGCTGGACGTAAAATAGCTACACCAAAAAAACGGTCAGCGTTCGTGAGCCGTGAGCGCCCAGTACCAGGCTCTGCTCAATGTCGGCTGTTTTGGAAGGGCCCGCAATAAAGACACCGAAACCATCGCCCGATATATCAAGAAGGTTGTAGGCAGCGTGCATGTTGGCTACCACCTTTTTCTTTTCCACCACCAGTGCCAGGTGTTCGCAGATAAAGGGTAGTGCGCGCACTTTCATTTGTTCTTCGGTCACCCACACGGCACCGTTCTCAGCCACTGCGAGCATGCCCGTCATAGAAGCGAGGAACACATCGCCCAGCGTGGAGGGGTCCATGTTGTCAGGTATTACTTCACTCGATTTGATCAATGAGCAGGTGTTCACCCATCTCTTTCCTTCAGATTTTTCCGCCAACAGCCTTTCCAACACATCCATCGAAGCAACTTCTATCGCCTGGCCGCCAATGGCAGCGAGCGTGTTCTTAAACTGTTCTACGGGAGACCCTGCGCCCGATGCATTGAACACACTTAAATCGGGTAATCCCTCTGCGGGCACCTGCGCGCTGCGTATACGTTGTAATATGGCTTCGCGGTTGTTCACAGCTTTCTGTTGTTAGCGTACCACTCCTTAAAAGATGTTGCGGGAGCCTCCGGCATCTCGCGGTGCCGGTACCACGGATTCAGGCGATGCCTGAACAACACCGGCATGGATCTCATCCACCAGCGAAGCCACCTGCCTGCGCGGGCCATTCTTTTTGGCTGCGAGAGGGTGGCAGCCATTAATTTCATCTGGGCAGTCTTGGCTCCGGTGCCATAACCCTCTTTCATCAATACCTGCCGCCATTTGTACAATTGTTGGTGGATGTCAATTTTTACCGGGCACACGTGCGTGCACGAGCCGCAAAGGGTAGAGGCAAAGGGCAGGTCGGCATACGCCTTGCGGTCTAGATTGGGTGCCAGAATGGAGCCGATGGGACCGGCAATGGCGGTGTGGTAGCTGTGGCCACCGCTGCGTCTGTACACCGGGCAGGTGTTGAAGCAGGCACCACAACGGATGCACTTAAGCGAATTACGAAAGTCAGGTTGTGCCAATTGCCGGGTACGGCCATTGTCCACCAGGATCAGGTGTAGTTGCTGACCTTGGCGTGGCTTTTTGAAATGGCTGGAGTAGGTAGTGATGGGTTGACCTGTAGCGCTGCGGGCCAGCAGCCGCAGGAATACCGCCAGGTGTTTCCGTTCGGGTATGATCTTTTCAATGCCCATGCAGGCAATGTGTACATCTGCCAGGTGTGCACCCATGTCGGCATTGCCTTCGTTGGTACACACCACCAACTCGCCCGTTTCGGCTACCGCAAAATTTACACCGGTTATGGCTGCCTTGCGCGTGAGAAACTTCTCTCGCAAATGCTGGCGCGCTGCCTCGGTTAAGAATTGCGGGTCGGCATTGTTTTCGGGCGTGCCCAGGTGTTCGTGAAAAAGTGCCCCGATTTCCTCCTTCTTCTTGTGAATACAGGGCAGCACAATATGGCTGGGCGGTTCTTTGGCCAGCTGAACGATGCGCTCGCCCAGGTCGGTGTCTACCACATCGATGCCGTTCCGTTCCAGGTATTCATTCAAATGACATTCTTCGGTCAGCATCGACTTACTTTTAACAATGCGGTCGATGCCCGCATCTTTTAAGATGGTATGCACAATTCGGTTGTGCGCTTCGGCATCTGTGGCCCAATGCACTTTGATGCCATGGTGGGTGGCGCGTTGTTCTAACTGCACCAGGTAGTTGGCCAGGTCGCTCAGTACATTCAATTTAATTTGCGAGGCGGCTTCTCTCAACTGCTCCCACTCGGGCAACGCATGCACTGCCCTGTCGCGCTTTTGTCTGATCCACCACAACGTTTTATTGTGCCAGTCTACGCGGGCAGGGTCTGCATTAAATTCCTGTGAAAGCGCTGCGTGGCTCATGATGCATTGAGTATTTCTGCCAGGTGGATTACTTTCAGTGTGCTTCGCTGACGCTTGATAATTCCTTCCAGGTGCATCAGGCAACTCATATCCGCACTGGTAATGTATTCCGCACCCGCTTGTTCATGGTCGCGCACGCGGTCGATGCCCATCCGCGCACTCACGGCATCTTCCGTTACGGAAAAGGTGCCGCCAAAACCGCAGCACTCATCCGGCAGTTGCAACGGCACCAGTTCAACGCCCTTCACCAGTTTCAATAGTTGAACGGGCTTCGAGAAGGGGGGCAGCACCCGCTCTGACATGGAGGCCAGGTTGAGACCGCGTAGCCCGTGGCAACTTTGGTGAAGCCCCACGCGGTGGGGAAAGTAAGAAGGTAACTGTTTCACCTCCATCACATCGGTTAAGAACTCCGTCAGTTCAAATACCCTTCGGCTCAACGGTTCGCCATGTAGTTGTTCTTTCAGATGAAGGGCGCAACTGCCGGAAGGACAAACGATATACTGAAACGGACTGAAGTTCTCCAGAAAATTGGTGGTGCAAACAGGTGTGAGGTGTTCAAAGCCCGCATTGGCCATGGGTTGACCGCAGCAGGTTTGGCTGGCCGGAAACGCAACCGATGTGCCAAGTTTCTCTAGCAATTGCAACGTAGCGATGCCTACTTGCGGGTACAGTTGATCGATGTAGCAGGGGATAAACAAGCCGACCTTCATGCACCCGTATATTTTCTTGCTTGAACGAGATGACCGGGGATCGGCTCTTTGTTCCATGCCTGGTGTACCACCAATGCGGCACCCAGGGCGGACGCCTGGGCTACGTTGGCGGCAAAAACTTCCCTCCCGGGAAACGATTGGGCGAGTAAGTTCATAAACACCTGGTTGTTACTAAATCCTCCATCCACAAAAATACGCTTTACGTCAGCATCGCCCGCCACCAGTTGGGTAGAATGTAGTTGTTGTTCAATCAAACTTTTTATGAACCGATGGTAGGCCAACTCGGGAGATGTCAACCTCGCTTCTTCATGAGCCCAGTGATGATTGTATGGCATCTTTTGAAAGAAAGCAGGCTCCACATGAAAATGCTCCGAGAGTTGTTTTACTTTTTCCTCGTATTGGTGGCCGGCAAACAACCTGCTTGCTTTCACCGGCTTGCCTTTGTAGGAGAGGTAGCAGAGGCAATCTTGCTCCAGGTCTTCAACAGTAAGCGGGCTGCGACTAAAAGGATTCAGGCTGATGCTCCACGTGCCGGTTGACAGCAACACAAAGGGTTCTGCTTGGGAAAGGAGGTAGGGCACCAGCGCAGCAGAACTGTCGTGTATGCCAACGCCTGCCAGCAGCCGTTTTCCTTGCCAGTTAACCGCATGGGTTTGCTGCGTGGGCGCGATGGGCGCCAGCTTAGAGGTCAGTTCCTCCTGCACAACCCAACGGTGGTATTGGTGGGTCCGGAAATCCCAAAGTGCCGTGTGACAACCGATGCTGGTTAAGTCGGAACAGGCCCGGCCGGTGAAAACGAAAGAAAGATACTGGGGCAGGTGGAGACTCCAGGTTATCTTTTCGAAGACGGTGGGTCGTTGCTGCCGCAGCCAATAGAGCTGCAGGCCGCTGTTGAGGTGCCCCAGTGCGGGCGAGGCAGTTTCCATGGCAAACGGCTGCTGGCCACCGTACTGGTTGTGCAACTGCTGTTGAAGCGTTACCGGGTAGGGCTTCAGGTAGTTGTAGAGCGGGGCCACCGGCTGGCCGCTGGCGTCAACGTGCACCAGGCTGGCGCCATAGCCGGAAAAGTTCACCGCCTTCACTTCAAATTCTTTTTCTTCCAACGCCAGACGCAACACGTACTTCATCCAGTTGGTGAGGAGTTGAACGTCTTCGCAGGGGTACTCATCATCATCTACCGTTTCGGGCAGGCTGGTGGCTTTTTCCCACAGAAGCTGGTAGTGCTGGTCGAACAGGAACAACTTCTTGTTGGTCTTGCCAATGTCGAAAACAGCAATTACCGGCAGCTTGGTCATTACAGGCCTGTGGCAAAGGTGGTAGCACCACGTTGTTTGATCAGTTGCTCACGCACACGTTGCGCGCGGAATAGCTCGATGGGTTGTAGCGCACCACCTGCACGCAGGCGGGCGTCTGCTACCAGCGGTCGCACGTCCGTTCGGAAAGCGGCCTGTAGAATTTCCTGGCAGCGTACTGTATCGTTCTGTTGCTGGGCCGACTTCAGTTCCCTTCGGTCTACCAACAGCGCTTGGGCATAGGCCAGTTGTATGGCTTCTACCGACTGTAGCAGGTCTTCCAGGGGGTCTTTCACATTGTGCGAGGCGTCAATCATCCAGCCCAGATCAGTTGCGTGGTTCATCTTCAAGGCGTCCATCCCATCAATCAGTTCATTGAAGATAAGAAAGAGCTGATAGGGGCGGATGCTACCCACTGTCAGGTCGTCATCGCCATACTTCGAGTCGTTGAAGTGGAAGCCGCCCAGTTTGCGCTCCATTAATAAAAGTGCTACAATCTGCTCGATATTGGCATTGGGCAAATGATGACCCAGGTCTACCAACGTATAGGCTTTTGGCCCCAGCTTGCTGGCATACAGGTAGGATTGGCCCCAGTCGCCTACGGTCATGGAATAGAAATTGGGCTCGAAGGCTTTGTATTCCACCAACATTTTCCAGTCGGAGGGGAGGGCTGCGTAGATTTCCTGCAAGCTTTCGAGGGTGTTTTCAAATGCCTTTCTAAAATTCAGTTGACCCGGAAAACAGGAGCCGTCCGATAGCCAGACGGTAATGGCTTTGGAGCCGAGTGCTTTGCCGTGCCGGATTACTTCGATATTATGTTCGATGGCCTGCCTCCGTACTTTGGGATTTACGTGTTGCAGCGAGCCGAATTTGTAGCTGAGCTTTTGGCCGGGTTGATCTTGAAAGGTGTTGGAGTTGACGGCATCAAATTGGAGCCCGTGCGCGGCAGCGAGGGCTTTGATTTTTTTGTAATTAGAGGGGATGTCCCACGGAATGTGCAGCGAAATTGCGCCACTGGACTTGTTGAGTTGGTGCAAGAGACCTACATCTGCCACTTTCTCTTCCAGCGACCGGGGTTCGCCACCACCGGCAAACCTACCGAAGCGGGTGCCGCCCGTACCCAATGCCCAACTGGGTATGGCAATTTGAAATTCCATGAGCTTACGCACGACTTTTTGTGCATTAGGCACTTCGGGAAGTAATGCTTTTAATCTTCGCTCGTGGGCTTTGATGAGCCGGTTGTTGTGTTGCTCGATTTGATCGTTGGGTATCATTCACTTTTTCATTTCACAAACGCATTAAACCATTAAGACACCGAGGCACTAAAGGTCGCTGAGTTCTTCGTGCTTCTTTGTGTGCTTCGTGTCTTCGTGGTTCAATGTTTTTTTACCACCAAGGCACTAAGGCACCAAGGGTCACCAAGTTTATTCGTGCTCCTTTGTGTGCTTCGTGTCTTCGTGGTTCAATGTTTTTTTACCACCAAGGCACTAAGGCACCAAGGGTCACCAAGTTTATTCGTGCTCCTTTGTGTGCTTCGTGTCTTCGTGGTTCCGTGTATTTCTTTTGAACCACTAAGGCACCAAAGTTCACTAATTTCTTCGTGCTCCTTTGTGTCTTCGTGTCTTCGTGGTTTAGTGTATTTCTCTTAAACCACCAAGCCATTACCGCACAAATGCCATCGCCACACCGCCATCCACATTCAATACGTTGCCGGTCGATTTGTTGAGCAATCCCCCCACCAGCGCAAAGCAGGCATTGGCAATGTCTTCGGGTAGAATAATCTCATTCAACAACGTGCGCTTGGCGTAATAGGCGGGCAACTCGGCAACGGGCACACCATACGCTTTTGCACGCCCTTCGGCCCAGGCACCTTCCCAAATCTTGCTGTCGGCAATAACGGCATCGGGGTTTACCACGTTCACCCTGATCTTGTCTGCCCCCAACTCGGCTGCGTTCAATCTGCTTAAATGCAACTGGGCGGCTTTGGCCGATCCATAGGCCGCGTTGTTCGGGCCACTCACCAGCGCGTTCTTGCTCACAATGTTGAGCACATCGCCACCTAGGTCTTGCATGCGCATGGTTTTCACACCTTGCTGCGTTACTAAAAACTGCCCTTTGGCCAGGATGTCGTACAGCAGGTCCCAATCCTGTTCGGTGTGTTCCATCAGCGGTTTCGAAATGGAAATACCTGCACAGTTCACTACGATATCCACGCCCCCAAACTGCAGTGCCGCGCGAGCAAATGCTTCGGCAATCTGCGCGGGCTTCAGCACATCTACTGGCACAGCCACAGAGGCATCGCGGCCGAAATTCTTTTTGAGTTCCTCCGCTGTTTTTGCCAGTCTTTCTTCGTCATTATCACTCAATACCACGCAGGCACCTTCCTCCATGAATTTTTTTGCAATGGCCTTGCCAATTCCGCCTGCGCTGCCAGTAACAAACGCCACCTTGCCGGTGAGCGGTTTGGGTTTGGGCATCCGCTGCAGCTTGGCTTCTTCCAGCAGCCAATACTCAATATTAAAGGCTTCCTGTCGGGGCAGGGCCGTGTACGCAGAGATGGCTTCGGCTCCCCGCATCACATTGATGGCGTTGATGTAGAACTCTGCTGCCACGCGCGCGGTCTGCTTGTCTTTGGCGAACGTGAACATGCCCACACCCGGATACAAAATAACCACCGGGTTCGGGTCGCGCATGGCGGGGCTGCTGGCATGCCTGCACGACTGATAATACTCCGCATACATGTTGCGGTACGCTTCGAACGCGGGCAATAACTTTTCTTTGATGGCCTTGCCGTTGGTCAGGTCTTCGTCCGCGCCAAGATTCAGAACCAACGGACTGATCTTGGTTCGCAGGAAATGATCGGGGCAGCTGGTACCCATGGGCGCCAGCCGGGACAGGTCGTGCGCGTTAACGAAAGTAAGCACGCGCTCATCGTCTGTAAAGTGGCCTACCATGCGTGTGTGGCTGGAGCAGAGCCCACGCAGAACAGGTGCCAACGCAGCTGCTTGCTGCTGGCGTTGTGCAGCCGGCAACGACTGCCGCGCTGCGCCCCCAAACACCGGACGCTTTTTTCCTTCGTGCCGTTCGAGGTAGTTCGCGCAGGTTTCGATTACTTCCAAAGTGTTGATGTAGCTTTCATAGGCGGTGTTGCCCCACGTAAAAAGGCCGTGCGAGCCGAGCATGATGCCGCGGATTCCCGGGTTTTCATCGAGGCATTGCCGCAACTTCAGCCCCAGGTCAAACCCCGGCCGTTGCCAGTCTACCCAGCCAATCGTACCTTTGAATAATTCCTGGGTGATCTTCTTCCCGTCTTGGGCGGCCGCAATGGCGATGGCCGCATCGGGGTGAAGGTGGTCGATGTGTTTGAACGGCAGGAAGCCGTGTAGGGGTGTGTCGATGGACGGAGCCTTAGAGTCCAGGTCGTAGATGCAGTGGTTGAACAACTGTACCATCTCATCTTCGTGGGCCAACCCGCGGTACACGTTTTGCAAACTCCGCAGGCGGTCTACATACAGTGCGGCCAGCCCATTCCGCGTCAGGGTGCCAATGTCGCCACCCGAGCCCTTCACCCACATCACTTCTACCTCTTTTCCCGTTAGCGGGTCTTTTGCCATTGCCTTGCACGAAGTGTTGCCACCCCCATAGTTGGTAAGGCGCAGATCGGCACCCAGCAAATTCGATCGGTAAATCAACAAGGCCACTTCATCACCGGCCAGGGAGGCGGCTTTGGCTTCATCCCACAAGTAGCTAACGTGTTTGAATGTTGTTGTCATTGTTGTATTAACTATTTCTTGATCCTTCTGCTACCGGTTCAGGTGTTGATATGCCCGCTCCGGCAGCGGCACTTATTTAATTGCATTTCCATAACCCACCACCAGCACCGACAAAATAATGGTTGCGATGCCGATGAAGATGGTTGTTTTGGTTCGCTTGCTTACACCATGCCACTCTTTCAGCATAATACCCCACCCGTTGGCAATCAATATGATAAACGCCATGTGCAAAATCCACGAGCTGGCACCGTTGCCCAGTTTACTTTCGCCCATGCCGTAGAAGAAGAACTGCATAAACCAGGTGGTGCCTGCCAGCGCTGAGAACACGTAGTTCTTCAGCAGCGGCACTTCTTTTTTTGTATAGTCTCCAAACGTGTTGTTGCGGACGTTCAGCAGCATGCACCACAACAAGTTGGTAGCCAGGCCGCCCCACAGCAATACCACGTAGGTTACATTGTTTTGATAGAGCGGGTTCATACCCAGCCGCACTGCTTCCTCTGCCAGCGGCTTGCCCGCTTCTATGCCAAAGTTGAAGCAGGAACTCAGAATGCCCGATGCAATCGCCACGGTCAGCCCTTTTACCAGGCTGAACTCGGCCACACTTTTTGTCTTCTGCTCATTAGATAGTTCACGTTCTTTCATCATGCCCGCGCGGCCGCTGATGTAGATGCCTAATAAACAGATGGCCACACCCAGCAGCACCACCTGGCCCCAGGTGGTGGTCAGCATCTCCACGAAGGTGGTTTTACCTGCAGCCGGAAAAAAGTTGTAGTAGACGGATGGTACCAGTGCGCCAAAGGCAGAGCAGAACCCCAGCACCACCGAGTTGCCCAGCGACATGCCCAGGTAGCGCACGCCCAGTCCATAGGTGAGGCCGCCTATGCCCCAGAGGATACCAAACAGCAGCGTGAACTGAATGGAGGCTGCCGGGGCCGAACGGATGATGTCGGAGAACCCGGGCAAGGTTAGCCACGCAGCCAGTGGTGGCACAATGAGCCAGGAGAACAGGCCGCCCACAATCCAGTAACTTTCCCACGCCCAGCCGCGCACCTTTTGGTAGGGCATGTAAAAGCTACCGGAAGCAAAACCGCCAACGAGATGAAAGATGACACCGAGAATTACTTGCATTAGTTTTCTAATCTTTCGATTCTTACGTTCAATTTTAGGCAGTCATCAAAATCATTCCGTTCTGAACTGTACTGACCAACGGTTGCCAACTAAATATTTATGAACAAGTTTCCAATATACGAACATATTCTGCTGGACGATTACTCGGCCACACCCAAATATCAGCAATTGGCAAACTCTATTGTGGATGCCATTAAACAAGGGAAGATAAGAAAAGATGAAATTCTCCCTTCGCTTAACGACATTAGTTTTGATTTTGAAATTTCCAGGGACACCGTGGAGCGTGGCTATAAGCTCCTGAAAGAGTGGGGTATTCTCGGCTCGGTGCCCGGCAAAGGATATTATATAAAGAACACAGAAATCAACTCCCAACTAAAGGTCTTTCTGCTGTTCAACAAACTTAGCCCTCATAAGAAAATAATTTACGACTCGTTTGCAGCTGTGTTGAATCAAAAGGCCGCCATAGATTTTTATATCTATGAAAATGACTTCTCAGCATTCAAAAAACTATTGCTGGCCAAGCGGGAAGGTTATACCCACTACGTAATTATTCCGCACTTTATTGAAGGCGGTGAAAATGCCCATGAAATAATTAACACCATCGACAAAGAAAAATTGATACTGCTTGATAAACTCGTACCCAAAATCACGGGGGAGTTTGGTGCTGTTTTTGAAAATTTCGAGAAAGACATATTTAACGCACTCCAACAGGCTTTGGAGCCGCTCTCCAAATACCACACTATCAAAATTATCTTTCCCGAGCATTCTTATTTCCCCACAGAAATACTGAAAGGTTTCCGCACATTTTGTGATCAATATGCTTTTAATAACAAGGTCATCAACACCATTGCGGGTGAGCAGATCAGTGCCGGGGAAGTTTACATTAACCTAATGGAAGACGACCTGGTGAAGCTGATTGAAAAAATCCTGGCTACCAATCTGGTGGTTGGTAAAGATGTGGGCGTGATTTCTTACAATGAAACTCCGCTAAAAAAAATCATTCTGAATGGAATTACAACCATCTCGTCAGATTTTAAGGCCATGGGTGAACAAACCGCCCAGATGATATTGAACAATAAACGGGAGCATAGAGAGGTGCCATTTTATCTGACACTGCGGCCATCCCTGTAATCTCAAATTTGTCTCTTATTTTTTTTCGGGTAGCAATTGCCCGGGCCGGGTATCGCCCGCCATTTATAGCCGGCCCACATAAATCTCTTCAAAAAGCCAACTTTCACCGGCTGACTGCCAGGCTGGGACCAGCACAGCACAGGATGGTTCGTCACGGATCAGGATAGTTGCATTTGCATTCGTTTGCACATTCGAATGTGTTTACAGCACCTCAACCATTAAACCATTAAAAGTATGATGAGAAAATTTACGATTCGGCTGGGCCTGTTCGCTGGTATCTGTACGGTCATGCTGGTTCTGATTTTTCAGACAGCCATGGCACAAGGTACACGGGTATCGGGCCGCGTTACAGACGTCAATGAAGGGGCACCCATCCCCGGAGTTAACATTTTAATTAAAGGTAGTTCTGCCGGAACTACCACGGATGCAGAGGGAAGGTATTCATTAAGTGTGGAAGACCCCAATGCAGTGCTGGTGTTTTCGTTTATTGGATATTCCTCCAAAGAATTTCCATTGCGAGGAGTTACCGTACTGGATGTTGTTCTGGAGCCAGACGTAACGACCTTACAGGAACTTGTTATCGTAGGCTATGGCACCCAGATCGGAAAAGAACTGACCGGTTCTGTGCAGCAGGTAAAGACGGAAGCGCTGAAAGACTTGCCTGTGGCGCAGTTAACGCAAAAGCTGCAGGGCAGGTTGGCGGGCGTGCAGATCAGCCAAAATACCGGTAAGCCCGGACAGGGTATGGCCGTTCGGATAAGAGGACAGGCCTCCATTTTGGCCGGCAGCGATCCGCTTTATGTAGTAGACGGATTTCCGATTGTAGGAAACATCAACAATATCAACCCAATGAGATTGAAAGTATCACCGTGCTGAAAGACGCAGCCTCCACTTCACTATATGGTTCGCGCGCAGCCAACGGTGTTATTCTGGTGAAAACGAAATCGGCACAAGCGGGCAGAACCAATATCGACTTTAATGCCTTCTATGGCGTACAGCAGGTTCCCCAGCAGGGGCGCCCTCAAATGATGAACGGAACAGAGTTTGCGCAATTCAGAAAAGAGTCTTTTGAAGACCTCGGACAACCCGTACCTGCGCAATTTCAAAACCCATCGCAATATGGCGAAGGGTACGACTGGTATGATGGCATGCTGCGCAACGCGCCCATTCAAAACTACAGCATAGGTATGAATAGCGGCACCGATAAATTTTCGACATCGGCTGTCTTTGGATACTTTAACCAGGATGGTGTGATGTACAATTCCAACTACACCCGCTATTCGCTCAGAATAAACACAGACGTTAAAATTCATGAGCGGGTTAAATTGGGGTTCAACGCTGCGCCTACCTTTGCCATCGACAATACCCCCAGCTCCGATGGCGCTTTCTATGCCACCAACCTGAACGCTACCGTGCCGGGCGGTCTGTTGTACAATGCCCTGCTCACATGGCCCATCTTGCCCTATAAAAACGAAGACGGAACCCTGCCGCTCACTGCTTATATTGCCGGATTGAGCGCTTTCCCGGCTCCCAACTGGTACCGGTCGCTGAATGAGGTGAAGAATGAAACCAAAAATGCACGTTTGATCACTAATGCATTCATCGAGGTCAATATTTTGAAGGGATTGAAGTTTAATACAACCTTCAGTGCAGATCTGGCCAACAGCAATTTCTTCAACTATCAGCCTTCCACCACGTCCACCACCTTTACTGCGTTGCCACCAACCATTGCTACGTCATTCAGACGCAACGATCGCTACTACTCCTGGCTGAATGAAAATCTGCTCACCTACAATGCTTCGTTCAACGATCATAACCTGGAGGTATTGGCCGGGGTTACGTCTCAGAAATTCCGCAGCGATGCCGATCAGGTTCGGGCAACCACCTTTCCGGACGACCGATTCAGACCGTGCAATCCGCTATTAATATAGACCGCACCCAAACACTCACCGACATTCAGGAGTGGAGTTTGTTATCGGTGTTGGCTCGTGCCAACTATAGCTACAAAGGCAAATACCTTCTGGGCGTTGCCGTGCGAAGAGACGGCTCATCGCGGTTCGGAGCAGACAACAAGTGGGGTAACTTTCCCTCGGTGTCGGCCGGTTGGGTGATCTCCGATGAGTCTTTTATTCCGGATATCAGGGCTTTGTCGTTCCTGAAGCTTCGCGCCAGCTATGGTGTAATTGGTAACAACAACATTGGCAACTACACGCAATATGCAGCCGTTAACACCACCACCAATGCGGTGTTCGGATCAACCGTAGCCTCTGGTGCCAGCGTAGTTTCGCTGGCCAACAACAACCTGGGTTGGGAAACTACCCAGCAACTCGATATCGGTCTGGACGTGGGCTTGTTCCAGGACAGGATCAATTTCGTTTATGACTACTACAACAAGAGCACCACTAATTTGCTGTATAACGTAGCCGTTCCGCAGGAATCTGGCTTTACAAATTTTAATGCAAACATTGGTGAGCTCCGGTTCTGGGGTCATGAGTTTACGGTGACTTCTAAAAACACAGTGAACAAACTCAAATGGTCTACCGATCTGAACATTTCGTTTAACGACAACCGGGTAGAGGCGCTGTCTGATGGTGTAAACCGACTTTATAGTGGCGGTGCTTACACAACCATTACCATGGTGGGCCAGCGACTGGGCCAGTTCTGGGGCCTGGTGCACGATGGCGTGTATGTAGACCAGGCTGACTTCGATTCGTCACCCAAGGCAACGGCATCCCAGGTGGGAACCATCAAATACCGCGACATCAATGGCGATGGGGTCATCACCTTCGGTGGCGACAATGACGACCGTACTTTCATAGGCAATCCATTTCCGCGGGCTGTTTTTGGGGTGACGAATAACTTCAACTATGGCGATTTTGATCTGTCTATTGTGCTTTCCGGAACTGCCGGCAACGATGTAATGGTCATGACCGATCAGGGTGCTACCAATCTGGATGGCGTGTTCAACGTTTTGAAGGAAGTGAAAGACCGGTGGCGGTCTCCGTCAAACCCGGGATCGGGCAAATACGGAAAAACCACCGCGGCCACATTCATGGAACGCGATTGGGGCAGCTCGCGCTTTGTAAGCGATGGCAGCAATTTAACCGTGCGCAACATTACGCTGGGCTACAACCTGCCGCTGAGGAACAACAACCTTTTCAGAAACTTCCGGGTATACGCCAGCGGACAGAACCTGCACCGCTTTACCAAGTACCGGGGGCTAACCCCGAGGTAAGTGCCCAACCGAACGGAACGCAAGGCACTACGTTGGTTCAAGGTTTCGACTGGGCCACCTTCCCGGTACCAAGAACTTATACTTTGGGTATCAACATGGGATTCTAGTTGTCGATCGAATTTTAATGATAAAAGCAAATTAACATATGAAAATAAAATCAATACTCACTGCCGGGCTGGTCATGGTTAGCCTTGCCGGTTGCGATGACTTCCTCGAATTGCCATCGCAAACCAATCTTACCTCGGCCACCTTTTTTAATAGTCAGGGCGATTTTGAAAAGGCGGTAAATGGTGTCTATGCGCCCTTGCGCGGTCTTTTCAATAGTGGTGCCAATAGTGCCACGGGCTCATGGCTGATGGGCGAAATGCATTCAGACAACACCCGCTACATCTACAACCCCAACTTCAGAGCCACCATTGACCAGGAGGAGATTGCCGATTTTGTGTACAACGCCAACCATGCGGCACTCACCAACAAGTATACGGGTTACTATCTTGTCATTGCCCGGGCCAATCAGGTATTGGCAAGCATTGACGCTGTTGCGTTTGACACTGCCGTGAAGAACAACCTGAAAGGGCAGGCACTCTTTCTTCGCGCCCTCTCGTATTTTGACCTGGTGCAATATTTTGGCGATGTGCCCCTGCACCTGACGCCCGCTACTTCACTCGAAAATGTGGCGTTGCCCTTGTCGCCAGTGGCAGATGTCTACGCACAGATTATTGCCGATGCTACCGCGGCCGCTTCGTTGTTGCCCGAAAAGAATGCGCAGGAACCCGGACGTGCCACTGCAGGGGCTGCAAAAACATTGCTCGGTAACGTATATGTTGTACTCAAGAATTACAGCGCGGCCGAAACTGTTTTGAAGGAGGTGGTCAACTCCAACCAATATGCGTTACTACCCAACTATGCAGACGTGTTTCATACCTCTAACAAAAACAATAGCGAGTCCGTGTTCGAGGTGCAGTACAGGGAAGGACCTGATGGATTTGCTAGCAACTTTATGTATTCGTTTTTTCCGCAACCCATTACAGCACCACAACTCACCGCACTCATGAGTGGATATGGGGTAACACCTTCCAATGTGCAGGCATTAACCGTGGAAGGATTCAATATACCGACTCCTGATCTGATAGCTGCCTATGAGGCTGGTGACGCCAGGCGGGCGGCCTCTATCGGAACAGCAACAATTACCAGCGGTACCTACCCATTCATAATTAAATTTTTACATCCACACGCTTTGGCAGGTAATACCAATACCAATTGGCCCATCTACCGGTATGCTGAGGTGTTGTTGCTGTTGGCCGAAGCCTTGCACGAGGGAGGCAAATCATCGGAAGCGCTTCCCTACTTAAATCAGGTAAGAGCCCGTGCCGGCCTCAATGCCATCAGCGCTACTACCGGTTTAACAGATGCTATTTTGCAGGAGCGGAGAGTGGAGTTGGCATTTGAAAACAAAAGATGGTTGGATCTGGTACGAACAGGCAGAGCTGTTTCGGTGATTACCGCCTATGGCCAGAATGTAAGAGCCAACCCTCAGGCCTACTATTTTCCTGATGGCGTGGGACCCTTACCCGCGGCATTTTCTGATATCAGACTCACCTTCCCGCTGCCTGCAAGCGAGGCATTGCTGAGTCCTTTCTTCTAAGCACGGGTGTTCAACCCTTCATTAAGAAAGAGGCTGTGTTCTTCCGGGGAACACAGCCTCTTTCGTTTATATTGCCAAATAGAAAACAAAAAGAGACTGCCTTTTTGAGACAGCCTCCTTTTTACCCAAAACTCAGCGAGAGATCTGTTGCCAAGTGTTGTTCGAAATTGGGTGATCAGTGGTTGGTAACCATCCAGAGCTATCATGACCCGGTGTATCGTTAACAAAAATTATTTTCTCCCCCTACAGGACAGATCAGTACGGAGAATGACAACGCGACAGTTATTTTGAGAACTCGTAAAAGATTACCTATGAAAAAACGAATCTGCCAGGTTGTTTTAATTGTTTCATTCATGTTGGCTACGCTGCCGCCACTCATCGCGCAAGCGCAGGTTATCGATCCATCTGTGCTGCAAAAGCCGTGGAAGGCCCAATGGATTACCGGACCGGGCATTCCCATCAACAGGTTCAACGCCACGTCCGATCTTACCCTGAAAGAATATGGCGTTTTTAAATTCAGAAAGAACATCCAGTTGGGTGATAAGCCTGCTTCTTTTGTGGTGCATGTGTCGGGCGACAATCGCTACAAACTTTTCGTGAATGGTAAGCTGGCATCGCAAGGGCCTGCCCGTGGCGATCTGTACTTTTGGAATTTTGAAACGGTAGACCTGGCGCCCTATTTGGTAGCGGGTGAAAACACCTTGGCCGCAGTGGTGTGGAACGATGGACGCCAGAAACCAGAGGCTCAAATTACCCACCTCACCGCTTTTATTCTTCAAGGCAATTCGGCCAAAGAGGAAATAGCTAACACAGACAATACCTGGAAAGTAATAAAAGACGCGAGCTACGAACCACTGGCAGTGCGTGTGCCCGGTTATTATGTGGCGGGCCCGGGCGAAGGGGTGGATATGTCCAGGCATGTAAAAAACTGGAACAGACCCGGCCTGGACGACAGCCAGTGGACTGCGGCAAGGGCTATCGTGAATGGTACGCCTAAAGGTGCTGCCGTTAACTCCATTGGATGGATGCTGGTGCCTTCGCCCATTCCACAGATGGAAATGAAAGAGCAAAGACTTGCCGTGGTGAAAAAAGCGGAAGGGGTTCAGATTCCTCCCGGTTTCCCCGCAAAAAAAGCCAGGGTGGCGATACCCGCAAACACTACGGCCGTGGTATTGCTCGATCAGGGCGAATTGACGAATGCCTATCCAACGCTGGAGTTCAGCGGAGGGAAAGATGCCAGGATTGCCATGGCTTATGCGGAGGCATTGTACGATAAGCCACAGCCCGGTCAGAGTGGCAACCGGATGGGCGGCCTGACGAAAGGCAATCGCAATGAAGTAGATGGAAAAATATTTATCGGCAAGTTAGACAGCCTTATTTCAGACGGCACGGCCGGCCAGCAATATACCCCGTTGTGGTGGCGCACCTATCGTTACATCCAGTTGAGAGTATACACCCAAGATGAACCGCTTGTGGTGGACGATGTATACGGCACCTTTACAGGCTATCCGTTTGAGATGAGGGCGAAGCTGGAAAGCCCGATACCGGAGTTGGGAAGTATCATGGATATTGGCTGGCGCACGGCACGGCTTTGCGCTTTCGAAACGTACATGGACTGCCCTTACTACGAACAACTGCAATACATTGGTGACGCCCGTATACAAGCGCTGGTGTCGTACTACAACGCGGGCGATGACCGGCTGGCGCGCTACGGACTTACCTTGATGGACCACTCTCGCCTGGCGGAAGGCATTACGCTGAGCAGGTATCCCACAGACCTTAAACAAGAGATACCCACCTTCTCATTGTGGTGGATTGGCATGCTGCATGACTATTACATGTATCGGCCCGACAGCACCTTCATCAAAGATATGCTGCCGGGGGCGCGCCAGGTGATATCGTTCTTCGAGCGGTACCAACAGCCAGATGGAACACTGAAGAATGTTCCGTATTGGGTATTTACAGATTGGGCTCAAGGCCCGGGTTGGAATTTCGGCATGGCCCCGAAAGGCAACAAGGGCGAATCGTCTCTGTTGGATTTTCAATTGCTATGGGCCTACCAATTGGCGAGCCGGCTCGAGGCTGATTTGGGGTTGAAGGAGCTGGCGGCTATCTACAGCAAAAGAGCGCTTCAAATTCAGGAATCCATCCAAAAGAAATACTGGGATGAGTCAAAGCAGCTTTATGCAGACACCGAAAGCAAAGATACCTTTTCGCAACACGCCAATTCACTGGCCATCTTAACCGGCTGCATCACCGGAGAAAAATCGCTCGCACTGGGAAAAAAGTTGCTGGCCGACAATTCTCTTACTGCAGCGTCTATTTACTTTAAATTTTACCTGCACCAGGCGCTGATCAAGGTGGGGATGGGGAATGACTACCTGACGTGGCTCGATAAATGGCGCGAGAACATCACCATGGGGCTTACCACCTGGGCGGAAACTTCCGACATCAACCGGGCGCGGTCCGATTGCCACGCGTGGGGATCAAGCCCAAACGTTGAATTTTTCAGGACGGTTTTGGGGATAGAAAGCGCGGCTCCCGGATTTTCCAAAGTACACATTCAACCGCACCTGGGTGCCATCGAATCAGTTAAAGGCGAGATGCCGCATCCCGATGGGGCCATTGCAGTGAACTACCAACTACGGAAAGGGAAGTGGGAAGCAGAAATCAACCTGCCTCCCAATGTAAAGGGAAGCTTTGTATGGCGAGGCAAGTCCTACGACCTGAAGGGAGGAAAAAATGTATTGTCGCTTTAACGGTTGTCGATTGTAATACCGGGACGGATGGACAGACGCAGGTTCCTGACGCAGATGTCTTTGCTGGCCACAGCCGCCACCTGGCCGGCTGGCGCCATGCCACGCTGGGGGCATCGTGCGCAGAATGAATACGTGGTAACGGAGACGCGCTACGGCAAAGTGAGAGGTGTAAGGAGGGAGGGCGTAAATACGTTCAAGGGAATTCCTTATGCGGGCAGCGCATCGGGGGCCTGGCGTTTCAAAAGACCGGCTCCGTTACAGCCGTGGGCGGGCGTAAGAGATGCCCTGGCGTTAGGTGCTCCCGCCATTCAGTCTCCGCGTAGAGACGAACCACTTCCATCTGAGGATTGCCTTTTTCTCAACATCTGGACACCTGCCAATGACTCGCGGAAGCGCCCGGTGATGTTCTACAACCACGGAGGCGGTTTTGTCATTGGATCTGGGGGCGCGCGCGGACAAGATGGGACAAACCTAGCGAGGAATTTTGATGTGGTCGTAGTGCAAACCAACCATCGCCTCGGGCTACTCGGATTTTTATACCTGGCAGAAGTGGCGGGTGCTGAATACGCAGAGTCTGGCAATATCGGCACGCTCGATATGGCAGCGGGCTTGAAGTGGGTGAACGCCAACATTGAACAATTCGGGGGCGACCCCAACAACGTCATGATCTTTGGCGAATCGGGCGGGGGTGCCAAAACTTCCTGCCTCTATGCCATGCCCGAGGCAGCGCCCTTCTACAATAAGGCCTCCATTGAAAGTGGCCCGGGCGTGCGCATGATGAGCCAGGAAATGGCCGCGGCAACCACACGCCAGGTTTTAAAAGAGTTGGGCCTTGCACCCAAAGATTGGCATAAGCTGTTAGAAATACCGGCCAGTGACTTGCTGGCCGTTCAGGCCAAACTCCCCTTCGTGGCACCGTTTCAACAAAAGAACCGTGCGCGCGTTGGTGTAACCGAACCGCGCGCGGGCGGCTTCGGGCCCGTAGTGGATGGCCTCGTGCTGCCTGCCCACCCGTTCGATCCGGTGGCGCCTGCGCCATCCAAAGACAAACCCCTGCTGGTGGGGTGGAATGAAGACGAATACACTTTCTTTGCCTGGGAAAGAAAAGATACTCAGTTTGCACAACTTGATTTTGCCGGTTTGAAACAACAATTGCTGCCTCAGTTGGGCGATGGTGCCTCGTTACTGGTAGATGCATACAGGGAGTCAAGGCCCAATGCGTCTGCGGCCGATATTTTTGTGGCTATCCAGTCGATTGCGATGATGGGCCTAGGGTCCATCGAGATTGCCGAGAAGAAGGCACTACAAGGGGGCGCACCGGTTTACCTGTACAACTTTGGGTACAAGTCTGAGAAGAAAATTCCGGGAACGGATTATCCAATGGGTACACCACACGCCATGGACATCACCTTCAAGTTCAACAACGAGGTGCCTCCGCCAACTGGATCGCCTGACGGAGAGAGTTTTTTTGGCGGTGGCCGCCCGGAAAGGTTCGTGGCTTCCAGAAACTTTGCGACATTGTGGACGTCATTTGCACGTACGGGTAAGCCTTCGACACCTTCCTTGCCCGATTGGCCCGCGTTCAATACAGATACGCGAGCCACCATGCGAATCGACACGAACTGCGAGGTGATTTACAACCGGTTCGACCGTGAACTGAAAGCGTGGAGAGAATTGGGGTTCTTGTAGGCCACCCATCGCGCGGCAAACCGTTCCAATGATAACAACCAGCGTCAACGCATCATGACGAATACTTTATTGAAAATGTCAGCGTCCCTCGTTCTCACCTCGGCCATGCAACTGGCCCACGCCCAGGAAACTTTTCCGCTGTACACCCAGCCGATACCGGGTGCAAAGGCCGCACCCAACGAAGAGCAGACCGAGCAACGCGATGGCATCACGCTGGTAAGCCACATCTCTCAACCCACGCTTACCGTTTATCGTCCTGCCCCCGAAGTGAATACAGGCACCGCGGTGATTGTGGTGCCGGGCGGGGGATATTGGGTGAATGCCATCAGCCATGAAGGCACTGATGTGGCGCGCGAACTGGTAAAGTGGGGCATCACGGCCGTGGTACTGAAGTACCGCATTCCTGATGACCGCACTATGGACAACCGCGCCTTCGGCCCGTTGCAGGATGCGCAGCAAGCGATCTTCACCGTGCGCAGCCGTGCGGCCGCATGGGGCATCCATCCACAACGCATCGGCATCATGGGCTTCTCGGCCGGAGGTCACCTCGCTTCCACCCTCGGCACGCATTTTAACCAGCCGCTATTACCGGCCTTTCAACATACGTCCTTGCGGCCCGATTTCATGATACTCGTGTACCCGGTCATCAGCTTCCGCGATGACATCGGCCACCGTGGCTCGCGCGATCAGTTACTGGGCAAGAGTCCCTCGCCCGACCTGGTGGGCTCTTTCTCGAACGAAACGAAAGTTGACCGTCAAACACCTCCGGCCTTTCTGGTACACGCTACAGACGACCAGGGTGTGTTGCCCGACAACAGCATAGCCTTCTACCAGGCGTTGCGTGCCGCAGGCGTGCCAGCCGAAATGCACCTCTACCAGTCGGGTGGGCACGGATTCGGCATGGAGAACCGCACCACTGCAGACCGCTGGATGGATCGCCTGCGCCATTGGATGAAATCGAATGGATGGCTGAACCCTGAAACCCCAAAGAAATGAAACTTCCCCGCATATCGTCAACCCGGTGCAAGCAGTCTGCTTATGTACCGTGCACAACCGATCCCAGCAGTGTGACACTCTTAAAATATTCAATTAAAAAAATAACCAGTCTATGAACAAACATTGCCTGCCTTTACTCGCCTTGTGTTGCTGCCTGCTGTCGGGGGTGGATGCCCGCGCACAAGTGGCCGTGCAACAGCTCCTCACCGAAAACCGCGTCAACCCCTTAGGCCTCGAAGAGAAGCAACCACGCTTCTCATGGCAGTTGCAATCGCCCCAACGCAACACGTTGCAGCGCGCCTACGAGTTGAAAGTGTTCAACAGCCGCAGGCAGGAGGTGTGGAACTCGGGCAAAGTCACCTCCGGCCAGTCGCGGTGGGTGCCCTACGGTGGCCCCGCCCTGCAGTCGGGAGAAAAGTATTTCTGGCAGGTGCGCGTGTGGGACAGCAATGGCAAAGCCTCGCCCTGGAGTGCGCAGGCCTTCTGGCAGACGGCCCTCTTCCAACCAGCCGATTGGCAGGCGCAGTGGGTGCAGGCCGGCCACGCGGAAGACAGCCTTCAGCGGCCCAGTCCCTACTTCCGCAAGACGTTTGCCACCACCAAAAAAGTAGTGTCGGCCACCGCCTTCATCACCGCACAGGGTTTGTACGAAGCTTTCCTCAACGGCCAGCGCGTGGGCGATGCCTACCTCACACCCGGCTGGACGAGCTACCACCACCGCCTGCAATACCAGCAGTACGATGTTACCCACCTGCTCGCTACCGGCAACAACGCCATCGGTGTGCGCCTGGGCAGCGGCTGGTACCGCGGCTACATCGGCTTCTCCGGCCAGAAAGACTTCTACGGCAAAGAGCTGGCGTTGCTTTTCCAGCTCAACATCACGTACAGTGATGGCACCAAAGAAACCATCGCCTCCGATGGCACGTGGAAGTCCGCCACGGGCGGCATCGTGCACTCCGAAATCTACCATGGCGAAACCATCGATGCGCGCCTGGAGCCCACGGGCTGGCACACGGCCTCATTCAACGATAGCGCCTGGCGTCCGGTGAAGGTCAAAGCCAACCCAACGGTCAACCTCATCGCCACCTACAACGAACCCATCCGCAAAAAAGAAACCTTCAAAGCATTGAAGCTGATACGCACACCCAGGGGCGAGCAGGTGCTCGACTTTGGCCAGAACCTGGTCGGGTGGGTGCAGGTAAAGGTGCGAGGCAACGCGGGCGACCAGATCACACTGTACCATGCCGAAGTGCTCGACAAGGCCGGCAACTTCTACACCGACAACCTGCGGCCGGCCCGCCAGCAGAACGTCTACATCCTGAAGGGTGGGGGCGAGGAAACGTTCGAACCGCACTTCACCTTCCAGGGATTTCGCTACGTGAAGGTGGAAGGATATCCGGGCAACATTCAACCTGAAAACTTCATAGCCGTGGCGTTGTATTCCGACATGACGCCCACGGGCACATTTGCCACCGCCAGCCCTTTGGTCAACCAGTTGCAGCACAACATCCAGTGGGGGCAGCGCGGCAACTTCCTCGATGTGCCCACCGACTGCCCCCAGCGCGATGAGCGCCTGGGTTGGACGGGCGATGCGCAGGCCTTTGCGCGCACGGCCACCTTCAACTTCGATGTGCACAATTTCTTCGCCAAGTGGCTGAAGGACTTGGCGGCCGACCAGGTAGACGGCAGTGTGCCCTTTGTGGTGCCCAACGTGATGGGTGCCCGCGCCAGCGGCTCGGCCGGCTGGGCCGATGCGGCCACCATTATTCCCTGGACGATGTACCTGGCCTATGGCGACCTGCGCGTGCTCGCAGACCAATACGAAAGCATGAAGGCCTGGGTAGGCTACATGGAGCGCAACAGCACCCAAGACCTGTGGAACAAAGGATTTCACTTTGGCGACTGGCTCTTCTACCGCCCCTTCGATGACAACGATGGCCGCTCGGCCGTAACCGACAAATACCTCATCGCCCAATGTTTCTTCGCCCACTCCACCGAGCTGCTGATCAAAACCGCCCGTGTGCTGGGCAAGCCGGAAGACGTGGCGCGCTACACCGAACTGCTCACGCGCGTGCGCGAGGCGTTCATGAAGGAGTATGTCACCCCCTCGGGCCGCCTGGTATCGGGCACGCAGACGGCCTACGTGCTGGCCCTGCATTTCGACATGCTGCCGGAAGCCATGCGGCTGCGCGCAGCCCAGCAACTGGCCGACAACGTGCGCAGCTACGGCAACCACCTCACCACCGGATTCCTCGGCACACCCTACCTGTGCCATGTGCTGAGCCGCTTCGGCCACACCGACTTAGCCTACACGTTGCTGCTGCAGGAAACGTACCCCAGCTGGCTTTACCCGGTGAAGATGGGCGCCACCACCATCTGGGAACGCTGGGACGGCATCAAACCCGACAGCACGTTCCAAACACCTTCCATGAACTCCTTCAACCACTACGCCTATGGCGCCATTGGCGATTGGATGTACCGCGTAGCCACCGGCATCGACACAGATGAGCAGGCACCGGGCTACCAGCGCATCACCATCCGGCCGCACCCCGACAAACGCATGGGCCACGCCCGCTCGGCTTACCACACACCCTACGGGCAGGTGGTATCGGGTTGGCGCTACCAAGGCAACCAACTGGTGTTCGAGGTAGCCATACCCGCCAATACCACGGCAGCGGTTTACCTTCCCGCTGCCGCTCCCGGCCAGATTACCGAAGGGGGCAAAGTGCTGGCCTCTGTGAAAGAGATTACCCTAGCAGGGCAGGAGGGCGACCGCGTGGTGCTGCACATCGGCTCGGGCACCTACCGGTTTGAAATGGCTACCGACTGGGCTAACTTTCAGAAATATGCAACCGCCAACCAGCAACTGATGACACCCGCACCCAACGAGCCGCGCGTGGTGTTCATGGGCAACTCCATCACCGAAGGGTGGGCGAGGAGCCGCCCCGCCTTCTTCGAAGGACGCCCCTACATCAACCGCGGCATCAGCGGCCAAACCACCGCCCAGATGGTACTGCGCTTCCAGCCCGATGTTATCGACCTGAAGCCCAAGGTGGTGGTGCTGCTGGCCGGCACCAACGACATTGCCGGCAATACGGGCTATACTACGATCGACCAGATTGTGGAGAACATCAGCAACATGGTGGCGCAGGCCAAAGCCAACAACATCCGCGTAGTTCTTTGCTCGGTATTGCCCGCCTACGACTACCCCTGGCGCCCCGGCCTGCAGCCGGCCGGTAAAATTGTGGCCCTGAACCAGCGCATCAAACAACTGGCGGCCGAGCAAGGGTGTGTGTATGTAGACTATTTCAGCGCCATGGCCGACTCACGCAACGGCTTGCGTGCCGGCCTGGGCGAAGACGGAGTGCACCCCAACGCAGCAGGCTACCAGATTATGGAGCCCCTGGTGGAGAAAGGGATTGCAGAGGCGTTGAAACACTGAGGAAGCAAATGCTCACTGGTGAGTGGAGGAGCATTGCAGTTATTCTCATCCTACATGCATGGGGAACGTAAGCAGCAGCCCGAAGAGATGGCATATCCCAGCAGGATAGCAATTACAACTGGAAATTTGTACTTTCGAATGTGACTAACTAACGGGAGCTTTCCCATCGACAAAATGAATCAAATGAAGCGCAGAAGCATTACTATTTTTCTTTTTCCTTTTTTTGTTTCTATAGGCTACACCCAAACTGTACAACGGTTTCAGTACGTAAAACTGTACAACGTGGGCGGCACTTGCTGGCAGTTGGTCAATGGCAGCAACATCACCACGCTGTCGCGCTATGAAAAGATAGAAGGACAACGGCAGCGAACCATTAGCGGCCCGGAGGGTCAATACACCATTATTGTATCCAAAGCAGAAAAGAAAGCCCTGCTAAAAAATGAACTGAACGAAACGGTAGCCACTTTTCCCTATCGGGGTGCCAAAGCCATGGATGTCACCTTACCAGATGGCACCTATTACCAATGGAAGAAAAATGGTGCCAATCAATGGAAATACCTTTCCGGGGACCAGGAGGTTCTGGTGTGCAGATTTAAGCGGGAGGGAGGCAAACGGTTTCTGGAGTACGAAATCAAAGACCCACAAGCCAAAGGATTAGAGTTGATCATGTTGGCCTCGCACGATCTTGGTATTGGCGTAATTGTTAACAAAGCCAACACACCCATCATTTTAGGCACGGCCGCGGCCCTGGCTTTAATTCGTGCCGCCACCTACGAGGCACCTGCCGTAAACGTTCAATAAAGTATATAAATGAACATATAAATGAACAACTACCACGTCAAAACAGGTTCACCAAGCCACATAAAGGCGTCCATGCTAAGCCGTGGGTTGATATTGTAGATGGGGAGTTGAAGTGGCCAACTTGTTACCAAATTTTAATCATTTAAAGTTTTGAATTGCAGTGAGTTAAGGGTTTTCGATACAGAAAGTAGAAATGGCCAAGCTAGAATAAGCCGCGTTTCTTTCGCTTTTTTGGCCCTAATGTAGTCGGTATCTAACTCCCCAAATAATAATCTGGATTCTGTAAAACTCGCTTTGACCTTAACAAGCGATGAGAACGAGGTAAGGATTACAGAAATCCCAAGCTTCAAACTACCCCTAAGTCGCGCAAAGCAATCCACCTCAAAATTTATTGCAATGTCAGAGTGGTACTGTGACAAGGATTTCTGGCCGCAGCCAGTTATGTAAGGTTTTGTTCCCTATTCTAAATTAAAAAATGGAATTAGTCCCATAGCGCTCTGGAAATCCCGAGTTCTTAACAGTACAATACTCCTTTAGTAGTATAGTAAGTTCCATTCATATTTTGTCGAAAATTCAGTTTTATAGAAATTTTCATATTGAGTAAATTTCTGGTTTTAGTGGTATGAACAACCTCAAGATCGCGATCGTAGATGACCATCAACTTTTCAGGAAGGGATTAAAGGGTGTATTGGAAGATATATCGCTGCCAGGAGTTTCATTGTTTGAAGGAAGCAATGGCATGGAAGCCATTGAGTTGGCCATTGCCCATCAACCCCACCTCATTTTCATGGATGTAAGTATGCCGGTACTCAACGGCTATGATGCCTCCAAACGTATCCTGTCACTTTTCCCTGACATAAGAATTATTGCGCTTACAACTTTTGATGACGTATCGTTGATCGTCAATCTATTCAGACTGGGCGCCAAAGGATTTTTGAGCAAAAACATTGAGGTTTCAATCATTGAAGAAGCAATTCGAACAGTGTTAGTGGGGGATTACTATTACCATTCTAAGTATGATGAAATCATCACGCGTTGGTTAAAGGCCGATCTGGAAGTTCGCGTCCATTCTTTCGAGTTCACTGCAAGAGAAGTTCAACTGGTTCTGCACATATCCAAAGGATATACCTCACAGCAAATAGCGGAGCAGTTGAAACTCAGCCCGCACTCAATTGAAACCTACCGGAAGGGCTTGATGGAGAAGGTAGGTGTATCCAACACCAGCGAGTTAATATCCTTTTTCTATCGCACGGGAGTTATGAATTGATACGAGCCAATTTGCTCGTCCTTTGTTTCTGTTCGACAACTTTTTCGATAGTTGCCCCAATCCGCGCGTTTTAAGCAGGCATGTCAGATTTTTCCCCTTTATAGCGATCTCGACCTAATGTTGAAAATTTCAGGCATTTCGTCAGCCTGCCTTAACATCCCAAAAATGGGATATAATCCCCACCAATAAAGTATTTTTTATGAAAACATGACTGAAGTCAAGAAAATCTAACAGAAGACAAGGTTGAATAGGGCACTTCAAAAACAGGAAGACATTTGCGATAATCTTGCGGTACCTAAACCAACAATGCCACATGGGTTTCTTAACAAGCATAAAACTCTTCTGTTTCTTGCTGCTATCTTTTTCAGTTGTGATGATCTTTCCCTTCGCAAATCTACCTAAAGCAGCCTTGATGTGCCAAGCAACCGCTGACGCCCTATTCGAGCCACAAAATTTGGACGAGAGGGATGCGACACTAGATAATAAATTGAAGACCTGCGCTTGCATAAGGCATAGGCTTGGGACTTGAAGACAGAGTAGTTCATAGGCTATACCTTTCGATTTAAAAATCCACGAACATGAACAGTAAATTATTTGGAGGGCTAATTTTTGTGATATCTGCAGCGAGTAGTCTCCGCTTCATTAAGAAAATAGCTGCAGTCGGAATGGTATGCTTGCCTCAAATAGCATTAGCCCAATGGGCTGGTAGTACAAACCTAGAGGGTGAAATATTTCGCGATGGTAACATTCGTTCAAATGGGTTGATCTTTGGACGTTATGGGGGTGGCATAGTAAGTGATCCCAATCCTTACCAGATCGCTTCAATTGATGGTGAGAGTCACGATCTATTGCTCTATGGCAGTAGTACCGCAACTCTTCACTTAAGATTGTTCGATGGCGATTTGAAGATAGGATCGAACACGTTGCCAGCTACGCTACTGTTGAATGATGGAACTTCCATTTTTAGAAATACGATGTGGTTGTATGGTAATAAGTTACGTTTTTCTGAAGACAGGGGATTGGACTACAATGAGAGTCAAGATGCATTGTATTACAACGGGTACAACAACGGACAAGTTGTACAATTAGGAGATAAAAATGGCAATGGTTGGTTTTTAGGAAGCCTTGGCATTGGGACTAGTAATCCAGGCAGTTATAAACTAGCAGTAGAAGGCAAAATCGGAGCCCGCGAGGTAAACGTAACCACTGCCGCTTGGGCTGATCATGTTTTTAAGCCAGGCTACCAACTTCGACCGCTAAGCGAAGTGAAGCAATTCATTTCCGATAACCATCACCTGCCCGATGTTCCTAGCGAAAACGAAGTTCTCGCCAACGGCCAGAACCTGGGTGAGATGAATGCAATACTGTTGAAGAAAATTGAGGAGGTGATGCTGTATATTCTCGAGCAAAGAGACCAACTTGACTCATTGAAGGAGGAAGTGAAAAAACTCAAAGAGAAAAAATGAAAAAAACACTTTTGATTTTAGCAATTGTAGTCGGTTCACAAGTGCTGTGTCATTCCCAGACCAATACCTTTCCCTCATCAGGCAATGTTGGCATTGGCACTACAGCTCCAGCTGCCAATTTGAGTTTCCACAATTTGAATGATGGAAGAAACACACCTGATGGAATTACCTGGTACAATCCGGGGCCATTAGCATACGGAATACACAGAACCGCTGGAGCATGGTCTCCCCCAAATTACCAGCAATTGAGGTTGAGCTGGGATACTGGGATTGAGTTATTTCCGGGCTCTCTCTATGGCAAGAGCTATGTTGACATTCAGGGTGGTGGCCTTCGTGTTTCATCAGGAGATGTGGGGATAGGAACGACTTCACCGCTATCTAAACTGGATGTACGAGGCAATCTCTTATTAGAGGTAGGGGGGCACCCTTCAATTTATACTGGTAGTGGAACCAGTGAGTTAAATAGATACTTGTGGCTTTTAAATTCCCCCTCACTTCAAAATGCCTCTGGCCTGAAGGTGGGTGGGGTTTTAGTCTCCGATAGTTACTACTATGCCAATCCGGGAAAGAATGATTTGGTTGTAAAAGGAAAAATCGGATTGGGTACGCCCAATCCAGATGGCCGACTTGAAATCAATTCTGCAGGAGGCCAGTTGAAATTATCAGGTGGTACTGTAGCGGGCGGTGTGTGGACAAGCGCGGGAGACGCACTCTATCTCGCGGACTGGAATACTGGGACCAAAGGGTTAAACATTAACATGACAACTGGCTCTGTTGGCATAGGGACATTTACTCCCGGCTCTTACAAATTAGCCGTAGAAGGAAAAATCGGAGCCCGCGAAGTAAACGTTACCACCACCGCCTGGGCTGATCATGTTTTTAAGCCCGACTACAACCTTCGACCGCTAAGCGAAGTGCAACAGTTCATTTCCGAGCATCATCACTTGCCTGATGTGCCGTCTGAAAACGAAGTGCTGAAGAACGGCCAGAACCTTGGCGAGATGAATGCCATCTTATTGAAGAAGATTGAGGAGTTGACACTGTACTTAATAGAGCTAAAAGCTGAGAATGAACAACTCTCCAGACGCTTGAACACTATAGAGAAAAAGGAAAAATCAAACTGATAATGCAAAACTACAAAAGGCTGATCTTTTTGCTGTTCGGACTTTCAAGTTCATTCGCATATAGCCAACCTACAATACCAGTCGATTTGTTGACAGGAAGAGCCCAGGTAACGATTCCGATTTGGAGTCTTTCGCAAGGTCCATACAGTACGGATGTTTTTATTGCAAATAATGGAAATGGGGTGAGAGCCACAGAAGGAGAGGGAACAGTTGGTGTCGGTTGGAATCTCATTGCCGGTGGCTCTGTTTCTCGTGAAGTTCGTGGTCTGCCAGACGACTATAATGGAGATCCACAAAACAGCTCCGATCTAAGAAGGGGTTGGCTCGTAGCTGTGGGTGGCGAAACGGCTGGGGCAGCTATCAACTCATTCAACTCAAGCGCTGACAATGACGTTTCTACCTCAGGATGTACGGACGAAACTTCCGATTGGAACTTTATCAATGCGATAGACAACAAAAAGGATACGGAACCAGATATTTTCAGTTTCGATGCACCAGGGCTATCAGGGCAGTTTGTATTTAATCACTTAGGGCAGCCCGTTCCGATACCGTACCAAGACATTAAAATTGAAGTCTCCGGACTTCCAATTCATACCATAGCGATTACAAAAAACGATGGCACAAAATATACTTTCAACATCGGTGATAAAATTGTTCGAAGAGCCGTCTATCATGAGCCTGCCAGCCAGGGATTAGTTGTTGATTATTATACACAACGTGAATTATGGAAACATTACACATCTTTCATTTCTTCATGGAAGCTTTCATCATTTGGAGGTAATGGTAATACCATCACCTTTCAATATGATTCACCACAAAGCGCCATTACGGGCGGTGCTAAAGATTACGTGGTTGTTTACAAAAAGAATGGAGCTAATGTCACCACAGACACGACTTATTATTTTCACGATCAAACTGTAACACGAAGATTATTATCAATAACTACCCTGTCTCAAAAAGTTGAATTGTCGTGGTTTACCTATCCATTGATTTTGAACAAGATTGGAGTGGTGGATCGGATCACCGGCACCCGAAAAGAATTTTACATCAACTATGTTGATGTAAAGAACCCTAATGCCACGTTCGGTCAGTCGGCAAGAAAGTTTCTGAAATCAATAAAGGAAAGCAATAGCAATTGCTACTCATTTCCTTCTTATGAGTTTGAATACTACAATGTGTCTTGTAATGCAGGGTTTCTGGCAAATGCCACTACAACACACCCCTTTCATGATCAAACCACCAAGCAGGATCACTTTGGCTATTTTAATGATTGGGCAACAGATGTTATACCCAAAGTGTTTTTTTATGCCGGAGGCGCTGGTGCAGAGCGCTACCGATTCTATCCAATGTCCGGGCAAACCCTGAGCAACAGTATAAACACATCTTCTAACCGGGATGTAAATCCAGCAACAGTTGCCAGCGGCTCTCTAAAATCTATAAAATATCCCACAAATGGTATGGCTGTTATTTCCTACGAGCCCAATACTTATTTTGATACGGCTACGGGTCAAGATCAGTATGGACCTGGTGTAAGGGTCAGTCAGGTTGCTACATACGATTCAATAGGGATGTCGCCTGTGACGACAACAGAGTACGACTACTTGACTTCAGATAATAAATCAAGCGGTAAGTGGATATACAGAACCACCTATGGATTCCATGACATGTCTACGCTATGTGCCACGAATTTTGATAATTCGCCTGACTCTCGCTTAATGTATAGCCGGGTAATCACTTCTCAAAGTGGTAGGGGAAAGGTTATCACCGAATACAATTTACCTGCTATGTCCCCATCATTGACGGAATCCGAGTTTCCGCTTTGGAATGCGACTGAAACAAAGGTAGTTCGCGGTTCATGCATTAACGTAGGATACGTACTTCCTGGTTACTACCAAATGCCATTTGCTCCAAGTGTGAACTTTGACTTCGAGCGAGGGTTGGTTTCTAGAATTGCTACATATGACATCAATAATCAACTAAAGCACGAAAAAATCTTCTCCTATCAGTATCTGAATCTTACGCCAACAGAAGTAAAGGGATTGCGTTACAATATGCTTAATGCTACAATTGGAATCAATACGCCTTCTGCAAGAGTTTACGTTTTTAGCGTTTACAAGGTATTGACCAATATTGGAAAAGTACTTTTAACGGAGACGAGTCGGCTGTATGACATGAATGATCCCACAAAGTTTGTTGAGTCTGGCGAGACCTATACATTTAATACTACACATCATCTACTTAGCCATGTAACGTCCACTGCCAGCGATCAACGAACATGGAAAACAAAATTCAAGTATGCCAAGGACTTTGAGACTTTAACTAACCCGAATTCATCTGATAAGCAGGCCAATGCTTTGAAAGCGATGAACTCAAATTTCATGCATGGCACTCTTATTGAGTCCATCCAAAGTGTTGCTGCCGGCAGCGAACAGATTACGGGAGGTTCGGTTACACTGTTTGATCGGTTTTACGATTCTCTTGGTGTTCCTACATATGTATGGCCAACCGAGGTTAAACGGCTCGGTTCTCCAACAGGTTTTGTTGAAAGCACTGTCTTACCTCAGAGTGGAAGTAACCAACAATTTATTCATAGCGCTAACTACTTTCCGGTAACCAGTATGCTGGACTACGATTTCCGGGGCAATGCCCTAAGCATGCTTTCTGGGCTTAAAACATACTCTTCCTATCACCTGGGTTATGGATTCTCTCGCCCGGTAGCAAAAATTGCCAATGCCCGCGCTGGCGAAGTTCTTTATGACGGATTCGAAAGTTATTCGGGTTTTGGATTGAATGTGTTACCTGTTAGTTCTTCTTACGTTGACGGATGGTCTGGAAAGAAAGCACTACAGATCAGTAGTGGTACTACGATAGAAAGAACAAGTGTGCAGAAAGGTTTAGGGCGTTACTATAGGTACTCTTTCCGACTTAAAGCCGCTACCAGTTCTTCAATTACACTTAAGATATGGCAAGGGTTAGTCGAAAAAGCGTCCATAACGGTGAACTACGAAAGTCCAGTGAATTCATGGAGACATTTCGAAGGATTATTGGATATGAACAGCGTAACTGGTTCATTTCGTGTCACTATTCAGGCCAATGCCCAGGTAACATTTGACGATTTACTACTACACCCTGAAGGCGCCTCAGTATCATTGGCCACATATGAGCCGTTGTATGGCATCACCTCTGAAACCGATGAACGAGGTAACAGTAGTTTTCTTGAATATGATGTACTCGGTAGACTAAGGTATGTTAAGGATCAAGATAAGACCCTCCGCCAGCAGAATGATTATTATTATGCTTCTCAAGATACAATTTTTTTATCGGCAACCTTTACTGCGAGTAAGGAACCTTATCAAGTAAGAGTCGACCCTGCCACACAGGCAGGAACCCAAGTTATATTCACTGCACCCGCTAATTGCATTTCACCAGTTAATTATGAGTGGTTTGTTAATGGTGTCTCATCAGCTACAGCAAGCACATTCACGTACACGTTTTCTGTTGCGCAAAAGTATGTGGTAATGTTGCGCGTAAGCAGTGCCCTTGGATCTAATTCTTATTCAAGAGAGTATGACGTTCAAGAAATTGGAAGCGGCCCACTGCGCGTGAACGTGAGCACGTCCTCTGGTAGCTACGCCTTCTGTGACCCCGATCACTCAAAAACATTTTTTGCCACGCTAACTGGTTGCTTCATGGAACAGGATGTCGAAGTCACCTGGTACTACAATATCGGAGGTGGCTGGCTGCCGTTTATAGCTGGTTCAGGCAGTGGTACATTCAGCAATAATGACCGAACGCTTCTATTTAATCCGTTGATCGCTTTTAATGGTATCGGTAATCTCAGTACTTATTCGATCCGTTGTGAAGTGACTGGTAGTTGCCCAACTGATACAGGACAGGACATTGGAAAAATCTACATTTCTGTGGATGAGCTAAATATTTCATATAACGGTAACACCCAATGCGAATAGCCATGAAAGTATACGGTGTGCTCGAAAAAAAGTCTATGATGATTTCTTTCAATAGATCTTTGTGGCTGCCATTGGTAATGATTTTGTCGGCATTATGTAACCTTTTTGGGCAAGATTTTTCCGGAGAAGAAAATGTTTGCCAAAGTATTAACTACGTATACACCTATGCAGATGATGTAAACTATACGTCTGTTACGTGGTCGTACACGGGCTCATACTCAATAATCAGTTCAAGTACTTTATCAAAAACGCTCCAGTGGACGTCCGATGGTTCCGTAACCGTGAGGATGTATAACAGCCAGGGTGTTATTGTGAGCACTGGAACGAAAAACATCAGGATGTACCAAATTGGAACAATCTACGGGCCCAGTAGTGTATGTGCGGGAAGCGCTGTAACACTTAGCGCCCCCGAAGCTTATGGAACCATTCAATGGCAAAAGTCTACCAACGGAGGTTCTACATGGACGAATTTGGCTTCTAACACAGACACTCCATCTGGCAATGCGCAATACCGCGCAAGGTTGACGAACTGTGCGTCTAACAATGTGTCGAAGAATGTTATTTCTGTAACTCGAGTATCTGCCCCGGTTGCAGGAACCATGTCAAGAATTTCAGGCTCAGTTTTATGCGTAGAACCGGGGAGCACAGTTACAGCTAGTTTCCAGATAATCGGGGCATCGCCAGCAGTCGGTGGCTGGGAATATCGCTACAAAGATGGTCCTTCGGGTAGCTGGACCGCCTTCACGAATTTCAGTGTTAGCAGTGCCACCACCATGGATTACCCGGTGACTGCCGCCAGTGCCACGCTTGAGAGATACTACGAATTCAGGTCTTATTCGGTGAATAGCCCCTGTCCTAATGCCTATCCGTCCACGCCTGTTAGTTTCACCGTGAAGCCCAATCCGGAACCCGGCACGTTAAGTGCGCTGCAACCGGAATTATGTAATAACACAAGTCTTAGTGTAACATTAACTCCGTCTATTAACCAGGGCTTAGATAATGATCTTCAAAAGCGAGAGAAGAATGGATCTGGGTCATTCGGGACTTGGTCAGATGTGATTAATCCCATTGCCCTTTCACAGACGGGTTCATCTACTCGTACGTACGAGTTCAGACACAAGGCCTACACCAGCGGTTGTGGTGTCAGTGAGTATTCACCCACCGTTTCAACAGTCATTTTCCCGCCTGCTGCGGTGGGCACGTTAACATCCAATACAGCAACTGTTTGTGGTTCAGGTAGCGTAACCCTCTCGCTTAGCTCGTATACAGGCGCTATCTCCTGGTTTTCGCGTTACAAAGATGGGTCGGCTGGTACTTACACCCAATGGGAAAATTTTGCCAACGGCTCTCAAAGTAGAACTGTGAATGTTACTTCGACATCATCAGCCGTGCGTTATTACCAATTTCAGGTAAAAGTGGACAGTGGTCCATGCCAGGGTGTGCAAGCCACTCCAATTGATGTAGCGGTTCATCCAGTCGCGGTGGCCGGGGTAGTAGGAAGTTTGACCTCCATTTGTGGCAGCGGGGCGGTTACACTGACAGAATCTGGCAAATCCGGTGGGACAAGTTACTTCTTCGAACAGGAATTACGTGGGGTGGTAACCACTGTATCCAACCCGGCCAGTGTTCCGATTTCACCTAATGGCTCAACCGATGGAATTTACTATTTCCGACATGTGGCCTACAATCCAGCTTGCGGATACGACCGTTCAGACGATGAACTGGTTATTGCTTATGCAAACTCCTCGGTAGGAGTACTTTCAGCCAACTCATCAACCTATTGCAATGGCGATGCTGTTAACCTCACACTTGCATCACGGAATGGATCACTTGCATGGCGTTCACGCTTTAAGGACGGCACCGAAGGGACCTGGAGTGCATGGAACACCTTCAGTACTTCCAGCGGTACCACCAATAGTTTTCAGGCTGCCGCGGGTGCAACTGTCGACCGCTTTTATGAAGTAGAGGTAGTGGCTACCAACGGACCCTGTGCACCTGTTACCAGTAACAAACTTGAAATCACAGCCAAGCCCTTTTCAGCTGCAAATCCACCCTCCATTTCTCCCGGTACAGAATTCTTTCAAACGAGTCCTGCGTTGACTTTGAGCGGCAGTGGCGTTGGTAGCTTTTCTTTCGAGTCGTCCACTAATGGATATTCCTGGAATGCCGTTAGTCAAAATCCTGTCAACCCGGTATCCGTTTCTACAATGTTCCGTACCAAAGCAGTAAGCGGCACCTGTGCTCCAGCCTATTCGACACCAGTTACCGTAAACATTTATCCTAACCCAGTGATCACGGTGGCTGGCAATCAAAACATTCCTGTTGGTGGCAGTACCTTGTTAACGGTTCAAAACAATTTTGCTACGTATCAATGGACAAAAAATGGTGTAGACATAGGGGCTGCTAACCAGTATCAGTACACTGTTACAGAGCCAGGCGATTACAACGTGAGGGTGAAGGCATCTGCTACCTCACCCGAAGCAACGGCATTACCCAAAACGATCGGTAGTACCTTGTTGCAGCAACCACTTAACATCAACTTTAAGGTGGTCACCAATTTTTTCCGCGAAGGCGCCACGGAGGGCACAAGTCCATATTCGCTTTCGACTGCCGAAGTCCAACAAAATGTCACCTACATGGATGGTTATGGTCGTTCCGTGCAAAATGTTTCTACCGGTGCATCACCTCAAGGCAAAGACATAATACAGCCTTACCAATACAATGCATTTGGACAAAAAGAATACCAGTTCATGGCTTACCCGTCAGACCTGGTAGATGGACGTTACCGCGCCAATGCCATCAAACCGACCGGACTAAGCTACAGCGCCAGCGAGCATTACGATTTTTATTCTACCGGAGGGGAGGGTACTGCTACCGACTGGGAACCACGCGCACGAACGCTGTATGAACCTAGCCCGCTCGGCAGGGTGATAGCACAAGGTGCACCCGGTGGGGCCTGGCAGCCCGGCAGTGGCCACGAGGTATCTTACGTTACCCGGACTAACCACTCCACCTATAGCGAGGCTGCACTGAAAAACATTAAAATATGGACGGTTGACGGGCCCGGTAGTAACTATGCCGACAATCAACTAACGATCTCGGGTGTTACAGACGAAAACGGCAACAACGTATGGACCTTCGCTGACAAGCTGGGCCGCACGGTACTGAAACGGGTGCAGCTAGACGATGTGCAGGAAGGGATATCGACTCCCTTTTTGGAAACGTACTATGTGTATGATGACAGGGGTAACCTGGCCATGCAGGTACCCCCTAAGGCAGTAGCCAAATTGAATAGTGGAACCAGTTGGTCTGCTTCCTTCCGCGATGAATGGTGTTTTACCTATGCCTACGATGCCCGCAACAGGCTTGTTGAAAAGAAAGTGCCAGGGCAGGGGGTAATGTATTATGCGTACGATCCGTTGGATCGCCATGTGTTGAGTCAGGATGCGCATTTGCGCGCCAGCAACCAATGGCTATTCATTAAATACGACAGCAGGAATCGCGCAGTGATGACAGGATTATACACCAACGCTACCCATACCACGCGCCAGGCAGTTCAAACCAATCTGCTCGACCCGCTCTACACCTCGGGAGTTTGGTACGAGGAGCGTGGGACGGCCGCCCATGGTTATACAAACCAGAGTTTCCCAATGGCCGGCACCCAGGTGCTCAGCGTAAATTATTACGACAACTATGATTTCGATCACAACGGCACTCCAGATTATTCGTACACCGTACAAAACCTGCCGGGAGAAAATTCGCCTGCTGCATCGGCCTTTGGGTTGCCAACCGGCAACAAACGGCTGCAGTTAGGCACCAGCAACTGGCTGTATGTGTACGCATTTTACGATAAGTACGGGCGCACCATCCAGGTGCGAAGCAATAACCACCTTGCTCTGGCTGTTAACGACCTTCAGACAAATGTTTATGACTTCAAAGGTCAATTGTTACGTTCCCTAAAAATCCATACTGGCACGGGAGGTGCAACGGTCACCATTAGCAACCGCTACACCTACGACCATGCCGGTCGGCTTGTGCGACTTTACCAGCGCAACAACAACGATGCGGAGCAGGTGGTAGCAGCCTACAACTACAACGAGCTTGGGCAATTGATAGAAAAAAATATCCACTGCACATCGTGCGTAGAAGATACCGGCACGGCCGGCCAAACCAATGTGGCCTATGGAGAGGTGGTTACCCGATCGGCCTACTCGGCCAGCGAAACAAAGTTAGTAGGAGGCAGCATGGTGCAACTACTACCTGGCTACTCAACACCGGCAGGGGCCAATGTGAATATGCGCATCGCAACACCCTCGGTTGATTTTAGCGTACCCAGCGGTGGCACGTTTTTGCAAAGTGTTGATTACCGTTACAACATACGCGGCTGGCTTACCCACATCAATAACGCAGCACTGAGCAACGATGGCGAATACAACAACGATGCCAACGACTATTTTGGCATGGAACTGAACTACAACACCGTTGCCAGCGGCATCGACAATGCCGCCCAGTATAATGGCAACATCAGCGCCATTACCTGGAAAACACTTGGTGAAAACGCAGGCAACAAAGGCAAGCGAAGCTACAAATACACCTACGACAAATCAGACCGCCTACGCACCTCTACCTTCCAGGCCTACGGCACCGCAGCGTGGGACAAGGAAGCGAATACGCTGAATGAAAATATGAGTTACGATGCCAACGGCAACATATTGGAGCTGGAGCGTGCACGTAATTTGCGCAGCAACAGCGGGATCAACGTCACCAGCACGGCCGAGCTGATAGACCAACTCACCTATACCTATGCCAACGGAAGCGGCAACAAGCTAACCAAAGTGGAAGACACCCGCACCAACCTGGGGTTTGACAATGGCAGCACCGAAACCACCGAATACAATTACGATGAAAACGGCAGCCTTACCGAAGACAAGAACAAAGGCATCAGCGCCATTACCTACAATTTTTTAGGCAAGCCCCAACAGGTTTTGTTTACAGATGGAAGGGTGATTAACTACACTTACGATGCCGCTGGCGCGAAATTGTCTATGAGCGTAACACAAGGCGGCAACACCACGGTAACAGATTATGCAGGTGGTTTTGTGTATCAGGGCGGCACCCTGAGCTTTTTCGGAAGCCCGGAAGGCAGGGTAGTGAAGAATGGCAACGCTTTAGAATACCAGTACGCCATTGCCGACCACCAGGGTAATACGCGGGTGCTGTTTACCAGTGTCACCCCGGCACCGCAGGCGGTGACAGCCACGATGGAGGCAGCCAGCAATACCGACTTTCAAAACTACACCAACCGTGTTAATTTTGATTTGATGGACCATACCGATGG
>CAYSCT010000013.1:0-74431 GCA_964429845.1 uncultured Ohtaekwangia sp.
TTTAACGATTAATCTCTATTTTTAATCGTGACAACTTTTGGGGGAGCTTTCAGGAGGAAGTATTGAAACGATGAGGGGGAGTCATGACGTGTCACCGCACGACTAACTGGTATTTTTTTGCCATGCGCAGGATAGGTCATTGCGCTCAAAGCGTTGTTTGAATTTTTTCACCCCGCGGCCCTGAGCGAAAGTGTGTCAGATAAAAACCTATGCGATGGTTCTGGTGTTTTTGGCAAATAACCAGTATAGTTAGTTAGTTGGTTCGTTCGTGAAGATACTTCACAAACTTGCCTTACCCCCGTTTTGCCAGCGAGGCAAACCATTTGTCGGCATCTTCTTTGGTTTCGAACGTTTCGAGGTTCAGGTTCTGGCCTGCATACTTGGTGTTCATGTTGTTCTTAAATTTCTCCATGGCATACTTGGCAAAGGGGTCTTTGCCAATAATCACGGCATGGTTTTTCACGCCCGCCTTCACAAACAGCGTTTCGTTCCACACCTTGTCGAGCCACCCTTGGTCGTCAATAGACAACACGCCCACGTTGCGGGTGTCGCCCAGCCAGTTCAATGTTTTGCCGTGCTTGGCTTTGTAGTCGGTAAACTCTTTGCAGACGCTCAGCAAACCATCTCTGAACTCGGCACTGTTGGGTTTTCGCAACCACACGTGGAACAACAAATTCGTGGTTTCATCCAGAAAACATTCAATGTACTCGCGGGCAAATAATTTGGTCATGCTAAAAGGGTTTAGGTTCGGTTTGGGTAAACTAACACTTATTTACTAATCAGGCAATGGGTTCGGGGTGAATGGCCAACCTGCAAGCCTGTCTTCCGGTTTCAGAGGTGCGTCAGAAGGTACAAGGTTCCGTTTTTTGGGGAGGTGGGGCAAATAAAGTGGTGGTTTTTTTGATAAACTTTTTGATACAAAGTACTTTTGTACTTTCATTTTTGGAAGTATTTCCCGCAACAAACACTTCGTTTTTAATCATGCCTGATTTTGTAGACAGACAGTCGGTGGTGCGAAAAATATGGGGGAAGAGCGACACCATTCTCCTCATCTTCGCGGGTGCTGCGGCAGAGTTCGCCCTCAACAAGGCGGTAGACTGGCTTTATTTCACGGGCCGCCTGCCGGCCGATCCATTGGGCAGGCTCTTCACCACGGTAGCGTATGCGCGCACCATTGTGTTTTCGGAGGAGCGCGTGGCGCTTCAGGCCATCAATGCCATGGCGCACGCCCACGCGCAGGTGGAGGCCAGGCGTGGCGAGCAGATACCTAAATGGGCCTATCGCGATGTGTTGTTCATGCTCACCGACTATTCTATGCGGGCGTTCGAGGCGTTGGAACGACCCATTACCCTTACGGAAAAAAGAGAGGTGTTTGAAGTTTTCAACAAGTTGGGCAAAGCCATGGGGTTGCACGGGCTGCCCGCCACGTTAGAAGAATGGCAGCAGATGCGCACCCGGCAACTGGAGGCAAACCTGCAGCTCTCCGCTTTTACGGTCGATCTGTTCCATCAATACAGAAAGCACCTGGGGATGGTTCGGTATTACGTGCTGCGGGAGGCACAGGCGCTGATTATTCCTGCGTATGTGCGCACCCTGTTGGGCCTGCACCGCTACTCCTTGCTCCGGCCGCTCCTGGGCATCTATCGGTGGAGCAAAGGCTGGAAGGCAGACCGGTTGTTGAAAAAGCTCCTGTTTCCCCCTCCGTACCAGCGCCAAATCGGGGCGCTGGATGTTTAAAGGTGCTCATCACATTTTTCCTGCCGTGCGGTAACCTCCTACTATTTCGGTACAAAGTAAGCCGTTGACAATTTGCGGCCGGCTGGCACCGGTTACATTTTTCGTTGCCGTTTCATGAATTTCCAGTAAATTCAAACACGTAATCAAACTATGGAATCTTTCAGTACCTGGTGGGATGGGTTGAGCTTGGCGCTCAAATTCTATTGGGCCGTGGCCGTTCCTTTCACCGTTTTCTTTGTGTTGCAGCTAGTACTCTCTTTCTTCGGAGCCGAAACGCCCGATGATTTGCCCGATGCCGAAATCGAGGCAGACCATGGCATCGGCTTCCAGTTCTTCACCCTCAAAAACATGGTTGGCTTCTTCACCATCTTCGGCTGGACGGGCATTGCCTGCATCGAGTCGGGTTTGTCTTTGGTAGCCACCATTCTGGTATCGGTGGCATCCGGAACCGCCATGATGGGCATTATGGCCGGCCTGTTCTATTTGTTGATGAAAGCCAACGCAGACAGAACGATGCGTATAGAGAACGCCATCGGGCAGGTGGGCGAGGTGTACCTCACCATTCAGTCGAAACGCGGGGCCATGGGCAAAGTGCAGGTGAAGGTGAGCGGCTCGCTGCGTACGCTCGATGCGCTGACCGATGACGAGCACGACATACAGACCGGCAAAATGGTAACCGTGGCCAGCATCGTGAACGACAATATCTTATTAGTAACCTCCAAATAATTTTTCTTTATGCCTTTTACGCTTCCCATCCTAGTTGTTGTAGGGTTATTTGTTTTTGTCATGATCACCACGGTGCTGCGCAGGTACAAACGCTGCCCTTCCGACCGGGTGCTGGTGGTCTATGGTAAAGTAGGCGGGGGTGGCTCTGCCAAGTGTATTCACGGAGGGGCTGCCTTCATCTGGCCCGTGTTCCAGGATTATTCTTTCATGGACCTGACGCCTATCTCCATCGAAGTAAATCTGACCAACGCATTGAGCAAGCAAAACATCCGCGTAGATGTGCCCTCCAAGTTTACCGTGGGTATATCTACCGAAACGGGTGTGATGGAGAACGCAGCCGAGCGCCTGTTGGGCCTGCAACGACAGGATGTGCACGCCTTGGCGCACGACATCATTGTGGGACAGATGCGTTTGGTGGTGGCCATGATGGATATTGAGGAGATCAATACCAACCGCGACAAGTTTTTGCTCAACGTATCGCACAACGTGGAGGCAGAGTTGAAAAAAATAGGCCTGAAGCTCATTAACGTAAACATTACCGACATCAAAGACGAGAGTGGTTACATTGCCGCCCTCGGTAAAGAGGCCGCTGCCAAAGCCATCAACGAAGCCAAAATTCGGGTGGCCGACCAGGAGCGCCTGGGCGATATTGGTAAAACAGAAGCTGAAAAAGAGCGTGACATTAAAGTAGCAGAAATGTTGCGCGACCGCGACACGCAGGTGGCCGTAACCGTAAAGGACAAAGAGGTGCTGATGGCAGGTGCGAAGCGCGATGAGCAGATTGGTAAGGCGGAGGCCGAACGTGATACGCGTATCAAATCGGCAGAAGCCAATGCCCTGGCGGTGAAAGGAGAGAATCAGTCGAAGATTGCCATTGCCGCCTCCGATTCGGAAAGGCGCGAGCGTGAAGCCGAAGCGTTGAAGAAGGCCGTTGCTGCGGAGAAGGTGCAGTCGGCCAAGGCGCTGGAAGAAGCCTACCTGGCGGAACAAAAAGCCGAGCAGGCGCGTGCCGAACGCGAAAGGGCCTCACAAAACGCCAACATTGTGGTGGCGGCTGAAATACAAAAGCAGAAGGCCATCATCGAGGCGCAGGCAGCAGCAGAACAGTTGCGCGAGAAAGCCAAGGGCGAGGCCGATGCCATCTACGCCAAGTTAGAGGCCGAAGCGCGCGGTATGTACGAAATACTCACCAAGCAGGCCCAGGGCTTGCAGCAGATTGTGAAAGCTTCGGGCGACAACGCCCGCGATGCGGTGTTGCTGCTCATTGTAGACAAGCTGCCGGAGCTGGTACGCCTTCAGACAGAAGCCATCAAAAATATCAAGATCGACAAGCTTACCGTGTGGGATGGTGCCGGTGGTGGTGCCGATGGCAAAACATCTACGGCCAATTTTATCTCCGGCCTGTACAAGTCGGTACCTCCGCTGCAGGAAATATTTAACATGGCCGGCATGGAGTTACCCGAATATTTGAAGGGCAAGTCGGCAGCCGAATTGCAGCAACTGGCCGATGCGGTGAAGGCCAAGCAGGGAGAGAAAAAGGAGGAACCCAAGAAGAGTTAACATGAAGTGGCTCTTGCGTTGAAAATGAAAACGTATGTCCTTTTACCAAAAGTTATCTTCATCGCCCTTCTGTGCGGGCAGGCCGGAGCGCAGCAGGTAAAATCATTTCGCAACGGAGATGCCACGCTGTATTATGAGGAATTTGGCTCGGGCCCGCCACTCTATGTGTTGAGTGGCGGACCGGGTGAGCCACCCGATGATCCCTACAGGCGCATCATCGACAGCCTGAAATCGCAGTACACCTGCGTGTTGTTGCACCAGCGCGGCTCGGGGCTTTCGCGGGCGGTGCCCGTAACCCGGGAAAACTTCGCCATCGCCAAGTATGTGGAAGATATGGCCCTGCTGCGCAAAGCCAGGGGCGATGGTGCCGTTGCGTTGTTGGGCATGAGTTGGGGTGGTTTGCTGGCCCAAAGTTTTGCCGCCCGATATCCCAAAGCGGTAAGCAATTTGATACTGATTTGCGGGGCTTCGCCCACCTACAAAGTGTGGATGGCGTTGTATGATAACCAGCTCGTCAGGCGGTCGCAGGTGGAGCGTGACAGCATGCGCTACCTCGAGACTCAGTTTGCGCACCTGGGCGATCGGGCGCTGGATTCATTAAAACGGGTTGACCCTCAGCACCCGGCCGTATTGGCCATGAAAGCATTTATGTGGATACACATTCGCGCCATGTATTTCGACACCCGCCACATTTCAAGGCCAAAATTCGAAAAGCTGTTTGCCGATTTCAACTTTCAACCTATCGCCATATTAGATCAGGAGGTGATGGAGACACAATTTGATATTACCGAAGACCTGAAAAAACTAAAAGCACCCGCCTTGATTGTTTACGGCCGGCAAGATGACCAGGGCGAGTCTACCTTTTTTCTGCAGCGCGATTGTTTGCGCAACAGTGAAATGCAGGTGATTGAGCAATGTGGCCATGAAATTGTGGAGGAGCAGCCGGAGGCTTTTTTTAAGATTCTGAAAGATTACCTGCAACGTACCCGTAAAAAGTGAAGCAACGTGTTTGTGTATAACCCGGTGCAAAAGTTGTGGAGTTCTTTTAAGTGAAAAGGTTGGTACCCGTGAATGGAGGTGATATCTTCCTATCACTATTTCAAACGGCTCGCAGATTTGGTTCACAAAACCGGCAAACAAAAACTTACCATCTACGGAGGGTGAGAACAGAAAAACCGGGAGTGTGTTACTTTGCTCTTCACCAAAGAACTGAAAGGAACTTTGGAAGTGCAAGAAGCGGAGTGTCTTGGCTGCAAAGCCAGGAAGTTGACGTTTTAGGCTGCAGCGTGAGATAGGGTGGGTATCTGGCTACGGTTGGGTGCATCACTAAAGACGGGGGTGATCAGTAAATCTGCTTCATCCCCGTTTTTTTTGTTCACTGCCGGACAACAATTGTTAGAAAAGCGGTCGCCCCATTCCAGGGTTTCAGGCAATTCGATACAACTTTTCGAACGTTCAATACATCGTAAGGTAGGTCTGGCGCATTCGAGATGGAAAAGGGCTGATCTGGCCCGATTCTTACAGAGGCACCCAGTTGAACCGAAACAATGAATTAATGATACGCAACTACCTCAAAATTGCATTCCGCTCACTTTGGCGCAGCAAAGTGCATTCTACTATCAACATACTGGGCCTCAGTCTCGGCATTGCCTGCTGTGTGTTGATTGCTTTGTTTGTGAACGATGAGTGGACCTTCGATACATTCCATGCCAAGGCCGACCGCATCTACCGGGTTTATGTAAAAGAAGACTGGGGCGAGAATCAACAATTTTTTAACACCACCACGCCCATGCCCATGGGCCCCGCCTTGAAAGACAACTTGCCTGAAGTAGAGAACTTTGTGCGCTTTGCCGCCATCAACACCATGGTAAAGGTGGGCGATAAACAATTCAGCGAGGGGGTGGTGCTGGCAGACCGTTCGGTTTTTTCCGTGTTCGACTTTGAACTCTTAAAGGGCGAACGCGAAGTGGCCCTGCGCGACCAATACAACATCGTACTGAGCAAGGATGTGGCGGAAAAGTATTTTGGGCAGAACGATCCGGTGGGGCAGACGTTATCGGTTCAGTTGGGAGAAACCTTTGAGGAATTTACCGTTACGGGTGTATCGCAAATCCCCACCAACTCCAGCATTCGTTTCAGTTTGCTGATCCCCGATCACAACTACATCCGGATATTCAACGAGCGTCAACTCACATCCGGGTGGTTCAACATACATCCTTCCACCTATGTTCTGTTGCGCGAGGGCATAACCCGCGAGCAGGCAGAGAGCAAGTTCCCCGATTTGTTCTTAAGACTGCTGGGTGAGGAAGATTTCAAGCAAAGCAACTATGCACCAGGTCTGCAACCCCTTACATCCATTCATTTGGACAACAGCTACCCGGCCGGAGATGCGCCAGTGAGCGATCCGCGCTATTCGTACATTCTCGGTGCAGTAGCGTTGCTGATCTTATTTGTGGCGTGCATCAATTTTGTAACGCTGTCGGTGGGCCGCTCGATGAAGCGAGCCCGGGAGGTAGGCATTCGAAAAGTGGCGGGCGCAGAACGTGCGCAGTTGATGGCGCAGTTCGTGGGAGAAGCCATGCTGGTTACAGCACTGGCTTTGGTGGTGGGTGTTGTGCTTTCAGTACTGGCATTGCCGCTCTTCAATGAATTGGCAGGCAAACAACTGGTTATTTCGTGGAATGGTTTTTTGCTGGTAGTAGTCGGAAGTTTGCTGGTTATCATCGGGTTAATGGCCGGCAGCTATCCTGCCTTTGTGTTGTCGGCTTTCCGGCCCATGGTTGTTCTGAAGGGATCGCTACAAACGGGAAGCACCAAACAACGGGTGCGGCAGGTGCTGGTGGGCGTGCAACTGGTACTGTCTATCTTTTTGATTTCGAGCACGCTCATCATGCAGCAGCAACTCCGGTTTCTTCAAAATAAAAACCTGGGCTTTAACAAAGAGCAACTGGTGGTTATCCAATTGAATGTGCCGCGGGTAGGCCGGTTGAGTGAGCGGGTAAAGGCGGGTTTCGAACAAGCCCGGCAATTCAAAATCGAGCTTAGCAAGATCAACAATGTATTGGCTTCAGGCGCTGCCTCGCACGATTTTGGCGATGGCAGTTGGACGGAAGTAGGATACACGGATGACCAGGGCACATACCGTAACTTCTTTATGAATGCCGTGAATGCCGATTACATACCCCTGATGAAAATGGAAATGGTGATAGGCAGAAATTTCACCGAAGCGATAGCTGATCGCAAAGCGGTGGTGGTGAATGAAGCCTTTGCCCGTGAATATGGCTGGACCGATTTGAGCGGTAAGCGCATACCCGGAAAAGGGTTTGCCGACCACGAAGTGATTGGTATTGTGAAGGACTTCCATTACACCTCGCTTTACGCACCGGTACGTCCGCTGGTGATGGTGCAGGATCCGGCAATCATTCTGGCGGGCTCCGAGAACATTAATTTTGAGAACAACCCCATGCCTAAATTGTTTGTGCGCCTGGCGCCTGAAAACATGCAGGCCACACTCGATCAGATCAAAGCCGTATGGGATCGGCTCACCAACGCGGAGGAGTTTGATTTTACCTTTGTAGACCAGGCGCTGGCTGCCCAATACCGCAGCGACCAGAACCTGGGGCAGATTGTGAGTCTGGCCACTTTGCTGGCAGTTATTATCGGTAGCCTGGGGTTGTATGCGCTAGCTTCTCTGGCCATGCAGAACCGGAAGAAAGAGATCAGCATACGCAAGGTGTTGGGCGCCACAGAGCAATCGCTGCTGGTTTTGCTGGGCCGCGAGTATGTGGTCTTGATTGTGGTATGCCTGGTGATGTCTGTGCCACTTACATACTACCTCATGCAAAACTGGCTCTCCACCTTCCAATACCGTGTGGAGATCGGACCCGCGGTGTTTTTGTTGGCGGGTGGGCTGTCGCTGGTGATCGCTTTACTTACCATCAGCTACCAGGCACTGAAAACGGCCTGGACACAGCCCGCGGAAACACTTAAATACGAGTAAAAACGTCATTAGAAGGGGAGGAGGTGGGCCTGCTAGCCACCTCCTTCACTTTTTTTAGTCGATTTGTACAACAAAATATATACTAATCCGTACATTAGTTTTACAATTTGTATACAAATGAGCAAAGAATACCTCGGAGAATTTGAAGAACTTGTGTTAACCATGGTGGGCATACTGCAAGAGGAAGCCTACGGCAATGCCATTGTAACGGAAATAAAGGAACGTGTAGGGCGCGAGGTGAACCTGAGCGCGGTGCATGTTACCCTTTACCGGCTGGAAGATAAAGGCTTGGTAAAGTCGGCCATGGGCGGTGCCACCAATGCGCGGGGCGGCAGGCGGAAACGCATCTTTCAGATTACCAACGCAGGGCTTGCCATGCTGCGTGCCATGAAGGAGGCGCGCATGGACTTGTGGAAGCTGGTGCCGCAGTTGAAGATCGTAACAGCGTAACCATGATGCCACGCTCCGCTAAAGGCAACCACGAAATGAATGGCACCCATGAACGACCGTGACTTCCCAATGCGGCTGCTCAAATGGTTTTGCCCGGCCTCGCTTTACGAGGGCATTGCGGGCGACCTGGCCGAGCAGTACGAAGAGGAGTGCCAACAATGGGGCGCACGCAGCGCCAGGCGCAGGTTGTGGTGGCATACCCTCCGATTCTTCCGACTTTCGATATTATTAAGAAGCAGGTTTACTTTTCAAGTAATCAACTCATCCATGCTCAGCAGCTATTTCAAAATCACCTACCGGAATATCCTTCGCAACAAGGGTTATTCCTTCATTAACGTCTTTGGCTTGTCGCTGGGCATAGCGGTGTGCCTGCTCACCTTCAACTTCATTCAATTCGAGCAGAGCTACGATACCATGCACCCCGATGTGGAAAGAACCTACCGCATCAACCAAACCAACATTTGGGATCCGGCCGGAGGTGTATTTGGTTCAGTGGGGCCGGCTGTGGCTTTTGCCTTGCGGGCAGATTTCCCGGAGATAGAAGACATCACACGGATCAATACACCTGGTGGACAACTGGTGCGCTACACCGACCCGTCAGGAAACACAGTGGCTTTTAATGAAGACAATGTGCTGGCCGCAGATTCTAATTTTTTCTCTTTTTTCCATTTTCCATTAAAGGAAGGAAGTACCCGGGCGCTCTACGGAAAAAATAAGGCGGTACTAAGTTCAGAAGCCGCCAAGCGCCTTTTCGGAAACGAGCCTGCTGTAGGAAAAATAATAGAAGTGGGCGATGATAAAATTGCTGTGGAAGTAACCGGTGTTACCGATGTGCAACCAGAAAATATTCACTTCCATTTCGATTACCTGCTATCTATGTATACCAATCCGGCTATCAAGCAGTTTGAGTGGAGCTGGGTGTGGACGCAGGTAGTTACTTATGTACGGTTACGACCCGATGCAGACCCTGTTGCGCTGGACCATAAACTGAAATCTTTTGCCGACCGGCATGTGCCCGCCATGTTCAAAAGAATTGGTATGGATTACAATGAGTTTATACTGTCCAAAGGCGGGTGGTTTATGTATATCCAGCCGGTAACCGATATTTATCTCCATTCTAATTCCATTGGCAACCGCCTGGGCCCCGTGGGCGACAGTAAGTACGTGTATATTCTGGGCGCAGTGGCGGTATTTATTCTGCTCATTGCCATCGTCAACTTCATTAATCTATCTACGGCACGCGGGGCTACCCGTGCAAAGGAAGTGGGCGTCAAAAAGACGTTGGGTCTTAAGAGAGGTTCACTGATCACTCAGTTTCAGGTGGAGCACATTTCTATCACGTTGCTATCGGTAGTCATCGGTCTGGTATTGATGGAAGTTTTCCGCTCTTCCATTCAACCTTTGATTGGTATAAACATACCCTCGGGTTGGTCTTCGCCTGTCTTCTGGGTAACCATTGTATTGTTTCCGCTGGTGGTAGGATTTTTGGCTGGGCTCTATCCCTCTTTTTACCTCACTGCTTTTAATCCTATACAAGTATTGAAGGGAAGAATAGCTAACGGACTAAGATCGTCTGGCTTGCGTAACGGGTTGGTGGTTTTTCAATTTACCATTTCTATTGCCTTGATGGCGGCTACGTTGATTGTTTTTCAACAACTGAACTTCTTTCGTACACAAAATGTGGGCTTCGATAAAGAACAACTTCTGATCATCAACCATGCCGACCGTATGGGGGAGAAGTTAGAATCTTTTAGAAACGAGATAAGTAACCTGCCAGGTGTACAAAGGGCTTCCGTTTCAATGGATATTCGTTCTGGTTACGAAGACATCTTTATGCGCGAGGGAGATGATAAAAAAGTCTCTATTTCTCAGTACAAGATTGACGAATTTTTTATAGCTACCACCGGATTAACACTGGCAGCGGGCCGTACTTACGATGAAAACCGACCTTCTGATAAAGATGCAGTGCTGATTAACGAAACGGCTTGCCAGCTTTTAGGCTGGTCGAAAGAAGAAGCGTTGGGTAAGCGTATTGTTTATGTGGGCGATGAAATTGGTCCGCAGGAAGTAATTGGCGTGGTGAAAGATTTTCATTTTCAGTCACTTCATCAAAACATTGCACCCATGATGTTTATGAATGTTAAATCTACGATGTGGGGAGACCAACGCATTGTCACCATTCGGTACCAAACCGATGAACCGTACGAACTGTTGGCGCGGTTGGAAACGAAGTGGAAAGAACTGGTACCCGAAACCGCACCGTTCTCTTATTCTTTCTACAATGAAGAATTGAAGGCCCAATATCAGCAAGAGGAACGCCTGGGCACTCTCTTTGGTCTGTTTACCGTCTTGTCTATTCTTATCGCAGTGATAGGTTTAGTAGGATTGGTGGCGTATTCGGCTGAAGTAAGGAAGAAGGAGATTGGTATTAGAAAAGTATTTGGTGCATCTACGTCTTCTTTGGTGTTGATGATGAACCGTCAATACATGCGGTTGATCGTGTTGTCACTATTAATTGCATCGCCCCTTGCCTGGTGGACGCTGCAACAATGGTTGGATACCTTTGCGTATAAAATTGAAATCAGTCCCGTTGTTTTTTTGATGGCTGGCTTTGCAGAGGTGGCATTGGCAATGGTATCTGTAGGATATCTATCGTTGCGGGCCGCATCAAATAATCCTTCACTGGTTTTGAAAGAAGAATAAAGAAAGTAGCCATATCAAACGTAGCAGCCGCGATAGCGAACCACCCCGATGGGCAGAAAACTTTCTGGCTTGGTTCTGTCCGCCTGAACTGTACGAGGGCATTGAAGGTGATTTGCATGAGCAGTTCGAAAACGATCTGCGCACAGCCGGTATAAGCAAGGCGCGAAGTCGGTATGCGTGGGGTGTGGTTAAGTTCTTTCGTGCTGACATCATATTACGAAACAGGTTTAATGGGTATTTAATAAAGACAGTTATGGTAAGCAATTATTTGAAAGTGGCTGCGCGTAATATTCAAAAGCGCAAGTTCTATTCATTCATCAATGCATTCGGTTTGAGCGTTGGCATGGCGTTTTGCATGCTGATAGCGCTGTATATACAAGACGAGCGCGCGTTTGATCAGTTTCATGTGAACAAGCATCGCATCTACCGCATAGAGGAAAAAAGTTTTGACACCTGGCGTCACGAAGAGGCCAATCCGTACCGACAGTCGGCCTGGATACAAGCTGGTTTGGCACCCGCCCTGAAGGAAGAATTACCCGAAGTGGCGTATGCCACCCGCTACAACAATGGCACGCGCGCCATCTTTCGATATGGGGAGAAAGTATTTACAGAGTGGTTGACATATGTGGATAAAGATTTCTTCGCCATGTTTTCGTTCCCTTTACTGAAAGGAAGTACCGAACGCATATTCCTCGGTAAGTCAGAAATTGTGATTACGCCCGCCATTGCCGCTAAATATTTTGGGGATGAAGATCCAATAGGTAAAACGGTAGAAATCGATAACAACGGTGTTCAGTCATACACCATCACGGGTATTATTGAGGCTCCGCCCGCGCAAAGCAGTGTATCGTTTGCCATTTTGTTGCCGCAGGAGAACAGGAGCGATTACGAACGCAACTTGACCAACTGGGGAAATTTTGGCACGCCCACATTTGTACAACTTCGCGAAGGGGCAGACCTGGCCTTATTCAAAGCCAACCTGGACAAGGTGATGAACCAGCATATGGCCGACAGGCTGGAACGTTGGCGAAAGGAAGCTTTGGTGCCCATACCGGAAGACGCCAAAATGCTGGAGTACCAATTTACCGCGCTGCCAGACATTCATTTGAAAAAGGAAATCAGTTGGGAGAAAGTAAGCGATCTGCAATATTCTTACATACTCGGAGGCATCGCGTTGCTCATTATGCTGATCGCCTGTATCAATTACATCTCGTTGTCACTCACTACCTCTGCCGCACGCAGAATTGAGGTGGGCGTGCGCAAGGTGGTGGGTGCACAGCGCAATCAGCTGGTGTACCAGTTCAGCTTCGAGTCTTTGATGCTGGCGCTCATCTCGTTGGTAATTGGTGTTGGACTGGTGGTACTGTTCTTGCCATCGTTCAATCAATTCACACTAAAGGCTATGGAACTGACCTTCACAAAAGCCTTTCAGTTGATCTCAGTTGGCTTTTTGCTAACTGTGGTTACCGGTCTGCTGGCCGGCAGCTACCCCTCCTGGTTCCTTTCTCGCTTCAAGCCAGCACAGGTATTGAAAGGTGGCTTTACCTCGCGTTTGCAGGCAGGCTTCACCAAACCGCTGGTGGTGTTTCAATTTGCACTCTCTGCGTTCCTCATTATCTGCTCGGTTTTGATGTTCCGGCAAATGCAGTTCATTACCACCAAAGACCTGGGCTACAACAAAGAGCAAGTGTTGGTGATACCTACGCAGGCCGGCTGGACGGAGGCATCGGAACGCGTGATTGAAAGATTCCGTGCCCGTGCCCAGCAGGAGCCGCTGATCGTTTCTGTATCGGGAACGAGTTCGTCTTTCAACCAGGGTTTTTCTCGGTATGGCTTTCAGATCAATGGCGAACAAAAGTCGGCCTACGTCTATGCGGCCGATCCTCATTACATACCTACCCTGGGCATTCAGTTGGTAGCAGGTCGCAATTTTGACGCCAGCGTTCCCTCGGACACCGGTGCCATTATTGTGAACGAAGCATTGGTGCGCGATATGAAATGGACAGAACCCATTGGACAGCACTACAATTGGCGCGAAGATTCTCTCAGTATCGGGTCGGAAGTAATTGGAGTCATGAAAGACTATCATTTCCTTTCGCTGGAACAAAATTTTGAACCGCTGTTTATTTCTATGGACAGGGAAAATGTAGGCTATCCAACCACCATGTTGGTGAAAATTTCGGCCACCGATGTAACGGGAGCGCTAGATCGTGTAAAAGAATTATGGAGTGAACTTTATCCCGACAAGCCCTTCGATCACACTTTTCTGGATGAAGATGTGGCCAAACAGTACAGCAGCTACACGCGTTGGATGAGCATCATGGGGTTGGCAACGGGTTTTGCCATCCTTATTTCGTGCCTGGGTTTGTTTGGTTTGGCAGGTATCAATGCGCTTAACCGTACTAAGGAGATTGGAATACGTAAGGTGATGGGTGCAGAAACGGTTCAGCTGTTTGTGTTGCTAAATCGGCAATATCTTTGGCTGTCGCTCATTGCTTTTTCTTTGGCCATACCGTTTTCATGGTATGTGATGGATCAGTGGCTCTCTGGCTTCAAGTTTCGCATCACCATGGGGTGGGAATTGTTTGCCGTAAGCATATTGGCAGGACTGCTTGTGGCCATTGGTACGGTAAGTTACCACGCCTTGAAGGCCGCCTGGATCAACCCGGCAGAAACGTTGAAGTATGAGTAAGTGTTTTACCTGATGCGGGTGGCCGTTTCTACGAAGAGAGGCAACCAGTCTTTGGTACCCGTTGTGGAACTTGTCCAGCCCTCCCACACCAGTTTGTCGGGGTTGGCGAAGGACAGTGTGCTGCGGGTAATGAAGTCATTTCTGAAACCACCGGGTATGACGGTGATCTGCAATAGCGATCGGGCGCTGTCGAGCACAACGGCTTGCCTGCCTTGCTGATCGTAGTCGCTATACATGGAAACCATCTGGTATCGATTCTCTTGCTTCAGGTAGTTGATCAGAAAAAAGTAAGAACGCTCTTTGCCTTTGCGAATGGCTTTCGTTTCGCACTGTAGGTAGCGGCCGTTTAATACATAGGCGCACGTTCTTTTGCCCGTTTCAACGTATTCGTTCGGTTGGCCAGGATAAGTTACTTCGTGTAATTCCCAGGTGCCAATCAAAAAATCAAGCGATCGGACGGGGTCGCTGGAAGTCTGGCTGTAACCAATCATGGGAAAGATCAGGATGATGAGCAGCAAACGGATGTTCATAGCATGAAATGTGAAAGTGGGGTTTGTTACTGATGAGGGAAAGACCATACAGGTCAATACCCGCGCATGTTGAGGTAAACATGGCGTGTACAAGTGTGAATTCCGTCACGAATTATGGGGTAAACGAAACAACTTTCATCGTTTCCTTTCGTTCTGATGAAGATTTACGATGAAGCCTGTTACCTACCTCCTCATCACGTTTGGCCTGTTGTTTCTATTGGCAGGCTGCGCAAAAGTACCCCGCGTGTGGAGGCGAACGCTAAAGCACAAGGTGACTACCTGACGTATGGCAAGGGGCGCGTGATGGTGTTTGGGGAAGCGGCCATGTTCAGCGCTCAGTTATAGGGCAACAACCGTGTGGGCTTTAACCACAAAAGAGCCAAGAACAATGCGGCTTTTTTACTCAAGGTGATGCACTGGCTTACACCCGCAACGAACCGTTAGGCCAGTTCCTTTACCATCCTGGTCAGGTGAGAAGCATCAGGGAGGCGACCGAAGCCGGCACCCACATTATCGGCCATGTGTACTGGGTTGCCGGTACCGGGAATAACGCAGGTAACAGCAGGGTGTGCCAGAATAAACTTAAGAAAAAACTGAGCCCAACTATGGCAATCGAATTCTGCGGACCATGTGGGTAGCGTTTTATTTTTTACCCGCTGAAATAGTTTGCCATAACCAAAAGGTTGGCTGATGATAACACCCATCTTTTTTTCTTGCGCCAGGGGCAACAGCCGGTTGGCCGAATCTCTGTCAAGCACATTGTAGTTCACCTGTATAAAATCAATAGGCTCCGTCTTCATGATTTTTTCCATCTCTGCATAGGCATCGGTTTGGTAGTGCGTAATGCCGATGTAGCGGGCCTTGGCCTTGTCTTTCCACTCGCGCAAGGTTTTCATGTGCGTGGGCCAATCCACCAGGTTGTGTATTTGCATCAAATCGATCTGACTGCGCCTCATCAGCTCCAATGACTTGTTCATTTGGGTTACACCCTGATCGCGGCCTTGCGTCCAAACTTTGGTGGCGAGGAATAACTTTTTGTTGATACTTAACTCCGCGGAGAGTTGGCCTACATTTTTTTCAGCAAAGCCATACATGGGCGAACTGTCAATCACGGAGCCACCTTTTTCATGGAGCACTTTCAGCACCTCTTTCAGTTCATTGAGCAGGGTGCGTTGCGAGGCGGTTACATCGAACGTTTCCCACGTGCCTACACCCACAATGGGAAGTTGTTCGTTGCTGCCAGGTATGTTTCTTTTCATCATGGAGGCTTGATGCCACGCGTGGACTCCCGCAACAGGTAGCAGTCCCAATGCAGCCATCAATTTCAGTGAGTGACGCCTGTTCATGGGGCAAATATAACCCGAACGTGCTTTTTCTAAAAGCAAAAAAAGAGACTGCTTTATGGAGCAGCCTCTTTAGTTCTGTTGGGCACAATCCCAATTATTTCTTCTTCAGCCTTTCCGGAATTTTAGCAGTGCGTGTGCGACTTCCACTTGCTTGTGCACCTAAAAATTCAGAAAAGTCTGTAAAGTCACTTCCCGCTTTTCTGAATGTGAAGGCCAGCACGGGATCCATTCCCGCTTCGGTGTCCCACTCATTCAGGTTCGCAAGGGTGTAGGTTCCTTTCTTCGTAATGGTAGATACATCATCGCCATTCACCAGTTTAATGTATGATACCTGGAAATTCATTGGCTCAACAGTACCTGAGTAGTACGTACAACTCAAGCCGTAGTTACCATCTTCCAGCGGTGCGGTTGGCAGAAAGAAAAACTCAGGTGATTGCGTGCTGGGGGAAAATGACCCGAAATTGGTAAGTCCCAAATTCGAAGTTTCGTCTTCCGCCCATAGGAAGAGATCCATATCGACATCTTTATAATTTTCGCCTGATTGAACGCCCCATTCCAGCACAACAATCAATCCGTCTTCTTGTTGCACAGTAATGTTGATTTCATCATCACGTGTAATCTCAATACCTTCATCATCCACTTCTTCAATGGTAATTTCAATGACCTCATCATTTTCAATTCCAAAGTCCGAGAGCAGTCTGAGTGTAATAATGCCTGTAGTCTGACCTGCTTCAATTTCTACTTCAAGATACTTGGAGGTGATTTCGTAGTCGTGTGCCTGATTGCTACTTGCCTGTACTTTTTCAACGGCAGTACCTCCTAATGAGTAAGTAATTTCAATATCCTGAGCGGCAGGTTTATCCAGCACCAATTCTATTTCAATTTCACCATCCGATTCTTTAACTGTTAACTCCTTCTCCGCGAAAGAAAGTTTGGGTGGCACCGGTGGTTCATCTTCTTTACACGATGGCAGCCAGATGCTCATTGCCGCCAGCATTGCTATCGCCAGCCCTCTTGTCCCCATTTTGTACATACCTTTTTAGTTTGAATGATTAAATATAATAGTTTTAGCCGTTTTCAGGAAACGCTCCCAGGGTGATTCATCGCTTCACCCATTTCAGAATGCGGGTTTTCGTGCCTGTGTGCACACGTAGCAAGTAAAGGCCTCCTGGCAGGTCGCTTGTATTGATTCTAATTTCTGCCGATTCATTTCCTTTCATAACAGAAGAAACGGGCCTCACCGGCTGGCCGATGATCGAAAGCAGTTCTGCCTGTACCCATCCGCGATAGTTGCCGCGGATGGCGAAATTCAATTCATCACTTCCGGGGTTGGGGTAAATCGTTACGTGGTCTTCTTCGCGAGGCTCATTTACGCCCACAATGTTATCGCGCAGGTAAATGGTGGTGTAGGCAGAGTCGAGGCATAAATCCAGACCCGACCCCACCGTGAGGATGGTAGTCGTTTGGGTTGGCTTCAGGATCAGTTGCGGACCGGCAAAATCTTTCACGCTGCCATCTGTTGTCTGCCACACAAATATGCTGGCGCCTCGTCCGTTCAATATTACCTCTTCGCCTGGATACACCAGCAACTTATTGGCCGATACCTGCACGGAAGGGTTCATGCCCACAAACGGCTGAATATCCATGGCGATGTTGGCGCCCCAGGCAATGGCGTAGGAGTTCCAAACACCGGAAGCATCCTGAATCCATGAGGTGGCGTTGGGAGCCTCACCGTTGGCCGAAGAGGTAATGGCTAGTTCATGGTCGGCCCCGTAGGCCAATTCAATTCCCACCTGATAGGGCCGGTTGAACACAGGCGTTTCCCGGTCAAAGACAACGGTAGTGGGTCTGTTGTTTGCGATGTCCTCTTTCACCTGTTTCAGCAACAGGGTTTTTCTTTCTATTACAGAGCCTGGCGCGCTTTGGAGGCCGCGGGCATTCCATACCACCACATTGATGGTGGCTTCTTCATTGTCGAGGTTGAGGTGGCCGAAACGGATGTTGACACCGCTGATGTATTCGTACCCGGCCGTATTAGCAAAATATTCGGAAATGGCTTTGCTGCCTGCGCTGTTGTGGCCTGTCAGGTAGCCTGTATAGGGGCCGAAGTCGGAAAGAGGTAACACAGAAGCGGTATAGGTAGACAGGTAGTTGTTGGCGGTGCCACACAGTCCTTCGTCTGATACGGTAATATAGCCGGCAATGTCCAGCGGTTCGGATGCACCGAGGGAATTGCTGGCCACCAGTGTAACCCGATACGTGCCGGGCTGATCATATTTCACGCGCGGGTTGCGTTCGGTGGAGGCTCCGGGGTCGCCACCTTCGAAAGTCCACTGCCACGAAGTGGGGAAGTTGGTAGACAGGTCTGTAAATTGCGCCAGACCGCCTTTCAATACCTGCTGCCGGTCTACTGAGAAGTTAGCTGTAGGTACATCTGCCACCAGCGGACTGCACAGGTTGGCCTGTGCCAGCGTTTTTCTGCGCGGGCTTACTTCCATTACGGCCAGCATGCGCGCTTTTTGACCTTGTGTAAAAATATTCATGCACGCATCGTAAGAGTAGTCCATGTAGTTTTCTACCATGTTCAGGCCACCGCAGCTAACCCTACCCGTTGGGCATCCCGAACTGGGGCCTGCAGCAGCCGGTGTATCCGCCACAAAGTCATCGGCACAATTCCCATCGCCCCAAATGTGGCGGAGGCCTAACCAATGGCCTGTTTCGTGCGAGAGGGTGCGGCCTTTGTTGTAGGGTGCTTCCATTACCGGAAAAGTACCTTTGTCGGCAGAGCCGAAAGACTGGTAGCGAATCACCACACCATCAGTTGAGGCAGGGCCACCGGCTGGCAAGCCTGCCAGTCCCGATTGGTCGGGAAACTGCGCATAACCGAGCAGGTTGGCATCTGCAGAGGAAAAGCGAACGGTCCAGATATTATAAAACAGATTGGGATTCCAGATGGTGGTGGGCTTCAGTTGGTTTTCAATTTCGGTGCGGCTCCAATTCTGCCGGTTGCCGTTGTAGCGGTGTATGCCGGGCTCAGGCAGGGTATTTCCATTTTCATCTACAGGCGAAAGGCAAAATTCAATTTCGATGTCTGCACCCACCGGGTTGTCGTTAAAGCCGGGTGTGCCTACTTTTTTGCGAAAGTCTTCGTTTAACACTTCAATCTGCGCCTGCACCTGTGCCTGGCTCAGGTTGGTGCCGGTGCCTACGGGCTCGCCATTGTGCACAATGTGTACCACAATGGGTATGTTAATAACGCCAGCCTTTGTTTTGCCTTGGCGCTGCAGCGCCTCGATTTCTCTGATTTTTAGCTGGAGGGTGTTCTCAAACTCCTGGAGTGAACCCCGCTGCGGAAAGCGCGCCCTGCTCAGGCTGTCTTCCTCCATGGTGGCGCACAGGGCCGGTGTGGTTTGTGCCCGGCTTTCGGTCACCAACAATGTGCCCAGTGAGATTAATAGAAAGAAAAGTTTCCTCATCGTTTCAGCCCTCATCAACCAGTTCCAAAAACAGTTTATAACTACCGGTACCTTCTTCATCGAAGAATATTTCCAGTTCCAGGTCGTCATCGTCAAGATCGCGCACAATAAAGGGCAACCGCGAGGAGGAGAGGAAGGGCACAACAATGGTGAGCGTAGCTGTTGCATTGTTAAAAGCCCAAGAATCAGTAAACGTACTTTCCTCACCCTCAAAGCAAAGTGTGTTTCCGGATTTTACTTCATACAGCCGGTCGGATGTGGCGTAAAAAATAAAAAGATCGTCTTTGGCACAATCTACCGTAAACCGGTCCACCAATTCACCATTCAGGGTTTCTTCCATAATGGTGAGCGCCCAGGTTTTGCTCACGTTGCCTGTAAATAGGCGGGGGTATTCAAAGGGTTTAGGCTCTAACTCTTCGCGACAACCCATGGTGAGGGTGACAAGCAGCAAGAAAAGCAGTTTGGTTGTTACTTTGTTCATGCCTTTAGTTCCTCGCCAGGTTTAAAGTTATTTGGGGTTGGTCTTCAAAATCTACCAATGTAATGGTGAGTATTATCTGCCCGGTAATGGGGTTTACCACGCCTGTTCCCCGAATGGTAGCAAATTCTTCGTTGATATTTTCTTCTTCCTGTTCTGGTATGGTAAGTGTGTTGTCTCCATTGTCTACGAATGAAAGATCCATGGGTGTAGTTGAGGTGAACAATCCAATGTTCCAATTCGATAGAATGTATTGTTCGCAGTTCTGGCTATTGATGGTTACAGGTTGGTTGGGGGTGCCCCGACCTGCCAGGTAGCTTCCACCTAAGATACAATCATCTTGTATCGTAAGCGTAAAAGTTCGGCCAATGCCTCCTTCGCTCTGGCCCACTTGCAGGTCGGCACCTGTAACCGAGCGCAACGTGAAGATGACATCTTGCGAGCGCAGTATGTTGTTTGCGTTATTGATCAGCCGCACTTCAATAAAGCCGAAGTAGTCACCGGCATCAATATTCACAACTCCCCGTGTGCCCACTATCTGGTAATCTATTTTTTCGCGTGCCGATCCGCTAATGTCATAATTAATACTGATCTCTTCTTCTCTGGCAGGTGCCACCAGGTGCACACTGATTTTAATGACTTCGCTAAAACTTTCTTTTTTGGCAAGCGCTGATTCGGTAAAGCGCACGTGGTATGGGCCGGTAAAAATCCGTGGTTCCGGTTCGCAAGCCAGAAGCAAGCTCAATAACACACCGATGGCTAAGGTTCTCTTCATCAGTAACCCGGATTTTGTTGCCCTACCAGCGAGGGATTGTTTTGAATTTCGGTTTGTGGTATGGGCCACAATTCGTATGCGCTACGCCAGTTGTTTGAAAAGGCGGACATCACGGTATTGGCTCGTCCGGTTCTAACCAGATCGTACCAGCGGTGGCCCTCAAAGGCCAGTTCCATTCTGCGTTCGTCTTCAATCAATTGAAGCATCTCGTTTTGCGAAACACTTTGAACAAGCGGGGCATTCGCGCGGGCGCGAAGAATGTTAAGGTCTTCTTCGGCACTGTTGGCACCTGTAACTTTGTTTTGGCGCGCACGGGCTTCTGCGCGTATCAGGTGCATCTCGGCCAGGCGGAATACCACCACATTATTATTGTCTTCATCAGCAGTACCGTATTTACTTACAGTCCATCCGTTATCACTACCGCCTAAATCTTCCACCCGAAATTCGATGGAACGGAACCGCTCGCCCGAGGCATCGCTGGCAAGCGCCACCACTGTTTGGTTAGAGGGGATGATTTCCCTGCGGCTCTTGAAAAGGTTATTCAGTGTACCAGGGTCGTCCGTTATGTTGTAGCCAATTTCAAAAATGGCTTCTGTGGTAAAATCGCGCAGCACCACATCGCTGAAATCGGGGGGCAGCTGGTATTCACCAGACGAGATAATGGCAGAAGCCATGTTCTCTGCCTGAACCCACTGTTGCGTGTAGAGAAAATAGCGCGCCATGGCTGCGCGTGCTGCGTCTTTGCCTACAAAGCCGGCATTCACGGGCTGTGCAGGTAACAATTCTAGCGCTTTGGTAAAGTCGGCTTCAATCAGGGTTAGCAACTCTTCGCGCCCCGCGCGGGGTATGTTGCGATTGTTATCGATGAGGGTGGTCTGCACGTTGGGTATGCCACCAAAGGTGTACAGGCCGTAGAAATAGGAGAGTCCCCTCAACAGGTGAGCGGTGCCGAGTGTCTTGTTTCGTTGTGCCGTGGGCACGCCCTGTATGCCGGGAAGTTTTTCGAAAATAAAATTGGCCACATACACGGCACTGTACACGTTGCCCCAAAAGGCAGCAGCCGAAGCATTGGCAGCCGTAATCTGTTTGGTGCCCAGCTCGCGGTATTGCGAGAATGTTCCGTTATGCAGCAGCATGTCGGCAGTAAAATCTCCTGAAATCACCGCGTTGGTAATGATGCCGCGAAACGCGCTGTACAGACCAATCTCTACGTTTGCCACATCGTTGGGGGCGTTCAACACCAATTCATCGCTGATGATGTCAACGGGTTTGGGAGTGAGCACTTCCTCGCACGAGCTAACAGTAAGCCCTGCCGACACAACGAGCATATATTTTATGATTCGGCTCATTTCAAGTTGGCGTTTAGTCCTATGGAAATGGTTCTCACCTGCGGCAACGTAAAGAAGTCGATGCCCTGGGCTGCGGTAGATCCGCTCAGGGTACTTACTTCTGGATCGGCCCCGGAATATTTGGTGTAAGTCCACAGGTTGGTAGCCGAAACGTACACGCGCACCCTGTCGAGAAAGAAGCGGTCGGTGTATTTGTTTGGAATGTTGTAACCAAAACCTAGGTTCTTCAATCGCAAAAACGATCCATCTTCCAGCAGGCGGTTGCTGTGGTAATTGTTGAATGTATTCTCAAGTTCATAGCGGGGCACATCAGTAATATCGCCTTCCTTCTGCCACCTGCGCAAAGCCTCGGGCGATTGGTTGCTGGTAATGTCCAGGCCGGAGTTAACCAATGAAGCTTTGGTGAGGTTCAACACCTTGTTGCCATAGGAAAATTGAAAGAAGGCGGTAAAGTCGAAACCTTTGTAGGCGACCCTGTTAGTAATGCCGCCAATCAGCTTGGGTTGTGCGTTCCCTAATATCACCTCATCGCTGTTGTTTATTTGACCGTCTTCATTGGTGTCGGCATAAATGGCGTTGCCTGTGGCCGGGTCTACGCCCAGAAAGTTCAGGCCGATGAATGTGCCCAGCGGCTGACCTTCTTTGATGATGTTGGTGGCAGATGCACCCTCTACCTGGTAGCCGCGGTATTGCGGAATGGAGTCGGCCAGGAACAAAACCTTATTCACATTTCGAGACAGGTTGATGTCGGTAGTCCACTTAACGGCTTTGTCGATATTCACGGTTACCAATCCCAACTCTATGCCTTTGTTTTCCAACTCGCCCACGTTTTCCCACACGCTGGAGAAGCCGGTGGTGGACGCATAGGGCCTGAGCAGCAGCAGGTCGTAGGTTTTATTGTAGTAAGCATCGGCTGTAGCTTGTATACGGCCATCCAGCAAAGAAACATCAACGCCCGTATTGAGTTCGCGTGTGGTTTCCCATTTCAGGTTGGGATTGCCCAATTGACTGGGTGCGAGGCCCGGGCTGCCGTTGTAGATGGTGGAGCCCCATACGCCCAGGAACTGGTAGTCGGGAATGCGCTCATTTCCCGTAAGGCCCGCACTGAGCCGAAGTTTTAAGTCATTGATGATGTCCGACTGAAAGAATGCTTCTTCCGAAAGACGCCAGGCCGCAGACAGCGAAGGGAAATAACCGAAACGATTGCCAGGACCAAAACGTGAAGATCCATCGGTGCGCATGCCAATGGAGGCGAGGTATTTGTCTTTGTAGTCGTATTTCACTTCGCCAAAAACCGAAAACAAGCCGCTGTTTAGCCTGCTGGAAGAACCCTGGTCTACAATACCAGCCGAAGTGATGTAGGTGAAATCATCGCTGGGGAAGAGTCTGCCGATTACGTTGCTGGTGCGGTAATAGTTGCGAAATACCTCGGTGCCCAACAAACCGCTTACCTGATGTACCCCATCGAAAAGGTTGTTGTAGCTGAGGGTGGTGTTGGCCACAAAGTTGGTGGAAGCACCGGTTATGTAGACCCCATAGCCCTGGCCGCCCACGCCATCTAAAAAACCACCAATGGCTGTCTGCGAGGATTCGTATTGATCTTCGGTAACGTTATTGTAGTCCAGACTCACCTGGCTTTTCAGCATCATTTTTTCGTTGAACTGGTACACGCCATTAATGCCACCCAACAGTTTTACGGTTATTGCATCGAAACGCGGTAACACCGCCTGGGCCACCGGGTTAAAGTTGGGGAAGCCAGCGTAAAGCGGTGAGCCAGGGCCCACCAGTTCGCCATTTTCGTTGTACGGCACGTTGTAGGGAAGGGCTTTCAGTGCGCCCGAATAGACGCCATCCAAAAAATTGTCGCCTTTCACGCGTTGGTTCAACGACCGCGAAAGCGTCATGTTGGTGCCCAAAGTAAGTTTCTTCGAAACCTTTTCATCGAGGTTGATGGTGCCGCTGAAACGTTCGAAGCGATTGTTTAACTGCACGCCTTCTTCATCGCGGTAGTTGCTGCTGATGTAGTAAGAGGAGTTGTCGTCTCCGCCCCGTATGGTAAGTTGGTATTGTTGCAGGATGCCACGTCTGAATATTTCATCCAGCCAATCGGTACTAACGCCATCCGTTACTCCGGGTATCAGGCCCAGTGCATCCGGATTTCGGCCTGCGTTGGTCACGGCTTCCCGCTGCAGCGTGAGCAGGTCAGTTGCATTGAGCAGCTCCTGTTTTTTCACCGGGTCGATGATGCCGCGCTGCACATCGAAGTTGATGGTGGCGGCCGATTTACGCCCGCGCTTGGTGGTAATGACAACCACCCCGTTGGCCGCGCGCGATCCATACTGTGCCTTGGCCGATGCGTCTTTCAATACCTGGATCGATTCAATATCACCGGGGTTGATCAGCGAAAGCGCGTTGTCATCCTGTCCGCCAAAGCTGCGCAACGACAGGGTGCCCGTTTCCACCTGTATGCCATCCACAATAAACAGGGGCCTGTTCGATGCGTTGATGGACGTGTTTCCGCGAATGCGCACCGATATACCTCCGCCCGGAGTGCCCGAGGATTGCACCACCTGCACGCCCGGAGCCTGACCCTGCAGGGCCTGATCGATACCGGTAAGGGCAATTTCTCTGAACTTGTCTGTTTTGATGGACGTGATGGAGCCCGTGATGTCGCGCTTCTGCACCGAAGAATAACCGGTTACCACAATCTCATTCAACTCTTTCAACTCTTCCTCCAGCGCTACCTCCAGGCTGGTCTGGCCGGTGAAGAGTACTTCTTTAGGTCTGTAACCGATAAAAGAAAAGATAAGTGTGGAACCCACGGGCGCCTCCAGCCGGAAGCGGCCATCCAGATCGGTGATGGAGCCCCGCGTGGTGCCCTTGATGATGACGTTTACGCCCGGTAATCCATTGGGCTCGGATGGAGTAGTTACCACTCCCGTAGCGGTTTGGTCTTGTGCATCCACAACGCTCGCCACCAGGAAAAAAAATGCAATCAGTACACTTCTGCTCATAGGCTCACCCTCTCCGCTAAAATTAAATATTTAACAATTATCCGCAACATCTGGTTTGACCGATTTGATCGAACGAAACGGCTGTTACCTCTCATTTTTTTCTGAGGCCCCCGCAAAAATTACCAACAAAGCCACGATCAGCAGGGCACTGTATTCCATACCACCCGTTGAAGGGCCTACCACAAACCAGCCGTTTCGGGCATGCACCAGGGCAATCCCCATCACCTGGTGGAAAATGAAGCCAAGTGAAATGTATTTAGTCCGCATATTGAATAGCATCAATCCTCCGCCCACATATTCATACAGCGTAACCAGCCAGGCCAGCACCACACCCGCGGGAAAACCCTTGGCGGAGAGAAATCCACCAAAGTCTTCCACCGTTTGGTAAATGATAGACCGCTGAATGGCATGTGTAAGGAAAACAAAGGCCACAAACGAACGCAGCACTACAACGGCACTTAACAAACGCATGGGTTTAGGTTTATTCAAAAATGTTAAATGATACGGTAGAAACCACTCCCGCAAAAAGCGTCATATTAAGCGTGTGTGCGGTAGCCGTTTTGTTGATGCCTTGTCTTGCCTCGATGCACTTTGCAGGCGCTTGTCAGGGTTGGCCGCAGCGCACCAAATGCCTATCTTTGGCGTTTCAAACGATTGAGTTGCGATGAGTAAGTTGTTGGAAGTGCCGGCTAAAACCCATGCCATCGATAAGTCGGTGGCGCTGAGGGCTTTTGAATACATGTGCATGGCGCGCAGCATGGCCACCCTGTACGATGAGCAACGCGAGCTTTGCAGTAAATATGTGCACAGCACTTCCAGTGGCCACGAGGCCATTCAACTGGCGGCCGCGTTTCAGCTAAAGCCCTACGATTTTGCTTCTCTTTACTACCGCGATGAATCCATGCTGTTGGGCATGGGTTTGGAACCTTACGAGTTGATGTTGCAACTCATGGCCAAGCGCGATGATCCATTCTCTGGCGGACGCACGTATTATGGCCATCCTTCATTGAGGCGCGAGGGTTTCCCTACCATACCACATCAAAGTTCGGCCACCGGCATGCAGGCCATACCTGCCACGGGCATGGCACACGGCATTGCCTACCTCGAATCGCAGGGTTTGCGGGCCAAGGATGAAAAAGCAATTGTACTGTGTTCGCTGGGCGATGGTTCTGTAACCGAAGGCGAAGTTTCTGAGGCGCTGCAAATGGCGGTATTGAAAAAGCTGCCCATTATTTATTTGGTTCAGGATAATGACTGGGGTATTTCTGCCACCGGCAAAGAAATGCGCGCCATGGATGCCTATGAGTTTGCCGCGGGCTTTAAAGGTCTGGAGCGCATACGGGTAGATGGTGCCGACTTTGCCGACAGCTACACCGGTATGCAAAAGGCCATCCGTTATGTGCGTGAGAAGCGAGCACCAATATTGGTACATGCGCGTTGCCCGTTGCTGGGGCACCACACCTCCGGGGTTCGTAAAGAGTGGTACCGCCACGAAGATTTGGAGAAACACCGCCTGCACGACCCGCTGCCCCGGCTGCGGCAATTGCTTACGGAGATGGGCTGCTCTGAAGAAGAGTTGGCGGCCGTGCAAAGCCGTGCGCACCAAAAAGTAGCATCCGACTTTGAGCGGGCCCGGCAAGCACCCGACCCGGATTTGGCTGACTTTGATAGCCATGAGTTTGCACCTACACCCGTGCGCGAAGAGCTGGGTGTGCGCCAACCCGCAGACGGTGAAAAGGTGGTGATGGTAGATGCGGCCCTCCATGCAGTGGAAGAAATTTTGCGTAAACATCCGGAAGCGCTTTTCTATGGGCAGGATGTGGGCGGCCGCCTGGGTGGCGTGTTTCGCGAGGCGGCCACGCTGGCCCAGAAGTATGGCGATGAACGGGTATTCAACACCCCCATTCAGGAGGCCTACATTGTGGGGTCTACGGCTGGCATGAGTGCCGTGGGGGCCAAAGCCATTGTGGAAATTCAGTTTGCCGATTACATCTGGCCCGGCATCAACCAGTTGGTAGAAGAGCTTTCAAAAAGCTGTTACCTGTCGAAGGGCAAGTTCCCGATACAATCGCTCATACGGGTGCCCATAGGTGCCTATGGAAGCGGTGGCCCTTACCATTCGGGAAGTGTAGAATCTACGCTGCTGAACATACGCGGTATCAAAGTGGCATATCCCAGCAATGCAGCCGATATGAAGGGGTTGATGAAGGCCGCCTTTTACGACCCCAACCCGGTGGTGATGCTGGAGCACAAAGGCTTGTACTGGAGCAAAGTGCCCGGCACACTGGAAGCAAAAACCATCGAACCGGATGAAGACTATATTCTTCCTCTGGGGAAAGCGCGGCTGGTGAAGATGGCCGATACGGAGAAGAAAGAAAGTGGAGAAGCGGTAGTGGTGATTACCTACGGCATGGGCGTGTATTGGGCACTGGAGGCCGCCCAGAAGCACCCTGGCCGGGTTTCTGTCTTGGATCTGCGCACGCTCAATCCCATCGATTGGGATGAGATGGTGCGGCAAACCAAAGACCATGGTCGCGTACTTGTTCTTACCGAAGAACCCTTGCTGAATTCTTTTGCCGAGTCGCTGGCGGGACGCATCAGCAAAACGTGCTTTCAATACCTCGATGCGCCTGTATGGACCTATGGCGCGGCCAACTTACCGGCTGTGCCGTTAAATGCAGACCTCGAAAAACAAATGCTGCCGAATGCCGGGCGCGTGGCCGAACAGCTTGAACAGTTGTTGAGATACTGAATCAACTAGAAGGGATAGCCGATACCCACGTTGAAAATAACGGGTTCTCGGTTAACGAACGGACGGAAGAATTTCGCCCGGTCCAAAACAAAGCGATCGCCTTCTGCCCGGGCCGGATCGTACACTTTAATACCTACGTCCAGCCTTAGGATGAGGAAGGTAAAGTCAAACCGAAGTCCGAAACCGGTGCCCACTCCCAATTGTTTGTAAAACTGGTTCGGTAAAAATTTCGTTTCGCCCGTCCAGGTAGGTGTGTTGCGGGCAGAATCCAACGGGGCGGAGGAAGCAAAAGACCATACGTTGCCAGCATCTACAAACAGCGCACCGTTTACGAAGCCAAATAATTTCTGGCGCAGTTCCAAACTTGCCTCCAGCAGAATATCTCCGGGCTTTTCAAACCGGTAGTCGAACAGGCCATCTGCCGATGGATCATTGGTAAGTATGGGGGGGTAAGACCCCTGGCCCAATCGTCTGGGGCGCCAGGCCCGCACACTGTTGCTGCCACCTGCAAAGAAAAACTTTTCGTAGGGCAGCGTTTTGTTATCACTGTACGAGTATCCCACGCCCGTGTTCAAACGAAAGGCAAGGTTGGTGTTTTTGTTGAGTACCTGGTTTCTGCGGAAGTCGAAGCTGGCGCGAAGGTATTTGTAGATTTCAAGGCCTCTGTCTGTAATCAGGTGTTCTGGAAAAAAATGGAGGTTGAAGAAGGTGCCCCCGCTTTCGAGGGTGGAGCGAATAAAGAACGAGTTGCGTTCTGTGTTGCCGTAATTATTCGGATTCCAGGTAACCGAAAAGATCATGCTGCTTACGAAGGAGGGGCGGAACGAGTTGATGAGGTTATTGCCCTGGCCCTGCAAGGTCTCCAGCAGTTCCTGAAATACGCTGTCTTTGCGCGATTGAATAATGTTGAGGTTGGTAACTGTAAAGGCGTATTGGGTTGTTCGCCTGTTTTCCCAGTTAAAAGTGTTGGAGAGTGTTACAATGGATCGGTTGTATTCGGGGCGGTCGGTATAGGTGTAGCCCGCCAGCATGCGTGTGCGCGGGTTGTATTTACCCAGCCGGTTGGAGAGTTCGCCCGTAAAGGGTATAAGAAATTGTGGAAATGTGAGGGTGGCGTTTCCGTTGGCCTCCGTACTTCGCAAGATGTTGTTTTGCTCCGTGGCCGAGGCCACACCTTCAAATCCAAACCTGCCCGTTAGTTCAAATGTTTCCAAGCCGCGGAAGATATTTCGCTTTTTGAAGGAGAGAGAGTAATACGGACCTGGAAATCCTTGTGTCAGACTTACACCCGCTTCATTCGACCACGAATACCGGTCTTGTGGACTGGAGAATATACTGGCAACAAAACGACCGCCCGTGGTGTCGTAGTTTACGTTCACAAACTTAAACAAATCGAGGTTGGCCAACTGCCGCTGTGTGTCGAATGTTTTGGACCTGCTATACAAACTGTCTTTGTAAATAAATATACGTTGACTCAGTATACGCTCGCTGTAATAATCGTTGTAATAACTGAAGGTAATGTTTTTATATACGCGTGATTGCCTTTTCAGTGGCACGGGGGTTTGCATCCCTGCATCGGGTGTAATCGATACCGAATCGATCACAAACTGTTTATGGTAGTCGCGCCTGGCGGGGTTGGCAATCTTCATACGCACAGCAATCTTGTGGGGCTGCCGGAACGCGGTATCAATATCAAAGTCAATGTATTGCCGGCTGAAGTCGTAATAGCCGTGGTCTTTCAACATCAAGTCTATGCGTTCGCGCTCCTTGCCCAGGTTCTCTTGGTTGTAGGGTGCACCTTTTTTTATCAGGCTACGCGCCTCACTCTTCCACACATAATCTTGCACGGTGCTGTCAGGAATCAGGTAAATCAGGGTATCGTAAGTATAGGATGGACCGGGTAGAATGGTATACACCACACTTACGCGTCTCTTGAATTCTGTAAACCTGGGGTTGACCTCCGCCAGAAAGTATCCGTTGTTAAACAGGTAGTCTTTGATACGAAGAGCAGATGCATTCATCTGGGCTGTATCGAAAACAGTGGCCGGTTCACCCCACTGCATAAACATGTTTCCGTTTTCTATTTTGCTGGCCAGGGCATCGGTTTTTTTCTGTTTGCGAAACTGCAGGTTCGACTTTTTCCGTGGGTCGTTGGCGGCCGCTATTTTATTGTCGAACTTTTCGGCTACTGCCGCCCTGCGTGCTTCGAAATGTTGTTTGCTGTGCCGCGACTCCGGGTTGTTGTAGCGTTTCAGTCCCTCGTGGTGCATCCACACCAGCGTATTGATAGGTAGATTCAAAACCCTGCGGTTTGCCTTTTGCACGTAGAGGTCGGGGAACGATTCTGTGGCAATGCCCTTGGGGGCCCGGCTCCACTGTCGGTAGAGCAATTTCTGGTCTTTCTCGAGGTAGCGTGTGCCTAGGCAGCCGCTTAAAAGCCATGCAAACGCAATCAACAACGAAAATTGACTAATTTTCTTTTTTGATTGTGTTACAATGATCTCTAAGGCCAAAGTTAAGTACGTCAAATCGTTGCAATTAAAGAAATACCGGATAGAGGAACAATGCTTTCTGGTGGAAGGAGAGAAGAGTGTGGAGGAACTTCTGCAATCTGATTTTGAATTGGTTTGGCTGGCCGCGCGGGCCGATCTGCTGCACCGTTGGGAGCAACGGTTGGGCGGGGCTAAAGCCTTTGAAGCCAGCGAAGCAGAACTAACAAGCATGAGTAGTTTGCAAACCAACGATGCTGCCGTTGCCATAGCAAAGATGAAACCAAACCCTGTGTGGAAGGTTAAGGGCAAAGAGTTTGCCTTGGTGCTGGATGACATTCGCGACCCCGGGAACCTGGGCACCATTATCCGCACGGCAGATTGGTACGGCATCAATAAAATCATAGCCTCAGCAGAAACGGCTGATTTTTATAACCCCAAAACCATCATTGCCACCATGGGGTCATTTTGCCGGGTGCAGGTACTTTACACGCATCTTGCCACTTACCTGCCATCTACCTCCCTTCCGGTGATGGGTACGTTTCTGGATGGGCAGTCGGTGCACGACTTTGTTTTTCCCACCGGTGGGCTTGTAGTGATTGGCAACGAATCGAAAGGTATCTCCGCTGAAGTGGCGCAACGGGTGTCGGCCCGCTTAACGATACCCCGGTTTGGCAAAGGTGAGTCGCTGAATGCGGGCATTGCCACCGCCATTGTGCTCGACAATCTAAGGAGGCAAATTCCCGCGTAACCTATAGAAAAGTCTGGCTCTGCTGGCTGGCCTCTTCCGAAATCTTGTTGGCATTTTCCTTGCCCAGGTATTGATCGATGAGGTAATGCCCGGCATAGATCAAAGGCGTAAGCAGAATGGCCACGCCAAACTTGTATAGGTAGTTGGTAATGCCAATCGCTACAATCTGTCCGCTGGAAAACACGCCCGCGAAGGCAATGTATAATACCACAAAGCTGTCTACCAATTGCGAAACCAGGGTGGATCCGGTGGCTCTTAGCCAAAGGTAACGCGAGCCGGTAACTTTTCTGAGCCGCTGAAACACAAAAACATCTACCAACTGCCCTAACAGAAAGGCGGTGAGCGAACCGATGATGATGCGCTGCCCCTGACCAAAAATTTTGTTGAAGGCAAAATCCATATTGAAATAGTTGCCTGCGTTGTCCTGGTTGTTGGCCTCCAGCCACCATTGGGCGGGTGGTAACTCCATCGTCATAAGGATAACGAGAAATGAGTAGGCGATAAGGCCGGCCGTTAGAAAGCTGATGCGTTTTACGCCAGGTTTGCCGAAGTACTCGTTGATGAGGTCGGTGGTGATAAATACAACGGGCCATATCACGGCACCTGCCGTGAGGTTGAAATCCATGGTAAAGCCGAGGATGTTCAGATGGGCAGGGGCGAGGCCAAGTGTACCTTCTCCAGAAAATATTTTCACGCCAATCATCTCGGCCATCAGGGCATTGGTAATGAAGATGCCGGCCAGCACAATGAAAAGGCGATTCTTTTTTTGGTCGAGATTAACGGGGGTGCTCACCATTCAAAAGTACAACATTCGGTAGCTAATTCCGTGTTCGGGAAAACTGCTTTTGCCTCGTTTAGCAGGTTGTCTAACTCGCGGTAGCGTGCCGAAAAATGCCCGATGAGCAATTTACCCACACCCGCTTCGCGGGCTATACGGGCAGCTTCTGCAGCAGTGCTGTGTTTGGTTTCTGAGGCCTTATTTTTTTCAGCCTCCATGAAGGTGGCTTCATGGTAGAGCACATCCACACCCCCCAGTATTTCTGCGAGTGGTGGGTGCCAGGCGGTGTCCGAGCAGTAGGCATACGTGGCGGGTGGAGCTGGCGGCAGCGTGTAGTCTTCGTTTTTGTACAGCAACATGCCGTCTTCGGAGTAAATATCTGCGCCAGTCTTTAACTGCGCCATGTGCTGCAGCAGCATACCCGGCCTGATGGCGTCTTTGTTGATTTTTCTGGGCCCGGGCTTTTCGCGAAACAAAAAACCTTTACACGGGATTTTGTGAATCAGAGAAAAACAAAAAACCTCTACGGCATCGTCTTCAAAAATCATCCCGTCTTCTTCCGCACGCAGTTCATGAAAAACGAGTTGATAGTTTAGCACAGACTGAGAATATTTCAATTGTGCCAGGATGATTTCGTCAAGGCCGCGGAAGGCGTAGAGGTGCAAGTCGTTCTCTCTCCGGTTCAGGTGCATGGTGAACAACAAGCCCATCAAGCCCAGGTAATGATCGCCATGTAAGTGGCTGATAAATATATGGCTGATCTTGTGCCAGCTGGCATTCACTTTCATCAACTGCATTTGTGCACCCTCGCCACAGTCGATGAGGAAGTGGCGGTTCTGCATCACCAGCAGTTGCGAAGAGGGGAGTCGGCCAAATGCAGGCACCGCTCCGCTGGAACCCAGTATGGTAAGTTGTACCGCCATGTTGGTTGCTCAATAAAATAGCCAACGAAACGAGTTCATTGGCTACTGTTTTCTTTTTTAGAGAATGGCCCGGTAACAGAGACTACTCTCCGTCCTTCATGTCTTTTTCAATTTCGTGCATGAATACCGCATCAATGGCTTCTTCTACCGTGGGCAGTATGTTCAATACGCTGTCCAACTGCGATATCTTGATCAGTTTCATGGTGTGATCGGACAATGAAGTGAGGATGAAGATGCCGCCTTCTTCCTGAAAAATGCGATTGCCTACCAGCAACGCACTCAGACCCGATGAATCGGTGTACTTTACTTCAGACAAATCGAGGATAATATTGCGGGTGCCTTCCGCATGCAGCGTTACCATTTCCGATTTCAGGTTGGGTGCAATGCTGGAGTCCATTTTTTCTTCGTGCAGGCGAAGCAGGGTGTATTTCTCCTGCTTGTCGATGGTATACTTCATACGGGTCGTTTAAAAGCCTTAAAAATAAGTCAATTTATGGAATTAATGATACTTTTCTCGATTCGTTCCAGCAGCCCCTCTGCTGGTAGTGGGGCCAGCTTTTCGCCCGTTACTTGTTCGTAAAGTTCGCGGTACCTGTCCGATATCGAAGCCACAATGGCATCGGTCATCTCGGGCACGCGCTGACCCTCTTTGCCCTGGAAACCATTTTCAATCAACCATTGCCGTACAAACTCTTTCGAGAGTTGCTTTTGTGGCTCGCCCTTTTGCTGACGCTCTGCATAGCCTTGGCCATAGAAGTAACGCGAAGAATCAGGGGTGTGCACCTCATCAATCAGGTAAATGGTGCCGTTGTGTTTGCCAAACTCGTATTTGGTGTCTACCAGAATGAGGCCCCGCTGGGCGGCCAGTTCGCTGCCGCGCTGATAGAGCGCCAGCGTATATTTTTCCATAGTCTGATAGTCGGATTCTGTTACCAGGCCCCTCTTCAATATTTCTTCGCGCGAGATGTCTTCATCGTGCCCCACTTGGGCTTTGGTGGTGGGGGTAATGATGGGTTGGGGCAGGGCATCGTTTTCTTTCAAGCCTTCGGGCAGCGGCACGCCACAGAGTAAGCGCCTGCCGGCTTTGTATTCGCGTGCTGCGTGGCCTGCCAGGTAACCGCGCACCACCATCTCTACCGGAAACGGCTCGCACTTGAAGCCCACCGTAACGTTGGGGTCGGGGGTGGAGAGCACCCAGTTGGGCACCAGGTCGCGGGTAGCTTTCAGGTTAATGGCGGCAATTTGGTTCAGCACCCGGCCCTTATCGGGTATGGCGCGGGGCAACACTACATCGAAGGCAGAGATGCGGTCGGAGGCCACCATGGCCATCTTGTCGCCAAAGTAATAGACGTCTCTTACCTTGCCGCGATAAAAACCAGTCTGACCGGGAAAATGGAAATGGGTTTCTTTGATGGCGTTCATGTGCAAATGAATCTTGAAAAGTGCGCAGCAAAGATAACCGAATTGGTAGCGTGGTAAAGAGGTGCCTTTACTTCTCTTGCTCTAAAATGCCCGCCTTGAAGACGTACGTTTTCAGCAGGTTACCGTTTTCATCAAACTCCTTCCATTCTTTGTGCTTGCGGTTGGCCACGTACTCGCCCTGCTCTTTTACTTTTCCATTCGGGTGGTAGCTGGTGTAAGGCCCATGCTGGCGGCTGCCTTTGTATTCACTCTCCGACAAAAGTTTACCATTTTCGTAATAGTTCTTCACGGTGCCGGTAATCAGGTTGTATTGATACATTTCTTCTACCTTCTTGTTACCGTTTTCATAGTATTGGGTGCGAAGTCCGTGTAGCTTTCCGTTTTCATAGGTTTCCTTCAGGGTCACCTGTCTGCCATCGGCTCCATAATACAACCAGGTGCCGTGGGGCTTCAGCTTGCGGAAGTTCTTTTCATACACCTTTCGTCCCTCCGCGTCAAATGCTTCCTCGTGTGTATCAATGCTATTCAGGGCCACCGTTTCGCGTACTTTGACCTTGCCATTGGGGTGGTACTCTACGTTTGTTCCGGTCTTGGCGCCCTCTTTGTATTGAAATTTGTGGCGCACGGTGCCATCGGCAAAGTACCCGGTGTTGTCGCCATGCAGTTTGCCATTCATAAAGTATCCGTCCAGCAACAGATGCCCTTCGCGGTCGTAGTTTTTAAAGTTGCCCATCTTCTCGCCATCCTTCATGGTGGATACTGTTTCGAGCTGACCATTGGGATAGTAGGTTTTGTAGAAACCACTTACCACTCCGTCTTTAAAGTTGGCTTCTGTTTCTATGGTGCCATCTTCGTAGAAGGTGCGCGTAATACCATTGGGCTTTTTGTTTTTATAGGTAATCTCCTTTCTTACTTTCCCTGACGGATAGTATTCCCGCACCAAGCCATCGGGTTTTCCTTTCACAAATACTCCCTCTATTTTGGGTGTGCCTGAGTCGTAAAATGATTTTACCGAATCTACCAACAGGTTGTTCTGATAGTAGGCGCGTTGTATGAATTGGCCGTTCTCATTATACACCTCTACGGGGCCGTGGCGCAGTCCGTTTACGTAGTTGATCTTGCGCAACAGATTGCCGTTCTCGTGGTACTCTGAAAAAGTGCCCGACCGCACACCCTCTACATAAGTGCCTTCAATTTCCAGTTTACCATTGGCGTATCGCCTAAAGGCGCCATTTTTTGTTTCCTGGTCATCGCGGCTTACCTCGTACTCTTCGCGTATCTGTCGGTTTTGTTCGTCTACATAGGTGGCCACTTTTTTTTGCGCGCAGGCCATGCTGCCCGTCAGAAAAATGGAACACAAAAAGAAATGGAATGTACGCATATGCCACACAAACGCCTTCAAACCAATATTGTTGTATGTGGGGAACTGTTACATGCGCTCCAACACCAAAGCCGAGGCGCCACCGCCACCGTTGCAGATGCCGGCCACGCCAATGCTGGCGTTGTTTTGCCTGAGCACATTGGCCAACGTAATGGTGATGCGCGCGCCCGAAGCGCCCAGAGGGTGGCCCAACGCCACGGCTCCACCGTTTACGTTTACTTTGTCGTTATCCAGGCCCAGCTTTATGTTATTGGCCAGCGCCACGGCAGAAAAAGCTTCGTTGATTTCGTAGTAGGCCACGTCTTTCTTATCCACCCCTGCCATCTTCATGGCTTTGGGAATGGCTAGTGCGGGTGCGGTGGTAAACCACATGGGGTCTTGTGCCGCATCGGCAAAGCCGCGGATTTTTGCGATCGGGGTGAGACCGAGAGCCTTGGCCTTTTCGGCACTCATCAATATCACTGCGGCTGCCCCATCGTTGATGGTGGAAGCATTGGCTGCTGTTACCGTGCCCTCTTTGGTAAATACAGGTTTCAGGCCGGGTATCTTGTCGAAGTTAACGTTCTTGTATTCTTCATCTTCGCCAAACACCGTAACATCTCCCTTGCGCCCCGTGATTTCAACCGGCACAATTTCATCTTTGAATTTGCCTGCCGCCCACGCTGCTGCGGCACGCTTATACGATTGGATGGCAAAGTTATCCTGGTCTTGCCGGCTGATGTTCATTTCTTTGGCGGTATTGTCGGCACAAACCCCCATGGCACACTGGTTGTACACATCGGTCAGGCCATCGTAGGTAAGTCCGTCTAACAGTTCGCCATTTCCATATTTGTAACCGTAGCGCGCTTTCGCGAGATAGTAGGGTATGTTGCTCATGCTTTCCATGCCGCCCGCCAACACCACGTCATTCTGCCCCAACATGATGGATTGGGCACCCAGCATGATCGCCTTCATGCCCGATGCACATACTTTGTTAACCAACGTGCAGGGTACCTCGTAACCCAGGCCGGCCGCTACGGCCACCTGTGTAGCGGGTGCCTGCCCCAGACCAGCAGAGATAACATTGCCGAAGAAAACCTCCTGCACTAATTTTGGATCGAGGTTTACTTTTTCCATCGCACCTTTTGCAGCCACGGCTCCTAACTTAACAGCCGGGAGGCCCGCTAAACTTCCTCCAAAACTCCCGATGGGCGTACGCACAGCCGATACAATCACTACTTCTTTCATATCTTAATTTTTGTTTTTCGATTCACTCTAACTGCCGCAAGTCCTAACGCTAAGCATATAGTCTTCAAAGTTGCAACCTGTAACCTGCGACCCTCTTTACCAATCGGGTTTGTTCTTGTCTTTTGGTTTCGTGGCTTTGCGTTTATTCTGCTGCAAGTACTGCACCTCCTGATTTTTCATGGCCTCCAGAATCATCCGCGCCTTCTCCTCGGTCATGTTCATGTCTTTCAGCTTTTCTTTTACTGACGGAGGAAGCTGCTTGTCGTCTTTTTGTTCCTCCTCATTTTCTTTCTGCTCCTTTTGTTGCTGTTCCTTTTCTTTCTGCTCCTGCTCGTTGTCTTTTTGATCTTGCTGTTCCTTCTGGTCTTTTTGTTGATCCTTCTGCTCTTGGTCTTTTTTCTCCTGCTCTTGTTTCTGCTGATCTTTGTTTTGATCGTTCTGATCTTTTGATTCTTTGTTTTGATCTTGCTGCTGTTTGTCTTTCTGATCTTGTTGCTGCTGTTTTTTCTTTTCCTCCATTTTCTTCTTCACCATTTCATAATTGTAGCGGGCATCTTCATTAGTGGGGTCTGTTTTAAGTGCCTGCTTAAACTCATTCAATGCTTCTTCCAGTTTACCCTGTCGGTTGTTCAGCACACCCATTTGTTGGTGGGCTACCGATTTTAATTTGGCATTCTTACTCTGCGTAAGCGGCAGATAGGCATTCAACGCCTGGGTGGTGTCGTTGGCTTGAAAGTAGGCATTGGCCAGGTTCATGCGCACCTCGTCCTCGTCTACCTGCATACTGTCGAGCAGGTAGCGGTACCGGGCAATGGCCGTCTGGAAGTCGCCAGCGAGGTAGGCCTTCTTGGCCTCCGCCTTGGCGACATTGATTTTCCGAATGTCGACTGGGTCGATGGAGGTTAACAACAGCGTAAATAATAACCACTTCATATGCGTACCGTCTTCACGTTCAACAACATATCAGCGCCAAGCAAAAGCAGGGCCGCTAATAAAAAATAGTAGTAGCGGTTGGCCGAAACATCTACCATACGCGTGTCGCGCAATTCGCCTTCAATGCGGTTGATGGTGTTGATGAGCCTTGATACATCGCTGCGCGATTCGTTGATTTCAAAATACTCGCCATCTGTTTTTGCTGCCAGCGCTTGCAAGGAAGATGAATTGATTTTGGAGATGACTGTTTTTCCTTCACGATCGGTCTTGTAACCACGGCCGGTGGTAATGGGGCTACCTTCAGCGGTGCCTACGCCCAGGGTAAATAGTTTGATGTCGCGGTCTTCCAGGTCTTTGATCACGTTGTCGGTTTCTTCGCCAAAATCTTCACCATCGCTGATCAGCACAATTACTTTAGACTTTTGTTGGGTGCTGGGGCCTTCCTGGTCGATTAATTTATTCAATGCCATTTTGAGAGGCGGCCCAAAGTCGGTTCCGCTGGAAGGCACCAGGTTGGTGTTCATCGTTTCAATGAACAGGTTCAATGCATTTTGGTCGTAGGTGAGGGGGCACTGCATAAAGGCTTCGCTGGAGAAGATGATGATGCCGATGCGGTCGGAGCTGAAGGCAGCGGCCAGCCGCTTCATCTCGTACTTTACTTTCTCCAACCGGGTAGGTTGCACATCGAAGGCGTCCATCGACTTCGACAGGTCTACGCAGATCATGATGTCTTTGCCCACCGACTTGATTTCGCGCTTGGAATCGCCAAAGGAGGGGCCCAGGTAGGCTATTATCAATAAAGCCATGAACGCGGTGCGCAGGAATAACTTGATGAATACGGTGCCATAGGGGGTATGCAGCGTTTTGCCGATGCGCACTACCCGCAGAATGTATAAAATGTAGAACAGCACAAAAAGTGCGATCACCAAAGCCTCCATCCATCCGGGTTCACGAAACCATGCCATTGGGTTCAAAATTAGAATCTTTTAAGAAATAAGAACGATTTGAGCAGGCAGTCGGTTGGCATGGGCACAAAATCAGCAAAAAATAGGTTTGGCAGGTAAATAGATTGGCCGCAGCCGTTATATTTGCACCTCGTTTTTAGAAACGAGGAGAGGTGGGTGAGAGGCTTAAACCAACAGTTTGCTAAACTGTCGTACGGGTTAAACTGTACCGGGGGTTCGAATCCCCCCCTCTCCGCAAAAAATGAAAAGTCTCGGGGTGTAGCGTAGCCCGGTATCGCGCTTGGTTTGGGACCAAGAGATCGTCAGTTCGAATCTGGCCACCCCGACTTTTTTTGAAAGGTCTCGTAGCTCAACTGGATAGAGCAGCTGCCTTCTAAGCAGCAGGTTGCTGGTTCGAGTCCAGCCGGGATCACTACTCCCCCAATCTATCGGTTTTGCCATACCGGTTCTATTAATTGCATGCAAACGACTCGGCTGGTGCGCTGCGGCTACAGCGCTACTCCGACACAATCTTCTGAATCTCGCTGATAATGTTCCCCAGGTCGTCCAATTTCCGGACCTCTCATAAAACACAGGCAGCCACGCGTAGATGGATAGCCTACTTTCTGGGCGAAAGAAAGCCGATCACCTCTTTGCGAAAGCGCTCTGTTTCTTCAATGAAAATAAAGTGGCCGCTGTTGCGGAAGGTGAGCAGAAAAGCTTTGGCAAACGAAGCCTTGGCCTGCTCTTGCAGTTTAAGGGGTATCACATCGGCCGCGCCATGCATAATAAGCACGGGCGTTGGGCAATCTGCCAGTCGCGGGTAGTAGTTGTACTGACTGAGGTCCGGACCCAGGCCGGTAAAAAGCGCCCGGCTGGCCAATGTGTAGTTGCCCGGTATTTCAAAATTTAGTTTGGCGAGGTTGGCAGGCCTGTAGAATGCGTGCCGGAACGACAGCAGCAACAGTTCTTTGTAAGCAGCCGCCTCGCCTGCTTTAAAAGAGGCCGAGTTAAGAAGCGTTACGCGGTCGATGCTGTCTTTTTTTGTCATTCTCTTTTGTTGCAGCCTGGTTAGTTCAGGATTGTACTCGGTGCTCAAAGCCACCGGGTTGCACAGAATCAGTTTGTTTAACCTTTCGGGATAATCTAATGCGTATTGAATAGCCGGAATAGCACCCCAGGAGTGGGCCAGGAGGTTTATTTTTTCCAGTTTTAGGTGACCGCGTAGCGCCTCCATATCGGCCACCAGGAAATCGAGCGATATTGAATCGGGAGCGGGCGTGGCGGATTGGCCGCTGGCGCGTTGATCAAGAAAGATTAGCTGGTAGCGTTTGGCCAGACTGTTCAAGTGTGGGAAGAAGTAACTTTGGTTCAGGCCGGGGCCACCGTGTACTACCAGAATGGGTTCGCCCTTGCCGATGATCTTTACATAGAGGTGCGTACCGTTAATTTTTTTCAGCCCCTCGAATGACACAACCTGTGCCGTTGCCGATGAGATCGTAAGCCATACAATAAGAATCAGTATGGTTGTGAATCCACGCATGTCACCACCTTCTTTTTTTCTTATAGGTGATGAGTGCGCCACTCAGCGCAGCAAACCCGCCTACGAGGCCGCCCACCACGGCTGTTACCACCAGCAGAAGCGACTTGGTTTGGGTGGGAAAAAGACGCGCCACTTTATCCGTAAGTATGGATTGCGTGGTGTAGTCCACATAGAATGCCATGCCAAACCAGAGCAGCGCCACCGCCAGAAACCCGGCCAAGAACGAAATGCCACCGCTATTGCTAAAGACGGCCCCCATCAGCAAACATCCGATGGCCAGACTCCACCAAGGCATAAATAATTGCAATAGCCACACCAACAACAAAGTGAATATCAATTGAAACAGGAACTTCATTCGGATGCAGGTTTAAGGGTGAGTGTTGTAATGGCGTTGGCCGCTATGTGGTCGGCTCGGTAGAAGGGAAGCTTGAAGTAAGTACCTTTGGCCCAAAAGGCAATCATGTTGTTGTAAAACGCGCTGCCCGGGTTACCCGACTGGCCACCGGGGTAAATGCCCCATGCCTGCACGCCCTCTTTTTCGAGGCTTACCACCATGCGCCAACTGGGGCCGTGGGTGCGCGAGGAGGCGTTCACGGCATCGCCATGGCCTCCGTGTTCAACATGTACACTCAATGGCTCCTGCCGCAGCAGGTGCCCGATATAGGTGTCTTTATAATCCGCCCAACGGGGCGCTTTGCCTTTGTCGGTTTTCCACTTTTCCACAGCTTGAACACCTTCTTTGAAAGCCCTTCTAATTACTTCCGTGGCCGTTTCTTTTTCTGCAGTTCCCTGCACATCGAAAAAGGAGAGGTACGGCTGTTCTTTGATTAACTTGATGGTGGTGAAAGCGGTGGGGGTTTCCAGTGCCATTTTGCTGTCGCGCATTTCATCCCACGTAAGTGTGTTGATGGCACGCCACCAGGCTTCGTGGTAGGAGGCCGCTTCTGAGTCTGTGTGGTAATAGAAATCCCAACTTTTAAGCAGTTGCCACACCCTTTTCTCGGTTTCATTGAGTGCAGTGGTATCCAGGTGGCTGAGAAACAATGGAACACTTTCTGCTGCCTTCAGGTTGTAGGTGTCGAACTGCAGGTTCATCATGTCGCGCACGGTGGCGCTGTCTAACTGGCTCAGCACCTGATTAATTCTGCGGTTACGGTACGCTTCGTAAGAAACAGCCGTTACGTAGTAGGGGTACGTGGCATCGACCGGGTACTGATTGGCGGAGCTGACAAAACCCCTCGCGGGGTTTTTGTACATCACGTTCTGCTCGTTGGGGATGAACGCCTGCCACTCGTAGGCCGTTTTGCTGCCGTCCAGAACAAAGCGCCCCTCTTCCTGCCTGCGCACGGGGTAGCGCCCCTGTATGCGCATGGCGATGTCGCCCTGCACGGAGGCGAAAGCGAAGTTCTGCGCGGGCGAACCAAAGTGGTTCAGCGCATCCATGTAATCATCATAATTCTTTGACTTGTTCAGTTTGTAGAACGTCACGATTTCTTCGGCTGGTTCGTGCGCTATCCAACGGAAGGCGTACAGCGACTTTTCGTCTTCACCATGAAAAGTGGGGTCGTACACAATAGGGCCATGGTGGGTGTAGCGCACCGTATCGTAAAAGTCGCTGCCCCCTTTTACTTTGATGTGTTCCACCACCGTTTTCACCGGCTTCCACTGTCCATCGCTCAGGTACTCTTTGTTGCTGGCGTCTTTCATTTTTATTTTATACCAATCCACCAGGTCGCGCTGTGCGTTGGTAACGCCCCACGCGATGGAATCATTGAAGCCGCTGATCACTGCGGGCGATCCCGGCAGCGAGGCACCCATGGCGTTGTAGCCGGGGGCGTTCAGGTGGATGGCATACCAGATAGAAGGCAGGCTGAGTGTGAGGTGTGGATCGTTGCACAACATGGGGGCACCGGTGGCGGTGCGGGTGCCGCTCACAGCCCAGTTGTTACTGCCCACGTTCTTGTCGGGGCGTGGCTGCGGCTTTTGGGTGATGAGTTCCTCGGGCACAGCCATGGGCAACGTGTCGATGTCGATGGGTTGGAATTTCCAGTTGCCCGCGTTGTCTACAATCGGGTCGCCCACCAACTCGCGGTCGGGGTAGAGCAGGTCGAGTGTTTCTTTGCCAAACAGCTTCAATGCGTTGGTCATTTCAAAATCTTTGTCGCCAATGTTCAGTGTCTGCGCCATGTTTTGCAGCAGCAGTGCGCATTTCAGCGGTGTCCATGGCTCTGGCTCGTAGTTCAACAGTTTGTATTCGAAGGGCAGGCTCTTGTTATCGAGCGAAGCGATGTAATCGTTGATGCCGGCTGTGTAGGCATTCACCATCTTGGCCGCGATCGGGTTCGACTGCATGCGGTCGAGCGTTTTATGCGAGGCAGACACCATGCCCAGCCTGCGCTGCCTGCGGTCGTAGTCGAGTGCGGCTGCGCCAATTATTTCGGAGATGCGCCCGGCCCCCGCATGGGTTTGGAACTCCATCTGCCACAGGCGGTGGGCGGCCGTTACGTAGCCTTGTGCGCGGAACAGGTCTTCTTCGGTGGTGGCATAGATGTGCGGTATCATCATGCTGTCGTAGAAAACCGTTACCTCGCCTTGCAGGCCTTTTAGTGCCAGCGTGTGTGCTTCGGGCACCCCTTTTTCAGCGTTCTGCCAAAAACCCTGAAAGGGACTGAGGAATTTACCCAGGGCCGGCACCTGGCCCCAGTTTCGGTTCAGCGCATAAATCAGCGCAAGCGTAATAACCAGGGAAAGCGTAATCTTGAATGTCTTCATAGCAGGTGAACCAAATTCGTCTAAAGTAAAAAGGTTTTCCTAATTTTCGGCCTCAATACATGACATCCTGCCGCAAAATCCTGTGAAAGAACTGTTAGAGAAGTATCCCAAGTCATTGGTAAAAAAAGCCTCGACTGTAAAAGCCCTCTTTTTTGATGTGGACGGGGTGCTGACGGATGGAAAGATCATCTACGATGAGGCGGGCAAAGAAACCAAACAATTCAACGTGAAAGACGGCCAGATCATGGCGCACCTGCGCAAAGCAGGCGTACTGATTGGGGCCATCTCCGGAAGGGAATCGAACGCAGTGGCCAAGCGTGCCACAGAACTGAAATTTGACTTCTGCCACCAGGGCATTATAGATAAAGAGGCAGTGTTTGTAAAACTGGTGGAGTTCTACAAGCTGAAGAAAAAAGAGGTGGCCTTTATAGGCGATGACATCAACGACCTAGGCATATTGAAACAAGTGGGCCTGCCGGTGTGCCCGGCCGATGCGCCTGCCTACGTGCGGGCTTTTGCCGAGTTAACCACCACCGCCAAAGGGGGGCAGGGCGTATTGCGCGAAGTGGCCGATTTGATTCTGGCATCATCCGGCTACTTGGAAAAACTAGTGAAGAAAAGCTGACATGGAAATATTTAAAGAGCAAGTAAAAATTACCGACACGATTACCCTCGGAGGCGAGCGTATGGTGTTGTTTGCAGGCCCCTGTGCTGCCGAGAGTTACGACATCTGCATGGAAACGGGTACGCACGTAAAAAAACTTTGTGCAGAGTTGGGTATCGATTATGTATTTAAAGCCTCGTACGACAAGGCCAACCGTACGTCAGGCACTTCGTATCGTGGCCCTTCTATGGACATGGGCCTGGAGATACTGGCCATGGTGCGCAAAGACCTGGGTGTGCCGGTAGTTACCGATGTGCACGAGAGTGTGCAGTGCGATGAAGTAGCGGCCGTGGTGGATGTGTTGCAGATACCTGCCTTCCTGTGCCGGCAAACCGACCTGTTGGTGGCGGCTGCGAAAACAGGAAAACCTGTGAAGGTGAAGAAGGGTCAGTTCATGGCTCCGGAAGACATGCAATATGCGGTGAACAAGGTGCGTGGCGAAGGAAACAAAAACGTATTCCTCACCGAGCGCGGCAGCATGTTTGGCTATAATAACCTGGTGGTGGACATGCGCTCGTTGCCCATTATGCGCCAATACACACCGGTGGTTTTTGATGTTACCCACAGCGTACAGCGGCCCGGTGGGTTAGGTGGCAAGAGCGGAGGCGATCGCCAGTTTGCACCCTATCTGGCGCAAGCCGCGGCCGCAGCCGGGGTGGATGGTTTTTTTATTGAAACACACCCGCACCCTGAAAAGGCGTTGAGCGATGGTCCCAACATGGTGCCGCTGCCCGATATGAAGGCGTTTCTCGAACGATTGCATACCTTCTGGAAGTTGAACCGATTGGGGAAATTGTAATAACCTCTTACGTCTACCTGTAAAGTAGGCTTTAATTGTTAGCTTTGCCTTTTATTTATACGCATGTCTCCGTACTATTTGTCGCACCTGAAAGAGTTAGAGGCTGAAGCCATTTTTGTGATTCGCGAAGTGGTGGCGCAGTTTGAGCGGCCCGCCCTGCTGTTTTCGGGAGGTAAAGATTCCATTGTGCTGGCCTATTTGTCGAAGAAGGCATTTTTCCCGGCCCGCATTCCTTTTCCCCTGGTGCACATTGACACAGGGCACAACTTTCCTGAAACGATGGAGTACCGCGATTGGCTGGTGAACGAGTTGGGCGTGAGGTTGGTGGTAGGTTCGGTGCAGGAGAGCATCGACAAGGGGCGCGCGAAAGAAGAAACCGGCTACAATGCCAGCCGCAACTCGCTGCAAACCGTTACGTTGCTCGACACCATCGAAGCCAACAAGTTCGATGCCGCCATGGGCGGTGCCAGGCGCGATGAAGAGAAAGCCCGCGCCAAGGAACGGTTCTTTTCGCACCGCGATGAATTTGGTCAGTGGGATCCGAAGAACCAGCGGCCCGAGTTGTGGAACCTCTTCAATGGGCGCAAACACATCGGTGAGCATTTCCGCGTGTTCCCCATCAGTAACTGGACGGAGATGGACGTGTGGCAGTATATTTTCGAAAACAACATACCGATACCCACGTTGTACTTTGCGCATGAGCGCGAGGTGATCCACCGCGATGGGGCTATTTTGTCTACCTCGCCCTGGCTGAAGCTGAAACCCGATGAGGTGCCGGTGCGCAAGCGCGTGCGTTTTCGCACGTGTGGCGACATGCCCATCACCGGTGCTGTGGAGTCGGATGCCGACACGCTGGAGAAGATCATTGCCGAAGTGGCCGCCTCACGCAAAACCGAACGCGGCACCCGCGCAGACGACAAGCGCTCTGAAACCGCCATGGAAGACAGAAAGAAGTCAGGATATTTTTGAGAATTTGTTGTTGGTTATTAGTTATTGGTTGCTGGTTTCAACCAATAACTAACAACTGACAATTAACAAATAGTTAAATGAACCAACTACTCCGATTTACCACAGCCGGCAGTGTAGACGATGGCAAGAGCACGCTTATCGGCCGCCTGTTATACGACAGCAAATCTATTTTCGAAGACCAACTCGAAGCGGTGGAAGCGTCCAGCGCCAAGAAGGGATTCGACTATGTAGACCTGTCATTACTTACAGATGGACTGAAGTCGGAGCGGGAGCAGGGCATTACCATTGATGTGGCCTACCGCTACTTTGCTACCCCCAGGCGCAAATTCATCATTGCCGACACGCCCGGTCACATTCAATACACCCGCAACATGGTAACGGGTGCGTCTACAGCCAACCTGGCGCTGATCTTGATTGATGCGCGCAAGGGACTGGTGGAGCAAACCTATCGCCATTCGTTTATAGCCTCGTTGCTGAAGATACCACACATTGTGGTGTGCGTGAACAAGATGGACCTGGTGAACTATGAGCAGGAAGTTTTTGAAAGGATCATGGCCGACTACAAAGCGTTCTCTGCAAAGCTGGAAGTGTCGGACATCCAGTTTGTGCCCATCAGCGCGCTGGCGGGCGACAACGTTGTGAACCGCTCGGAAAACATGCCGTGGTACCAGGGGGCTACGTTGCTGCACATGCTGGAAACGGTGCACATCGAGAGCGACTACAACCACATCGACAGCCGGTTTCCTGTGCAGTACGTTATCAGGCCTCAGTCGAAGGAGTTTCACGACTTCCGCGGCTATGCGGGCCGCGTGGCGGGTGGCATCTTCCGTCCGGGCGAAGAAGTGTTGGTGCTGCCTTCGGGTTTCACTTCGCGCATCAAAAGCATTGCGTTAGACGGACAACCTGTCACCGAGGCCTTTGCGCCCATGTCGGTAACCATGACGTTGGAAGATGAGATCGACATCAGTCGGGGTGATGTTATCGCCAAGCCCGGCAACCACCCCAAAGCGAGCCAGGATGTGGAGGTGATGCTGTGCTGGATGAACCAACGGACGGTGAACATAAACACCAAGTTTTACCTGCGCCACACCACGCGCGAGGTACGCGCAGTGCTGAAAGAGATCGACTATAAGCTGGACATTAATACTCTGAAAGAACAGACCGGTGTGGATCAGTTGTCCATGAACGACATTGCCCGCGTGCGGCTGCGCACGGCCCAACCCCTTACGTTCGACAGCTACCGCAAGAACCGCATTACCGGCAGCCTGATATTGGTAGACGAAGGCACCAACGAAACCGTGGCAGCAGGGATGATTGTGTAAAACGGGCCTATGGCACCGTGTCAGTTATGCATGACGCTTGTAGACCCGGTGGCCTAAAGAAGATAAATTCTCTTGGTAAAGAGGATAGCTGTGGCAAGGCATGGAAGAGTACTCATCATTTGGCGGTGGCAACCGGTCAAATATTGACTCTGTTCCCCCAGCCGGTATACGCATGGCTAAACGATGGGTGTGGTATTTTCATGTATCCGCATAAACCTGAAAGACTTCAACTATGAAAGTTTATCGCACCCGAAAAGGGATTGTATTAGAGCATGAGGGCAACTATTACAAGTCGGCCGTTGCAGATTGGGATGCCTGCGTGAATCGGCCCCATTTGTTTACAGCGCTATTAGCTGAAATACAGAACGCAAAGGCAGAGGGTGCTTTGAAGCAACACATCGAAACGGAGTTATTGGCCCCCATCGGCACCCAGGAAGTATGGGCATCGGGCGTAACGTATTTGCGCAGCCGCGAGGCGCGTATGGAAGAATCGAAAGATGCCGGTGGCGGAGACTTTTACGCACGTGTATATGAGGCAGAGCGCCCAGAATTGTTTTTCAAAGCACCGGCCTATCGCGTGGTAGGTTCCGGTGATAAAGTGCGCATTCGAAGGGACTCGAAGTGGAACGTTCCCGAACCAGAGCTGACGTTGTTCGTCTGCTCGGTCGGAAGCATTGAAGGCTACACGGTTGGCAACGACATGTCTTCGCGCGATATTGAGGGAGAAAACCCGCTCTACTTGCCGCAGGCCAAATCGTACGATGGGTCTACGGCCATTGGCCCCTGTCTGTTTGTACCAGAAAAGCCGATTGCACCAGATGCCATGATCGATATTTCCATTCAGCGAAATGGAGCAGTGGTTTTCGAAAACCAGATTTCCATAGACCGCATGAAGCGCAAGCATGTTGAGCTGGTGGAGTACCTCTTTCGCGAAGTCACGTTTCCTAACGGAACCTATTTAATGACTGGCACCGGAATTGTTCCACCCGATAGCTTTACGCTGCAATCTGGCGACTTTATCAAGATCATTATTCACCACATTGGTTCGTTGGAAAACACAGTGGCGTAACAGGGTGCTTGCTTTGGTTACACTGTAAGATTTCCTGTTTTTTTATCGGTGTTGAAGCATTAAATTGTAATATCCAATGGCCTCCTTTTGCTAAAAAAGTGCGCGGCAACGGTCGCATCGAAAGATAGGAAAGTAAAACGATTTTAAATGCAATAACAAAATGGCCTACAGAAGCGCTGAATGGTTTGGTAAGAAAGACAAAATGGGTTTTATATACCGCAGTTGGATGAAAAACCAGGGTATACCCGAAGATCTTTTCGATGGGCGGCCCGTGATTGGTATTTGCAACACCTGGTCTGAACTAACACCCTGCAATGCGCACCTGCGCGACATTGCCGAGTGGGTGAAGCGAGGTGTCTATGAGGCAGGCGGTTTTCCATTGGAGTTCCCCATTATGTCGTTGGGTGAAACGTTGTTGAAGCCTACTGCCATGTTGTTTAGAAACCTGGCGAGTATGGATGCGGAAGAATCCATTCGCGGCAACCCGATCGATGGCGTGGTGTTGTTGACCGGGTGCGACAAGACCACGCCCTCTACGCTGATGGGGGCCGCCAGTGTAGACCTGCCTACGCTGGTAGTGCCGGGTGGCCCCATGCTGAACGGCAAATACAGGGGGCGCGACATCGGTTCGGGCACGGCTGTTTGGCAACTGACGGACGAGTTGAAGAAGGGAAATATTACCTACGATGAGTACGCACAAGCCGAAAGTTGTATGTCGCGTAGCCAGGGACATTGCATGACCATGGGCACCGCATCTACCATGGCGTGCATGGTGGAGTCTTTAGGCATGACGTTGCCCGGTGCGGCCGCTATTCCGGCCGTAGACTCGCGCAAAAGGGTTTTGGCGCAGCTTTCGGGAAGAAGAATTGTGGAGATGGTGAAAGAAGACCTCCGGATTTCGAAAATACTTACGCGCAAGGCTTTCGAAAATGCCATTAAAGTAAATGCGGCCGTGGGGGGCTCTTCGAATTTCTTAATTCACCTCACCGCTATTGCGGGAAGAATCGGTGTGCCGCTGGAACTGGCAGATTTCGATCGGTTGGGAAGTAAAATTCCGCTGTTACTAAACCTTATGCCATCGGGCAAATTCTTGATGGAAGATTTTTATTATGCGGGCGGGCTGCCGGTTATCATCAGTCAGTTGAAAGAGCAACTGCACATGGATGCACTTACCGTGAACGGTAAAACGCATGGCGAAAATATCGTAGGGCGCGATACGTGCTACAACGAGGAGGTGATTGCCGCCTACAGCAAGCCCTTTATTCCCGAGGCCGGAATTGTGGTGTTGAAAGGCAACCTTGCCTTGAATGGTGCGGTTATCAAGCCTTCCGCTGCCACACCCGCGCTGATGAAGCACAAAGGCCGGGCGGTTGTTTTTGAGAACATTGAAGACTACCACAACCGTGTAGACGATCCCGACCTGGACATTGACGAAACCTGCGTGATGGTGCTGAAGAGTGTGGGGCCCGTAGGCTACCCGGGCATGCCCGAGGTGGGCAACATGACGTTACCAAAAAAGCTGCTGGACAAAGGCGTAACCGACATGGTGCGCGTTTCCGATGGTAGGATGAGTGGCACCGCTTATGGCACGGTAGTGCTGCACGTATCGCCCGAGTCTGCCATCGGTGGCAACCTGGCATTGGTGCAGAATGGAGACCTGATTGAATTGGATGTGGAAGCCAAGCGCATACACCTGCACGTGTCGGACGAAGAATTGGCCACGCGTAGAAAAAGCTGGAAACAACCCGCACCCATTGCAGACCGTGGTTACGTGAACCTGTATGTGAAACACGTACAGCAGGCCGACAAAGGAGCCGATCTTGATTTCCTGGTTGGCAACTCCGGGTCCAGGGTTACCCGCGACTCGCATTGATGTTTTTAAAACGATTAGAACCATGAGCGCTTACTCACTTTCTTTTGTCTTCGTGCTGACGCTGGTTACGTGCGGCCTGGCCCAAACCAAACCAGCCGCTCCCCTGGAAGATTTTAAACCTTCTGTTTTGAATCAGCCGGGGCAGGAGTTTCCACAAGTTAATTCGCAAGGCTATGCACGCTTTAAGATTCTGGCTCCTGCAGCGGATTGTGTAAGGGTAAGCCTGGGGTTGGGTGGAAGGGGAGGTACCAAGCTTGCCAAAGGCGAAGATGGAAATTGGACGGGAACGACCGAAGGCCCCATGGATGAAGGTTTTCACTACTATCATGTAAAAATGGATGGCGGCAAATTCAATGACCCCGGCACATTGAATTTTTATGGATCGGTTCGTTGGGAAAGTGGCATCGAGATTCCCGCCCACGATCAGGACTTCTATGCCTTGAAGGATGTGCCGCATGGCAAAGTGGAGCAAGTTCTTTTTCCTTCCAAGAGTACCAACACCTCGCGAAGGGCCTTTGTGTACACGCCACCTGGCTATGAAAAGGAGCAAACAAGGTATCCGGTGCTGTATCTGCAACATGGTTGGGGCGAAGACGAAACCGCATGGTGCAATCAGGGGCGCGCGAACCTGATTATGGACAACCTGATTGCCGATGGCAAGATCAAGCCGTTTATCATTGTGATGACCTATGGCATGACCAACGATGTAAAGTTCGGCCAGTTGAGAAGCTTCGACATCACCCCATTTCAAACCGTGTTGCTCAATGAACTGATTCCTTATATCGACAGCAACTACCGAACGCTGGCCAATCAGGCTAATCGTGCCATGGCCGGCCTATCGATGGGAGGCATGGAAACCAAAACCATTACGCTGGCCCGGCCCGATGTGTTTGCCTACTATGGCTTACTAAGTGGAGGCACCTACAAACCCGAAGACATTAAAGACAAATCGCAGGTTAAGCTGATCTTTTTGAGTTGTGGAAGTAAGGAAAGACCCGATGGCGTAAAAGCGGCCGTAACCGATCTTAAAGCAGCCGGCATCAACGCGGTGTCATACATATCCGAGGGAACCGCGCATGAATTCCAGACATGGAGACGCAGTCTGTATCAAATGGCTCCCTTGCTTTTCAAGTAGTCTATGACCAAGCGCCTTCATGAGTTAATGGAAGATTCCACCCATCGCCTTTCATGAGTTTTGTAATACTGGCACTTTGTATTGCTTGCCTGGTGTTACTCATTTCCTGGCCTTTTTTGTTGATAGCCATGCTGGCGGCATTGTTACTCGGCATGCCGCTTCCAGATATTTCCAAGTCGGTTAACAAGGGTTTGGGCGATACCCTCGGCTCTCTGGTTATTGTGATTGTGCTGGGTGTCATGCTCGGTAAACTGGTGGCCGAAAGCGGGGCAGCGCAACGCATTGCCGGGGTGATGCAAAAGTTGTTTGGACAACGCAGGCTGGTCTGGGCCATGAGCCTCACCGGTTTTATTGTAGGCATACCGTTGTACTACAATGTGGGATTTGTTCTTCTTATCCCAATCATCTTCTCAGTCGCTTATCGATACAAGCTTCCGCTGGTGTACATAGGCTTGCCCATGATGGCCTCTCTGTCTGTTATGCATGGGTTTTTGCCGCCCCATCCATCGCCCATTGCCCTGGTTATTCAGTTCAAAGCCGACATGGTAAAAACTTTTGGGTATGGAATAATATTGGCAGTGCCAGCCCATCAGTGGGAGGGATGGCAAGCGTGGAGAATTGCGAGTGATTAAAATGGAGTGAGTTATTAAAGTTTAATCCATTCTAAGAGCAAATTTGCTTTCCCCTTACTAACCACTATTTCCTCGGGCACCTTTTGTTTAACTTTCACTACTAGTTTTCGGGAAAAGTATCGCTCAATTTCCTGAATGCTATTCCGGTTGATGATATATTGTCTGTTTACCCGATAGAATATGGCAGGATTCAACTTCATTTCGAGATATTCCATCGTTTGCTGTAAAAAATACTGCTGTTGATTAAACAGGTAGACCGACACCACACCATTGTTATAATACAAAAAGGCTATGTCATCTGTCTTTACCGGCACGATCTTCTCCCGGATATTGATCAGCAGGGTTGATAAATAGGAGGGGCGCAATTGCGTGACCAAGGCATCTAACTGTTGCTCATAGCCTGTATTTTTTGCGAAGGCATTTTTTAGTTCCTCATATTTGCGAAGGCTCTCTTCAACTTTTGCCGGGTCCAGCGGTTTAAGCAAATATGCGATACCATTGGTTTCAAATGCCTTCAGCGTGTATTCATCGAAAGCAGTGCAGAAAATGATCGGAGAATTTACCTTAACCTGACGGTAAATATCAAAGCTAACCCCATCGGATAGTTGAATATCGGATAGAATCAAATCGGGTGGCTCGTTCTTCTGTAACCAGTCAACAGATTCTTCCACCGAGCTCATCACCTTGATAATGGAAATGTCCTTACGCAAGTGCTGTATCATTTCCTTTAACTCTTGTGCCGCTTTGGGTTCGTCCTCGATGATAATGGCCCTGATCATGATAATAGTGGAAGCTTTACTATAAATTCTCTTTCGTTTTTCTCAATAACAATATCCTGACCAGCCAGCAGTCGATATCTTTCCTGTATATTGCTGAGACCAATGTTCGAAGATTCAACACCTACTGTTTGACGAACCTGCAGATTATTATGCACGACAATGAATTCGTGTGTGTCGTGTATATTGATATGGAGTGGTTTATGACTCGAGACAATGTTATGCTTTATTGCATTCTCGACCAGTGTTTGCAACGCCAGTGGCGGTAAAGAACGCTGTCGAGTGGTTTCATTAATGTCAATCGAAACCTGCAACCCTTCTTCGAACCGTTCGCGCAGGATATAAAGATAGGATTCAACGAACTTCAGTTCTTCGTTCACCGTCACGAGGTCGCTTTCGTTGAACTGCAACAGGTACCGATACACATTAGATGTTTCAACGATATATTCCTTCACCTTTGGCTCGCGCGTGAGGGTGCTAAGGGTGTTCAGCGTATTGAACAGGAAGTGCGGACTTATTTGCTGCCGAAGCGACTCGAGTCGCGCTTGCAAGTTTTCTTTCTTTAGCTTTTCGTTTTCGAGCATGGATTGCTGGTTAACCGCTGATAAATTGAGGTAATAAGTCACAAAAAATAAGAATCCGCTAATCAGTAAACCACGAAAGATGAGAGTCAATATTTTGCGATCATGTCCGAGTACATCAAGCAGTGTAGGAGATGTTTTTACAAATGAGTCAACCAGGTCGTGGTAAATGATCGAAAAAATAATGCCCGCGAGGATGCTGAACGGAAATTTGATGATGGGCTGATTGGCCCATGCCCATGGCATTTTGCTATTAACCATCGCGTGGTGAACCAGCCAGCAGAACATCGAAAGTGTAAACACATAGGTGATGTTGATCAACAGGGCGTTGAAGTTGGTGTCGTCCGATTTTAAAATGCGTGGCACAGACGCCAACAGTGAAATGAACAGCGACACAATAACGCCTATGCCGAGGTTGTAACTACCAAGTTTCACTTTCAGTTTGATTAGCTAACCTATTTACTGCCGGGTATGAGCCAGGCCAATGCCATTTCGCCAAAGAATGCCTTTTCTTCGTAATGATAAGAGGGTGTTCGTTTGCCTCCACGTACATCGAACGTCAAGATACTTAAAATACCGGTTTGCGACACATCGAAAATTTCGAACTTGCGTCTGAATGCATGGCCACCCCGTAGTGTCAGCTGCCAGTGCCGGGTTAGCATGTAGTCGAAGCTCAAACCTAGATTCCATTGTTTCTTTTGGAAGTATTGTGAATTGTGCGCTCCTTCCGATAATCGAAAAGTGTTATTATCCGGTTTTAGAAAAAATGTGAGTTCGACATTCGGTGCCAACGCGTAACGCAGCCGCGTATTAATTGGAAAAGGACCCGCCAGCTGCCACCGGTCATTGAGCTTCCAATCAAAATCAATAAACGGAGCTACCATGGTGCCGAAGAATTGCCTGCTAACACCCAGCCCATACGACAGCGTGAATTGATGGTGTATCTTAAACTTATATCGGATCCCCGTGGTGTATCGAAAGTCTTCTCCCGAGATGTCCTTAAAATCTGAGTAGATACCTGCCGAAGCAAAGGCAAGAATCGAGCGTTCATTTTTTAGGTTCAACAAAAAGAAAAACTGTTTATTTAATCCATGCACACCCTGATCTCCAAACAGTGGATAGTTGCTCGTCCACATTGTTTCGTAACCCAAACCACTGGCCAACGTATAATTCTCCTTCATCAGGATCGGAAAACGAAAATGTAGATTGGTGGTGTGCAAAATCGAGTGCGTTCCAGAAGTGTTGACGGGCGCTAAAGAATAGTCGAGGTGAAATAACTCGCGATCGCTTTGCGCAGCAGCAGAATGATAGACGCACACAAGAAAAACAAAAAGGCTGTATCTCATTTTTTATTAAGCAGGAATTGAAGGCCAAAGAAAATTGAAAACCCTTCGAAGCGATCGACTGATGCCAGCGGGGGATTGAGTTGAGAGCTAAAGGAATATTGGGCCGAGAGTTGAAAAGCAGCACCCTTTGATAAGGGCAATTCAAATCCCGTTCCCAACGCGTACCTAAACAGACTTTCCTTTCTTTTATAGATCGACTTGTTGATACTACCAAGTCCACCAGACGCTTTACCGCCACCTATAAACATAAACGTGGATCCTACCGCTGCTGAGAAATGGGGTCTAAGCTTCTTATCGAGACTATAGCGCACACCTGCACCGTAGGGCATCACCAGTCCACCCTTACCGGTAGCGTCTACATTTAAACCGCCACTACCCCAAGAGATGCTGTTTATCTTCCTCTCTTTAGGAATAATCATGAAGTCAGAACCAACATGTACGGACCAATGTGTATTGATATGGTACCGCACTTCAAAACCAAACATCAGGTGATACTTCGACAAGTCGGTAAGGGTGAGTGTATCAAAGTCAGTACGGCTGCCAGTAGCTTGTTGCCAACGCCCCATGTGTAATTCCAACCAGGTGCGGTGCCCATATCTTTCTTCGTTCCACTCCCGCCAGTCTTCGAAATCCGAGTTCGAGGCTTCTGGGTTTGATAACACTTTTGGTTCGTGACTTGGGTGATTCAACGATAAAGAGTCTAGTGGATGAGCCAATTTGGACTGAATATGAGTATAGCTATGGACTGCATTCCAGGGTATTGTCGCACGTATCAATGAGGGATGGGCGACCGAGAATTCTTTTGCCAGACAGTAGGAACTTCCAACACCAACCAAGAAAATTCGAGAGCGATCGATCTTGAAATTACCCTGCATGTGAAATATCATTTTCATAATAAATTGCTGGTCAGCCTTGAGTGAATCTTTATTGCCCGAGCAGGCCCACCGGTTTTGAAGGGCGACCGGGAATACCAGCAAAGCGGGCTGATGAAGGCGCGACCAGTCAAGGCGTGCGAGTGCAACAGGCGACACCCTTTGGTCGTGAAGGAGTATGAATACCGCACGACTTTTTGTTTCATCACCTACCTCGGCTAAAAGGTACGAACGCCTCAGGCTATCTATGTCTATAGAAAAAAGTCGTTGAGCGTTCACAGATTTGCCCACGAGCAAGCAAAGGAAGAAACAACAAAACAAACTTTTTAACGTCATACAAATCGTTGATTCAAAATCATCCCATCCGACATCTCGATGATCCTGTCTGACTTGGCAGCAAAATCGGGATCGTGTGTTACGGTTATAATGGTTTTTTGCTCCTCGCGGCAGAGCTGCTGAAGCATGTCAAATACGATGGCCGTGTTGCGTGTGTCTAAATTTCCGGTTGGCTCATCGCCCATAATGATATCGGGATTGTTAATCAACGCACGGGCAATGGCTACCCGCTGCTGTTGGCCTCCCGATATTTTAGAGGCAGGTTTCAGTGCCTGATTGCCCACACCGAGTAGCTTCAGTTTTTCGTACGCATGGTGCTCCACTTCTTCCCGCGAAATTCTCGCTAAACGCAATCCTGGAATCATGACATTTTTCAGGCACGTAAAATCCGGCAAGAGGTAGTGAAACTGAAAAACGAATCCCAGTTTACTATTGCGAAAGCGAGCAAGATCGTCCTGCTTTTGACCTGTAACTACCTCACCGGTCAACTCCAGTTTGCCGTCATAGTCCGAATCCATCGTAGAAAGAATGTAAAGCAAGGTTGATTTTCCGCAGCCCGATTTACCAGTAATAGAGACAAATTCACCTCTCTCAATTTGAAACGAGATGCCCTTCAGTGCCTGAAATTTATCGGGCGCGTAGAAATATTTGTTGATGTTGGTGGCTTGCAATGCGATCATAATTTATCCGCGAATAATTTTAACAGGGTCTACATCCGATGCCTTGACAGCCGGGATGTAGCCGGCAAAGAAAGATGTGATCAAGCCAAACACAGCGCCTTGAACATAATGGCGTGCATAAAACGAGATAGGCAAGTAGGTGAGATTGCCTTTGCCGATGTAGATCAAGGAGCATCCCTTGGAGATCAACCAGCCGAATGCGATTCCGACAAGTGCACCGATCATTCCAATGAACAGTGCCTGGAAAATAAAAATAGAAACCACATGCTTGCCCGCGAACCCAGTTGCCTTCAGGATGGCAATCTCTTTGATCTTCTCGTAAATCATCATGTTGAGAATGTTGTAGATGCCAAACCCTGCAACTATGAGTATCGTGATGACCACAGAATTGGCAATCATATCCCTGATCATGCGTGCAGCAATGGATTGTTCGTTTGCCGACTGCCACGTTTCCACAGTGTAACCCGTGGTGGCTTCAAACTGACGCCCGATGTGGTCGGCTTTCGTGTGGTCCTTCAGGTTGGCATAGATATCGGTGATGTAGCCCCTGTCTTTCTTCAACAACTGCTGCACTACCGCAATGTTGGCATAACACTTGGTGCGGTCTACATTTCGTATGGTGGTTTTGAATATGCCAACCACATGCAATGTTTTGAGAGATCCATTCGAAGCAGACAGCATAATGTTGTTGCCCAAATGAACGCTGAGTTCCTCTGCCATACCCACACCGATAATGATTCCGTTGGGATCGCTCTGCAACGCATCCACACTGCCCACCACCAGGGTGGAAGTGATATCGAACATCTTATCCTGTTCAAGAATATTTACGCCCGACACATTTCCGGTCGATTGAATATTTCCGTTCGAGCAAATGACATTGGCAGTAATTTGTGGTGATATGGCGTACACCGATGGATGTGTTTTCAGGAATTGAATAAGGGCGTTTGGATTGGTAATGCGGTCATCGCTTACGATCATCTTGGGATTGCTGATCAGATGGATAGCGGAGTCTTCCAGCGAGCGGTTCATGAGTTTTTCATCACTCATTTCAGGGCTGCGATACAACCTCAGATGTGGGGTGGCGCTGAGGGTCACCTTTTCGAAATATTCGTTGGTGCCTGCGATCAGCGAGTTCATAAAAATGTACATGCTGATGCCGAAGGTTACGCCCATCGAAGCAACCAGCGTCTGCTTTTTTTTGGAAACCAGGTAGGTGAAGGCTATCTCGCTGTTGATGCTGAATGTCATGGTGCTATTCACATTTGGTTAATAGTTCCAGCCATGCACTTCCAGGAATCGCGGAGTAGCATTGTTAAGGCTCTCCATATTTTTGTCGATGCGGCTATAAACGCATGAGAGTGACTCGTCCGTACTGGCGATGACGATTGAATTCACAGCATAGTTTCCATCATCCCCATCGCTTTCGCAGTATAAAGTTTTCATGGGGCGCCAACCCTCCTCGGGGCTGTGGGCTCGCTGCAGTCGTAGGTCGTCCGACAGGAGCGCACCGAAACTCACCAACTGGAATTCATCTCCCTGCCGAAAGACTGAAAAAAAATCACCCACGTCAGCCACCACAGACCGGAGGTGTGTTGGATTTGATTGCCAGTTATTGCCATCAAAATACTCCCACTGCTGGAAAAAACTTCCCGCTACGCGCGCTACGGATGCTTCCTTGTTCCAGAAAACGTTTTTGGTAATGTAGATATAAGTGTGGTCTCCGTGCCGTAGCGATGCAGCACCGATCATGTGACTGGCATCGGCTTCGATTTGTTTTGAGTCGGTTACCTGCCAGTTGCGCAGCGACAGGGCAAACACCCAGGACGACTCGTGTTTCGCATCGCGTCCTTCACCCACGGTCAGCCATTTCGATACAATGAGTTCCAGCGTCTCACCAAATACTTGCCCTTGATTGAGTGTGAAAAAATGCCGGGTGTCCGGATCGGGTAATAGTGAAGCAGGCGCATTGCCTCCGTTCGATGTAATTACCTGCAGGGAAGCACCCTCTTCCATGAGCAGGCAATTGTGGAGTCTGACGGTTCCTTCTTCAGTGTTTAATATTCCGTTCGATACGAGCCAAAACCTCCGGGTTCCAGCGGTAAACGTGGCGTTGATCTCTCCACTGGAAAGATGACCGACTGAATGATTGAACAATGATGGCTCGTTGTTTTCGTAGATAGCAACCCCTGGGGCACCGCACCGGTTGGGTAGCGGAAACGTAAGCTCGTCCTCGTGGCAGGCGACAGAAAATAGCAGCAGGGTAAAAATCAGTCTATTGTTCATAACGTTCTTCTCAACTCAAGTTGAAGTAGCTGTTTTGTGACGTAGTAATACGTGGTGTAATGCTTGTCGAGGTTCATTGTTTTGTTTGTTACCGACAATGCCAGATAGGTGTTACGCATGGCATACATTTTTACACCACTATTGTAGAAAGGATAAACGAACGGATCTTCGCCATGCGCCAGCAGATAGTTCAAATCAAAGTCTGCGAATGCATCGATATTTTTTCCGACCGGGTAGGCAATACTTCCAAACAGAGACAGGCCTTGCACAGATGGCTTGTCATACTCGGTAAACACAGCCCACTGACTGAACGACCGGCCGTAGAAACTCATCGGATAAACAGACGTGCCAATCAGGTTGGAGCCGGCTCCTCGATTTACATCACGAAAATGAGTAGCGCTTTCGTTACGGAACTGGTAGTTGAATCCACCCCCGTAGTAGCGATACTCTCCACGCCAGTTCATTTTCCACTTTCCAAAACGAAGCGAATCCGTGAAACCGATCAACAAGGCATTTCTATTACCTGCCGGGAAACTTGAATTGCGATAAGCAAACTCGCTATAGACACGCAATTTATCCTTGTGCCATGCAACAGAAGTGTGAAGCAGTTGTTCATCTCCACCCGTGGCCGGGTAACCAATCATTTTTTGCAAGCCTGCCTTCAAGTCAGTTTTCCACGCGCCCATTCCTTTCAAGTCACGTACCTCAACCTGGTAGCTGGTCATGCCATCGATACCCAGTCCATAGCCTCGTATCAAATCTCCCACACGGTGACTGCTCAAAATGACTTTGCCGTATTGAACGCCCGCAAAAAAACCTTGCACATCGATGTTGTAAAGTACCAGCCCCTCGAAGTTCCGATAGTTTTCGAGGTAACCCATTTTACCAAACAAGCGAACGCTGTCGCCATTCTTCAACCGCTTCCAGTCGCTGTATTCGCCATGGAACCTGGGCAGCAATGCGATGTTCTCGGTGTTGTAGGGTCCCCACGATGCGCCTCGATGATCAATTTCGAGCGAGGCATACAACGTCAGGGCTGGCACAGGACGATACCATACGTGGGGTCGGATATACATAGGTCCATGCCCGAGTGGATTATCCGTCACATCCTGGTTGTTCCTAAGACCCCACATATTGGCAACGGCTGGTTCCGTAGGTCTGCGTACTGTTAGGTAATCGGGCGCCCTGAAGGTAGGCGTTTTCCCTGAGGCTGAATTTTGAAGAACCGAACCTCCTGTAATATCGAAATGCCAAACGTTTTGCAATGTATCCGCTTCTTGCGCGTAGGCCGTCACGGAGTTCAGGAAGAATGACAGGAAGAATAGATTTTTCATCATTAGAATGCTTTAAGCACCAGGGTGGCAGGATCGAGGCCGCTCAGCACTTCCACCCAGTCGGTTGATACAATTCCCGTTTTGATAGCGGCTTTAGTGACCTTCCCGTCCATCTTCACCTGCACGTGTCCATCGGGGCCTAAACACGCACGCGGTATGAGCATTGCTTGCTCCTTACTGCCCACAATGATATTGGCTTGCAATAGCGTTCCGGCAATCAGCACACCCGGTTGTTTGTCGAGCGTAGCTTCCACTTTAAACGACTGTGTTTCGTTGTCGAAATAGGGATAGACCTTTACGACTTTAGCTGCAAGATTTTCTCCGCGATGGGTATTCAATTCAACAAGCACTTTCTGCCCGACTCTTACTTTCGAAATACCTGCTTCGTCCACCATCAACACCACCAACAAAGAGTCGGGGTGCCCAAGTAAAGCAACGGCCTCGCCTCTGCGAACCAGTTCTCCCTCTTTTTTAAAGATGCGATAAATACGCGCGAGGTGAGGAGCACGCAGCGAATAGTAACCATTGCCAGCCGCGGCACTTAGGTACTGGCTGCGTGCTGCCACAAGTGTCTGATTGAGTGAGAGCTGCGTGGCCTCGATGTTCTCCTCCAGTGATTTTACATTGTTTACGTCAGTGAGGAACTGAAGGCGCATGTTATCCAGGTCGGCCTCTGCAACGGACTGGGTTTCAAATAGTTTTTTCAGGCGCTCGTATTGCAGGGAGTCTGTAGCAAGTTTCTGCCGCGCAGCTTGCAAGTCGTTGGTCAGTTTCTGCAGCACCGGTGAGTCACGGGAAGCGTTCAGGGCTGCGATCCGAAGGTTTTCACGTGCTGCCACTTCCTCAATATTCGAAGTCTGATTGTCCAGATAGAACAATACCTGGTTGCCATCAACGACATCAGACTCCTGCACAGCAGCGTTTTGAAGATATCCTTCCGACACTGATGTTAATATCACCTGGTGGGCTGGCTCAATGTGGCCGGAGCAGAAGATGGCTTCGGTGATGGGTGCCTTAACGGGTTTTACCCACACCTCCTTTTGCTTGCATGATGAAAACAAGCTTAATATTGATACTAAGTAGGTTACACGGTTCATGCTAAAAGTTTCTTTGGCGAACTAACAAATCTGCGTAGCGCATATAGAATTGCGACAGGTTTTTCAGGTACTCGTTCTTGTAGTTGATGTAATCCTGGTAAACCCGTAATCGTTCATCCAGCGAGGTTTGCCCTGCCTGCAGGAGTCGGTCTGCATGCAAATCATTCTTCCGATAGAGATCGAATATTTCTTTCGACTGCCGCAGCGTTTGATAGGCCCAGTCAAACTGATGCTGCAAATCGTTATCCGTGATGGCAGCTTGCTTGAGAGCACGTTCGTACTGGAGTTGGGCCGTTTCCCATTCGATCCGTGCCTTCTGGATTTGAAACAATCGCGTTTGATTGGCCAGCACAGGAATACTGAGACGCAGCCCCCAAAATTGTTGCGGCAACTTGCTGCTACTGCTGAAATCTAAAAATTCGCTACCCGTCCACTGCGTCTGGTAAGAATAAATGGCTGACAGGGTAGGAGCGAAGGACGCTTTTGCCCCTTGCCATGTATTCCTGGCGTTAAGCATTTGAAGATGACTATGCCGCACATTCAATGGTATAAACGCGGAGAGAGATGTCGTATCTACATCTGGGAGGGAGAGCGAATCGAAAGGGAGACTCACGGAATCCTCGGAGGAGAGATTTAGCAACGCTTTTAGTTGATCGAGGGAACTGGATGTATATTGTTGTGCGGTAAGTTCTGCCAGTGCTGCATTCTTCTGGTAGATACGACTATTGTTAAGGGACAGCTCGCTGGCTAATCCCTGCGCAAACTGGCGTTGTGTGTGTAAAGCAATCTGATGGGCCGTGTGCGCAGCTTCTCCGGCAAGCGCTTCACTTTCCATGGCCCAGCGACACTGGAAGAATGCATGAGCCGTGGTGCGGTAAACTTCCTGTCGTGTTAATTTCTCGTTTAGTTCACTGGCCGCTACCTGACGGCTGGCACCTCGCAACGTATACCAGTTACTGACATTAATCAAATCAACATGCGCATTAAACCCCGCGTTATAGTTGTACCGTTTGCCGAATTTTTCTTCCACATAAGTTCCAGGCGGGCCACCAAAAAGTTCGGCCGGAACCAGGGTGGGTTGAATCACCACATTGTCGGTGTAGCTCCCAGTGATGGTTGCCGAGGGTAAAAATTTCCCTTTTGCTTGCTGCACACCCGCCACAGCCATCGCCAGTTGCTTTTTCGAAACGCTGATTTCGAAATTATGCTGTTCAGTGTACATCCACACTTCTTCCAGTGAATGAAATACATATTGTGCGCACACCACCGCCGGCACCAGATAAATAAGGGAAGTTGCCAAAGCCAATCTCAACCACATACTACTTCACTCTCTTCCAGTAGACTGATTTCGACATGCCTCCTTTTGACCCGGTAATCTCGATGTTATCATCGTCCTTGAACAAAATGGTACATGAAGCGGTGCCACGTGGCGCAACCAATTTTCCTTCCAACCTTTTCCCTCTGCGAACCAGATCCTTGAAAATGATTTCTCCTTCCCTTCCTTTCGTCCCTTCAGCTACCCATATCAGTTTGCCATACCACTTACCTCCCTCACTGTAAAATTCAACTTTCCTTGTGCCCGGCTCGTTAACCCACAATCCCTGCAATGGCTCTGACATCTGGCCATAGCTGGCCATCGCCAAAAGTGCAGCGAAGAAGTCGAATAGAATGATTGCGAAAATGCGTTGCATAAGTTTGTTTTTTATGCAATGGTACGGGCTTGCCCATCTACCCGGCTTCGGAACCTTTACGAACCGGACAACTTGCCACCCGAAGTGGACAAGAGGCCCGGTACTCACTGGAGCGACATACTAATAAAGTCTTTTCCCTTCTACACCACCCTACCTACTTATGTGGGTGCTGTATTTACTTTCGTGCGAGGCATGCACCATTTCATCCGAAAATGGCTCCGCTTCATTCACAAGGATTGCTAAAGACCAGCGACCGTACTTAACTTTAGCGTCATGAAAAAGAGCATCGAATTGACTGCGGGATTTGCGGTAATGTTCGTGGTATTGGTATCCATGACTTCACCGGCTGGCCTGTCGGACGCTGTGATGAAAAACGTTCGCTGCACCACCTGGCAGTGGGTTTATTGTAAACTCATACTCGAAACCAATATGCCTTCGTCCGTTAAAACACCGCCCGCTAAAAAGTGAGTTGAACTTCTTTGGGAAAACTGCCGGCCCAATGATACAGGTTACGCATGAGGACTGCACTGCAAGCTCGGTTAACGTTGATAGTTGCCTGATAATAAATAACCTATCGTTCCTGAAGTCAGTTTTGGTTTGGCTATTTATCGTGGTACAGCCGCGACTTCAAGTGTTACTTTATCGGCAGTAAATAACACGTTGTCAAGGTGCCCCATTCGTTCTTTTTTGTCATCGATCAAATGAATATGCACATGGCTGTCATGGTGCGTAAAAACACCTTGATGGTTTCGCGAGTAAAAGCCTATCATGTTTACCTTTGCCTGCGCGAGATTAAAGTTTTGCTGTCCCACGTGTGCGTCCTGCGGGCTCTGCACCTGGGTGCCTTCCGGCAGGTTGACAACGTGTATGCTTGCTTGTTGAACCTGGCCGCGCAACCGAAATGCCACGGGGGCATCTGCCTTTTTCAATAATTCATCCAGGTATAGATCCAGCTTCGGCAAATCGCGCACGCTATCGGGCAGCACTACCGATTTCCATTCCGACACTTGTGCATAAACAAAAAAAGGCGCTTTTATCGAACCTTGCACCTGCTCCACACGCATTGTTGAATCAGGTGCCACCAACGAACGATAGATAACACCCTCATCGATCAGCAACTCAGCACGCAAAAATTCTTCAGGTCCAAGTCCGAACAGCGTGGGGGTTTGGGGTAGTGTATCCAGATCAAGGGTACCTTCCAGTTTGCCCATCATCATCACGTTTCGCATGGCCCCCGATATTTTTACGAACCCATCGCCTGCGTTGTCATGCTGATCGGAACGGGGATTCTGGCAACTTGCCAGGATGAAAATAGCAATTGATACATGTAAGGGTCTCATATCCTGTTTCTGAACCTGAATGGTTGTCTATGCGCAAAAGTACGCAGTTGGATTCTTTCGATAGGTACACTCACCAATCGTGTGATGCGTGTTTTCCGTGATTCATCAGCCCGGGAGATGGTTTGGCATTGCTCACAGGCACTTTAATCAAGATTCTTGGCGTGTTGTGCATCCGGTTCCGTCAACGTGCGTTAACCTACCTGTTTTCAAGTAAAAACCCGATGCGTTTAACTATTTTGCTTTTTTGCCTGTGCGCGAACCAGGTGTTCGCACAGCAGCTCACCCAAACAGTGCGAGGTACTATTGTCGACAAAGTGGTGCGAACCCCCATTCCCGGAGCCCAGGTGGTCTTGCTGAATGTAACGCCAACCAAGGGGGCCGTGGCCGATGAAAATGGCAACTTCAAGATTTCGCAGGTACCTGTCGGGCGCTACGATGTGCAGGTGTCGTTTGTTGGCTTCGAAACCATCGTACTCTCGAACGTGCAGGTACTCTCTTCCAAAGAAGTGGTACTGTCCCTGGAGTTACAGGAAGATGTGACGGTGATGAATGAAGTAGTGGTTACCGCAGATAAACTCACACCTTTGAATGAACAACTCATCGGTAGTAATCAACTGATTCGCCCCGAAGAAGTAAACCGCTTTGCGGGAGCAAGGCAAGATCCTGCAAGGATGGCTTCGAACTATGCTGGTGTTGTAGGTGGTGGCGACCAGCGCAATGACGTGATCATTCGTGGAAACTCACCCAATGGTGTGCTCTGGCGTTTGGAGGATGCAGACATCCCGGCACCTAATCACTTTTCGGTGGCAGGCAATCCGGGGGGTGTGTTCTCCATTCTCAACAACAACTTGCTGGCATCATCCGATTTTACAACCGGTGCATTTCCCGCAGAGTATGGAAACCGCACAGCCGGTGTCTTCGACCTTCGGCTACGCACAGGCAATAACGAAAAAAGAGAACACACTTTTCAGGCGGGCCTCAGCGGACTGGAACTCGGCACGGAGGGACCGGTAGGATCGCGGGGCGGCAGCTACCTGGTAAACGGACGTTATTTCTACACCGGCGTTCTCGATGCGTTGGGGGCAGACCTCGGTGCATCCGGTGTTCCGAAGTTCTGGGATGGCGCCTTCAAAGTAAACCTCCCATTGAAGAACAACAGCACGCTCAATGTCTGGGCCATCGGTGGCGATAGTCATCTGGAAAACAATGTCAGCAGCGAAGACAAATCCGACTGGGATGGCAACCCAGTAGAAGACGATCGCTTCGGTAGTTATATGTTTTCGAGTGGCATCTCATTTTCACAATTGTATTCATCCAACACGGCCGCAAAGGTTACACTCGGTTTTACCGGATACGGTTCCAGTAACGAGAAGCAACTGGTCTACCTGAACGATTCTTCATCCATGGCCGAGAAGTTAGATTTTGATGAGAAATATTTGTCTCTTCGCTACCAGATCGACCACAAGCTGGGGAAGGGTCTGTCGCTACACACGGGTATCGAGCACAAGCGCATTTCGTACGCTTATCAAATGCGCGAGCGTGACGAGGGGCAAACAACGTTCGAGTATCCGTTGAACGAACAAAATACAGAGCCGTTCAATAGCTCCGCTTTCGTTAACCTCAACTGGCGGCCTACCGAAAAATGGAAGGTGGTAGGTGGTTTGTTTGGTCAGTTGGTTCACTTGAACGACACGTATGCCGTTGAACCCCGCCTTGCTGCATCGTATAACGTGGGGCCGACTGATAGAGTCCAATTCGCCTACGGCAAGCACAGCCAAACGCACCCGTTTCTCTATTACCGGTGGCGTAGCATGGATGCCCAGGGAGCTGCACAACAAACCAACCTCGATCTGGATTTAAGCAGGGCGCATCATTTCGTAGCCGGGTACGACAAGGCCATAGGCAGGAACTGGCACTTGAAGGCTGAAATCTATTACCAGTATTTGTTCGATCTGCCGGTTTCTTCCGATCCGAACGAGCCGTACTATTCCTATGCTAACCTTGGTGCCGACTTTAGTTTCGAGGCCCGCCCCAACGTAGTCAACGAAGGTAAGGGTGTGAACAAAGGAATGGAGTTTACAATGGAGCGATTCTTCAATAAAGACTTCTATCTATTATTCACCGGGTCGGTCTTCGATTCAAAATTCAAAAGCGCTGATGGCAGGTGGTTCAACACCGCCTTCAACGCTAACTATGTCTCCAATTTCCTTGCGGGTAAAGAGTGGATGTTGAATGCCGACAAAACGAAATCGCTGTCGGTGGACGTTCGGGTAACCTACGGAGGCAACAGGCGCTACATCCCCATTGACGTGGCGAAGAGCAACGAAGCGGGGGAGGAAGTGTTGGACGGTGAGCGGGCCTATGCAGACCGTTACCCGGACTACTTCCGTGCCGATTTAAAAATCACATACACGGTGAACAAACCGAAAGCAAGTCACCAGGTATTTATAGCAGCCGACAATATCGCCAATTACAAGAACGTGTATTTCGAAGAGTACAGTGCCCAAACAGGAACGGTAAAAACTTTCTACCAGTTTGGCACATTCCCTTACCTCGCGTACCGCATTAACTTCTAAAACATATCAAAACAAAGCTACTATGCGTTACCTGCCAGGGGTGGTGATTTGTGCACACCGGAATGTAAACCTTCAGGTCAGATTCTTTTCGTCAGGTCAAAACAATTCTTCGTTTAGTGTAAATGGCATTAGGTCAATTAACAGAGGTATTCGATCGGGGCATCCAAACGCTATTCAGTTACATCCGTATCTGGAATAGGGTAAGTTGGTAGCCCTGTTTTGGGCTGGGTACCTGGGCAGCGATGCTCAGGTATCTTCATTTTAAGTTCTGCCCGGCAGAGAGGTGGTTTTCACGACAGGAAATCGATCGTTAACTTTAAGTTTGATTCAACGCCTTTTCGTTGACGCGCGGTACATTATGCTCCGGAAGCTATTCTCGAACGAAAGTTTTTTACTTGCCTTCCTGGCCTTCAATGTGTACATCATCTGGCTGGTGATCTATTATCCCTATTTCGATAATCCAACCATATGGTTCACGCAAATCACTGTCGAAGTTCTACTCATTTACCTTTCTGTTCTCTACACTAACTTTTATTTGGTGCCGCGTTATCTCTACCAGCAGCGGTACTTCGCGTTTGTTTTTGGTCTGCTGTTGTTCATGGCAATACAATCGATCGCCATCATGCTTACCTACCACTTGGTGGCCGAAAAGAGTGGCAGTTTTTGGGAAACATTTTCCCGGTCGTGGATGGAAAGAATTTTTGTTACCCGCATCCTTTGGGTGATTGTTGCCATTGCCGTGCGTGTGTACATCGACCAGATAAAGCTCAATAAAAAACTGACCGACACCCTTCGCGAAAAAACACAGTCTGATCTTGATTTTCTGAAATCGCAGATTGCACCGCATTTCCTATTCAATGGCTTGAACACCATTTTCTTTAAGATCGCAAAAGAGAATGCCGCGGCCCGCGAAACGCTGATGATATTTTCATCGCTGCTCCGTTACCAGCTTTACGAAAGTCAACGGGTGAAAGTACTGCTCGCCCACGAGATCAATTACCTCTCCGGATTTATTGACTTCTATCGAATCCGGATGGGCGATCGCATCGAAATTCAATTCAACTATCCCGACCTGTCCCGACCGATCGAAGTACATCCGCTTCTGTTCAGTCCGCTGATTGAAAATGCGTTCAAGTATGTATCGCAGTACGAGTCGAAACCAAACCTCGTGCAGGTTGAATTACAGGTGGCAGGCAACGAAGTGATTTACCAAGTGATGAATACCACTACAAGGATTCACTCGGAAGATGAGGGATCAGGTATCGGCCTTCATAACCTTCAGAAGCGATTGCAACTGGTGTACCCGGACCGACATGACTTACAGCTTTCGCTGCAGGACAATATTTTCAAAGCCGTTTTGAAACTTAAAATAGATTGACACATGGTGCGGTGTATGATTGTAGATGACGAAGTGAATGCCCGGAATGGACTCGCAGAGTATGTAGCCGAAGTTCCTTTTCTCAAGCTGATCGCATCGTTCGATAACCCGATGAAGGCGCTGGCGGTGATGGACCAGGTGGACCTGATGCTGCTGGACGTTCAGATGCCGGGCATCAATGGGATCAGTTTTCTGAAGTCACTCAAGAACCCACCGCTAGTGATCATGACCACCGCGTACCCGGAATTTGCCTTGCAGGGTTATGAACTCGAGGTACTCGATTACCTCGTAAAGCCCATTGCCTTCGACCGCTTCTTAACGGCCGTGAACAAGGCCCAAGCCCAGCTGCAGGCGCGCAGCAAGATTAAGTACGAAGATTTTATTTTCGTTAAGACCGACAAGGGTTTTGAACGCATCGAGCATTCAGATATTCTCTACATCGAAGGCCTCCAGAACTACGTCATCGTGCAATGCACCAATCGGCAAGTAATTCTTTACACCACCATTAAGGGCATCGAGAGTTTTCTGAATCCGGAGATTTTCCTTCGTGTACAAAAATCGTATATCGTGAACACCAGCAAGGTAAGTCGGTTGTACAAAGACGACCTGATCATCAACGAGAAGCCGATACCCGTCAGCAAAAAGAACCGAGACGAAATACTGGAAAAACTTTTTAAGGGTAGGGCTTTCAAGCGCGGTTGAGCTCCACATCGATAAGTACTGTTTTAGTTTTGCGGTTGCGCTGCCAACCGCCATGGCAGAACCAGACCGCTACTTTGCCTTGCTTACTTTTCCGCTGATGAATCGCAACCATTGCCCGAACCATGCGTGTGCTTCCTGTCTGTCACTGTTTCGTCAAGGAAAAAGTGTGTTTGGTTGAATAATGCGTGGACCCCCGCAACCATCAAAAAGGAGTCAGCGTTTTCCAGATGTAAATCAACACTTCATGCCAGACACTGCTCGTAAACCATTTCTGTTGGCTACGGCTATATGTGCCTTTGGATCGGTACTCACCACAGCGGTACTCGTCTATTTCCCGGTAAAAAATGCAGCCGTGTCGTTTCCTGGTCTTGAAGCACTAAACGACCCTGGTTATTGGTTTTATCAACTGTTTTATTTGCTTCATCCTTTTGTAACGCTTACGGCTGCACTGGGTGTTGCTTATGCGAAGTTCAAGGACAAAGCGGGATGGGTTTCCATTGGCTTTTTGTTCTTTCTCTTCTGGGGTTACTCCGAGGCGCTTCAGCAATCACTATCAATTGTAGCTAACAACCTCACGTGGCGTAAGCAATACCTTTCTGCCGATACTGATCCCATTGTGAAAGAAATGCTTCGCACCAACATGGAAGGATTTTATGGCATTTACGATGCCATTTTCTTTTTGCTCTTGATTGGCTTCTGCCTGGGAAGTCTTTTTTATGGCATTGCGTTCGTTACCAGTCGCGCGAAGATGGAAAAGGTGATGGGTGGTATGTATCTGTTCCTGTCGTTCCTCACACTGACCAGTATCCTGACCTATGCCAACATCAACATTACACTTTTTGATGGCGTTTATCCATTTATTCAACTACCACTGCGGGTAATGATCGGCCTCTGGCTGATAATGCAGGTGAGGGCAAGCGTTGAAGTTACAAACCCGCCAGCCTGATTACTCATACAACCCCTACCGATATGACTATGAAATACATCTTCATTTTGCTGATGGCGACTAGTTTCAACCTGAAAGCGCAGAAGAAGCGAAGTAGTGTTCCAGTGAATTTTGTGAACGACTACTACGATGCGTATAGCAATGTTCCAACGGCTGCGCGCTTGTCACCGTTCTATGCCGACTCGGCCGTGATCGATGACCCCACGTACGATTGGATGGGAAAGTCCAAAAATGAGATATTCAAAAACTTCGATCGCAACAACGTTCATAACCATTACACGTGGCGGGTAGATCAGCAACTGGTTCGTGGCGACACCCTGGTGACCGAAGGATTGTTGCGGGCAACATATGGCGGGGCGCCTTATGAAATGCGTTTTGTGAACATCTTTCATTTTAGGGAAGGGAAGATCATCAAGCAGTACGATTATTACGACAACAAAGAATGGTACAAGGTGGTGGACGAATTCAACCGGAAAAAGAATCGCGAGAAAGACGAGGCGGCATTAAGAACCCTGAAGACCATTGAATGGCCGAAAGCCTATCGTGAGCAGGACACCGTTTTATTGGACCGCATCCTGGCCGAAGAATTTGAAATGATCGATTCGGATGGAGTGTCATCCACCAAGAAGGATCAGATGGATTATATTAAGGCAAACAAGCAGAGTTACCTGTCGTTCGACTTTAAAATCGAAAGGCTCGATCTTTTTGAAAACAACACGGCTGTTGTATCGGGTACCGGCACCATACGAAACAAAGACAAGGAGGGGGAGTACAGCGTGGTGTACCAGTCATCGAATGTCTTGGTGAAGCGAAACGGAGAGTGGAAAGCCATTGCATCGCATATCTCGGGCGAAAAGCTTGTTTTGTTAACCGCGCCAACGTGGGCACAAGTGGAACCAGTGGAGCCTGTGTTAAAGATTAATCAACCAGTCTCTGTCGCAATTTCAGTTACTGACCTTGAATCGACATTGAAATGGTATCAGGATTACTTAGGTTTTTCAATCGTAACTCGCAGTGATTTTCTAACACATGGAATAAGAACTGCAACGATAGAGTCCGGGCACTTCCAGTTAGAACTTGTTGAAAATTTAAATACTATAAGCAAAGAAGTGGCACTAGAAGATAATGCAGGAAAGACGTTGGCAGGTTTTGGTAAAATCGTGTTTAGAGTACCGGACGTAAGACTTCTTCATGATCGATTAAAGCAACGTGGGGCATTCTTCATCGTACCACTTCGATCAAGCAGCGTGGATACAAAGGACGAATACTTCATTGTACAAGATGCAGAGAAGAATTGGTTGCAGTTTATAGGATTCAGAAAGAGTGGTTCGGTAAAAATATCCCCGATGCTATCCGTTGATGTCGGGTTACCATCCGCCATATGTTTACAATCCAATAAGGTGCAAATTCATTAGTGAGTCATTCAAGTGATTATTCCGGGAAGCCTCACCCACCGATTCCGATAATTGTGTGACCCGGCTTTGAGCCATGAGATTTGAGGTGACAAAGCTATCGTTTTTCCGGTTGATTTTTGATTGACTTTTTTCTCAACGATTCGCCCTTTAATTCGAAGCGGTGTGCGTTGGCCATGAGCCGGTCCATGATGGCGTCCGCCAAGGTTGGTTCTGCGATATAGTCGTGCCATTTGTTGATGGGCAGCTGCGAGGCTATGACCACCCCGTAACTGGCGCAAGTGTTGCGCGACAGATATTGTGCGGTGGTTCACTTGTGCCTGATAGGGCTGCTTCCATTTTAACTTCAGTGGCTGTACATTCATTGAGCGAAGGCTCATCTTTAGCTCAGAGCCTTGGTTCGTGTCCGCACAGTTTCCGCCCGAAACAAGGATTAGAAAAGTGAAATATACTTTTGGACAGCCACCATTTAATAATGGTAAAAATTATTGCAACCCGATGAACACAAAGACATCATTGTCCATTTCCAAAGCCTTTGGGTGAGGACGCGAACTAGGGCAGTGAATAATTATTTCAACAAGCTAAAGATAATTCAGCACGATGGCTTAAAATCATCGAGCATTGTGCTAACATTTTAACCCCCCATTTGTTTCCAGCCTTTAACCAGACACCCTGACCAGTAACCTGTAAATCCGTTAACCCTGCTTCCCCCGGGTTTCCCCCTGTTTCCTCCTCAGGCGGTACCAGGCTGTCTTAACGCTCTCGGGCGGTGTGCCCAATACACGTGCCGACTCCTTCGCGTTCATGTTATAGGTAAAAAAGTAGAGTTGGGCAACAAATAAGAGAAGGATAAATCAGCTAAAACCTTACAAAAACAAGCATTTATGAAACAAAGGAAAGATACTTACTTTCCGATACAAATTATATGTTGCCCTTTATTATCAATGGTTTCCGAAGATTGGGCAACAACTGGGCAACAAAACCCATTAAAACAAGTGAAATCACAACACAAAGAAAAGAAAATATGTTGTTCGGTGTAGAGTGTGTTTGTCCTTATCATAAGCGAAAGCGAAGATAAGGTTTTACACTACCTCAACTGGCTAACAACTGAATCAAGTTGCAAGCCCATATACTGGCAGAACTCTTCAATGGTAACAACTTGGTGCTGTTCCTTCTTGAAGTATTCTTTAATCCTTTTAATAAGGTATCTGCCATATCTATCGCTTTTGCCTGTGATTATCTGAATGTCTTTCGGATAAATACACAGTCTATTCATTTTTAAATACTCATATCATACACTATCCATACTTGAGGTATAGTGTAAACATTGCAAAGATAATTATTTTCTATAAGCGGTAAAAGTGTGTTTGATGGAATAATAATGCAAAAACGGAAATAGCGGAAACGCTTATTTGCAAAGGGTTATAAGCTGAAATAATTTTGTTCTCATCATTTATTAACGCATTAAAATTTTCAATCAATGGCACGTTTAAAAGGCTTACTAAAGATAGAAGGAACTCTGGATGAGTTGACCTTTTACAAAACACAAGATGGACACCTTGTAAAAACAAAAAGCGGTGTATCTGCTGACCGTATTGCAAATGACCCAACATTTCAACGTACCCGTGAAAACGGTTCTGAATTTGGTTCTTCTGCTTCTGCTGGCAAATTACTTCGTGATTGTGTCCGCAACTTAATGATGACTGCATCTGATAATCGTGTAACAAGCCGTGTTACTCAGGTTATGACAATCATCAAAAATTATGATACCACTTCGGCAAGGGGTGAAAGAAGCGTTGGCGTTGGTATCGCTGACCCTGCTGCACAAGCTGAATTGAAAAACTTTGATTTCAATAACAGTGCAGTTCTTTCTTCTATCCTTTACAAACCGTACACAGTGAACACTGGTACTGGTGTAATTGGTATCACTGGTTTGATTCCTGTAAATGATATTGCTTTCCCGACTGGTGCAACACACGTTACTATTCGTGGAGCTTGGGCAAAAATTGATTTTGCAGGTAACACTTCGGAAATTGAGTACACAAACTCTGTGAATGTTGCACTTGATGGCACATCAACAAACGTAACCTTAACACCTGCTGCTGTTCCATCAGGAAGCGGTACAAGTATATTCCTTTTGGCTGTTGAGTTTTTCCAAGAAGTAAACGGTGTTCAATACACTTTGAAAAATGGTGCTTACAACTCACTTTCAATTGTTGAGGTAGCATAACAAATCTTTCTTTATTATCGGTTAAATAAGAAGCCCTGCCCTTGTGGTAGGGTTTTTTATTTTAACCAAACAGCAAAGCCCTAAAAGGGCAATGCTGAAAGGAAACGCTGACCAGTGGAATGAACCCAAAGGCAGCAACCGCAAGGCAAATTATAAACCCTGATGCCAGGCGAAGGACACCAATTAAAAGAAGCCCTGCGGACATAACGCTGATAGCCGAAACGGGAAACCGGCACAAACTGAGAAAGGGCAACTGAAGTGAAAGGACAAATGCCTGACTGGCTGCCTGCTGAAATACGTGGATGCTTTTGCATAATGAAAAAATTTATATGCTTCTCACTGCAAGGCGGATTAAAAAACCAAAAGGAAACGGAATAAATGATAGCCTTGTGCGGTGGGTCTGTGTTTATGCCGTAGTCTTTTGGTTTTTTTACTGTGGGTCTGTGCGGTTGCCCGCCTTGCTATCTTTGCATATAAATTTTTGAATGAGCAAAAGCGGTGCATCAGCAAAAGGCAGCCATTGCAGCTACCTTTTAAAATGGCGGTAAATCATTGCTCTTTTAACATCGGCTAAGAGTAGCAAATATTCTTTCATCTGCTTTTCCTTGCGTTCAATCAGCTTTACTTTATGCACATCTTTAACAAAAGCATATTGATTTTTGCTTACTGCTTCCGCTTGCTCTTTTAAAGCTGTTTTAAAATCATCAATGCGTAAAAATGGAATAACCGAACCTACAAGGAATTGACGAAAATATTTTGCTTTCCACAAACCGAAAAGAAGGGTTTTGTAAAAATCAAATTCATCTGAATTTTTGCAGTGAATTACAAAGCTGTTGGGGCAAGGTGCTTCAAGTGGTTTACCACTATTTAAACCTTTGCACAAAACGAATAAATCAAAATTGCTTAATTGATTTTTTGGATTGAATGTTTGAACCTTTGGACAGTGCATAATACTTGCTTTAAAATTTGTATCTGCTTTTGTCCTTGCCTGTGCTTCGCTACGCTTCGCACATAATATTTTAACAAAGAAAAAAAACAGAAAAAAAAAGAAAGCAATCCCATAGGTGGCGATGGAAAAAAACCAAAAGGAAACGGAATAAGTCCCGAAGGGTGAAAGGCAAATACCAATAAAAAACAAACAGCATATTTGCCTTTCATTATGCCGTAGTCTTTTGGTTTTTTTATCAGCGTGGGCTTGTGCCAGCCACCTAACTTTGCTGCACTTTTTATTTTTATTTTTTTCTCCTTATTCAAAACGGATTATTCCGTTTTCTTGAAAAACATTCAAAAGAATTTTCCGCTACTTCTGTATTTAATCAAAAGAAAAAATCAAAGTCAAACGGTGCGTTGGATTGGGGCTATATGTCGCAGAAAAAATAAAGCATACCATCAGTTGGCAGCGTTGGGAAAAAGCAAGTGTATGACTGAATGGAATGTTGCAAAATGCGGTGTGCTGCTTGTAGTGGCTTGTAGCTTTTGCGAAAGTGTGCCGGATGTTTTTTGTAAATTATATCAATACAAAAAACAATGCAGCGTTGGCAAAGCAAATGCCAAGACACGGAAAGCAATGTGTTGGCTTTGCTGAATATTCCGGAAACCATTTGACCCCACCCCGGAACGGAATTCCGGAAATTGCC
>CAYSCT010000014.1:0-67667 GCA_964429845.1 uncultured Ohtaekwangia sp.
CAACGCCTGTGCTTTTGCTATTGAATAAATATTCAATATAGCAAAAGTCGTGATTTGGAAGCATAAAATCCATGAAGGAGATAGAAAAAATGAGGATATATGTTTTGTGCAGTTACTTATTTCCGCGCAAGACAAAACCATCCGTCATTGCACCGTTACCTCCGCCCTGGGGCAGCACGTGATCTAACGGGCTTTGTATCTTCTCTAACGCAAAACGGCTTACGTGGGCATAGATTTCTGTGGTCTTGGGCGACTCATGCCCCAGCAATACCTGTATATAGCGCGTAGAGGTGCCTCCTTCCAACAGATGGGTGGCAAAAGAGTGTCTCAACATATGAAGTCGAACGGGTTTGCACAGGCCTGCACGCGCTGCTGCATATTTTAAGATGGCCTGAAGGCTGGTAGAACTATAGCGTTGGCATTGCCTACCCTCAAAAAACCAATACAACGGCTGGTATTCTTCGAGGTAAGTATGCAGCAATGGCACCAGGCTGTCGGCCAGCACAGTCTGCCGGTCTTTGCGGCCTTTGCCGCCTCGCACCCATATTATACGCCTGTCAAAATCTACATCGCCCTTGCGCAATGCCAATACTTCACTGCGCCTCAGCCCTGCCGAGTAGGTGACCATCAGCATTACACGATGTTTCAGGTTGTCGCAAGCATCGAACAGTGCCCTCACTTCTTGTTGGCTCAGCACATGGGGCAGTCGTTGCTCTTTCAAGGGTCGTTCTAAGTAATAGGTCTTCTCCTGCTGCCGCATCACCTTCTCATAAAAAAACTTGATGGCGTTAATGGCCTGGTTCTGGGTGGAACGACTCAGCCTCCTTCGCTCTACCAGATGGAGCAGGTACACGCGTATTTCGTTCTCACCCAGATCAAGCGGGTGCGAATCTGGGAAGAAGAGCAAGAAGAGCTTGAATTGCTCCAGATAGGTTTTGGCTGTAGACGGTGCGTACCCCTTCAGGTGCAGGTGCTGCTCTACCAGGCGCAAAGCACGTAGCTTATCGCTCGAGAGTGGAGCTGGGCATATGGCTGTTGGGCCATCATCACCCAAGGCTGAATAGTCTACCGTGGCCAAGTCGGCTAATGCGTGGCGGAGTGTTTCCAGGGCCTCGGGGGTGCGTGGCACATACCAGCATCGTTGTGTGGCACTGTAGCGGCAGTTGGGCAGTGTACGCACGCGGGCATTCACCTTTTTATCGTAGGGAAACCGGATGGCCACTGAATCCTGCCCCCGATGCAGGAGGGGTGCGAGGGCAACCGTAGTTAGCATGGTTCTGCAACAGATTGATGAGACAGGCAATATCAGCATTGCAACAGCCGATACTGCGTTTTAAACGATTATAAACGATTATAAACGATTATAAACGTTTTAAAACGGCTTTTGTGTAGCCAACGGATGGTTGCGAGGCGTGTGAACCGGTTTTGAAGCCACCCGCGGCAGGGATTGCAGCGGATACCCCGCAGCGGAGGGCTGTTGTGCGCGTGGTGCGAGGAGTAGCAGCGGAAAGCCCGGCCCTGATTTTGCCACTGACACCTGCCCGCACCAGCGGAGCAAAGTCAGGGGCAAACGTCAGGGGCCGCCCGCACGTTTAAAGGCCTGGTGCCGGCAAGCGGTATATCAGGCAGTCTTTGGGCTCGTTGTTTTGGTTGACGAAGCGAAACCACTTCGCCAGGCGCGCCTCCTCCACCAAACCCGCCTTTTGCAACACACGGGCGGAGGCACTGTTCTCGGCATCCACCAACGTCCAGATGCGGTGCACCTGCGGCTGCTGCTGCAGCAAGCCCATAAAAGCCTGGCACATTTCGGTAGCGAAGCCCTTGTTCCACTGAGTGGGGCTGATGATGTAGCCAAACTGTACTTTGCCCGCCTCATTCAGAATGCCAAAAGTGCCGATGAGCCGGTTGGTATCTCGCAGCCGGGCCGTGTAAGAATAGTCGCTGCCCTTGCCCCAGGCAGGCACGGCATAGTGCAGGTAAGCGCGCGTGTCTTGCAGGCTTTGGTGTGTGGGCCACGACACATATCGGGTGGCCTCGGGCTTGCTGGCGTAGGTGTAAAAAATTTCTTCGGCATCTTCGTACCTTAGCCGGCTCAACAGCAGGCGATTGGTTTCGAATTGTTCGGGCAGGTTAAGCAACATAGCAGCAAACACAAACAATGGGGTCAAATATCGTTCACCAATATTTTAAAAAAGAAGCCGAAGGCGCCAAGATTTTGATTAAAGTGAATCCTATTTACCTGCGAGGCGCAGAAATCACCATACAGGCAGATGGCCACATTGAAGGACGCGAGATTGAATTCGGGCCCAACATTGTGGAAGAACTGCTGGCAGACGGCTACCGCGAGTCGAGTCCGCTCGAATTCAACCTGTACGACACTGGGCTGGCGCAATGAAAAGGTGGTAGGCATCTTTCAAACAAAGTCGCGAAGCGCCCGGATATATTGCCCACACCGGTTTGGAAATCGAATTTTCTTCTACCTTTGCCCCCCGGCAAGTCGGCACGACCAGCTCCTGCTGAACTCCCCCAGGACCGGAAGGTAGCAAGGGTAGGCGGTTGTAGCGGTGCGATGTTCGGCTTGCCTCTTTTTTTGTTCGATTCTCCCCTCCCTCCCGGAATTTCGAATAACTTTGTGGTTTAACTACCGCAAAAATGAAGTTCTTTATCGACACTGCCAACCTCAACGAAATACAAGAAGCCTACAACCTGGGCGTTTTAGATGGTGTTACCACCAACCCCTCGCTTATGGCCAAAGAAGGCATAGCAGGCAAGGAAAAAGTAATGGCACACTATAAAGCCATCTGCAACATTGTAGACAACAACGTGAGTGCCGAAGTAATTGCCACCGACTACGAGGGCATTTTGAAAGAAGGCCGCGAACTGGCCAAAATAGACAGTAAGATTGTGGTGAAAGTGCCCATGATTAAAGACGGTGTGAAAGCGATACGCCAATTTACCAACGAAGGCATACGCACCAACTGCACACTGGTGTTTTCTGCAGGCCAGGCGTTGCTGGCTGCGAAGGCAGGTGCCAGCTATGTGTCGCCTTTCATTGGCCGCCTGGACGATGTGTCGCAAGACGGCCTGGAGCTAATTGCACAGATACGCCAGATTTACGATAACTATGGCTACAGCACCGAAGTGCTGGCTGCCTCCGTACGCCACACCATGCACCTGATTAAGTGTGCAGAGATCGGTTCGGATGTGGTAACGTGCCCGTTGAAGGTAATTACCGATTTGCTGAACCACCCGCTTACGGACATCGGCCTGGCCAAATTTCTGGCAGACCATAAAAAAGCAAATGGATGAATACAGTTTTCAGGTTAGAAGTTATAGGTTGCCGATAGCAAAGCCCCTAACCACTAACCTGTAACCTGTTAACCTGAAACCGTTTATGTTCTCCACCGATCCCGTTGTACGTGTTAAAGAGGCCAGCATCTTTCAAGAGCACCATAGCGTGCTGAATAACATCAGCTTCGACATAGACAAGGGCGAGTTTGTATTTATTGTGGGACGCACCGGGTCGGGTAAATCTTCATTACTAAAAACCCTGTACGCAGACTTGCCGTTGCGTCTGGGCGACATCAGCGTGGCGGGCTTCAACATTCGCGAGCTGAAGAGCCACCAGGTGCCCCTGCTACGCAGAAAGGTGGGCATCATCTTCCAAGACTTTCAACTTTTTTCCGACCGCACCGTAGGCGAAAACCTGATGTTTGTGCTGAAGGCCACCGGCTGGAAAGAAAGCGCCAAAATGAAGGCACGCATGGCCGAGGTGCTGATGCAGGTTGGCCTGGGTTCGGTAGAACGAAAAATGCCGCATCAATTGTCGGGGGGGGAGCAGCAACGCATTGTCATTGCGCGCGCCCTGCTGAATGAACCTTTGATATTAATTGCTGATGAACCTACGGGCAACCTCGATCCGGAAGTATCGAACGGCATTCTGAAGCTGTTCCAGCAGATCAACAAAAGCGGTACCGCCATTTTGATGGCCACCCACAGCTACGGCCTTATCCGCAGGTTCCCCGCGCGCGTGCTCAAATGCGAAAACGCCAAAATTCTAGACTCAAAAGTAGAGCAGTTTGAGTTAAAAGGCGAGGAAGATTTTTGACAAATTCTTTGGCTCCGCGCCCCTCAACTCCGCTCAGGGCGCACCTTCAAAAAACATCTCAGCGAGTACATTTGATTCTTGTGAGGTTAAGCCGAATAACCGCATCCCACAATCGCGAATTTTCCTAAATTGAGTTACAAAACAGCTAAGGGCTATGAGCACGAAAGAAGCCTTCTACGAATTAATTGACAAGATTGGGAATGAGGAAATACTGAAAGGTTATTTCGAATTAATCAAACGTCTAAACGAAAATCAAACAGAACAACTCTGGGAATCGTTGAACTCCGAGGAGCGGGGTGAACTTCTTCTTTCTTATGACGAAAGCTTCGACACCAAGAATCTTCAAAGCCATGAGGATGTCAGAGAGCAGCATAAAAAATGGCTAAGAAAATAGTCTGGACCAAGCGTGCCAATCACAAGTTCAACACAATCATTGACTACCTGGCGGTTGAATGGGGAGCAAAGGTTACTCAAAGCTTTGTCATTAAGACCTATGACATTATTGACATAATTGCTGAACACCCTGAATTGGGCACGTTAGAGAACAATCAGAAAAACATACGCGGACTTTTAATAACCGACATAACAGGCTCTTTAATCGGGTTACAGATCAAGAAATAATCTTGCTAAACTTCTTTGATACGAGATCCGGAAGCAAACGCAAGCGATACTAAGAAACGTATCACTCCAGGGGTTGTGCCTGATCAAAATCGGCTGCGGTAACGGCATCGGGCAGTGGCAACTGCAACACCTTCTTCCAAACGCCCTCGCGTTTGCGCGAAAACATGAGGGCCGCACCATAGGCAACGACCGGTGCTTTCCCTCGTTCTGTGGCTGTGTATTTAATCAATAACTTCTCGCAGGCCACATCTTTGTGCACCTGCCGCTCCGCAAAACGAAGATCAAGTTGGGTTTGTATTCCTTTCTGTTGCCGGTCTTGCATCACCACACGGGCGTCTTCCTCGTATTCTTCCAGGTTCATCACCCGTGGCTTCTTCCCGGCCGCTGCCCAAAGAAAATCTTCGGCATTTACGCCATTATAGATTTCAGGCCTGTTGGCGTTTACGCCCTCCACAAAAGGTTTCCATATATCGCGCGAAAGCGTTGCCCACTCGTCTGCCTGGCCATAGCTGGCCACCGACAGCAACCACAAAGAAATGATCGTTAAGAATTTCATACCCGCCTACAACGGCCGGCATGCATGCAGGGTTGGTTTTTCAGCGGCACTTACAGCGGCTGCGAGCCGTTGTTTGTCAGGCTGCGTGGCACTTTCAGATGCTCACCGGGTCCGATGCCTTCTTGCGGCTGTCTTCCAGCTTTTTTATCTGCTGGTTCAGCAGGTCTATGCGCACCAGCATGTTCAGCACCAGGGCATCCTTCACTTTCTCGCTGGGCTGTGTTTTCATCTGCTCGCGCAGTACCTGATACATGGCATCCAGCTTTTGCAGGTCTTGCGTAAAGTGGTCGTCTTCGTAATCAGTTTCCAGGTCTTCAATCAAGGCTACCTTCTCTGCAATCTGTTCCTTATAAAAAGTCTCCACATCGGTAAACTCGCCCTGTATCTTCGCCACCTCTGCTCTCTGCTTCAAGGGCTGCCCGCGCAACAGCAAAAACACCGACAAGCCCAGTAACACTACAGCAGCAGCCCTCCATAGGCCCACGCTGTTCCACCAGGTTGTTCTCTGACCGAGGGCACCTGCAATACGTTGCCATACTTTTTCTGAAGGCTCGTGGTTATCAAACGCCTCGCGGTTGTTGCGTATCAAATCTTGCAGCTTGCTCATATCGTCCTCCTTTCCAATAGTTCTTTCAATTTCTTCTTAGACCTGTTAAACTGACTCTTCGAGGTTGACTCGGTAATGCCCATGATCTCGGCTATCTCGCTGTGGTCATATCCTTCCAACAAATACAAGGAGAGTACCGATCGGTAACCATCGGGCAGTTGCTGAATGGCCGCGCGCACGGCTTCTACAGTATAGGGAAAGTGATCCAGTTCATCACCCCCCGTTTCTTCCTTTACATCCCACCGGTCGTCTTCCGGCAGTGGTTCGGTTCTGCGCTTCTTCAGTTGGTTGATGGCCTTGTTCACCACAATGCGTTTCAGCCAGGCCCCAAAGGTGGCATCGCCCCTATAGAAATTTAAGTTTTTGAAAGCCGAGATGAAAGCTTCCTGTAGAACGTCTTCCGCCTCTTCACTATTGTTCACAATGCGGTATCCCACATTGTACATGCTGCGGCTGTACAATTTGTAAACCTTCTCGAAGGCCACCGGGTCGCCCTGGCGGCACCGCTCAATCAGGTCGTGGTGCATATGTACAACCTCGGCTGTCAACAGCAGAACATACTTCTATCCTTGCAACAGACAGGCATGGCCCTGCAAGGTTGCATGGCCAGCTTATTTTAATTTAGCCAGGTTTTGCTTGGCAGGTATAAAGTCGGCAGCTAATGCTAGCGCACCTTCGTAATGCTTCTTGGCGTCTTCCTTGTTGCCTTGCTCCTGCGCCACCATGCCCTTCAAATTCAACAGCGAAGCTTTCATGGGATATTCCTTCGGCTTGCCTTCGGCATCGTTGAAAACCACCTTTAGCGTGTCGGACTCTGCCTTGCCCATCAGAATATCTGCATTGGTGCTGCTTTCATTGAAACGCTTGAGGTCGAATTGCAGAAACGCAATTTTGTAAAGTGTGCCGTTATTATTCGTGAGCAGGTACAGGCTTTCGTAGTATTGAAGGGCACGGTCCAGCACACCCAAATTTTCGCTGCTCACAGCGGCCAACTCCAGGTAGGTTAAGTTTTTAGGATCGCGCTGCAATAAATCGTTGGTAACCAGCAGGGCCGATGCCGGCTTGTTGTTTTCGTGGTAATAGTAAGCCAGCGTAAAAATGAGTGAATCGTTGTTCGGGTTTTGAATGATGAGGTCGTAAAGGGCATCTTTGGCCACCTGATCATCGTTCCAACGCGCGGCCGTCAGGTATTTGCGGTAGAAGTGCTCCACCAGCACATTTTGGGCACTGGGCTGCTGCGGCTTGGTGTCTGTAGTTGCCGGGGTGCCCGTGGCTGGTTTGGCGGCTGGCTTTTGGTTTTGTGCAAAGACTGCGGCAGTAGCCGCCATTAAAACAAGGGTAAATAAAACGCGCATAAATATGTTATCAGTTTGTGGGTGTGGTTAATCCTTTTTGTGATGCGATTTCCATCATAAATCGGTAAGCCTCTTCGCGGTCGTTGCGAATAACGCCATCCAAAATAGCATCTTTTATCTGGTCTTTGATCTCGCCCACCAAAGGACCGGGTGTTAATTGAAATACGCGGATGATTTCATCGCCCGAAATGGGGGGTTGAAAATTGCGCACCTGATCTTTGGCCTCCACTTCTTCCATCTTCTTGGCTACCTTTTCGAAGTTGCGCAGGTATCGTGCCACCTTTTCGTTGTTCTTGCTGGTAACATCGGCCCGGCACAAAATCATCAGGGCATCGGTTGCCTCGCCTGCCTCGAAAAGCAACCTGCGGATGGCCGAGTCGGTAACTTCTTCTTTCACCAACGCAATGGGGCGCAGGTGCAGGCGCACCAGTTTTTGCACGAAGGCCATGTGCTCGTTCATGGGCAGCTTCAACCTGCGAAAAATACCGGGCACCATGCGGGCGCCTTTGTCTTCGTGGCCATGGAAAGTCCAGCCGTGTTTGGGCTCGAAGCGTTTGGTGGCAGGCTTGGCGATGTCGTGCAGAATGGCAGCCCAGCGCAGCCACAAATCGTTCGATACTTTGCTCACATTATCCAGCACCTGCAGGGTGTGGAAAAAATTGTCTTTATGGGCGTGGTTGTCTACGTACTCCACGCCATGCAGGGCCACCATCTCCGGAAAGAACTCCTTCAACAAGCCACTGTGAAACAGCAATTTAAAGCCGTAGGAAGGCACTGGTGACAGAACGATCTTGTTCAGTTCATCGGCAATGCGTTCCATCGACACAATCTTCAACCGCTCGGTATTTTTGGTAATGGCCTCGTACGTGTCGGGGTCGATGTCGAAATTGAGTTGCGAGGCAAAACGGATGGCGCGCATCATGCGCAGCGGGTCGTCTGAAAAAGTTATGTTGGGGTTGAGCGGGGTTTTGATCATCTTCCGCTTCAGGTGGGTAACACCATCGAATGGATCGATCAGCGCGCCATAGTCGGGCTCGTTCAGGCTGATGGCCAATGCGTTTATGGTGAAGTCCCTGCGCTGCTGGTCGTCTGCCAGGGTGCCGTCTTCTACAATGGGCTTGCGCGATTCGGAGCGGTACGACTCCTTGCGAGCGCCCACAAACTCCAACTCATATTCGCCCTGGCGGATCATGGCGGTGCCAAAGTTCTTGAACACAATCACGGGCACATTGCCCAGGAGGCGGGCAACTTCGTGCGCCAGCTCTATGCCACTGCCTATGCACACAAAATCAAGGTCTTTGCAAGGGCGCTTCAGCAGAAGGTCTCTCACAAACCCGCCCACTGCATAGGTAGGAAACCCCATTGCGCGGGCCGCCTTGCTCACCGTTTCGAAAATGGGATTTTGGGCCAGGGTGTCAGAAAAATTCATCGTGTCATCAAAAAAAGTCAGCACCAGAACCTGCAAAGGTAGCACGAATTTTGGGTTCGTTTCAGGTAAAAAGACGCGCAGAGGGCCATGCGCCAAATGATTCGAACAAGCGATCAGAAAAAGGGAAATAATCCGCGCGGAGTGGGGTGATTTAAAGCCTCAAATCCTACCTTTGCACCCGAATTTTCAGGCCTGTACATGTCTGCTTCTGCTAAATACATCTTCGTAACCGGTGGCGTTACGTCTTCTTTGGGTAAGGGAATCATCTCCGCCTCGCTGGGCAAACTGCTGCAGGCGCGGGGCTTTTCCGTTACTATTCAGAAATTCGACCCCTACATCAACATCGACCCAGGCACTCTAAACCCCTACGAGCACGGGGAGTGCTACGTAACGGATGACGGAGCAGAAACCGACTTGGACCTGGGCCATTACGAGCGTTTTCTCAACACGCCCACTTCGCGCGCCAACAACATTACCACCGGCCGCATTTACAACAACGTCATCACCAAAGAACGCAAGGGCGAGTACCTGGGCAAAACGGTGCAGGTAGTGCCGCACATTACCGATGAAATCAAACGCAACATCTACCAACTGGGCGAAAGCGGCCAGTTCGACTTCATCATAACAGAAATAGGCGGTTCGGTGGGCGATATTGAATCGCTGCCGTTTCTGGAAGCCGTGCGCCAGGTGCGCTGGGACTTAGGTGCCAACAACGCGCTGGTGATTCACCTCACGCTCATCCCCTACCTGGCGGCCGCGAAGGAACTGAAAACCAAACCCACACAGCACTCGGTAAAAGAATTGCTGAGCTATGGTATTCAACCAGATATACTGGTGTGCCGCACGGAGCACCCGCTGCCCCTGGAGATACGCAAGAAGCTTGCGCTGTTCTGCAACGTAAACCTGAACTCGGTTATAGAGGCCATCGATGCAGATACCATTTACGATGTGCCGATTCTGATGCGCAAAGAAAAACTGGACGAGCGCGTGCTCGCCAAGCTGAAAGTCGTGGCCAAGCACGAGCCCGAACTGGAGCAGTGGAAGACGTTCCTCGGCAAGTTGAAGAACCCCATTGATGAAGTGGTGATTGGCCTGGTAGGAAAATATGTGTCGCTGCCGGATGCCTACAAATCTATTGCGGAAGCTTTTATCCATGCAGGTTCGCAAAACGACTGCAAGGTGCGGCTGAAGTGGATCTCTTCGGAAGAAATCAACAAAGAAACCGTGGCCGAAACGCTGGGCGGCCTGCACGCGGTGCTGGTGGCACCCGGGTTTGGCGAACGCGGGCTGGAAGGAAAGATAGAGGCCATCCGTTATGTGCGCGAAAACAAAATTCCCTTCCTGGGTATTTGCCTGGGCATGCAGTGTGCCGTGGTGGAATTTGCCCGCCACGTGCTGAAGCTCGATGCCAGCTCTACCGAGTTGAACCCCAAAACCAAGCACCCCGTTATCGACATGATGGAGGAGCAGAAAAAGATTACTACCAAGGGGGGCACCATGCGCCTAGGTGCCTATGCCTGCAAACTCAAGAAAGGCTCCAAGGCAAGCGCCATCTATGGCGATACGCTGATTCATGAAAGGCACCGCCACCGCTACGAATTCAACAACAAATACCTCCACCAGATGGAAGAAGCCGGGCTCAAAGCTTCTGGCATTAACCCCGACTCTGGCCTGGTGGAAGTGGTAGAACTGAAAGACCACCCCTGGTTTGTGGGTGTGCAATACCACCCCGAGTTGAAGAGCACGGTAATGAACCCGCATCCGTTGTTTGTAACATTTGTGGAGGCCGCCATCAACCAGAAAAAAAACATGGGGCAGCGTTGAAATAAGTAAAGTATTGGTACGACTGTAAAAAAAATACGAGGACAAGAAGTAATGGATAGGAATTCGGCTATTGGATTGACATTGATTGCAGCACTGCTGCTACTGTATTTTTACTATTTCTCACCCGAGCCGGTACCCCCTCCTCCGGCCATCCAAGCCGTAACCACGGAAACTTCGGCCGACAGCACGGCAGCACCCGCCAGCACAACCCCAGCCGTTACCGACAGCCTCCTTACAGAACAATTTGGCGCGGTAGCTCCGCTGGCAGCCGGTACGGAACAAGAAACGAAAGTAGAAAATGCCGACCTCGCCCTCACCTTTACCAACCAGGGCAAGCTGAAGGTAGTAGAACTGAAAAATTTCAAAACGTATTACCAGCAGCCACTGTTGCTGCTGGCGCCCGATACAGGCACCCCGCAACTGTTGGCGCAAATAGATGGACGCCCGGTAGACCTGTGGCAACTGTTCTACCAGGGCTCGGTGCGCAAAACAGGCGACTCTACCCGCGTGGAGTACATCGCCAACCTCAACAATGGGGCATTCATCAAACACATCTACACCATTCCGGCAACGGGTTTCAAAATCAACTATCACATTCAGACCAGCCGTATAACCCTCACTGGCGATTACCTGACTTACCAATGGAACAGCAAATTGCCCCTGGTAGAGAAAGACCTGACCGACAGCCGCAACAAAACCACCATCAACTTCTACTCGGCCGCCAACGGCTTCGATGGCTTGTCTGAAACCTCGCAAGATGTGGAGACCGAAGCGTTGCCTGCCACACAATGGGTGGCGGTGCGCCAGAAATTCTTTATCAGTTCCATACTTACCAATAGCCAGTTCACCGGGGGCGAAGTATCTACCCGCGTAAACCCTGCCGACACCGCTACGGTGAAAGAGGCCTCGGTAAAGGTGTTCATCCCCAGTGGTGAAGTAACCGGAAATGGTGCGCGCCTGGCATTCTTCTTTGGGCCCAACGACTATTCTGTTATTCCCGATGTGGCCACCGAATTTTCGCGCAACCTCTACCTGGGCTGGCCCCCCGTGCGCTGGGTGAACAAATACCTGATTGTGCCTTTGTTCAGTGCCCTGGAAGGCATTACCGGAAACTACGGCATCATCATCATTATCCTGGTGTTCATCATCAAGCTGGCGCTGGCCCCCCTCTCGTACAAATCGTACCTGGGTATGGCCAAAATGAAATTGCTGAAACCAGAGTTAGACGTAATTAAAGAGAAGTATGGCGACAACATGACGCAGATACAGGCCGAACAAATGAAATTGTATCAGCAGGCCGGAGTCAACCCCTTTAGTGGATGTATTCCACTGCTGCTCCAAATGCCTTTCTTGTTTGCCATGTTTTATTTTTTCCCGGTGAGTATTGAATTGCGTCAGGAATCGTTCCTCTGGGCCGAAGACCTGTCCACCTACGACTCGATCATCAACCTGCCGTTCACTATTCCCTTCTATGGATCGCATGTGAGTTTATTTGTGTTGTTGATGACGGCCTCGCAGATTGTATTTCAATGGCAGAATAATCAGTTAACCGCGGTGCAGGGCCCGATGAAGACCATGGGCTACATCATGCCGGTGGTTTTCATGTTCATCCTCAACAACTTTGCAGCAGGCCTCAGCTTCTACTATTTTGTTTCCAACCTGTTCACCTTCGCGCAGCAGGCAATCATTAAACGCTTTGTTGATGAAGACAAGATTATGCGCGTAATGGATGAGCACAAGAAGAAGATGGCGGCTGGTGGCGGCAACGGCAAGAAATCTTCGTTCATGAGCAAGTTGGAAGAAGCCATGAAAGCCAGCCAGGAAGCGAAAGACAAAAATAAGCGCAAGTAAGTTTTCGTGGTTCATTTTTTCCTTGAAACCACCAAGGCACTAAGACACTAAGATTCACTATGGCGCAGCAACTGGGAACCCCACTGCGCCAATGCTGCCTGCGTTTACTGCTTTCTTTTGCGCATTTGTGCACAATCCTGTTGACAGTACGTGGATAACTAATGTTTCACGCACGTTCCACGCCACGCCCATAACTGTATATTTGCGCACCCTGTATTCGTAAAAAGAGGATTTTTTGCAGGGCCATTTGCTAACCTAAACAATCAGAATGGGCAAAATTATCGCGATAGCAAACCAAAAAGGCGGTGTAGGAAAAACCACCTCGGCTATTAACCTGGCCGCCAGCCTGGCTGTGCTCGAATTCAAAACATTGCTGGTAGATGCCGATCCGCAGGCCAACTCCACCTCCGGCCTGGGTATGAATCCCAAAGACATCAAAGCCGGCATTTACGAGTGCATGGTAGATGGCATCGACCCGCGCAGCGTTACTATTCAGAACGAACTCAAGTTTCTGCACATCCTCCCCTCGCACATCGACCTGGTAGGTGCCGAAGTGGAGATGGTTAACATTGAACGCAGGGAAGAAAAAATGCGCGATGCCCTCGGCAAAATCAAGAACGACTACGACTTCATCATCATCGACTGCTCGCCCTCATTGGGCCTCATCACCATCAACTCGCTCACCGCAGCCGATTCGGTGATCATACCCGTGCAATGCGAATACTTTGCGTTGGAAGGTTTGGGCAAGTTGCTGAACACCATCAAAATCATTCAGACACGCCTCAATCCCCACCTGGAAATTGAAGGCATTCTGCTGACACTGTACGACTCGCGCACCTCGTTGGGCAACCAGGTAGTGGAAGAAGTACGCACGCATTTCAAGAAAATTGCGTTTCAAACCATTATACCCCGCAATGTAAAGTTGAGTGAATCGCCCAGCTTTGGTTTACCGGCCATTGTGCACGATGCCGAAAGCAAAGGCGCCATCAGCTACCTGAACCTGGCCCGCGAAATATTAGACAAAAACGGTAAGACGAAATGAGCAAGAAGAAAGCATTGGGAAGAGGACTGAGCGCGCTGCTGAGCGACTCATCTGCCGTGGAAGATGAAAAGCTGGAAACCGACCTACCCGTGGCCGCGGCCCCGGTGGTGCAGAGCCACCTCAACGAAATACCCATTGCCGACATTGAGGTAAACCCCTTCCAGCCGCGCCAGCATTTCGACCAGGCGGCTCTGCAGGAGTTGGCCGAGTCGATTAAAGTGCACGGCATTATTCAACCCATTACCGTTCGCAGGCTTTCGGCCAATCAATACCAACTTATTTCAGGCGAACGCAGATTCCAGGCTTCCAAGCTCGCGGGCCTCACCCACGTGCCTGCCTACATCCGCTCGGCCGATGACCAGCAGATGCTGGAGATGGCCCTGATTGAGAACATACAGCGCGAAAATCTGAACCCTATAGAAATTGCGCTGAGTTACCAAAGACTGATTACCGAATGCCACCTGAAACAGGAGGAACTGGGCGACCGCGTGGGCAAAAACAGAACCACCGTAACCAACTACCTGCGCCTGCTGAAACTACCACCCGATATTCAGGCCGCTTTGCGCGATAACCGCGTATCCATGGGTCATGCACGGGCCATCATCAATGTAGAAAATCCCGACTCGCAGTTGTTCATCTTCAAGAAGATGATCAACGAAGACCTGTCGGTGCGCAAGGTAGAAGAACTGGCCCGCCAGGTGATTGGCGGTGCGAAGGAAGATCGGCCGGAAACAGCAACTGCCACAGCCAACCCGGCCAACAAAGAAATAAATCAACTTCAAAGTCGCTTATCTTCGCACTTTGGCACGAAAGTGAAGGTAAACAGCGATGGAAAAAAGGGGGAAATCAAAATACCCTTCCTTTCCATAGAGGATCTGAACCGGATTCTCGACATTTTGAAGGTTTGATGATGTACATGCGTTTGATTGTTGTTCTGATTCTGCTGCTGTTCGCGGTCGTGGCCCATGGCCAGCGAAAACGGCAGCGCGCAGACACTACCGGTACAGTGGTTATCGATTCGCTGAAAGCGAATGAAAATACCCGGGTAGTTCCGATCGAAACCTATGCCAGCCGTTTCGACCCGCGCAAAGCGCTGCTTTACTCGGCCGTGCTGCCGGGAGCCGGACAAGCGTACAACAAAAAATATTGGAAGGTGCCGCTGGTTTATGGAGCACTGGGGGTGGGCTACTTTATGGCCGACAGGTACAACACGCAATACAAACTGGACAGATCACGCCTGTTCAGCCTGCTGAACGATGATCGCACCGAAGACCCCGACAATCCGGGGTTTACGCTGGCCGGCAACCGCATCCGAAGTGGTTCTTTGCTGACACCGCAGGGCCTCACCCTGGAGCAAATCAGAAACCGCGTAAACCGCTTTCAAAGAGACCGCGACTTTTCGCTCATGCTGATGGGCGTAATCTATTTTGCACAACTGGTGGAGGCCCACGTAGACGCCCACCTGAAAGAATTTCAACTGAACCCGGCCCTGAGGGCCAGCATAGAGCCTTGTATTAAGCCCATTGACCTGGGTGGACGAAGCAAAGGCCTTTCGTTGGTGATACGTTTTTGATGTTAGAAATTACGCAGGATGAAGATACTTTTGATAGGATACGGAAAGATGGGCAAGGCCATTGAAGCCATTGCGTTGGCGCGCGGGCACCAGGTTACCGGAAGAATTGATACACCCTCGAACGATTGGCAAATTCCGGCAGGCAGCGAAGTGGCCATTGAATTTACCCACCCCGATTCGGCCGTTGGCAACCTGCGCAAGTGTTTTGATGCAGGGTTGCCCGTGGTGTGTGGCACCACCGGCTGGCTGAGTCAGAAATATGAGGTGGACAAGGAGTGCCGCGAAAAAAACGGGGCCTTCTTCTACGCGTCCAATTACAGCCTGGGGGTGAATATTTTCTTCAAGGTGAACGAATACCTCGCCCGCCTGATGGACCATCATGAGGAGTATGAAATTACCATAGACGAAACGCACCACACCCAAAAGAAAGATGCCCCCAGCGGCACAGCCATTACCCTGGCAGAAGGAATATTGAAACACGTAAACCGCAAAGCACATTGGGTAAGCGAAAAGGCAACCTCCGCTGCGGACTTGCTGATACGTTCGCACCGCATCGACCCCGCACCGGGCACGCATGTGGTGGCCTATCGTTCGGCCATAGACGATATTGAAATAACCCACACTGCCCACTCGCGCGAAGGCTTTGCCACCGGTGCCGTGCTGGCCGCAGAATGGCTGAAGGACAAAACCGGTGTATTCGGCATGGACGACCTGCTGCGGTTCTGATTGAGGATAATTTTCTGTTTATTTGCACCGCTTAAACGAGTACAACCCAAAATGCCAGATTCAACGTGTGCCCCTACTAAAGGCAGGCGTGCACACAAAAATTTTGAATCTTGAATTTTTAAAACCCCGCATATAATTATGAATTGGAAGTTCTGGGAAAAGAAAAAGGAAGACGAAAAAGCACCCGTTAAGCCGAAGGGCCCGGTACGCGAATGGGTAGACGCCATTGTATTTGCGGTGGTAGCCGCCACGTTAATCCGCTGGCTCATCATGGAGGCTTACACCATCCCCACTCCTTCCATGGAGAACTCCCTGCTGGTGGGCGATTTCCTTTTCGTAAGCAAGTTTCACTACGGCACACGCACGCCCAAAACGCCTTTGCAGATTCCACTTACCCATCAGAAAATTTGGTTCACAGAAATTCCTTCTTACGTAAAGTGGGTACAACTTCCGCAATACCGTTTGCCCGGCTTCAGCCAGGTAAAGCGCGAAGATGTGGTGGTGTTCAACGTGCCCCCACGCGAGTTAAATGAAGGCAAAGACTATCCGGTAGACCTTAAAACCAACTACATCAAAAGGTGCGTGGGCATTCCGGGCGATTTACTACAAATAACTGATCGGCAAGTGATCGTAAACGGCCAGCCCATAGGCAATCCGCCCGATATGCAGTTCAGCTACCTGGTCACCTCGAAAGATGAAATCAGCCAGCGCAACTTCGAAAAGCTTCAGATAGACCCCGATGACTACACCTACATGGGCCGCCCGAACAACAATGCCTTGTACCAGATGTTCCTCTCCCCGCAAAAGGCAGAAGAGCTAAAAGCCATTCCTTACATTGTGAGTGTGGAGCCAGACTACCGCACCAGCGATGGACCCGACATGCGCATTTTTCCCATGTCTAAATATGCCCCCTGGAATGGCGACAACTATGGGCCCATCCGCATACCGCAGGAAGGAATGACGATTGCCGTGAACGACTCCACGCTGGCCTTCTATGGTGAGACCATCACCCTGTACGACCACAACGAGGACGCAAAAATCGAGAACGGTAAGTTGTTGATTGATGGCAAGGAAGTGAGCGAGTACACCTTTAAGCAGAACTATTACTTTATGATGGGTGATAACCGCCACAATTCGCTCGACTCACGCTATTGGGGTTTTGTGCCCGAAGACCACATTGTAGGCAAAGCATTCTTCATTTGGCTTTCTATCGATAAACACGCGGGCTTCCTGAACAAAATCAGGTGGAACCGGTTTTTTAAGTTGATCCGATAGTCAGGTTAAAAGTTACAGGTTTCAAGGTTCAAGTTGCAGACACATGTAACCTGTAACCTGCTCACCAATCTATTTCTGAAATCCCCCTACTCTTCAAATAAGCATTAGTCTTACTGAATGGTTTGCTTCCAAAAAAACCCCTGTCTGCTGAGAAAGGCGAGGGATGGGGCGACATGATAACGTGGTGTTTACTTCGATCGATTACCTCTCCTTTCTTCTGCGCATAGGCACCCCAAAGTATAAATACCAGGTTTTCCTTTTCCTGCGAAAGCAACTGTATCACCGCATCTGTAAAAGTTTCCCAGCCTTTATGCTGGTGCGAACCAGGCGATGAAGCACGCACCGTTAACGTGGCATTGAGAAGCAATACACCTTGCTGCGCCCAACGCTCCAACTCGCCTGAGGCGGGCATTGGCTTTCCCAAATCCTGATGTAGCTCTTTGAAAATATTTACCAGCGAAGGTGGCATCTTTTGTCTGTTGCGCACCGAAAAACACAAGCCGTTGGCCTGCCCCGGGCCATGGTAAGGGTCTTGCCCAATAATCACCACTTTTACCTGGTGGAAGGGGCAATGATCGAAAGCCCTGAAAATTTCGGGGCCGGGCGGGTATACCACGGCCGTTTTGTACTCATTTTTTACAAAATCGGTAAGCTGCTGGAAATAAGGCTTTTCAAATTCCTTATTGAGCCTTTCCTTCCAGGAGGCCTCCATTTTGATGTCGCTGGCCATATTATCTGGGCTACCTTATTTTCTTAAAACTTGTAAAATAGAAAAAAATGATATTTTTGACCCGGATGATTGCACAAATCACACAAGGCATCAAAGTGGTGGTGGAAACGGAGTACCAGCCTTCTTATTCCAGCCCGAGTCAATACCACTATGTGTTCACCTATCGCATCACCATCGAAAACCAGAGCGAATACACTATTCAACTGATGCGCAGGCATTGGTTCATACACGATGCAGGCTTCCTGGCGCGCGAAGTGGAGGGCGAAGGCGTGGTAGGCCAGCAGCCCGTGCTAGAACCCGGCCAGGCACACCAATATGTGTCGGGTTGCAATTTGAAATCGGGTATTGGCAAAATGGTGGGCACCTACCTGATGGAAAAAGTGGTAGATGGCTCGCAGTTTCGTGTGCACATTCCCGAATTTGTGATGGTAGCTCCGCTGCGCCTGAACTGATTTCACTCCACCGTATTTCGTTGGTTTAAAAAGTGATCGCTTTCTTTGCCTAACCTGTAACGTTGTGTCGGCCCGGCATCACCTGTTTGCTTACCTGCGCCATTGGCTTGATGTGGTAGACCAGCACTCTATCCACTCTCCCTTCTTTTTCGATTTTTACAACAAAGTGGTGAAAGGACACACCCACGAAAAGGAGTTCGAAAAAATTGAAGCCGTGCGCACCAACCTGCTGCAAAACAAAACCACCATAACAGTAACCGATTTGGGCGGAGGCTCCAAGCACCTGAAGACCGAAAATCGTACCCTGGCAGACATTGCCCGAACCAGCCTGCTTCCCGCCCACTATGCGGCTTTCTGCGCGCGCCTGTGCAGCTACACCAAAGCCAAACGCATCCTTGAACTGGGCACTTCCTTCGGCATCACTACCCTCTACCTGGCTCAGGAACCAACACGCAAGGTGTTTACCTTCGAAGGCAGCGCTTCCATTGCCGACATCGCGCTGACTAACTTCGAGTTTTTTGAGAAGCCTAACATCCAACTCATAACAGGCGATATCGCCCACACGCTGCCCAACTTTTTGCAAGACCCCACCAAACTCGACTTCGTACTAATGGATGCTAACCACCGGTACGAGCCCACCATACAGTATTTCAACTGGCTGATGCGTAGACTCTCAGAAAAAAGCATAGTAGCCATGGACGATATTCACCAGTCGCCCGGCATGGAGCGCGCCTGGAATGAATTGAAACAGCACCAACTGGTGTACGGATCGGTGGATCTGTTTCGCCTGGGCCTCCTGTTCTTCGACCCCGCCCTGAACCACCAGCATTTTGTCTGGAGCCTGTAAAATCAGTCGGCAGGCTGCCAAAAGATTATTTTTAGTGGCATCAAATTCGCTTAATTTTGAACTTTCATCACCTGAATAAAAAATTGTATGAGCGAGGTGCCTACAGAGCCCAAGAAGAGCAACAAAGCAGCCGTGGCCATTGCACTGCTGTCGATCATTGTTATTGTGCAGAGCGTAAAAATCTACCTCGACTACAAGGAAAAAGTGGTGATACGCGAAGAAAAAACTTCGGTGGAAGAAGAGTTGGGCACCACCATGCAGCGCTTATCTGAAATACGCACCGAACTGGACGCTAAGATACAGGAAATTGAAAAGCTGGGTGGCGATGTAGCCGAACTGGAGAAGGCCAAGGCAGAAGTAGAAGCAGAATTAAAGAGTGTGCGCAAACGCAACGAAAAAGCCATTGTAGAACTGCGCGACAAGGTGGAGGGCTACGAAGAACTGCTGAAGTTAAAAGACGAAGAGATTGAGAAACTGAAGGTGATGAATAAAGAACTCTACACCGAAAACCGCACACTGAAAACCAAGCAGAACGTGTTGAGCGACTCCATCAACCGTTTGGCCCAAAACAAAGAGGAACTGGCCAACAAAGTGGCCATAGCCTCGCAACTGAAAGCCGAAAACATTTCGGTAATGGCCGTGAACAACAAAGGCCGCGAGCGCGAGTCACCCTTCCGCAACCGCCAGATAGACAAACTGAAGATTGAATTCAACATTGCGGAAAATAAAGTGGCCCCCATAGAGGGAAAGAAAATATTGATTCGCATTACCGATGAAAATGGTAAAGCATTGTTTGACGTAGCCCGTGGCTCGGGCACGTTTTTACTGGATGGCAAGGAGGAATTTTACACCACCGCACAGGAAATTTTGTTCGACAATACCCGGCAAAAGCTTTCCTTTCTATACGAAAAAGGGTCAGAATATGTGCCCGGTAATTACACGGTAGAAATTTTTACCGATGGTTATAAAATGGGCACCATTCTGTTTACGGTTAAGTAACCCCACGGCTACTGCGCCATGCTGTATTACCTGCTGAAGTACCTGATGCGGTTGGCCCTGCCTGTTTATTACCGGCACATACGCTTGTCGGGGTTAGAAAATATACCCGCCAGCGGTGCTGTTATTCTGGCGTGCAACCATCCTAATTCGTTTCTTGATGCCATTGTAATGGGAACGTATGCCCCACGCCCGCTGCATTTCCTCACCCGGTCCGATGTGTTCAACACGCCTTTGAAACGCTGGATTCTGTCGAAGATGAACATGGTGCCGATTTATCGCATGCGCGATGGCATGGAGAACCTGGAAAAAAACCAGGAAACCTTTGCGAAATGCAGGGAGGTATTGAGTAACAATGGAGTGATCTTAATTTTTAGTGAAGGCATTTGCATACAAGAGCTGAAATTGCGCCCGCTGAAAAAAGGAACCGCCCGAATTGCCCTGGACTATGCGGAAAAAGGAAATGACTTGTGGGTAGTGCCCGTAGGTTTGAACTATCCGCATCCCATGAAGGTGCGTAAAAGCGTTTGGGTGGGCATTGGTCAATCCTTTAACGCCAGAAACTTCGCGGCAGAATACCGCGAAAGCCCGGCCAAGGGTATCCTGAGTTTCAACAAAACACTAGAAGCAGGTCTGCGCCAGCAAGTTATTCACCTCGACAATAGCCAGCATGAACCAATCTTACAACAAGTGTATGAACTGACGGTCCCGCTTCGCAGCACTACTTTGGCACAGATGATTTCAGCCGCTGAACGCTTTCAAAAGCTGGATGTGCCCACGCAATTATTCTTGAAAGAAGAAATCAACCGATATGCGGGCCTGCTGAACAAACACCACCTGTACCATGAGGCATTCAACGCGCGCAGCAACTTTCTGAAAGCGTCACTCAGCGTCCTTGTTTGGATTACCGCAGCCGGACTGTCACTGCCTTCATTTATGTTGGTAAGACGAATGACGCGCAAAAAAGTTCGGTTGGCAGAGTTCAAAGACTCGGTGACGGTGGCCGCGGGCATGGTGCTGTCGTTGCTGCTGGTGCTGGTATACGTGGGCATTGCCCTCGCCTTTTCTCCCTATGCGGCCTTCGTGGCTGGCATTGCATTTCTGTTTTTGATTATTGCCAGCCCGCCCGCCTGGGATGTATGGACCGACTACCGGTGCAAGCAGAAATTGGCCAGTCTGTCCACCACACAACAAGAAAACCTCTCTGTGCAAAGACAAAAAGTTACGGATCTGGTAACCGCTAATCTTTTACGCGGTTAAGCCCCATGGCTTTTACCATCCAACGGGGTAAAGGTTTGGCTTGTTCGCGTTTACGCAAGTCGAGGTACCAGCCCAGCTTGGCCAGAATAGGTACGCGGTGGGTTTCTACAAATTCTATCAGCGTACCATTGTTGTCTTCGGTGTAAGAAAAATGACCGGCTGCCTTGCCCATATCGAACGAGTTGCGGCTGTCTACGGTAAAAGGGTGCCCCATTTGTTCGCAATGCTGCGCCAAGTGATTCATCCCTGTAATATCGAAGCACACATGGATGAATCCCAAATCGCCCCAGTAGCGGTCTTTATAAATCGGGGTTACGGGCTCTTTTACTTCCACCAGCTCTACTTCTGTGGCGCCTAACAGTTCGCCAAAGGCACCGCGCCCCACATCGGTTCGGGCCAATACCACCCTGCGCACGTGGCGCTCGCCACCCGGCAGCCCTTCAAAATCGCGTGCAACGTGTTCGCTGTCGCTTATAACAGTCTTGTGCCCCAGCACCTCCTGATAAAAACGAATGGCTTTCACCATGTCGTTCACACCAATGATACAACCACACACGCCTCCTATCGGAAATCCATTGTCCTGAAACCAGTTCTTGTTTTCAATCAACTGAAACAGGTTGCCATCCGGGTCTTTCGTAAAAAAGTGTTTCCTTCCATCGGGTCCTTTGCGCACAGGCGAAACCTGGCTGGCCGAGAGGCTGCTCACGTGCTGATGTGCCTTTTCTACATCGCTTACTTTTAGCTTCACCGCAAAAATGCCCAGGTCGCCCAACACCGGCTTTGCGGCCGGAGCCTGCGGTTCGCGCGAAGTATATTGCCATATTTCAAGGCCACCTCCTCCCTTCATGTTCAAAGCAAGAATGGCGTAACGGTCGTGCGCCTGGTTGCCGGTATAGCGCGTCATCAAACTGGCCGTTGCGCGGTCTTTAAACACGGGAACATCCATCCCGAAATGGCGCCTGTACCAGGTAAACGCTGCGTCTGCATCGCGTACACCTACGCCCACCTGCTGAATGCCGCTGATCAAATAACCCATAGGTTCGGTTTAGTAGAAAGGCAGAAATTTACGATAAACCAACTTTATTTTAGCGGGAGATACCCGCAGAAAAAACAAAATAAATGCCGAGAGGTTGACTATTTGAACCCATACCCAGGCATGGTGCCGGTACTTGCGTGCAGATACGATGATGTCTTTGGGGATGATGACAAACCCATGTTGCTTTCGCAGGCGAACCAAAAAATCATAGTCTTCCATTATCACAAATCGCTCGTGGAATCCACCGAGCGACTCGAACACCTGGCGCACCACAAAAAGGGTTTGGTCTCCACCGCGGCACATAATGCTGTCGAAGCGTGTAAAATAGGCATTCACTTTCAGCATCAGCCGGGGCGAATCAAAAACATACCGGTAACAGCCCGCCACGGCACCCTTGCACAACGCCTCGGCTATGTCGACAACAAAGCCCTCCCGCAGTTGCACATCGGCATGTACAAAGTACAAAACACGGCCCCGTGCGTGCCAGGTACCCAGGTTCATCTGCTGCGCACGCGAAGCCACCTCAGTGCTTAACACCCGGGCGCCAGCTGCCTCTGCGTGTTCTGCCGTGCGGTCGGCACTGTTTGCATCTAACGCACACATCAGCCAGGGCCGGCCCCGCCTGCTGCCGAATAAAGTACACCAGCGCTGCAATGGTTTTCGCTTCATTTCGCGTAGGGATAATCACGCTCAGCCAGGCTGGGGAAGTAGTGTCAACAGGCAGATGCATCGACTTCGAATGTACAAACTGCGAACTTCTCTCCTGCAGCGCAATCCAACAACTATATTTGTTACGTTACTACACACATGCGCTACCTGATTTTGAGTTTACTGCTGCCGATGGCCTTGCAGATTTCGTTGGCCCAGACTATGCCTCCCTCGCACAACCGCCTCGACCAACTGCTAAAAAAACATGTTTCGGCCGATGGCCTGGTGAACTACAAAGCCTTGGTGAAAGACACCCTCGAACTGAACAGGTACCTGGCTGAACTTTCCTCCAACCCGCCACATACACAAACCTGGAGCCGGCAAGACCAAATGGCCTATTGGATCAATGCTTATAATGCCTTCACCCTGCAACTGGTGACGCGCTACTATCCGATAAAAAGCATCAAAGACATCGGCAGCACTATTCAGATTCCTTTCATTAACACTCCGTGGGATATCAAGTTTATCCGCATAGGCAAAGAGAAAATGGACCTTAACCACATCGAACATGGCATACTACGCAAACAGTTCGATGACCCGCGCATACACATGGCCCTGGTATGCGCCAGCAAATCGTGCCCCATACTGGCCCCCGAAGCATTTACCGGCCCTCGACTGGAGGAACAACTCAACCGGCAGAGTGCAGCCTTCCTGGCCGACCCTTTTCGCAACCAGGTGCACCCCCACCAGCCCCGACTGAGCATGATTTTTAAATGGTACGCTATGGATTTTAATAAAAACGGGGGCTCTATAAAGGCGTTTGTTAATGCCCATTCGCCTGTAAAAATTCAACCCAAGGCGTCTTTGGGTTACCTGGAATACGACTGGGGACTGAATGAACGCTGATTTTAGGCCCGATACCACCCACAATGGCCTGAAATGGTTATAAATCTTTAAATGGGGGCTTTTTTAGTTGCCCCTGCCTGCCTATCTTTGCACCCTCATTTAAAAACCTATTGTTTAACCATGAAAAATTACGAGACGGTATTCATTCTCAATCCCGTTTTGTCTGAAGATCAGGCAAAGGATACTGTCGACAAATTCGTGAAGGTGTTGAAGAAGGCGAAAGCCGAAATCGTCAACACAGAAAACTGGGGACTGAAGAAACTGGCTTATCCAATCCAGAAGAAGTCTACCGGTTTTTACGCCCTCATCGAATTTACGGCAGCTCCGGAAACGGTAAACACCTTAGAAACCGAATTCAGACGCGATGAATCGGTAATGCGCTTTTTGACCACAGCCTTAGACAAGTTTGCTGTAGAGTACAACGCCCGCAGGCGCAAAGGCGAGTTTAACAAGAACAAGAAAACAGTAACCAAAAAAGAGGAAGCTGCGGTATGACACTGATGAACGAACCCATTAAGCGAGCAGAGATCAAACCCAAGTACTGCCGCTTCAAGAAAAACGGAATCCGCTACATTGACTACAAAGACCCGGATTTCCTGATGAAGTTTGTAAACGAGCAGGGCAAACTGTTGCCCCGCAGGCTTACAGGTACCAGTTGGAAGTTCCAGAAAAAAGTGGCTCAGGCCGTGAAGCGTGCCCGCCACCTGGCCATTCTGCCGTACATGGGCGATTCTTTAAAATAACCCTTAAACCGGAAAGAACATGGAAGTAATTTTGAAACAAGACGTTCAAGGCCTTGGATATAAGAACGATACGGTTAAGGTAAAGCCAGGCTATGGCCGCAATTTCTTGATACCGAATGGGGTGGCCATTATCGCCAACGATTCGAACAAGCGCCAAGTAGCCGAAGACATACGCCAGGCATCGCATAAGGCGGCCAAGATTAAGCAAGATGCAGAAGCATTGGCCCAGAAAATAGGCAACCTCACCGTTGAAATTAAAACCAAAGCAGGCGAATCGGGTAAGATTTTCGGTGCCGTTACGGCCCTACAGATTGCCGATGCCCTGAAAGCCAAAGGTTTTGATATTGATCGCAAAAAGGTAGTGATGAAGGAAAGCCCTAAACAGTTAGGAACCTATTCCGTATCACTTGATCTTCACAAAGAAGTAAAGCACTCTATTAGTGTAAACGTGGTAGGCGAATAACTACTTCCCTACAAGTAAAAAAAGAGGCTGGTTAATCGGCCTCTTTTTTTTTTGCTCCTGACAAAGATCACTCGTCAGGATGCGCATCGTCATGGCCCTGCCCCACCTACAAAACTATCTTCACGTCATCATTTAAAACAGGAGGTAGTTATGACACTTATCAAAAAAAACAGTTCACCTGCCCTGTTTGCCGACAGGTGGCTTGCCGATTTTTTTGAAAACGACCGTTTCTTTGATGCCGGTTGGCTGAAAAAGGTACAGGAAGTGCCCGCAGTAAACGTAATGGAACATGAGAAGGATTTTGAGATTCAAATGGCTGCACCGGGTCTCACCAAGAGAGACTTCAACATTACCATCGAGAACGGCATTCTCAGCATTCTGGTAGAGAAAGAAACCAAGGATGAAGAGAAGGACAAAAATTACACCCGCAAAGAGTACAGCTACACCAACTTCGTGCGCTCATTCAGCCTGCCCGAGAATGTAAAAACCGATAAGGTAGACGCACGCTACGAAGAAGGAGTGCTGAAATTAGTGCTGCCCAAAGCGGTAGAAACCAAGGTAAAACCGAAGGCCATTGAAGTTCACTAAAATAACGGGGGTTAAGACGAGTTGAATTTCAACCCACTTCGGAAGAAAGTCGGCCATCGCACGCGCCTCTTCAAGGCTCATGAAGAACCAAGCAGCATCGTTGCAGTGCACGTGAAAAATGATCAAGCCGACTTTCGCAAAGTCCTGCTTCGGCAGGACTTTTTTTTATTGTTTGCCCGATAACACCCGCATCTCCACCCTGCGATTTAGTTCGCGCTCCTCGGGTGTGTTTCCTTTGGCAACCGGCTGTGTGCCACCAAAAGCTTTTGTCTTCACCTGGTTCTTGTTTACTTTTTTGCCTATCAGGTAGCGCTTCACGGCCTCTACCCGCTCCTGCGAGAGTTTCATATTGGCTTGCGCATTGCCGGTGTTGTCGGTATGGCCCTCTAGCTGTATGATGATGTCGGGGGTTTCGATGAGCATGGCCGCTATCTCGTCTAACTCTTCGAACGAAGAGGGATCGATCGTAGCCTTACTTTGCTCAAACAACAAATGGCTCAGCCGGATAGACTGATTGTTGGGGGTAAGAATGATGTCTTTATCAATGCCACCCTTGCCTGCATAGCGCGAAGGGTCTATGGTAATTACTTTGGGAATGTAGTTGGCTGCCGCTACAGAGAGTTGATATTTAGACGAACCGAATATGGTAAACCGATAGGTGCTGTCGTGAAAGGAGCCGTTAATGCTGCCCGTGGGTAAACTTTTGTAGCTAACTTTGGCCACAATGCCCTTGCCGGTAGCCACCTCGCGAATGTGGCCATGTACTTCTATCTCGCCCGATTGGCCAAACAGCGCACTGCTGCCTGCCAATAAAACTGCCACTATCCATGCGGTCATTTTCATAGGTCCAATTCAATGGTCTCTCCTACACCAAAAGCCCTGCCATCTTCGCCATCGTCTTTATTTCTTTTTACTTCCTTTTCCTTTTGCTGGCTTTGGTTTTGCCTGAAGAGGTCTGCTTGTTCTGCTTTTGGCTTTGGCGGGGGCGGCTGGGGTGCTTTTCCGTTGACGATCGGCCCCCCTGCCTTGGGCTCCGGCTCCTTTTCTCCGAAGAGGCTGACTTGTCCGTCCTCCTCGATGGTTGCTTCCGGCTCCCGGGGGAGCTGGCTTTCGGGCTCGTATGCTGGGAATTTTTTTTTTGGCGACTGAGAACCCTTTCCGGTTTCAGCCGCCTCATCCTCTTCCGCCTCGGAGTTGGTGTCGTCCGGCTCTTCCGGAGGGATGATCTTCGTAACCTTATATTGCGAAAGCCGGTTGCCAATGGCCTTCCAGCCTTTCACGTCAATCAACTCCTCCAGGTTCACCGTCTGCGTTTCCTTTTCTTTGCCCTTGCCCTTCACCAACTCAATATCTACCTCGGGCGATTCGGCCGTTGACACAAACTCCAGTCGCGACCCAATAGCCTCGGAAATGAAATTAAACTCTTTATCGGGTGTGGTTGTCTCTATGAGAAAACGTTTTACAAAATACTGCTTGCTCTCGCCATCGAGGTAGATAGCCGATACCGGCCGCTTAGGGTGGAATTTTTCTACAAAGAATGTTTTCTCCGGCTCGTAACGGTTAGTGATGTCAAAGTTGGTGATTTTATAATTCCCCCCTCGGGTGAAGGCGATGATCTGGTCATTGCCATCGAACTTGCCTAAATACTTACCCCGCTTGTCTTTGTTCAGTCGGCCAGACGCATAGTCAAACCACAGATCCAGGCCGCTCAATGTAGAGCCACCAGCTTCTTTAAAATCAACTTTGCGGACAGGATATTTGGTAATGATATTACCACGTGCTCCCCTGCCCTTCACTTCCAGTTCCGCAAAGTCGAAATCGAATATCTTTTTGCGGGCCGTGCTGCTCTGGCTCAATTTCACCTCCACCGTTTCGGCTTCACCATTCGGGTTGGCACTGAGGTAGTGCACCTTGCTATTGGCGTGTTCTCCACCCAAAACATATTCGCGGTCGCGGGTAACGGCCGGCATATTGAAGCGCTTGGCATAGGTAACGCCCGTCTTACCATCGGTATAGATCATGTTATACACCATGCGCTCATCGCCTTTCTTCCAGATGCCTATGTGCAAAATGTCTTTGCCCATAAACACTTTCTCTGCAATGCGGCTCACCAAGGCTTTGCCATCTTTTCGAATGGCGATCACATCATCCAACTCGGAACAATCAGCAATGAACTCGTCTTTCTTCAGGCCCCAGCCGGCAAAACCATCTGCCCTGTTCACATACAATTTGGCATTAGCCGCAATTACTTCTGCGGCAGCCACGGACTGGAAGCTCTTGATCTCCGTTTTGCGTTCGCGCCCCTTGCCATACTTCTCCAACAGGTTCTGGAAGTAGCTAATAGCATATTCTACCAGGTGCCTGAGGTGGTGCTGTGTTTCCTTCAATTCCTTCTCGAGGTCGCGCAGCATTTCATCTGCCTTGAAGGAGTCGTATTTGGAAATGCGCTTGATGCGGATTTCCATCAACCGCAGGATATCATCGCGTGTAATTTCGCGGAAGAATTGCTTCTTGTAGGGCTTCAACCCTTTGTCGATGGTTTCAATTACGCCTTCAAAGGTAGACACATCTTCAATGCTGCGGTAGATGCGCTTTTCGATGAATATCTTTTCGAGCGATGAGAATAAAATCTTCTCCATCAACTCAGCTTTCTTGATCTCCAGTTCGCGTTTCAACAACGCCACCGTTTGGTCTGTGTTTACCTTCAGCATCTCATTGACCCTCATGAACTGCGGCTTGTCATTCACAATCACACAGGCATTGGGCGAAATGCTGATCTCGCAATCGGTAAATGCAAAGAGGGCATCCATGGCAATCTCTGGCGACTGCCCCGTTTGCAGATGCACCACAATCTCTACGTCTTTGGCCGTATTATCCACCACCTGTTTTACCTTAATCTTACCTTTTTCGCTGGCTTTTACGATGGATTCCATCAGCGAAGTGGTGGTAGTGCTAAAGGGGATTTCGCGGATCACCAGGGTCTTTTTGTCCAGTATTTCGATCTTGGCACGCACCTTGATCTTGCCCCCGCGGTAGCCTTGGTCATACTCAGAAAAATCGGCAATACCACCCGTAGGGAAGTCGGGATAGATTTTGGGATTCTTCCCTTTCAGCACATCGATGGATGCCTTGATCAGCTCGCAAAAATTGTGCGGCAGAATTTTGGTAGACAAGCCTACGGCAATACCATCTACGCCTTGCGCCAGCAGAAGCGGAAACTTCACGGGCAGCGTAACGGGTTCTTTCTTCCGGCCATCGTACGAGAGTTGCCACTCGGTAGTGTTGGGGTTATACACCACCTCTTGTCCAAACTTAGAAAGGCGCACCTCAATGTAACGCGGAGCTGCGGCCGAGTCGCCCGTGCGCACATCGCCCCAGTTACCCTGCGTATCGAATAATAAGTCTTTCTGTCCGATGTTCACAATGGCCTCGCCAATGGCAGCATCGCCATGGGGGTGGTATTGCATGGTGCTACCAATTACGTTCGCCACCTTGTTGAACCGCCCATCGTCCATTTCCTTTAACGCGTGCATGATCCTGCGCTGCACCGGCTTAAAGCCGTCTTCAATGCGCGGTACGGCACGCTCCAGAATTACGTAGGAGGCATAATCCAAAAACCAGTTTTCGTACAAACCCTCCAACGGCACGGGGTGAACACCCTCGTTGCTGTCGTTGGCCGGTCTGGCGTTGGATTCGTTGTCTGTGCTTTTCTTTTTGCTCATTATCTATCAATCAGAAAAAATATTCAGGTCAGTTCGTTTTGCGTTGCAAGCGTTGCATTTCAGAAAAACGGCAATCAATCATCACGCCTCTTCTTCGAGCGCCACCACCGGCTCTTCAGCCTTCACCTCCACCTTGTCTAATTCTATGCGCAGGTTGTCGATGATGAAATCCTGACGTGTGGGCGTATTCTTGCCCATGTAGAACTCGAGGGTTTTCAGTAGGTGACTCTCTTTATTCAATATCACAGGCTGCAGGCGAATGTTTTCGCCAATGAACCTACCAAACTCATCCGGGGAAATTTCTCCCAACCCTTTGAAGCGTGTAATCTCGGGCTTACCTCCCAACTTACTGATGGCGGCCTGCTTCTCTTCCTCCGAATAGCAGTAAATGGTTTCTTTCTTGTTGCGCACGCGAAACAAGGGTGTTTCCAGAATAAACACGTGGCCTGCTTTCACCAAGTCAGGAAAGAACTGCAAGAAGAACGTCATCAGCAGCAGGCGTATGTGCATGCCATCCACATCGGCATCGGTAGCGATGATCACCTGGTTGTAGCGCAGGCCATCCAATCCATCTTCTATGTTCAATGCGTGCTGCAGCAGGTTGAACTCTTCGTTTTCGTACACCACCTTTTTGGTGAGGCCAAAGCAGTTCAACGGCTTGCCTCGCAAACTGAATACCGCTTGTGTTTCTACATCGCGCGATTTGGTAATGGAACCGCTGGCGGAGTCGCCCTCGGTAATAAATATCATCGACTCTTTGCCGCGCTCGCCTTTGGCATCGTCTAAGTGCAGGCGGCAGTCGCGCAGCTTGCGGTTGTGCAGGTTGGCTTTCTTGGCGCGTTCGTTGGCCAGCTTCTTAATGCCGGCAATTTCTTTGCGCTCGCGCTCCGACTGCTGAATGCGCTTCAACAGGGCATCGGCAGTAGTTGGATTTTTGTGCAGGTATATCTCCAACTCCTTCGCCACGAAATCGCCTACGTAGGTTCTCAGCGCAGGCCCATCGGGCGCCATGTTGAGCGAACCGAGCTTGGTTTTGGTTTGCGATTCGAACACGGGCTCTTGCACGCGCACGGCAATAGCTGCTATAATACTGGCGCGAATGTCGGCCGCATCGAAATCTTTTTTGTAAAAATCGCGTACGGCCTTCACCACCCCTTCGCGGAAAGCGAGCAAGTGCGTGCCACCCTGCGTGGTGTTCTGCCCGTTTACAAACGAGTAGTATTCTTCGCCATACTGATTGCCATGCGTCATGGCCACTTCAATGTCATCGCCTTTGAAGTGGATGATGGGATAGCGTATTTCTTCCGGGTCGGACTTCTGCTTCAGCAAATCGAGTAGCCCGTCTTTCGAATAGAACTTACGACCATTGTAGTTGATGGTGAGGCCCGCATTGAGAAACGCGTAGTTCCACATCAAATCATCCAGGTATTCGGGTATGAAGTGATAGTGCTTGAACATGGTGTTGTCGGGCTCGAACTCCACCAGTGTGCCGTTTTTCTCCGAGGTTTTGGTTTCGCGCGCATCGAGGGTTAGCACCCCCTTTCTGAACTCGGCCATCTTGGTTTTGCCATCGCGGAAAGCCTGCACCTTGAAGTAGTTAGACAAGGCATTGACGGCTTTGGTACCCACCCCATTCAAACCTACCGATTTCTGAAAAGCGCCCGAATCGTACTTGGCACCGGTATTGATTTTCGACACCACATCTACCACCTTACCCAACGGAATGCCGCGCCCATAGTCGCGCACCACCACGCGCTGGTCGGTAATGGTTACGTCAATCACCTTGCCGTGGCCCATCATGTGCTCATCAATCGAGTTGTCGATCACCTCTTTCACCAGCACATAAATGCCATCGTCTTTCGAGGTGCCATCACCCAACTTACCGATGTACATGCCGGGACGCAGCCGGATGTGTTCGCGCCAATCGAGCGATTTAATACTCGCTTCGTTGTATTCAAAAAGATCTTTCGCCATACGTGTTTTAGTTGACCAGCCTGCCGTTACTTTAACCAAGGCAGTAAAAAATCTGCCGCAAAGAAATCAAAGTTTAAAAAATGAAAACAGCCCTAATAAAGAGATTTTTCCCGGCATGTTCACTCCTTTCTGTCTGCTGCCATCTACAATTTTTTTACAAGCTGCTGTTGTTAAAAAACTGACTATCAGCTTATAAAATCATTTCTGCAAAACCGGTTTCTGAGCAAGAAATTTACGCACCAACACCACCACGGGCCAGCTGGCCGTCCAGAGCACCACCAGGCCCAGGCTTCCGTAAATCAGCACACCAAGTCTTTCATAATCGAAACGTTCGTTGCTGTTGTATAAGTTGATGAATCCCAGCAAAATGATGAAGAACAGGTTCGTTGAAATGATTAACCCAAAAAACCAGGTGAGGAAGGCATCGGCACCTTTGGCGTAGAGCCGCACAAAAACAAACACCATCATGTTGAAAAGAGCAGTGATGGCCAGCACCAGGTAGAAAATGGCTTCGCGCGAAAGCAATAAATCGTTGGCACCCACGCTAATGCGCACCTGCTCTGGCAAAGAGGCATACACGTACATAAAAACAGCCAGCGTAGCCAGCAAAGAAAGAAACCAAACCGCCTTAAAAATCTTTAAAATCATTATCCCTACATTTGAAGTGCAAGTTTAACGAATAATATCTGTGAACCTGAATCCGATTGTTCTCTCCATCCCTATTTTCTTTCTGCTGATTGGCATTGAGTTGGTGGTAGAGCGATTGTCGCACCGGAAATTGTACCGGCTGCCCGATGCGGTGGCTAACCTGAGTTGTGGCATCACCTCTCAGCTTTCGGGGCTGTTTTTGCGCATACTGGCCATTGGCGTCTACGAGTTGCTCTTCAACAACTTCGCGCTGTTTACCCTCGAAAAAAACTGGATCTATTGGCTGGCGCTCTTTCTGCTGGTAGACCTGGCCTACTACTGGGCACACCGTATGAGCCACGAAATCAACCTCTTTTGGGGCGGCCATGTGGTGCATCACCAGAGCGAGGAGTATAACCTATCGGTGGCGCTGCGTCAAAGTTCTTTCCAGGTGGTGTGGACGTTCGCGTTCAGTCTGCCGCTGGCGGTTATCGGCTTCGATACATTGGATTTTGCGCTGATGTCTGCTTTCAATACCCTTTACCAGTTTTGGATTCACACCGAAACCATCAACAAGATGGGCTGGTTCGAATATGTGTTCAACACACCCTCCCACCACCGCGTGCACCACGGTCGCAACCCCAAGTACATCGATAAAAACCATGCAGGCACACTGATCATTTGGGATAAGATGTTCGGCACTTTTCAGGAAGAAGAAGAGCGGCCTACCTATGGCATTACCAAACCCATTAATAGCTGGAATGCCGTTTGGGCTAACTTCAGTCACTACGCCACCATGGCTGAAGAGTTGAAAATGATACCCCGGTGGAGCGACAAGATCAGATACCTGTTTAAAAAACCGGGCTGGCTACCCGAATACCTGGGTGGCTACCGGCCCGCCCCCGAAGTTGATAAAAAATCTTACCACAAATACGACACACCGGCACCCATGAAGGTGAATTACTACGTGCTGTTTCAGTACATCTTGTGCCTGGCAGTAACGGCCTTCTTCTTGTTTAAGCAGAAGGAATATTCGCTGGCCGAGAAAGGAATGGCCACTGTGCTGATAAGCTGGTGGGTGGTAAACTGCGGGGTATTGTTCGAGCGCAAGAGATGGGTGTGGGTAGCGGAGTGGCTGAGGATTTTGCTCTTTGCCGGAGGGCTGGCTTTTGCAACGTATTGGTTAGGCCTTGCCCCTGTTTTTTATGGCGTGGCGGCCGCCTATCTGGTGATTTCTTCCTTTTGGTATTATCAACTTCATGAATTTGAACATGCGGCTGTTGCTTAGCGCGGTGCTGCTACTCTCCTTTTGCGCCTGCACCTCGCGCACGGAAAACATACAGGGTGTGGATTGGGACGTATGGAAAAACGACCGCGGGGCCTGCAACAACCAACGCGTCCAGTTCGAAGAATTGCTGGCGCAGCAGAAAGACAAGCTGCAAGCGCTTTCTGAAATGGACATTGTGCGCCTGCTGGGCAAACCCGACCAGAATGAACTGTACAAACGCAACCAGAAATTCTATTACTATTTTCTGACACCCGGCCCTGGCTGCCCCCAACCCGATTCGGCCGCCAGGCAACTGATTGTGCGCTTTAACGCCATTGGCCTGGCCAAAGAGATTTCCATCGAATAGCGCGGGGTAACTACTTGAACGGCAAGGTTTTTTAGGTTAACTTCCCTAACCTGAAACCCTTACCACATGCAATCTCACCACAACGAACTGTTTCTGCTTTACAACCCGCAAAGCAACACCGGCAAGCAAACCAAAGCGCTGGCCCGCGACATCTGCAACCACATCAACGAAGTGGATGTAGTACGCGAGAAACTATCGCCCACCTACTGGAAAGAAATTGTTACCCTGTTAGGTAAAGACCCTGAGGAGCTGCTCGACCAATCGCACCCCGACTACAAGAAAGTGGCTGGCAATACTTTTACCATGAACGGCTGGTTAGATGTGCTGGTGCACTACCCCCACCTGCTCAAAGCGCCCATCGCTATTTACCATGGCAAGGCCACTCTTTGCCAAACCCCTACCGACATCATGAAAATTGGCGGGGCAGTGTCATCGGGCGAGCGCGTGTGGCCACACCTGCGCAGATAGGCCACTAACTGGCCAGCGCATTGGCCTGATACGCAGATGGCTTTTTTTTGGCCTTTTCGATGTTGCTGCGCAGTTGGTTCACCAGCCTGTCTTTACTTTTAAAATTGATAGGGTACAGCAGCGAGGGCTTGAAAGAAAAATTCTTTGCCCAATTGCTCAGCATGAAATACGGTGACTTTATATACCCCACCCAAGGTTGAAATTTCTACCGACCTGATGTTTTCCAGTGGAACCATCACTTCCTGCTCTTTGCGAACCACATACAGAAAGTCCTCATCGAAAGAAACCATTTCAAGTTTCTGCGTCATACCGATTAATTGCCAGAACAAATAGCCATAAATACCCGTCTGCAGCAGTCCGAAAAAAAGATCGGTGCGGAGAAATGACAGGGCGATGGTTCCGAACAAACCGATGTACACCGCAAACAAGACCCATCGCAACGGGCCCAGCCAGCGGGTAGACAATTTTATCGGACCGGTCTTTGGCGCCATATGCCTTGTGTTATCTTTACCACCCAATTTAAAGAGAATATGAAGAACATTGCTGTGATCGGATCGGGTACGATGGGCAACGGCATCGCCCATGTGTTTGCTCAACATGGATACAAAGTTTCGCTGATCGATATTTCGGAAGAGGCGCTGAAAAAAGCCATGGCCACCATCGACAAAAACCTGGCGCGGCAGGTAGAAAAAGGCACCATTACGGAAGAGGTGCGGAAGCAGGCGCTGGCCAACATTACTCCCACACCATTTCTGAAAGAAGGCGTGAAGGAAGCAGAATTGGTGGTGGAAGCAGCCACAGAAAATGCCGAACTGAAAATGAAGATCTTCCGCGAGATGGATGAGAGCACCAAGCCGGGCACGATACTGGCCTCCAACACCTCCTCTATTTCCATCACCAAAATTGCTTCGCTCACGAAAAGTCCCGATAAGGTAATTGGCATGCACTTTATGAATCCCGTGCCGGTGATGAAACTGGTGGAGGTGATACGCGGCTACAGCACCAGCGACAGCGTGACACAAACCATCATGGAACTATCGAAGGCGTTGGGCAAAGTGCCGGTAGAAGTAAACGACTACCCAGGCTTTGTGGCCAACCGCATTCTCATGCCCATGATCAACGAGGCCATCTGCACACTGTATGAAAGCGTTGCGGGCGTAGAAGAAATCGACACCGTGATGAAACTGGGCATGGCCCACCCCATGGGACCGCTGCAGTTGGCCGACTTTATCGGCTTGGATGTGTGCCTTTCCATTCTGCAGGTGCTGCACGATGGTTTCGGTAACCCCAAATACGCACCCTGCCCGTTGCTGGTGAATATGGTGCAGGCTGGCCACAAAGGTGTGAAGACCGGCAGCGGTTTTTACAAATACACCCCGGGCAGCAAAGACCTGGTGGTGGCTGATCGCTTCAAAAAGTAAAACAACAATTGCCTGTCGTTCAAAACACGGCAGGCAATTCTTTTGTGGGCATCTCTCTATTTCTTCAGCAAGTCACGGATCTCCGTTAGCAACTGAATATCCGGGGCGGGCGGTGCAGGTGCAACCGGTTTGGCGTCTTCTTTCCGCTGTGCCGCATTAATGCCTTTCACAATCAAAAAAAGTACGAACGCCACAATAACGAAGTTAAGGGTAGATGAAAGGAACACACCGTAGCGCACCGTTCCGAAAATGGTGAGTTCCTCCAGCTTGGTGAGGTTGGTAGCTTCTAATGCCGGTTTTAAAATGAGGGGAGTGATAACGTCTTCAATCAGTGAGTTCACAATTTTGCCAAATGCCGCACCGATGATAACACCCACGGCCAGGTCTACCACGTTGCCGCGCATGGCAAACTTTTTGAATTCTTGTAACATAGGGTTTAGATTAGGTGAAGTAGAAATTTACACCTAATAAGCGAAAAGGCAAACAAGCTTGTGACTTAGAATTGAATTTTCAACTGGTGGCGGAGTCCGCGGAAACTTACCAACTCCACACCCGTGCTGCCGATGAACATCTTGGCGGAGATCTTGACAGGAATTTTGTTACCATCGTCCGACAGCCAGCAAGTGATAGAATTCTCGCCATCGAACAACTTGTTGTCGGGCATGATGGGCACCAACTTCATACACCTGATTTTACCAATGCTGGTTTTAATGGTTTCTTTGCCGGTGTACATCACGCGCAGGTTGTAAGAAGTGTCTTCAAAAAATCCTGAGATGGTGAGCGTATCGCCCACGGTTACTTTGGTGAAATCGATCACACGCAACAACATGAAGCCGCCCACCAGGTCTTTGGCATTTTTAGGAATGTCGTAGAACTGCGGATTTTCGTACACACCAGTGCCCTGATTCATCACCTTCACTTCCGCTTTCTGTGTGTCGTGGTGGAAGGTGGTAAGTTCGTCTTTCTTGTACTTGCCTTCGCGGATTTTGCGGTAAGATACCTGCGTGGATAACGAAGTGGTATCGATATAAGCTCCCCATACATCCTTCACACGCGTTACCCAACTGATCCAGTCGCTGGTTTCGCCATAGGCATCGATCTTAAAGCATGGCCTGGAGTTGATGTTGTAGACCCGCGTATCGATTTTGGTGATGGCTTTGCCCACCGTTAGGCCGAGAAAACTCACTTTATAGTCCAACTGCTCGCCTTTGCCGAAAGAGGTGTTTTTAGTAACGGGCAGTGAGCGCTGCTTTTCGTCTGAAAAAGCCGTGAGCAACACCACTACCACCAACGCCAGAAATAACCGGTTCATGTTACAAAATTAGGACTTCCTCCGAGACAGGACAAAGCCTGTGCCACAACTACACAGAAACGTTATTTTCGCGTAACGCATCGTTTAAGCTCGTTTTTTTGTCCGTGCTCTCCTTGCGTTTGCCGATGATGAGTGCGCAGGGCACCTGGTACTCGCCCGCGGGAAACTTTTTGGGAATGGAGCCCGGAATAACTACCGAACGCTCGGGCACATAACCTTTGTATTCTACCGGCTCATCACCAGTTACATCAATGATCTTGGAACTGGCCGTGAGCACCACATTGGCCCCCAGCACTGCCTCGCGCCCAACGCGTACGCCCTCAACAATAATGCAGCGCGAACCGATGAAGGCATTGTCTTCCACAATCACCGGGGCAGCCTGCACCGGCTCTAACACACCCCCGATGCCTACGCCACCGCTCAGGTGCACATTTTTACCAATCTGCGCGCAGCTACCCACTGTGGCCCAGGTGTCCACCATAGTTCCCTCGTCCACATAGCCGCCAATGTTCACATAGCTGGGCATCAATATAACTCCTTTGCTGATGTACGAGCCATGGCGCGCAATGGCGTGGGGCACTACCCGTACACCCAGTTCTTTGTAGTTCTTCTTCAGCGCAATTTTGTCGTGGAACTCGAACGGCCCTACTTCAATGGTTTCCATTTGCTGGATGGGGAAGTAGAGGATGACAGCCTTCTTCACCCACTCGTTCACCTGCCAGCCGTTGGCCACCGGCTCCGCCACCCGCAGCTTGCCTGCATCCAACAGGGCCACCGCTTCGCGGATGGTTTTCTGCGTGGCTTCACTTTTCAACAATTCCCGGTTTGCCCAGGCGGCCTCAATCTGATCGCGTAGTTCCATGTTATTCCTCTATTTTTAGCGTCAACTAATTAGTATCCTAAAAGAGGCCCGCAAGAAATGAAAAAAAGGAGAATTGTCATTGCCTCTGTTTTAAAGCCGGTAAACGACACGCGGATGTACGAAAAACTGGCCACCACGCTGGCGGATGCAGGCCATGAAGTTTGGGTGTTGGGTTACCCCGCTGCGCACCCAGTTTCGCACCCCGGCATCCACAGTTGGTCGTTGGATCCCTTTGGACGGCTGAGCCTGCAGAGGGTGCTTGCCGGCTGGAAAATCCTGCAAAAAACCATTGAAGTAAAACCTGAATTACTGATGGTTACTACCCATGAATTACTGATAGTTGGCATGCTAAACAGAATATTCTTTGGGTCGCGGTTGGTCTATGATGTGCAGGAGAACTATTACCGAAATATTCTTTGGACACGTGCCTTTCCCCGCTTTTTGCGCCTGCCCCTGGCACTGTGGGTCAGGTTGAAAGAGAAGCTCGCTGCCCCCTTTGTGCAGGGCTTTTTGTTGGCGGAAGAAGGCTACCAAGCTGAACTTGATTTTACACGCAAACGCCACGTGGTGGTGGCGAATAAGTGTGTGGTACCCGCTGGCTTTCAACGCACCCCTGCGCCCGGCAAAACCATCCTTTTATTTTCGGGCACCCTGGCGGAAAGCACGGGTGTTTTGCAAGCCATTGAACTGACCCGCCAACTGAACGCGACCGACCCGTCCGTTGAACTACGCCTCATCGGCTATTGTGCCGTGGAAAAAGAATGGCGGCATATTGAGCGGGCCATTGCGGGTGCACCTTTCATTTCGGTTACAGGGGGCCGAACGCTGGTGCCGCACGCACAGATCATGGAGGCTATTGGCACGGCCCACGCAGGCATTGTTTATTATCCACCCTCTCCCCACATCGAAAACCGCATCCCCACCAAACTATACGAATACCTGGCCTGCCGCCTGCCCGTGTTGCTGCAGCCGGTGCCCGCATGGCTGGCCTTGGCCGAGCCGGTTCATGGCGCCATTCCCATCGATTTTAATAAAACGGATGCCCACGCAGTAGTGAAACAACTGAAGCAAAATTCCTTCTTCCCCCACCCTTCCAACCCGTTCACCTGGCAATCCGAAGCACCTAAGCTGAGCTCCTTTATTGAGAAACTGCTGAAATAGCCCCTTTCACCTAATTCGTGACAATAGATTCCTATAATTTATTTTTTAGACTAACCTAAATTATTACTTTTACGTATTGAATTTTATGCTTAGCCTTACCGAAGAAAACTACCTAAAGGCCATTTACCACCTGTCGCAGGATGGTGCCAAAGCCGTGCTGACCAACGAAATAGCGGAAGTAATGAGTACCAAAGCCGCTTCGGTGACCGATATGGTGAAGCGCCTGTCCGGCAAAGGTCTGATCAGCTACGAGAAGTATTATGGAGTAGAGATCAGTAAAGAAGGAAAGTGGGAAGCATTGATGGTGATTCGTAAACACAGGCTGTGGGAAACCTTCCTGGTGGAAAAGCTGGGCTTCAACTGGGATGAGGTGCACGATGTGGCCGAACAATTGGAGCACATCCAGTCGCCTTTGCTGATTGAAAAGCTGGATGCCTTCTTGGGCAACCCTTCGGCCGACCCGCACGGCCACCCCATACCCGACAAAAACGGGCGCATCAAAGAAGTGCGGCAGATGCCATTAACCGAAGTGGCCGTGGGTAAAAGTGCATTGGTGTGCTCGGTGCGTAACAGTTCGCCCTCTTTTCTGCAGTACCTCAGCAAAATCGGTGTGCAGATAGGTGTGAAAATAGCGATCGTAAGCAAAGAAGAGTTCGATGGATCGATGGAAGCGATGATCAACAACAAAAAGACTTTCGTGACCAGGGAAGTGGCGGACAATATTTTGGTGAGAGGTTGAAATGGTTACAGGGTGCCTGTTACAGGTCACCGGCAGTTGGCAACAACTGATTACTTCAGAAAAAAGAAAAAAGAGTATGGAACTGGAACTGATTACACTATACGGTACGCACCTTTTGGGGATCGCCATTTTTGGAAAATTTGAAGTCGAGTCGCCCTGGTGGCGGTGGATGCTCAAGTGGGCCATCATGATGTCGCTTACGCACGGATTCTATTACTTTTTCGGTCACGTGGGCAGCATGACGTTCCTGATCGCGGCCCTGGCACTAAGCCTTACCGTGCATTTCTGGTGGTGTAAACGCCACGGCATCGACCCTATTCGCGCTACACCCAGAAAAAAATACTACGAACTGAGAGGATGGACATGGAAAGAATGATACGATGGACCCTGCTCGCCTGTTTGGCGTGCGTGCAGGCACAGGCACAGACTACCATTACCGGCACGGTGCGCAACAGCGATGACCGCGAGGCCATGCCGTTTGTAAATGTGTACCTGGAAGGCACCACCCGCGGGGTAACCACCGATGCTTCGGGTAACTTCTCCATCACCCTACCCGACCTGAGCGGCCGGCTCATCGCATCGCACCTCGGCTTTGTAAGCGACACGGTGCGCCTGCGCTCCGGAACCAGCCGCTACTTCTTTTCGCTGAAGCCGGAAGCCAGCACCTTGCAGGAGGTGGTTGTAGTGTCGGGCACCATGCGCGAGGTAGCGAAGATGGATTCGCCCATCCCGGTGGAAATCTACTCCCCCGCCCTTTTCATGAAAAACCCCACACCCAGCATATTCGAATCGCTGAGCATGATCAACGGGGTGCAGCCTCAACTGAACTGCAACGTGTGCAACACGGGCGACATCCACATCAACGGCATGGAAGGTCCGTACACCATGGTGCTGATAGACGGCATGCCCATCGTAAGCAGTCTCTCTACCGTGTATGGCCTATCGGGTATACCCAACAGCATGGTGAAACGCATCGAAGTGGTGAAGGGACCTGCCTCTACGCTCTATGGTTCCGAAGCGGTGGCCGGCATCATCAACATCATCACGCGCGAGCCGGGCACATCGCCCCGCTTCAAAACCGATGTATCGGCTACCTCTTATGGCGAATATAACCTCGATCTCTCCATGCGCTTCAAAGTAAGCCGTGCCGATGCGCTGCTGGGCATCAACTACTTCAATTTCTCCAACCGCTTCGATATCAACAACGACAACTTCACCGATGTTACCCTGCAAGACCGGCTGTCCGTTTTCAATAAGTGGAATTTCGTGCGGCCCTCGCTGAAGCCTGCTACGCTTGCCTTCCGTTACGTGTACGAAAGTCGCTGGGGTGGCGAAATGCAGTGGTCGCGGGCCTACCGCGGCAGCGATGAAGTGTATGGCGAGTCGATCTTCACCAACCGGGGCGAACTGATTGGCACCTATGGCCTTCCCGTGAAAAACAAATCGCTCACGTTCGACTACTCCTACAACTTTCACATACAAGACTCTTATTATGGGGTAACGCCTTACCTGGCCGACCAACAGGTGGCCTTTGCGCAACTGCGGTGGGACCAGACATGGGGCCGCCACCAGGTGCTGATGGGGCTGCCCTTCCGCTACATTCGCTACGATGACAACACACCCGGCACGGCCGCAGCCGATGGCATCGAAAACCAGCCCATGCAAACGTACCTGCCCGGCCTGTTTGTGCAGGACGAATGGAAGCTCAACAACCGCCTCACCTGGCTCAACGGCTTCCGTTACGACCACCACAACGAACATGGCAACATCTTCTCACCCCGCGTCAGTCTGAAGTATGCACCTAATGCGCACAACACCTTCCGCCTCAGCGGAGGCAACGGGTTTAGGGTAGTCAACCTCTTCACAGAAGACCATGCCGCACTGACAGGCGCACGGCAGGTCATCATACAAAATGAGTTGAAGCCGGAGCAATCGTGGAATGTAAACCTGAACTATGCTACCCAATGGGGCCACCGCAGGGGCTACGTGGGCCTGGATGCGAGTGCCTTCTACACTTACTTCACCAACAAAATTGTAGGCGATTTTCTGACAGACCCTGAATTGATTCTTTATGATAACCTGAACGGCTACGCAGTATCGAAAGGCCTTACGCTGAATGCCGATGTGTCTTTTACCTCCGGCTTCAAAATGATGGCGGGCGTTACCGCGATGGAAGTATACCAGGTAGAAGATGAAAACACCGAAACCAAAGTTCCCCAACTCTTTGCGCCCCAATTCTCGGGCACGTATGCGTTCAGCTATGCGCTGGATAAGTTAGGTTTGTCCTTCGACCTGACCGGACGATTTACCGGGCCCATGTATTTGCCAGTGGTACCCAACGACTACCGACCGGAACAGTCGCCCTGGTTTACCATTGTAAACCTGCAGACCACCAAAGTATGGCCCAACGGTTTCGAAGTATATGCGGGTGTAAAGAACCTGTTGAACTTTCTGCCCAACGATCCGCTGCTGCGACCGTTCGACCCCTTTGATAAAAACATCACCATCAATAACCCGAACGGCTACACATTCGATACCAGTTACAACTACGCGCCTATTCAGGGCATCCGGGGATTTATTGGCCTGCGATATACGTTTAACTAAATGATGCGCTACACAACCATATGAACACGCCTACACTTTCATTGATCATCTTCTTTTCGGTAGCAGCGCTGATTGCTGTGGTTGTGCGCGTGATCAGGTCGCCCTGGTTCGTCAATCAATTCCGGCTTACCGAAAGCGACATCAAAGAAGACATTCTGAAACAGCTTTACCACGTAGCCCAAAGCCACCACACGGCCAGCCTGAGTGCCATGGCCGGTGCGCTTCAAATGTCGAACAAGCGACTGGTGAAAATGGTGGAGGCGCTCAGCAAGGAAAAACTGCTGCAGGTAAACGACCAGCAACTGACGTTAACCGATGCGGGCCGCGCACGGGCCATCCAGATTGTGCGGTCGCACCGCCTGTGGGAAAAGTATTTGTCGGAGAACACCGGTTTCGAAAAATCGGAGTGGCACCAACTGGCCGAAGAAAAGGAGCACAAGTTAAGTGAGGAAGAAACCGAAGCGCTGAGCCAGCGCCTGGGCAACCCACGCTTCGACCCGCATGGCGATCCGATTCCCACCAGCATGGGCGAAATTGAAACACCCGACTGGAAGCCACTGCCGTCTTACCCTGCGGGCAGTTTTGTCAAGATCGAGCACCTGGAAGATGAGCCGCGTGCCATCTACGATACGTTGCTGGAAGAGAAGCTGCACATGGGCGCGCGCATTCAGTTGCTGAAGGTAGACGAACAAGTGGTGGAGTTCCGTTCCGAGGGCAGGGTGCACCGGCTCTCGCCCATTGTGGCCAGCAGCATCCACGTGCAGCCGCTCACCGAGTCAGAGGTGTTGGAAGAAGGCGTGGTGCGCCTCTCTGCACTGGAGCCAGGCGAGAAAGCCCGCGTGGTGGGCATATCGTCTGAATGCCGCGGGGCCAACCGCAGGCGCCTGCTCGACCTGGGCTTTGTAAACGGCAGCACGGTGGAAGTAGAATTTGAAAGTCCCCTGAAAGAACCGAGAGCCTTCAACGTGCGCAATACATTAATTGCCCTGCGCGACAACCAGGCCGACCTGATATTAATTGAAAAAGTATGATGAGCGAAGAAAAAAATACTAACAGCCCCAACTGTGCCGAGTGTGTCTTTCACAACGTGGCGCAGCTAAAAAAACTGGGCGTCAATATTGAAAATGCAGACTATGTGGTGGCGCTGGCCGGTAATCCCAACACGGGCAAGAGTACCGTGTTCAATGCACTCACCGGCTTGCGGCAACACACGGGCAACTGGCCCGGCAAAACCGTTACCCGTGCGGAAGGTGGCTTCGACTACAACACCAAACGCTTTAAGCTGGTGGACCTGCCGGGCACGTATTCACTGTTATCTACGTCTACCGATGAAGAAGTAGCCCGGAATTTTATTCTATTCGGAAGACCAGACGTTACCGTGATCGTGGTGGATGCTTCGCGCCTGGAGCGCAACCTCAACCTGGCACTACAGGTGCTGGAAATTACTGACAAGGCAGTGTTGTGCCTCAACCTGATGGATGAAGCCAGGCGCCACGGCATACACATTGATGCCCGCACGTTGGCCAAAGACCTGGGCATACCCGTGGTGCCTGCCAGCGCCCGCAGCGGGGAAGGAATACCCGAACTGATTCAAACCATATACCAGGTGGCTTCAGGCGAAATTGTGTGCAAGCCCCATCGCATCAAGAATTTGTCGAAGCCGGTGTTCGAAGCTGTGGAAGAGCTGACGAAGAAGCTCGACAGGCTCTATCCTTCTTTGCCGAACACCCGCTGGCTGGCTATGCGCCTGCTCGATGGGGACCAGCGGATTTTGAATGCACTTGTTGACAACGAATTTGAACCTGCCTGATGGAAACGCCTGATAAAAAAGTAAGGGAAGTGATTGATCTGGCCTCGCAACTGCGGTGGAAGGTGGGCGCGCAGTTCCACGATCACCTGGTAGAAGGCATCTATGCCGATGCCGCCACCATTGCCAGCCGGGTAGAAGAAAAACCCGACCGCAAAATCAGCTATCACTTCGACCGGAAGTTAGACCAGATACTGACCAGCCGCACATTCGGCTTTCCGATCATGCTGATTATTTTGTCGGTGGTGCTGTGGCTTACCATACAAGGAGCCAACGTGCCCTCCGGCTTGCTATCCGCCCTCCTGCTCGACACCGTGTACCCTTTTCTTAAAAGTGTTTCTGCCTCCATCGGTGTGCCCTTTTGGCTGGACGGGCTTCTGCTGGATGGCATTTACATGGCGGTGGCGTGGGTAGTGTCTGTGATGTTGCCCCCTATGGCCATCTTCTTTCCTATGTTCACCTTGTTGGAAGATTTTGGCTACCTGCCACGGGTAGCCTTTAACTTAGACAATCTTTTTAGAAGAGCGGGTGCGCATGGCAAGCAAGCCCTCACCATGACGATGGGCTGGGGCTGCAATGCCGCAGGAGTGGTAGCCACCCGCATCATCGACAGTCCGCGCGAGCGCCTCATCGCCATCCTCACCAATAATTTTTCACTGTGCAATGGCCGGTGGCCCACGCAAATACTCATCGCCACCATCTTTATTGGCGCCCTTGCACCCAAGGACCTCAACAACCTGGTGGCCACCTCGGCTGTTATAGGCATTGCTTTGCTCGGTGTATTCTTCACCTTCTTTTCCTCATGGCTGTTGTCCAGAACTTTGCTGAAGGGTGAAGTCTCAACATTTACGCTTGAACTACCCCCCTACCGGCCGCCTCGTTTCTGGAAGACCCTCTACACCTCCCTCATCGACCGAACGTTGATTGTACTTTGGCGCGCAGTGGTATTTGCCGCACCGGCTGGCGCAGTGATTTGGCTGACGGCCAACGTGCACATCGGGGGTGTGAGCATTGCCAACCATGCCATTGAATGGTTCAATCCTTTCGGACTATTGATTGGTTTAAACGGTGTGGTCCTGCTGGCCTACATTGTGGCCATCCCTGCCAATGAAATTGTTATTCCCACCGTGTTGATGCTTACCGTGGCGAATCTGGGCATTGCGGGTGTAGGCAACGGCAGCGGAGTGATGTTCGAATTGGACTCTATCCACGAAACAGGCGAGCTCTTGAAGGCAGGCGGTTGGTCATTGCTCACGGGTATCAACCTGATGCTGTTCAGTTTACTTCACAATCCGTGCAGCACCACCATCTACACCATCTATCAGGAAACGAAGAGCTGGAAATGGACCACGGTGGCTTCTTTGATGCCCATTCTATTCGGCTTTGTGGTTACCTTTCTGGTAACACAGATATGGCATCTGCTATCGTAAAATCAACTTGAAAGTGCTGAACGTTACTTTGTAATTTCACCCGTGCACGCTACGCCTCACTCCGATTCCATCGTGGCCCTCGCCACCCCGCAAGGGGTTTCGGCCTTGGCCGTCATCCGTCTGTCGGGTAAAGACGCCATCGAGATGACCAACCGGGTATTCAAGGGCAAAGACCTGACGAAACAGCCCACCCACACCGCACACCTGGGTGTGATACAGCAGGGCGAAAAAAGTATTGACGAAGTGTTGGTAACCGTTTTTCGCGAACCCAACTCGTTCACCAAAGAAAACAGTGTGGAGATTTCGTGTCATGGCTCGATGGTGATTGTGAAGGAAATCATCAAAGCATTGCTGAACCAGGGGGCACGGCTGGCGGAGCCGGGCGAATACACCAAGCGCGCTTTCCTGAACGGCCGCTTCGACCTGGCGCAGGCCGAAGCGGTGGCCGATTTGATCCATGCCGAAACCGACAACGCGCGGCAGGCGGCACTTAACCAGATGCGCGGTGGCTTCTCGAAAGAAATTGACCACCTGCGCCACGAACTGATTCACTTTGCTTCCCTGATAGAACTGGAGTTGGACTTTGGGGAAGAAGATGTAGAATTTGCGCAACGCGATGAGCTCAGGCAGCTCATCCTGAAAATTCAAGGCTACCTGCAAACACTCATTCGCTCGTTCGACCTGGGCAACGTCATCAAGAACGGCATACCTACCGTGATAGCCGGGAAACCCAACGCAGGAAAAAGTACGCTGCTGAACGCTTTGCTGAATGAAGAGAAGGCCATCGTGTCGGATATTGCCGGAACCACGCGCGATGTGATTGAAGATGAAATTATTCTGGATGGTGTAGCCTTTCGCTTCATCGACACGGCCGGCCTGCGCGACACCACCGATAAAATTGAAAGCATCGGGGTAGAACGCACCCGCGACCGCATGCAGAAGGCCGCGTTGATTCTCTACCTCGTAGACCTTACCAATACCTCGTTGCCGGAAGTGGACGAACAACTGGCAGAATTAAAAGCGCTGGGCAAACCCTTTATTGCCATTGGCAACAAAATGGACAAGGCAGAGCCGGCCCTGATGGAAGCACTGGAGCGCAAAGGGTTTCTGTTCATTTCGGCCGGACAAAAAACAAACCTTCATCTGCTGAAAGAAAAGATCATGGAGCACTTCCACATCCGCCAGGTACAACAGTGCGATGTGCTGGTAACGAACCTGCGCCACTATGAACAACTGAAACAAACCCATGAGGCTCTCGGCCGCGTACTCAACGGCATGGCTACGGGCATCACAGGCGACTTCCTGGCCATGGACATTCGGCAGGCCCTGCACCACCTGGGCGAAATAACGGGCACGATTACGACTGATGACCTACTGGAAAATATTTTCAGCAAGTTCTGTATAGGAAAGTAATTACCTTTCCTTTGTTTACTAAGTGCTTGTTTTTATTGGGTTTGTGGGCAAATATCTTTCTCTTTTTTGTTGCCCAACTCTACTTTTTTACTTATTTTTGTTGCCCAGTTGTTGCCCAAATCGCTATTTTGTTGCCAACATATCAGTTTGATGGAAATCAGGCGAAATAATGCACCAAGTAGCACCATACAGCAACAAACTGCTACAAGTAGCAACAAATGAGTAGTACAATTAAACTTCCTAAATTCTGTAATCACTGTGGTAAAGCTTTCATAGCCCAAAAGACCACAACGCAGTTCTGTGGGCATCCCTGTGCAAGCAGGGCATACAAGCAACGCAAAAGAGAGGAAAAGGTAAGTGCAGAATTTAAGAACCAACAAAGCAAAATTGTTTCGGCTGCTCCGGCTGTTACCTCTGAAACCCTGCAAGCACCGCAGGTGGGTAATCAAACTAATCTAAGGGATAAAGAATTTTTAAGTATTGTAGAAGTGGCAGCCCTGTTAGGTGCAAGCAGATGGACCATTCAAAGAATGATAAAAAGTAAACGGCTACCAGTGGCAAAGCTGGGAAGCCGTACCATCATTAAAAGAACTGCAATAGATAATTTATTTAACTGATAATAAAATGAAAGTAACATTAAGGCAACGGCTCAAAGGCGAGAAAATTAGCCTTTATTTAGAATACTACTCCAATGGCAAACGCCAGTACGAGTATTTGAATTTATACTTAACTCCCGACCCTGAGAAGGGCAAACTGCCTAATGCAGTAAAAGAGGAAAACAAAAAGATTTTGGCATTGGCGGAAACCATACGCAGCAAACGCCATTTAGAAATTCAAAACAGCACTTACGATTTCCACGATAAGGAGAAGCTGAAAACGTACTTCATAATGTATATGGAGGCATTAGCTGAAAAGAGGAAAGACAGCAAAGGGAATTATGGCAATTGGGATAGCACCATAAAGCACTTAAAAAAGTATTGTCCAAGAGATATTCAATTCAGCCAAATCAACAAAGCCTTTGTTGATGGCTTCAGAGATTATTTGCAAAAGGAAGCCACATCAAAAACTAAAAAGCAAATTTCTACCAATACCAAATACAGTTACTTCAATAAGTTCAGGGCGGCACTCAAACAAGCAGTGAGGGATGGTATTTTGAAAAGCAACCCTGCCGAGATGGTAGAAGGCTTGCCACAAGGCGAACCAGTAAGAGAGTTTTTAACCCTTGATGAGTTAAAGACATTGGCAAAAACAGAATGCAAGAATGAACTAATGAAAAGAGCCTTTCTTTTTAGTTGCCTCACTGGATTACGGTTTAGCGATATTCAAAAACTCAAATGGAGTGAATTACAGCACTCAACAGAGTTAGGCAACTACATTCGTTTTATACAGCAAAAAACAAAGGGTTCAGAAACTTTGCCGATTTCAGATGAAGCCTATAATCTTTTAGGGGTAAGAGGAAAGCCAACAGACCCGGTATTCCCTGATTTGATTTATTCCGATAGCCGTAATGCTGATTTATACAGGTGGATGATAAAGGCAGGTATTGAAAAGCACATAACCTTTCACTGTGCAAGGCACACATACGCCACATTGCAGCTTACTTTGGGTACAGATATTTTCACTGTATCAAAATTGCTTGGGCATAGGCATTTGAAAACAACACAGATTTATGCAAATGTGATTGACGAAAAGAAAACAGTTGCAGCCAATAAAATTAATATCGGTTTATAATGAACTCAAAAATTTTAAACGACATATATCACGGTCAGTTGAAACCCTGGCTTTTTAACCTTGATGAAAGAGAGTTAAAGCAAACAATACGAGAAGTGAGCAAGATTCCTTTAACTACATTACAAGGTATTGATAACAGGCTTAAAAAGCTATTACAGCCTTTTCCAACGCTGCTAAAAACAATACAACCACTTTCAAGTAATACCTTTCAACAGCTATCATTTTCTTGCCCTCTGCAAGAGCCAACCACAATTCAGCAGCATTTCTATAAAGCTGTAATTGATGCAGAAGTTTTAAGGTATTACAATGCAACAATTAACAATCCACTTATTAAGGACGAGACTTTAGACGTTCCATTTCAAATTGGTGACAAGAGTTTAAAGGGCATAGCTGTGTTGCTTAATTCAATTAATAATGAACTATCTGAAAAGGAATATCAAGCAGAGGATTTGACTTGCTTTAGCTTGGAATACCTAAAAAGTAGTTTGCTGATTTTGTACTTTTCTATTCAAGAAAACTTTAAGCCCTTTCTGCCTGATGTATATGAGACTGTAGAAGAATTTTATATGTACAGGATGGATAACGATTCAGAAATGGTAGAAATAAAGCAATTGACATTTGATAAGTATAACAAGCCTGTTCTATCAGCATCAAAGGCAACAGAGCCACCTAAATTAACTTTTGGCTGGAAGAAAGGTGACAAATCAAAACTGCAAGCATTGTTTGATGATTTATGTGTTGACTACAATTTTTTGAATGAGGAAGAAACATCAGTTGAAACACTGGTAGAGTTGCTTACAGAAAAGGAAATAGTGCCAGGCAAATTCAATATTTATTTAGGATGCCAAACGACTGAGTTTGTTTTTATAATGGATAATTTGGGCAAGGCTTTTCAACGGCTATCGCCTACCAATATTGAAAAATCTATGAGCTTTTGGTCAAAAGGTAGGGCAAATAAAAAGCCAACGATAATTAATGCAGAAAACTACTTTAAAACGAGAAGCAAAAACAAGATTAAAGATGAAACCAAAGAGGAAATTCTAACACTTATTCAAAAATATTTCCCATAAAAAGGTTCAGGTAAGGTTCAGGTTTATTCCAGTTACTGAACCTATGCAGCAACCTGAACCTTTTACCCCTGCTGCATTGTAGAGTTTTGTTCCATCAATTTTTAAAAAATAAAAAGATGGCACAAGACAATTTAATCTTAGACAAGCTCACCGAGATTGCAAACAAACTGGATGAGCAAAATTTACTGCAAAAAACAGTATTGAATTTTAACGAGGCTTGCAAGTACCTTGATGTAAGTCCTTCGCATCTGTACAAACTCACAAGTACAAAACACATTCCCCATTTCTGTCCGCAAGGAAAGAAACTCTATTTCAAGCGTTCCGAGTTAGACGACTGGTTGCAGCGTAACCGACAATCTTCAGCCGATGAGATTGATGCAATGGCAACCGAGTACATACTCAAAAACAAACGCAAATAGAGTTTTCTAACCGATAATAAAGAAACAGAAATGGCAAGTTGTACCATATTTAAAAACTTTACTATCCCAATAGAAAAGAAATCTCTATTGCTGATTGGTAAAGACATTATTTCCGATAAGTACAAAACGGAAGTAAAAGAAATCCGTAATCTTATTGCACAAGGGAACAAAGCAGAAGCCGACAATAAAAAGAAGCAGCTTTTGGCTTTTACGCCTTCGGCTGTATTCACCGAAAAAAGGCAAATGCAATATCTTGAAATGTACAGTGGCTTTGTGCATTTAGATTTTGACAAACTCACACCGGAGCAGCTACAAAGTGCCTTTGCAATCATTTGTCAAATACCATACACAGCACTTTGTTTTATTAGTCCAAGTGGCAATGGTTTAAAGGTTTTTGTTGAAGTCAATTCAGGCTTAGAAAGCCACGATACAGCCTATTTGCAGGTACAAAAGTATTATGAAGATGCCACAGGGCTAAAGGCTGACCCAAGCTGCAAAGATGTTACAAGGCTTTGTTTTATGAGCCACGACCCCAACGCATACCGTACTATCCAAAACGAGAAATTTATTGTGGCTTTGCCCCAATTCATTCAAGAACAACAATCGCAAATGCCTACGGCTATTGCTCCAGTTGTTCCAGCAGAGCAGGCAGAACCCGAAGACCTCAACATCACTTTTCTATTCAATCAAGAAATTCAATTCACAAATCAAAAAACATCTTATACCGATGGAAACAGGAACAATTATATTTATCTGCTTGCTTCTAATTGCAACAGAGTTGGTTTATCGCAGTCCGATACTGAAATACTATGTACACAGCATTTTGATTTACCTGAAAGAGAAATTAAGACTGCCGTAAACAGTGCCTATTTGCACCACAGCCAGGAACACAAAAAATTTGAACCAAAAGCAATTTCAAAAAATCAGGATGAAGCACAGCCCGAAGTGCAGATGCCTACTTTGCCTGATGAAATCTTTGATACCATTCCCGACTTCTTAAAGCACATCACGGAAGTTGCTACCAGTAAAGAAGAAAGGGATATTTTGTTATTAGGTTCATTAGTTACTCTAAGTGTAGCATTTCCTAAAGTGATAGGCAAGTATGGTGATAATCCAGTTAATGCAAATCTGTTTCTTTTCATTGCTGCAAAGGCATCCGCAGGGAAAGGCATTTTAATTCATTGCAGAAAATTAATTGAACCAATACACTTAGCTATTCGCCAACAGGCAAAACTGATGAAGCAGCAATACGAAGTGGATTTGCAGGAATACAATGCAAGTAAGGGCAAAGACAGTTCAGTTGAAAAGCCACAAATACCACCGCAAAAAATGTTATTCATACCTGCAAACAACAGTTCAACAGGCTTCTTTGAATTGTTGAATGATAGCGATGGCAGAGGAATAATTTTTGAAACAGAAGCTGACACACTCTCAAAATCTTTTAAGTCAGAACACGGCAATTTCAGTGATGGTTTGCGTAACGCTTTCCAACACGAACCACATTCATATTACCGCAGAACCGATAAAGAATTGGTTGAAATTGCAAGACCTTGTTTGTCTGTATTGTTATCCGGCACACCAAAGCAGGTGCAAACACTCATACCAAGTGCAGAGAATGGTTTGTTCAGTCGCTTTATGTTCTATATGATGAATATGAATTTGGTTTGGAAAGATGTATTTGCTTCAAAGACTGAAAACGGTTTGGATGTGCATTTTCAAGCATTAGGTAATCAATTTTACAGTTTGTATCAAACATTACAGGCAAACCCTGATGTGTATTTTTCACTAACTGCAAGCCAGCAGCAGCAATTCAACCAATACTTTGAAAAAATCCAAACACTTTACTACACCATACAGGAAGAAGAAATCATAAGCACTGTAAGACGTTTGGGCTTAACTGCCTACCGTTTGATGATGATTTTTTCTGCCTTGCGTATAATGGAAGATGGAGAAATAACACAGCAGCTTGTTTGCAGCGATACCGATTTTGAAAACACCTTGCAAATGATAACTGTATTGGTAAAGCATAGCAATTACGTTTACACTCAAATTGCACAAGAAAAATACACCCCTAAGCCCAAGAACAAAAAGGAGTTGTTTTTAGAAAATCTCCCTGCACAGTTCAACAGGCAAGGCTATTTGGCAGTAGCCATAAGTTTAGGCATCACCGATAAGTCAGCACAACGCTACATCAAAGAGTTTAAAGATGCTGGCATCATCCATTACGATGGGCACGACAACTACACCAACCCCAATGCCCAAAATCCTCAATAACCCATTTTTGAGGATTTAAGGATATGAGGAAGCACCTTGTTTGCTGTCCTCAAATCCCCATTTCCCCACTTTCCTAATTTTCCCCACATTCTCTAAATCCTTGCTTTTATTTTCTTATATTTGCCAAATTCTGTCAAGACAATAAAATTATAATGGCAACGCAATTTGGTGAACGAATCAGGGAGCTAAGAACAAAGCAGGGTTTACTCCTCAGGCAGCTTGCTTCTAAGTTAGATGTGGACACTTCTATCATTAGCAAAGTTGAACGTGGCGACCGTCAGTTAAAGAAGGACCAAATCCCTCTTTTAGCTGAAATTCTACAAGCTGATGTTGTAGAGTTGGAAACCTTATGGCTTGCCGACCAAATTTATGAAGTGATTAAAGATGAAAAGCTGGCTAATGAAGCTATGCAAGTGGCAGAGAAGAATATCAACCTTAAAAAACGCAAGAAATAATTTATGCCTATAGAACAAGGACAAATAGTTAAAAACCTTATCCCTACTGAACCTGTAACGGTGAATCAAATTCAGCCGTTGGGTTCAATGGTGTCTATAAAATTTACTGGTGTAAATACCAATAAAGCCAATAGCAAAGTAATTTCAAAACAAGAATTTGAAGCACTGGAAGTGCTTACACAAGAAGGTACATTCAACTTCAAAGGAGACCCCAAAAGGTTTGCATTATTTGCCGAAGCAGAAAGGATAAATTCAGCGTATCAGTTTGACCCTTTATTTGCTGTAAACTGTAGCATTGTTGACCCATTGCCCCATCAGGTAGAAGCAGTGTATAAATTCCTTTTACCACTTCCTAAAATTCGTTTCTTACTGGCAGATGATACAGGGGCAGGTAAAACAATTATGGCTGGGCTTCTTGTCAAGGAATTAATGATGAGAGGGCTTGCCGAAAGAATTTTAATCATCACACCGGGCGGTCTTACCAAGCAATGGCAGGAAGATGAAATGGGAGTAAAATTCAATATCCCTTTCACTTTAGTAAACAGGGCTTTGTTTTCTTCCGACCCGAATGTATTTCATACAGCACAGCGTATTGTTACTTCAATAGATTTCATTTCAAGAGAAGATGTATTGAATGTAGCAAGCAATTCACATTGGGACTTGATAATATTTGATGAGTGCCATAAACTATCTGCATACGATTACGGAACTAAACAATACTTATCACAACGCTATAAAGCAGCAGAAGTATTATCACAGCAATGCGAACATATTTTGTTGCTTACAGCAACACCACACAGGGGCAGAACAGATACATTCAAAAAGCTGTTGCAGCTTTTAGATGAAGATATTTTTGCTACCGATGAAATTGCCTCTACCCGAATAAAAGAGTTAGAACACAACGGCATCAATAAATTTTTCATTCGCAGGTTAAAAGAGGATATGAAAGATTGGCAAGGCAAACCCTTGTTTAAAGACCGTTATACTAAAACAGTTGCCTACCAGCTTACACCCGAAGAAAAAGAGTTATACGATGCAGTAACCAAATATTTAACCAAGAAAAAAGAAGAAGCATCCGAAACAAAAAACATCCACGTTTCATTGGCATTAACTGTAATGCAACGCAGGTTGGTAAGTTCCATCTTTGCCATTAAAAACACGTTAGAACGCAGATGGAAGGCTTTACAGGGCATTGTAGATGAAGTAAACAAGAATCCAAACCTATGGAGTCAAAGGCACAAATTAGAGGGCTTTGATGTAGATAATATTGAAGAGTATGAAGAACTGGAAGACGATGAAAGAGAATCACTGGAAAACATTTTATCCGACCCACGAAAATTCAAACTCTTTACCACTGCAAAAAGTTTGCAGGAAATTCAGCAAGAGGCAGCCGATGTAAAGAAGTTGTTTGAAATGGCACAATCGCTTTACAATCGTAAGCAGGAAGAAAAGAAATTTCAGGAGTTACAGGAATTACTCAAATCAAATGGTGTATTAGAGAACGGTGAAAAGTTGGTAATCTTCACCGAACACAAAGACACTTTATTATACTTGGAAGAACGCCTCACCAAAAGTGGTGGTTACAAAGTAGCAACCATTCACGGTGGTAAATTGGTGGATGAACGCAGAGAAGCACAATGGGCATTTGCAAAACCTGACACACAAATTCTGATTGCTACTGATGCAGCAGGTGAAGGTATCAACTTGCAGTTTTGCCGTTTGCTTATCAATTGGGACATTCCCTGGAACCCTAACCGTTTAGAGCAGCGTATGGGTAGAATACACCGTTACGGACAAAAGCAAGATGTGTTGGTATTTAATATGGTGGCAAGCAATACCAAAGAAGGTAAAGTGTTAGAACGCTTATTGCTGAAGTTGGATATTATCCGTAATGGAATGGGTGATGACAGGGTTTATGATGTAATACAGGATGTATTAGAGGGAGTAGGTTTAGATGATATTATCAATTCCGTTTTCAATGGTAAAGAAACCGAGTTAGATAAATTCTTATCGCAGGATGATGAAGTATTAAAACTCAAATTCACCGAAAAAATAAACGAGCAAAAAGACAAATTAGCCCACAGCACAGTGGATTATAAAGATGCCAGAACACTAAAAGAAAACTCAGATGAAAAGCGTTTGCAGCCTATTTACATTCGTTTATTTTTTGAAAAAGCATTTCAAAATTTAGGTGGTGCTTTTACCGAGTTAAGGCAATCTATTTTCCGCATTGATAAAATGCCCGAACCAGTTATTGCCGAATTAAAAGACACGTACAAAATTTACTTTGATGCCATCAAGTCCATTCAGTTCTGTTTTGACAAACAGATATTTTTAGATTATCAAAGTGTGGGCGACTTAGGCAAAGTGCATTACATCAATCCGGGCAATCCTGTGTTTGATAGTTTGGTAAAAGTAGTTCGCAACCAATACCGTGAAGATATGCTCAAAGGCACAGTGCTTATTTCCCCTGATGATAAGGAAGACTACTTTGCCTTTTTTGTAAAGAGCCAAATTGTAGATAACCGACCAAGCAAAAAAGATGATAGCATAGCAGATGAAAGGTTGGTAATGGTTTATCAAACCAAAAACGGAGAATTTAAAATCACCTCACCTGCCAAGTTTATTGACTTGCATACCCCTACCGAATTTACAAAACCAATTGAGCCACCTGCGGTAGTAAATACCAGTGAGGTAATAGAATGGAGTTTTGAACAAATTACAGCACAGCAATTTGAAGATACCAAAACCCACGTAAGCAAAGATGCTGCCGATAGAAAAGTGTATTTGGAATCTGCCTTTACGCAGGTAATAATGGATTTGCAAATACAGATACAAGAACTGCAAAGCAAAGTGTTGTTGGGCGATAGCCGTGTCCAGGAGAAAATAATAAAGAAGCAGGAACGTATCAATGAGCTGATAAACAAAAAGCAAAGCCGTTTGGAGAGTTTAGAATTAATGAGCCAACTAAACCCCAAAGCACCCGAAGTGTTAGGCTGTGCTTATGTAGTGCCATTGACACAAGTAGAGTATGTTGGGCATTACGGTATGAGCCGTGATGATGAAGCCGAAGCCATAGCAATGCAAGCAGCAATGGATTATGAAACCAGTGTAGGTTGGAAACCACAGGATGTAAGTGCCAATAATGAAGGCTACGACATACGAAGCATAAGCCCCGAAGAATTAAAACGCTACATTGAAGTAAAAGGCAGAAGTGCAGGTGATGGCAGCGTAATGCTGAGTGAAAATGAAATGAACCGTTTGGCACAATTAGGCGATGCAGCTTGGTTATACATTGTAATGAATTGCAAAACCAAGCCTGAACTGTACCGCATACAAAACCCTGCAAAGGCTTTAAAATTTGAATTGAAAACAAAAGGAGTGCAATACTTTTTGCCGATGGCAGAATGGAAACAAAAGATTAACGCATAATGGCACAAGCAAAGAAATTAATAGAAGTAGCAATGCCGATAAAAGAAATATCGGCAGCAAGTGTGCATGATAAATACATACATCACGGACATATATCAACATTACACATTTGGTGGGCAAGAAGACCATTGCCTGTTTGCCGTGCTGTGGTATTTGCCAGCTTAGTACCTGACCCATTAGATGAAAATTGCCCTCAACAATTTAAAGAAGCAGTTGAACTTTTATTAGGTAGTGCTACAAAGCCATTGAATGAACCTGGTGTTTTGCCTGATACTTATAAGCCTTACAATGATATTCCTTTTACCGCTGCAATTGACAAGATGGAGGATAACTTACGTAACAGGCTTTTAATGTTGATTGGAAAATACAGCGATGAATTTTGTATTAATGAAAAGGCTGGTAAACCAACGGCAGCGGGCAAACAGTTAAGTGACCATAGTTTAATCAAATGGGAGAATAAGTGTAATGACGCAATTTTAAACAAAGCACGGAAACTTATTTGGGTTGCTTATAATTTAGAATTGCACCCAAGCAAATCCTGTGTTGATTTGTTAAGAGAATTTTCTGAACACTACGATAAGATTTCTCTGATTGAGCAGGAATTATACGCCATTAAGGATAGACACTTAAAGGATAAGAAAGTGTCAGAATTAGAAGCAAAACTTAATACTGCAATAGACGAGTTTAGAAGTAAAATGCCTATTGTTTTTGACCCTTTTGCTGGTGGTGGGGCTATACCTTTGGAAGCAGCAAGGTTAGGTTGCAGAAGTTACGGTAATGATATTAATCCTGTTGCAAACATTATACAACGATGTAGTTTAGAATTTCCTCAAAAATTTGGCAAGCCGATTACATATAGTAAGGATGAATTTATAAAATTATATGGTTCAAAAGAGTTTGATAAAATCCCATACGATAAAAAGGTTTTAGTAAATGGTGAAGCGATTGCAGTTAATATTCAAAATCGTCTAAGTTTTGATGTTGAGTATTTCGCTAAAAAATTACTTGAGTTAGCTAATAATGAAATAGGACACCTTTACCCTAAAGACAAAAAAGGAAAAGCTCCTTTGGTTTATTATTGGTCACGATTAGCTGTTTGTTCAAATCCAAGTTGCAAGGCAGAAGTCCCTTTATTGAAACAGTTTTATTTAGCTAATAAAAAGGATAAACAGATTTATCTGAATCCAAATATTAATGGAAATAAAATTGATTTTGAACTCAAAAAAGGTAAGTGTGATATTGAAGGGTGGAATAATAGAGGGAATATGAAATGCCCTTGCTGCGGCAGTATTACTGATGTTAAGAAAATTAAGGAGCAAATTATTAAAGGGGATTTAAAAGAGAAACTTTTAGCAGTTGTACAAGAAGGTGAGCAAGGTAAAGAATATAGACTGCCAACAGATGAAGAGTCTAATTCGTTATTAGCATTGCCAATTGACATTGATATACCAATTGAAAAAATGCAAAGAAACTCAGCCGGTGGTGACACTTTTAGTTGGGGAATTACAGAATGGGGGCAAATTTTTTCAAAGAGGCAATTGTTTGCTTTGCAAACATTAATAAGCAAATTGAATTTGATTAAAAGTGAGTTAAGAGTTGACGAGGATGAATATTCAAAAGCAATAGTAACTTATTTAGGTATTTGGATTGATAGAATTGCAGCATACCTTACTTCATTTGGTAGATGGATTCCACAGAACGAACAGCTTACAAGTATTTTTGGTAGGCAGGCAATAGCGATGGTGTTTGATTACCCAGAAGTAAGCATTTTTGCACCTTCAACAAGTGGTCCTTTAAATCAATTAGAATGGATTACTATGTATCTTAATTCAGAGAGCAGCATTCCATTTATTTCAATTTGTAATAATGCGGCAAGTGGTGAAAAAGAGCAGTTTAAACCGAAATCACTAACAGCAGTAGTAACTGACCCTCCCTATTACGATGCTATTGCTTATGCTGATTTGTCAGACTTTTTTTATGTATGGATGAAAAGGTCAATTGCAAATCTTTACCCATTGAATTTTGCAACACCTCAAACGCCAAAATCTGATGAATGTACAATGTTAAAGCATCATCACGATGGTGATGGAGATAAAGCAAAAGCCCATTTTGAAAATAAACTTCTCCAAATATTTGATGCTATTGAACATCAAACATCAGATATAGTAAGCATTATGTTTGCTCATCAAAGTACCGAAGCTTGGACAACACTTTGTAATTCTATCTTGGGAGCAAGAATGAATATCACTGGCAGTTGGGCGATAGATTCGGAAAGAGATACAAGGATGATTGCAAATGCTGGAGCAGCTTTACAATCTTCAGTTACAGTTTCATGTAGACCAGCACAGCGTAAGGGTTTTGGTGATTACAAAGAAGTTAGAAAGGCTGTTGAAAAGACCGTTGCTAAAGAAGTTGAAGAATTATACAGTTTAGGTTTCAGAGGAGCAGATTTATTAACGGCTTGCTTTGGGCAGGCAGTAAGTGAGTTTGGCAAATACGAAAAAGTAGAAAAAGCCGATGGCAGCGAAGTAACCGTTGCCGAGTTGTTAGAAATGGCAAGAGAAAGTGCTTTTAATGCCTTGCTAAAAGGCTTTGATGGCGATGATTTTACCAAGTTCTACATAGGTTGGTTACAGCTATACGGCTTTGCCGAAAGTGAATTTGATGATGCTGCCAAATTCAGCCGTGTAGGGTTAAGCATCAATGTAGCAGAATTGTTTACAGAACATATTCTCATTAAAAATGGCAACAAGCAAACCTTAGGTGGCTTTGAGCAGCGTTTAAAGGAGAATAAAAACATAGGTGATAGAGCCAACAACTTTTTAATTGATTTGGTGCATAGGGCAATGGCTTTGTACAAAGGCACAAACCGTACTGCATTGCTTCAATACATTGGTAAAGTAGCAGCCCAACCCGAAAGTAATTTTTGGAGGGTAATCACTTCGCTTTGCGAAGTATTGCCACAAGGCAGCGAAGACCACAAGCAAGCCATTGGTTTACTCACCAATAAAGACAGTTTGATACGGGAAAGCAAAACCGTTCAAACAGCAACAACAACACAAACAAACTTATTTGAATAATAACAACTAATCAATAGCAATATGCAAGCTTGGTTTAAAAATGTAAAGCCTCACAAAGACATTCAGGATGGACACTTGGATGAATCTATTTTCGCTGCTAACCTGGCAGAAGTAGCATCAGGCACAGGCAGAGAAATTTATACCAGTCCCGAAATGTTTTTTCAGAAAACCTACTTCACAGCAGGCTTAAAAAACATTGCCAAAAGAGTGGTGCAAGGGCTTAATGGAGGGCAAGATGCTGATAACCGTGTAATCAGTTTACAAACAGGTTTTGGTGGTGGTAAAACACACACACTTATATCTTTATTCCACTTAGCCAAGTGGGGTAAAAAAGCAACTAATAGTGAATACACGAAAGAGTTGTTACAAACCACCGGTGAACCAAAATTTGATACAGCACATATTGCAGTTTTCACCAACACCACCAACGACCCGGCACAAGGCAGAAAAGTAGATGGCATAACCATTAAAACACTTTGGGGTGAGTTAGCTTATCAGTTAGGAGGTGCAGCAGCCTATGAATTGGTAAGGGTAAACGATGAAAAGCAAATTGCACCAAAGGGCTTATTCAAGAAAGTATTGGAGCAATGTAAACCCTGCTTAATACTGATTGATGAGTTGGCAGACTATTGTGTAAGTGCATCAGCAGTTAAAGTGGAAGCAAGCAATCTAAGCGACCAAACAGTTAGTTTTATGCAGGAACTAACAGAGGCAGTTACAGGCACAGATAATTGTGTGCTGATTGCTACATTGCCTGCAAGTGCTCAAGAGTTGGCAGCTTCGCCAATTTCATCACAAATTCTTACCGCATTAGAAAATCGCATCACAAGGGTTGGTGCAAATATGAAACCTGTAGAAGATGATGAGATTTTTGAAGTAGTACGCAGAAGATTATTTGAGGATTTAGGAAGTGCGGATGAAATAGAAAAAGTAATATCTGCCTACACGGTTTTGTACCAATCACTGTTTTCTGAAATACCACCTTACGCAGTTAAATCAGAGTATAAGGAGAAACTTAAAAAGTCATATCCTTTCCACCCTGAGCTTATTGATATGTTCCGTTTGCGTTGGGCAAGCAATCCATTCTTTCAAAGAACAAGAGGAGTATTAAGAATTTTAGCAGCCATTGTTTCTGACCTTTGGAAACGCCAAAATTCATTAACAGGAAGCCAGTATTTAATACATACATCTGATGTGGTGTTAGCCAATGTTGAAGCACTCACAAGTCAAATTACTATTCTCAATGGTGCAAGCTGGGATTCTGTAATCAATGCAGATGTTTCAGGCACATCATCCAATGCTTTCCGTATTGATAACGATGTGAAAGAGTTGGGCAAGTACAATATTTCACAAGGTATTGCTGCAACCGTTTTGTTAGGCACATTTGGCAGCAAGGGGCAAAACAAAGGAGTAGGCATTGATGAAATAAAACTATGTATGGTAAAACCTGAAGGTTTCAACCATAACGACATCAATGGTGCAATAGACCGTATGGAAGGCAATGCACATTATTTATACTACAGCAGCACAGGGCAAAAGCGTTTTTGGTTTGATACTACACCCAATGTAAACATCCTAATCAATCAGGCTAAAGGCGATATTAAAAACCCCGACATCACAGCCGAAATATTAAAACGAGTTACAGAAAAATCAAAAGGCATTCAATTGTTCAACACATTGGTAAATCCATCAGAAGATATACCGGAACAAATGAAACCTACCTTAATAATTTTAAGTCCTAAATACTTAGCCAATCCAAATGAAGTGAATGGTACAACCAAACCAATCATTGAAAAGTTGGCAACAAAAAAAGGTAACAGCGAAAGGGTTTACAGAAATACAATGTTGTTTTTGCTGTGTTCCGAAATGGGCATTGGCAAATTACAGGAAGATGTAAAAAACTATTTGGCTTGTCATAAAATCAGTTCAGAGTACAGCACACAACTGAATACAGAACAGAAAACCGACATCAGAAGAAGAATTGAAGAAGCCAGTAAGCAAACCGATATTTCTTTAGTTTCTGCATACTCATTAGTGGCTAAATATTCAGTAAAGAACGGCATTGAGACCATTGTATTAAAGCAGTTCAAAGACAGCTTTGAAACACAGATAAACAATAATGTAATAGCAGCCCTCAAAGAAGAAGAATGGTTGTTGGAATCAGTTGGGCTAAGTACATTGAAGAATAATAATTTATTACCAACACCCGAACAAGCCATTAAAGCAAAAGACATTTACGAAGCATTTCTTCGCTTTGATGATAAGCCAATGATTACAGGTACAGAGGCAGTTTCAAAAAGCATTCAGAAATATTGCACCAATGGAGAGTATTGTATTGCTACAGGCGATGGAGTAAACTATACAAGATTTTTCTTTCAGGAATCAGTACCGTTTTTTGATGTGAATGATATTACCTATTGGTTAGTAGATAAAAGCTTAAAACCACAGCCACAGCAAACAACTACGCAAACATCAAATGACAGCAATACTGTCGTTACACCAGTTTCACAAGTAAACGAACCACCTGTAAATACAGGCAACGACAGCAAAGATGATACTGGAGCATCAAAGAAGTTTAAATCAATTACCATATCGGGCAATGTTCCTTTAGAACGCTATACCGAATTGTTCAACTACTTCATTACGCCTTTTGCAATGAATGGCAACAAGATTGAAATTGAGGTAAACTTTAAAATTAAATCCAACACAGGTAGCCCAATTGATGAAAGCAAACAGCAGTATAAGTCGGCAAAAGAAGCAGCAAAACAATTAGGGTTAAACTTTGAGGAAGAAATATAAAATCCAAAAAGAAAAGAATGCAGCAAACACTTCAATTAAATATCATCCCATTCAAATCTCCTGTAAAAGAAATTACATTGCCATTTTCAATTGGCAAGCAGCAGGGCTTTTATGGTTTGTATTTAGATGATGAAGTAAAGGAATTGGTAGGTGATAAAATGTCCAATCTTGAATACCTTGAAAACAAAAGGATATACACAGACTTTGGCACTCCAAAAGAAAATTCATTTCTATTAACTATTGACATTGAAAAGCATCCAAAGTTAGCACTGCATTATTTCAAGCATTTAGTTTATACCTATTTCCGAAATGGTGTTGCACACATTATGCAACGCAATTTTACCGATGATATTGAAGTATGGTTTTTAAATACAGAAGAAAAAAGAAACGGCTACAATTTATATGACAAATTCACATTAAAAGTAAATCACTGCAATGTAACCGAAGGCTTTGAATTAGTTGTTTCCTATGATGGCACTTCAAGAGTTGGTAGTAAAAGTTTAAAAGAAATGCCAGGTTTTAATACGGCTAACCTGCATTTGGTAAACAGCAACGGTTTAGTGAGAGGATGGGAATATTTAGACCCAAAAGAAAAACTGCATTTAGATAAAATTTATCCAATCATAGGCAATAAATTGTACAATACATACAGTATTACTTATGAATTGCCGGATAACAAAAACCGTTACCCACGTTATTTTAAACCAATAAATGAGTTTTACGAAAAGTATCTTAACAACGATACTTTCAGGGCAATACTGCCTATTGATGAAAATGGTTATATAAAGAATTATACTGCAACAGTTGACAACCTTACATCTGTTTCAAATGAGTTACAATTTGGAACAAATACAGGCGATACACCAAAACTTCATTTAAAGGAATATGGTCCTTGCGAACCAGTGCCAGTACCCAATAATGTTGTATTCTTTTTTATTTATCACAAAGACAGCCAACCCGATTATGAGTTGGTAAAATCATATTTTGAAAACGGATTTAAAACACATCCGAATTTACAAGACTTTATTCATCAGCCATTCTTCATTGATGAAACACAGAATATTGTTTTTGATAGCTTACTGCATCCTGTAGAGGCTATTTACAAAGTTCTAAAACTCCGTAAAAAAGAAGCTAACACTAAGTATTGTGCAATTTACATTTCACCTATTCCGAAGTATGATGCGGACAAAACCAAGAAAGGCATTTATTACCGAATGAAAGAAATGTTTTTGCACGAAGGCTATTACTCACAGGTAATCTACAAAAACAACATCAGAAAGTGGGATAAAGAAACACGGCAGTTGGTTCAAAACCAGTTTTTCTCTCTTTTCTTACCAAACATTCAGGCAGCTATTTTAGCTAAATTGGGAGGCATTCCCTGGCGTTTAGTAAAAGATGTTGATGATGAATTAATAATTGGTGTAGGAGCTTTCTATTGCCGTACAAATAAGACTAAATTCATAGGCTCTGCTTTCTGTTTTGACAATACAGGCAGGTTTAAAAACTTCTCTTGTTTTGGGCAAAGAGAATTGTCAGCATTAGTTGGCTCTATTAGAGAAGCAGTAGAAACATTTCACAAAAGCAAACCTAAGGCATCAAGAATTGTCATACACTTTTACAAGGTTATCAGTCAGCGAGAATTAAAGCCTATAATGGATATGCTTTACAATGGCTTAAATCTGCCAATTCCTATAATTGTTGTTACAATCAATAAAACAGTAAGCAAGGAATTATTGGCATTTGATACATCCAGTAAGGACAAGTATATGCCTTACAGTGGCACTTATATTCGGATGGCAGAAAGGCAATATCTTTTATTCAACAACACCCGATACAAACCAAATAGTGCAGTAGCAGACAAGGAATATCACTTTCCAGTAAAAATTAAACTCACTTCTACTCACCTTGAGTTGTTAGAAGACAACGAACTTGTAAAGAAGCTGATTGACCAAGTGTATCAATTCAGCCGTATGTATTGGAAAAGCGTAAGCCAGCAAAATATACCAGTAACAATTGCTTACCCTGAAATGGTAGCAGAAATATTTTCACACTTCAAACAGCATTACATACCTGAGTTTGGCACAGACAATCTTTGGTTCTTGTAATTTTTAATCCCCGACAACTGCATAAAATGAATTTCAATAAAAAAACAATCTTAGGCTTATTTGACAGTTCACAAAAGTCATTCACCATACCAGTTTATCAAAGAGCTTATTCTTGGGAAAGAGAGCAATGGAAAGCATTATTAGATGACCTTAAAGAACAAATACAAGGGAGTAACACGTACTTCTTTGGTAATATTCTTTTAGAGACAATAACCGAAGATGTTTCTTATGAAATAATTGATGGACAACAGAGGCTTACAACACTAACTATATTTATAAGAGCATTGCTTACTGTTTTGGAAGAAAAGCAAAAGGAAGGAGCAACATTTGACTTTCAAATTGCCGATAAAGAAAGGCTGTTTTTTAAAGATGGAGGTAATAAAAAGTTGAGACAAGTATCCTATGATACCGCTTGCTATGATGCACTTATTATAGATGGTAAAGCATCGTTTGAAACAGCATCTACATCACAGAAAAAAATTAAGGATGCAAGGACTTTTTATATCAAGGAACTTCAAAAAGAACCAGTTGATATTTTATTGGCAATTTTAAAGAAGATTGAAGCAACTCAAATAACAACAATAGAATTACAAGGCAAAAAAGATGCTGCACTAATGTTTGAGTTGCAGAACAACAGGGGTAGAGATTTAACCAATATGGAAAGGCTGAAATCATACTTTATGTATCAAATGTATGTTTACAGTAAGTCGGAAGAAACAAATACTAACATTGAAGAAATATCAAACATTTTTAAACTCATTTATGGTTTTATAAACGACATAAAATCATTGAATGAAGACAGCATCTTAATTTACCACTGTAACGCATTTATCAAAGGCTACCCATACAGAACACTTGAAGACATTAAAGAAGTGTTTAAGAAGTCCCGTGATAAAGTAAAATGGATTTTAGATTTTATACAGGAGTTGCATACTACCTTTTCAAATATGAAAAAGTTAGAATTGTGCAAAGACCCCTACTTACAAAAATTAAGACATCTGAACATCCCTGCATTTGTCTATCCATTTTTCATTAAAGGATATAAGCATTTTGGGGAAGATGAGGTGAAACTGAATAAGCTTTTCAAAATTATGGAAGTCCTTGTTTTCCGTTATTCCTTAATGAGCAGCAGGGCAGATATAATTGCACGTTTAAATGAAATCCTATTAGGCTTTAATGGGGATTTAGACCAGTTGAGTTCATCACTGAAAAAGAAGATGAATGAAACTTGGTATTGGGGCGATGAGAGAACCAAAAAAGTGTTGGATGAATGGATGTATGAGAATAGTGTTTTAAATTACCTTTTGTGGGAGTATGAAGCAAGTATTCAGAAGAAAGGATATGTTGTTGGAGTAATGAAACTTACTAACGAGCAGATAGAACATATTTCACCCCAAGTGCCACCCGATGGAGAAAAGATTGAATCAGGTTATGAAGTTGACGCAACAAACAATTACACCGAAGATTTTAAAAATGATTATCTGAACTGTCTGGGCAACTTAATGTTGATTTCAGGCTCACATAATGCTTCTATCGGAAACAAACCATTTACAAGCAAATTGGCATCATACAAAGCTAATCCGCTTTTAAATCAACAAGGAGAGATAAAATCTTTTATTAGTGGTTCTGAATCAGCACCTATTTGGGATTCTGTTGCAATTCAAAAAAGACACGATGTAATTCACGATTTTGCCGTTAAGCGATGGACATTTGATATAGTTTAAAAGCAAGTCTTTCAAAATTGAACAACGGAAACTTTGATTTATTGCTGCTGTATAACAAGTTGAAAATCAGGAAACAATAATCTGATTTTCTCATAAGTGTGCTTTTTTTAAGTTTTGTTTATACATTTGCACTGTGGAACCAATTAGAAACATAGGAAAAGTAAATGCCCAATTGCTTGCAGATTACATTTTGCAGAAGTATGGTCCTATGTCTCATTTGAAGCTCCAAAAGCTACTTTACTACTGCGAAGGCTACCATTTAGCCTACTTTGACGAAAACCTAATACCGGAAGAATTTGAAGCTTGGGTACACGGTCCTGTTTGCAGAGAAGTTTATGATAACTTAAAAGGTAGTTCTGTACTGTACACTGATTTGGGTTTTACAGGTGAACATAATCCTGAAGCCGAATTAAATAATATTTTGAGTTCTGACCAATCACAATTACTCATTGACGTTCTTACCGAATTATCAACCTGGACAGGTTTAGAATTGGAAAATGCTACTCATAGCGAACTTCCTTGGCGTGAAGCAAGAAAAGGTTTGGGTCCTGCTGACAGATGTGAAAATAGAATTTCAAAGGAAACGATGAAATCATTTTACAAAGCAGACCTGAATGTCCAATAAATTTCACAAGAAACATCCCCAATCAATAATTTCTCAAAGTTTGCAAGCTAAAAAAAGCATTGCGAATACTCACTTTGGCAATTTCAAAGTATCATTTCAATACGTTGATACTTCACAGAAATTTGGTTCAGGCTTTAAAGACTGGCAAAATGTAGGGTTGCTTTCTAAAATGTTAGAAGTTTTTCAAGGTTATTGTTGCCGTCCTTTACTTGAACAAGTAGATGGTAGTAAATTCACTATCTACGGTGATTTTCCACCTAAAGACAAAACTTATTTTGAACATCCATCTACAGTTCCTGAAGATGCAAATTGGGCAAGAATACATATCACAGGAAGTGCAGTTGTAGCTGGGCATATTGTAACAGATACATTTTATGTTGTCTTTCTTGACAAAACGCATAAATTTTGGCTGACAAAGCGGATTACTCAGAATTAACCCCCCGACCCTCCGCACAGAAAAGCCGGCTTAGTGCTTTGCTAAGCCACAAGCCAAACGCTTCAAAGCACTCTATGGTATTGCAGTCAGTTTTTAACTGTCATATTTTTTGTGGCTATGCTCCCCAAGCATTTGGCACATTGCCTGTTCCGCTTCGCTACACAGCCAAAGAGCCAAGCAAACCCACAGCATAGCAACAAAAAAACGCTTCGTTCCAACCACCACCACCACTTCGCTTATGCCAGTATAAAAACTGCCTGAAGCTACTTAAACATAATGTTGCCTTATGTGTTCGCTACGCACAGCCTTTTGCTATCGCTTATGCAAGCATCCAACCGCACAGGCTGTCACATAAGAACATTATGTTAAGTAGCCAATACCATAGCCATTTTGATAAAATGGAAGCCGTCTTTTCTGCCAACGCACAACCCCCCAATGCCACACACCCCAACCACCCTTTTCAGCGGTGCAGAAAAAAATAAAGCATTGTTTGTTGATGGCTTTGTGCAATAAAAGGTTCATTCATTACAGCTACATTACGTTTCAGGGTTTCGCTTCGCTACACCACCTTTCACTACATTTCGCTTCCATTCATTTCACCATTTATTTTGCACCACACAGCAAGAGTATTCCTTCATTCCATATTGCAAAGCTGACTATTCCGGGAAGTCTGACCCACCAATTCCGGTAATTGTTTGACCCACCTT
>CAYSCT010000015.1:0-65361 GCA_964429845.1 uncultured Ohtaekwangia sp.
AACCAACCACATCCGCCAGGATAAAGCCGTTGTGCTTCATCATAATGGCATAGCCTTGATTCGCTGCATCGGATTGGTATTTCAAACGCATGAATTTGTCAGGGAGCAATAAGTCAATGTTGTATGGGTCGTATTCAACCCGTTTGCCGAAATACTCAATCAGCATTTTGATATACAGTTCAAAAGGAGTGAAGTCATCGCGCAAATAGGTTTTCTTTCTGATTGCTTCTGCCTCTGCATGAAGGATTGGAACAGACTCGTTCCAAAGTCTTTCAAATTCTTCCGTTGCGAATTTTACATCTTCATAGTCACGAAGACTGACATTGAATTCGTAATTGGATTCAGGGTTTGCACCAAGTCCGGCATCCGTCAGATTGGATGAACCTGTAATCACTTCGCAGGGTGCATATTCATTGAATGATGCTGGTCTGAAAATGTAAACTTTTGCGTGAATTTTCTTTTTGGGGTGGGCTCTCAATTCAATCTTGCCGCTAATGAGGTCATCAATAAATTGAATGATTCCCTTTTCCGTTACTTCGTCATAGTCTGCTTCCTGAATGTTATTGATGATTTCTTCTAAAAAGTCAGCCTTTGTTTCTTCGGGATTGTCTAAGTAGAGTTGTCCTTTGTCGTGATACTTTTTTATGAGTTGGTCAACGTTGATGCCTACTAAAATTCTGATTTTTGGAATCTTGTCCAGAAATGCCCGAACCTTGAAATAACCGGATGTTCTGAAATAGCCAACGAGTGCATCAAAATGACGAATGCTGTCAATATTTGTAAATACTCCCTCAAACTTTTTGAGTAAGCTGTTGTCGTCTTGATTTGTAAAAAACTTAGTTGGCATCTATTTCTTTCTTCTTTTAAGTTGTTTTTCTGCTTCTTTTAATCCTTCTGTCAAATGCTCCAAGCCTCCAAAGTCTTTGTTTATTTTGTCGGCAATGAAAGTCGTTTGAACTTCTTTCAAGTCCAGTTCCAGTATTTCTGCTAATGGTTTCAGGTAGTCTGGTGAAGCTGGTCGTTCACCTCTCTCTACTTTACTCAAAGTTGAAGTGTCAATGTCGAGATGTGCAGCAACCTTCCGTAATGGAAGTTCCTTTTCTTCTCTTCGTTTCCTGATGTAATCCCCGAATGTTACGTTGCTCATTTAGACAAATTGTTTTGGACAGAGTTGTCAAATATACCTTTTATTTTGAAACTGCCATGGTGCGGTGGGGAAATTTTGCTCTTTTGGTTTTGCGAAGGGTCGGGCTTGTGTGTCGGGCAAAACCAAATGTGCAAAATGCGGGCAGGCCGAAAAAAATTTTTTAAAATGTGCGGTGGGAAAAACTTTTAAAACCACTGGGTCTGGATGAGTGCCGGCAAGTTGTGCTGTGTCATGTAACAGCGAAATTGTCTGTCCGTTGCTTGGTCAAGATGTCAAAGTCCGATGATTCAGATGTCACGTTGATGGTTGTCGTGTCGTCTTTTAGGCTTGCTGCCAACGGTTTGCAGCTTTGCGTTGTGGCGGATTAGATGCACTAACTTGTCTAAACGCACACTGTTTATTAATTGCTCAACTGTTTATATTCCCTCGTCCCCCGCCATAACGCAAAGGTGCTGTTACCTGCTGCCCTTTATTACTTTATTGTCAACACAAGCAGTCCACCGATTATCATAAGTCCGCCAACTGCAATTTTCCAAGTGAACTGTTCATGAAGCAAAAAGAATGAAAGAAGCAATGTAATTATTATACTTGCTTTGTCAATGAGGGCAACCTCTGATACATTACCGATTTTAATTGCTTTGTAATAAAATATCCAAGAAATAGTTGTTGTTACACCCGAGAAAGCAAGAAGTATAATGTCCTTTTTTGTCAGGTTAGAAAAGTCTTTGACGTGATTAAAAACAAAAATGTTTAACCAGATAAGAACGAAAACAAAACTTGTCCGCACAGCAAGTCCGGTGTCGCCACTTACGTTTTTTAGTCCGGCTTTTGCGATGACAGCAGTAAGTCCAGCGAAAACCATTGATATTATTGCGAATATTTGATACTGCTTCATTGACTATATTTTATTTGCAAGTGTTAGACCTAAAAACGTAACTGTCAGGCAAACGATAACGCTGGCTGTGATGTAAATATAATTTGTCTGGTGGTTGCCCGATTGCAAAAGCGTCAGAGTCTCGTTACTGAAGGTTGAGAAAGTGCTAAAGCCACCACAAAAGCCAACAACCCAAAACATTTTTGTCTGCGGAGAGATGATTTGTCGGGTGTCTGCTAAACTAATTACAAAGCCTTAAATAAAGCAAGCTAAAATATTTACAGTAAATGTCCCGAATGGAAAATTTGTCGTGTGAAATGAATTTACCCACTTACCAAGTCCGAACCTTGTCAGTCCGCCAAGTCCGCTGCCGATGAATATGTAAATTGCTTCTTTCAATTTGTCGCTCGTCTGTTATTTATTGTCGTGTCGTCAAGGGTTGCAGGTAACTAGCGGATACTTTCAATTCCAGCTCGTTTTAGTATTGCGTGGTAAGTCCTTTTTGACAAATCACGATTACCATGAACAGGCACAACCACCGTCTTTTCGCTAGAAACATTCTCGTATATGTGCATGACTCCGGTTCGATCGTTTGAATTCAAACCCGTTGCTGGTAAGAATCCGAATCAAATCTTTTGGTGAGTAGCTCAAGCAGTGAGGCTAAGCGGGTATTCAAGGGTTTCGCTGTCGTCAGGGATGGGCTCTCCCTTTTCTTTTAAAAGTTCAATGTAAAGTCAATCGCTTCTTTGGCCATGAATATAGCATGCTCTACATTGTCACCATAGGTTATGCAGCCTGGTAGTGCGGGCACCGTTGCGGTGTAAGCACTCTCTGGCTCTTTGGTTAAAAGTATTTTGTAAGTGAGGTTTTGCATAAGTTCACTTTTACTTTCTCAGCGGTGCCAATATCCGGTATTCTGTGTCTACATCGCCTTTGCTGATGTCGGCCAATTTGCCTTTCAGCAACCGCTTTTTTAAAGGCGACAGGTAGTCGATGAAAAGTTTACCCTCGATATGATCGTACTCGTGCTGAATGATACGTGCCTTCACGCCATCATAGACTTCTTCTTTTAGATTCCATTCGTCATCGTAATAGCGAATCTTCACGGTCTCCGGCCTTAGCACATTTTCGCGGATGTTCGGTATACTCAGGCAGCCTTCCTCAAACTCCCAAGGCTCGCCCTCCTCCTGCAGAATCACAGGGTTAAGAAAAGCTTTTTTGAACTGGCTCATGTCCTCCTCCTCTTCTTCCAGCGAGGTTCCATCTACCACAAACAGACGGATGCCTTTGCCAATTTGCGGGGCGGCCAGGCCAATGCCATTGGCCGCATACATGGTTTCGAACATGTCGGCTACCAGGCCCTTCACATCCGTACCTTTTTCTATTTCCTGGGCCTTTTTTCTCAGCACCGGGTCTCCATACATTACTATGGGATATACCATCCTCTTGCCATTAAAATTTTGACTGCAAAGATAAGTGTTTCTTCACTCTTGGCCGCTTTGCGCGAAGCTACCCTTTCGACTGCATGTACGTTTGCAGTATCAAGGTGGCGCTGATTTTATCCACATTGCCCTTCACCTGCCTGTCTTTCTTTTTCATGCCCCCGGCCACCATTGCCTGTTGCGCGATGGAACTGGTAAAACGCTCGTCCACCAGAAACACCGGCTTTTCGGGAAAAGTTTTCTTTAACACCTCTACCAACTGACGCACATGGGGCGTCATTTCGGTATCCATGTTTTTCAGGTTCTTAGGGAAGCCCACCACCAACTCATCCACTGATTCTTTCGCAAAGTAGTTTTTCAGATAGGCTATCAACTGCGAGCTTTCTACTGTTTCGAGGGCGGTGGCAATGATGCGGTTGGGGTCGGTTACGGCCAAACCGGTGCGCTTTAAGCCGTAGTCAATAGCCAGTATGCGGCCCATGGTGGTGCGTGCTTACTAATTCCACTTCACCTTTTCGGTGAATAATTGCTTCACGCGGCTCTCCAACGCCATGGCTTTGGGGAACAGAATTTCATTTTCGATGCGTGCGTGCGTTTGCAAAGCCTTCTCGAACAGAAGCAGTTCGGAGTAGATTACCTTTACGTGCAGGGGCGCTTCGGGTGTAAGTGTGTAATCCCGGGTTATTTTTCTGATTCCTTCCATCTCGTCATCGTGCGCTTCGTGCTCCATGGCAAAGCGCTGCAGCGAATTGCGCTCCATCAGGTAATACAGCCGGGCGGGGTTATATTGGCCACGTGCAGCTTTTTCAAGCACCAGAATGTATTTAAACAGCGTGTCCTCTTCTTCGTAGATGTGGTGGATAAAATCTTCGATAAAAAGGGGAAAGATAATTTTCAGGTCTTTGGCTACCGCTTCGTACTCGGCATGGTCAGCACGAAAGCTTTCCACCAACCGGCTAATAAATGGGAGTTTATGCTTAACAAATAAGAAGTGGGCATGCTTGAGGTATTCTATGATCAGATCGATGGGGTAGGAGATGAGGGGTATATCGGCTTCTCTGAAGTGATCACCCGGTGCCTCCAGCTCCCGCACCACCTGTTCTACGCGCAGCCCTTTTTCGCGGCACACCTGCTCTAATGTTTGCTCAGAGTATTCGTAGAACTTAATGCCAAAGTAGTACAACACGTAGGCACGGATGCTGTCCTGGTCTACCAGTTCGCCAATTCTACGGTTTTTCAAGGCAGTTTTATCCATCTAATTCAGTAAATATAACAGCTTTTCAGGCCGTGCATGATTTTTTCTGCAAAGAAAAAATCAGTTTGATGCGGGTTGCGTACTTTGGCCCCCGGTTTGAAATGAACCAATCTTTCTGCTGGCCGTTTAAGTAACATTATTGCTTTTTTGAGAGAGACCATGAGCGAGCCCAACAACTCCAACTATCAAATTCGTTTACCGTTAATTCTGTGCATCGGTTTAGCAGGGGGTGTGCTGATTGGCGCCAGCCTTAACACCAATACCCCCCGAAACGATATCAGCGCAGATGTACAGAAATTTCGAGAGGTGTTAACCCTGGTGGAGCAGGAATATGTAGACGATGCCAAAACCAGCGAACTGGTAGACGAAGCCATTGGCCACATGCTTACCAAGCTCGACCCGCACTCGGCCTACATACCGGCCCGCGAGCGCGAAGCGGCCAACGAAGACCTGAGGGGCAACTTCGAAGGCATCGGCATAGAGTTTAATATTTTCGATGATACACTGGTGGTGGTAGCCGCGTTGAGCGGTGGTCCCTCCGAGGCGGTGGGCCTTCAGTCGGGCGACCGCATTGTGAAGGTAGATGGTAAGATCATTGCAGGAATTGGACTGAAAAGTGCCGATGTGTTTAAATACCTGAAGGGCCCCAAGGGTACCGAAGTAAAACTGGAGGTGGTGCGCAGAGGATCGGCCGACCCCATTCACTACAATATTATTCGCGACAAAATACCGCAGCGATCGGTAGACGTGGCTTATATGATCGACCCGGAAATCGGCTACATTAAAGTGAGCCGCTTTGCACAAACCACCTACAACGAGTTTATGACGGCCTTGGCCGACCTCAAGAAAAAAGGGCTGAAAAAATTAATCCTCGACCTGCAGGGCAACCCGGGTGGATACATGGGGCAGGCCATCGACATTGCCGATGAATTTTTGGCCGCCAACGAAAAAATTGTGTTCACCAAAGGCAAAGACAAACGCAACAACAGCGAGGCCATTACCACTGCCAAGGGCGAATTTGAGCAGGGCGATTTAATTGTGCTGGTGAATGAGGGCAGCGCCTCTGCTTCCGAAATTGTGGCAGGTGCGCTGCAGGATAACGACCGTGCCCTGATTGTGGGGCGCAGGTCTTTTGGTAAGGGCTTGGTGCAGTCGCCTTTCGATCTGAATGACGGTTCCGAACTTCGGCTCACCATCTCGCGCTACTACACCCCCAGTGGCCGCAGCATACAGCGACCCTATACCGATAAGAATGAATACTACGCAGAGGTGTACCAGGGCCGCTACCAGAATGGCGAATTCTTCCATGCTGATAGCATCAAATTTAACGACTCGCTGAAATACCAAACCAAAAACGGCCGCACGGTGTATGGCGGTGGCGGTATTATGCCCGATTATTTTGTGCCGCTGGACACGGCCAACAACAGCGTTTATTTTAACCGCCTGTTCAATGCCAACGTGCTGCGCGAGTTCGCCTTTAACTATGCCCAGCAGAACAAGACCAAACTTGAGCGCATGGGTTTCCCGGCCTACCAGCAACAGTTTGAAATAACCGATGCCATGCTGACCCAGGTAATGGAAATGGGCCACAAAAGACAAATTGAACCCCGCCCGCAAGAGCTACAGGCCAAGAAAAAGATATTCCAGATTTACCTGAAGGCAGAGATTGCCCGCAGGTTGTGGGACAATGAAGGCTTCTTCCCCATCATCAACGAAGACAACGAGATTCTTCAGCAAGCCATGAAGCTGTTCGACCGCATACCTGATTTGCAGCAGAGCAGGATGTAACAATTATTTTTTGAACAAGCCACCCAACCCCTTGCCAATCTTCTGCATGGTTTCTATGCTGAAGTGCAGGGGGTCGGCAGAAAAGTCATCGTAACGATCGTTAAACGAATCCAGCAGAAAGTGCTGGGGATAGATGATCATCTTGTTGTGAGCGGGAAAATACTTTTCCATTTTCGAAGGAAGGTTGTCGAGCAGACCTGTGTGTGAAGGAGAGCCCCTGCGGGCAGCTACCAGAACAATCAGGTCGTCATCGGAAAGCGATTTATAATTCGCGAAAAAATACTCCGGACCCTCCACCAAATGAAAGTGAGTGGCCAAATTGATTTTCAGCACCTGCTGTGTTTTCGTCAGCGCTTCTCTCGCGGCAGCGGTTCCGTAAAAATGAACGGGCAGGTTCAACTCCTGTGCTAGCCGAAAGATTTTCGAGGTCCACGCATTGAATCCGTTTTCGTGTTCGGCCAGCGGGGGCACTACTACCACCACCCTCTTTACCAGCACCCACGGCTTTTGAAACTGGCATATGAAGGTGGTCTTTTCGGTAAAACCTAAGATGCTTTCCGTTTTTTCGCCCATTAATTTTTTCAGCAGGCCCGAGCGTTGCTTCCAGCCCATCACAATTAAATCGGCCGCCACTTCTTTGGCCATTCTGGCAATGCCCATGGCCGAGTTTTGGTCTATGGTGGTAACAATACTTACGGGCGTCTCGGCTGCGGCTCCCTGTTTCACCACGTCCTCTAATTTTTGTCTGGCTTTTTGAATGTTCTTTTCTGCATCGGCATCGTTGTAGACTACCGTTAATACCGCCAATGGCTTGGTGGATTTTTTTTCTCTTATCAGCGTGGCAAACTCAACCAGCTTTTCTGCATTGGCCGGATTCACAACCGGCAGCAAAATTTGCTCTTGATGCGCGGCTGGAGTTTTCACCACTGCGTCATCGGCCCCATCGGCTTCCACAATTACGGCTTTGGCTGCCCGCTCGGTAGCAAACGAAGCCACCACGCAGGTAATCAATATCAGGATGATGGTGCCGTTCAGGATGTTTTCATCCAGAATACCTGCTTTGTAGGCCACCAGAATAACGGCCAGTGTAGCGGCAGCGTGTGCGCTGCTCAAGCCAAACACCAGTTGACGCTGCGCCACAGAAAAGGAGAACGTCTTCTGCGTCATCCACGCGGCCAGCCACTTGCTGCTTAACGCCACTGCCGACAGTGTTAGGGCGATCATCAAAGCAGCAGGCCCGCTTAAAATCACCCGCACATCTACCAACATACCCACGCTTATCAGAAAGAAGGGAATAAAGATCGCGTTACCGATAAATTCGATGCGGTTCATCAAAGCAGAAGAATGGGGCACCAGCCTGTTTAATGCCAGCCCAGCCACAAATGCCCCGATAATGGGTTCTACACCCGCCAGCTCGGCCAGAAATGCCGCCAGGAAAACAATCAGCAACACAAAGACATAATGCGCATGTTTTTCACTTTCCATTTTTCGAAAAAACCACTTGGCTACCCGCGGCACCAAAACAAACATAATGGCGCTAAAAACCACGAGCGAACTCGACAGCCTGAACCAGAACGTGGCGTTCATGGTGCCGGCATTGTTGCCCATGATTACCGCCAGAATAATCAGCACTGCGGTGTCGGTAAGGATGGTGCCACCCACGGTGGTGGCTACTGCCACATTTTTAGAAATGCCCATTTTGCTTACAATAGGGTAGGCCACCAGTGTGTGGGTAGCAAACATGCTGGCCGTTAAAAGGCTGGCGTTAAAACTGTAGCCGAGCAGGTAAAAGCAAACCGGAAAACCAATGGCGATGGGAACAATGAAGGTGAACAACCCGAAGAGCAAACTTTTGTTGCGGTGCGCCCGGAATTCATTCATATCTAACTCCAACCCCGCAATAAACATGATGTACAACAGACCAATGGTTGAAAAAAGATCTACCGCAGAGTTGCGCGCCAGCAGGTTAAGGCTGTGCGGTCCTATCAGAACACCCGAAAGTATAAGGCCAATGATGCCGGGAATGCCCACGCGCTTCAATAGCATGGGTGCCAGAAGAATGATGAGCAGGATGAGCGAGAAAACCAGAACAGGGTTCTGCAAGGGTAGGTGAAATTCGTGTGCTAACTGTTCGAAAAATTCCATGCTAACAATTTGAAATGCAAAGGTAAGGCATCTTCTCGGGGTACAAAACAGATCATCCACACCCCCTATGAAATGCGGACAATTGTCAACCCATTCTTACTCGTTCGAAAAAACGGAATACAGGTGGCGTGCAAATACAACCGTTGCTGATTCTGATTAACTTTGAGTCTTAAAACATTTTTACCGCCATGTACTACTACCGTCTCGGCAGCATACCCCCTAAGCGGCATACCCAGTTTCGTCAGCCCGATGGCAGCCTCTACAAAGAAGAGTTGGTAAGTTCAGAAGGATTCTCAGGCATCTATTCCAACCTCTACCACATCAACCCGCCCACGCGCATCAAACAACTGAAGGAGCCGGTGAAGTATGGCCCCCGGCTGGTGGAGGACTATGGCCTGGCGCAAACGCACCTCAACACTTCGAAGGTTACCACCACTGGCGAAGATTATTTGAACGCCCGCAAGGTGCTGTTGAAAAACAACGATTGCTCCATCGCCATCTGCTCTCCGCGGCAGCGCAAGATGGACTACTTCTACAAGAATGCGGAGGGAGACGAAGTGTTGTACGTGCACGATGGTAAAGGTGTGCTGATATCTCAATTCGGCAAGCTCGACATCAGACAAGGAGACTACGTGGTGATTCCGCGCACCGTAATCTACAAGTTGGAGTTTGAAGAGGGCCCGTTACGCTTGTTGATCATTGAAGCAGCCTCCCCGGTGGAAACGGTAAAGCGCTACCGTAATGACTTAGGGCAGTTGCTGGAACACTCGCCCTATTGCGAGCGCGACATCAGGCCGCCTCATGAATTGATAACGGATGCCAGCAAGGGCGAGTTTCTGGTGAAAATTAAGAAGCAAGGTTACCTGCATCAGTATGTGTACGACTACAGTCCGCTGGACCTGGTGGGTTGGGATGGTTTTTTGTGGCCCTACGCCTTCTCCATTCACGACTTCGAACCTATTACCGGAAGAATTCACCAACCACCGCCTGTGCATCAAACATTTCAGGCGCACAATTTTGTTATTTGTTCTTTCGTGCCACGCCTGTTCGATTACCACCCGTTGGCTATCCCCGCGCCTTACAACCACAGCAACATCGATAGCGATGAAGTGTTGTATTATGCCGAAGGAAATTTCATGAGCCGCAGAGGCATAGAGCGGGGCTCCTTCACGCTGCATCCGGGAGGTTTGCCCCATGGCCCGCACCCGGGCACGGTAGAAAAAAGCATTGGGGCTAAAGAAACACACGAACTGGCCGTGATGATAGACACCTTCAGGCCTCTGTACCTCACCACCGATTCGCTGGAGTTTCTCGACAAGAATTACCCCATGAGTTGGACGGACAATAACCCTGCACAACCGTTTAATGAGATCAATACACCTTAATGCGTAACACAAATGGTGTCGCAATTCAGCCTCTGAAGATTCAATCTGCTGTGCCATTGTTTCGTTAAACGATCTGTCATGACTAAACTCACCACTTCTCTACACATTCGTTGGGCCGATATTGATGCCAACCGCCACCTGCGGCATTCTGTGTATTACGACTTTGCAGCGGCTGCCCGCATGCAGTTTTTGCACGCGCAAGGCCTTACCTCAGAAAAACTGGAGCAGTTTCAGATTGGCCCCATTTTGTTTCGCGAAGAGGCCATCTTCAGGCGCGAGATCAAATTGGAAGACCAGATTACATTGGATATTTTTTTGATGAAGGCCACGCAGGACTTTGGACGCTGGGGCTTGCGCCACCATTTTACCAAAGCAGATGGCACGGTGGCCACCATTTTGAATGTAGAGGGGGCGTGGATAGATCTGGTGAAACGCAAGCTGGCGATGCCTAACGAAGAAGTGCAACAGATTTTTGCCAGCTTCCCGAAGGCCGAAGATTTTCAGTGGATGGTTCCAGCGGCCAAATGAAACGGCTCATTGATCTTAGTCATACCATTGAACATGGTATGATTACTTACAAAGGTTTGCCGGCTCCCATCATCTGCGACTACCTGAGTCGCGAGCAGTCGAGAGGTATTTATGGCGCAGGTGCGGAGTTCCAGATCGGAAAAATTGAAATGGTGGCCAACACCGGCACCTATGTGGATGTTCCCTTTCATCGCTATGCCGATGGCCAGGACATGAGCCAGGTGGCGTTGGAGCGCTTTGCGCGCTTGGACGCCATCGTGGTTCGTGCTGACTACAAGCAGGGAATTGAAGTGGGAAAGTCGTTTTTCGAACACCAGAATTTAAACGGCAAAGCTGTGCTCATCCATACCAACTGGAGCCGCCACTGGGGCACCGACCAGTACTTTGAGCATCACCCGTTTGTTACCGAAGAAGCAGCTGTTTTTCTACGCGATGCGGGCGTGGTGCTGGTGGGCATCGACTCGCATAATATTGACGACACACGTACTAACACCCGGCCGGTACATTCTGTGCTATTGCGGCACGAAATCCTGATTGCGGAACATCTTTGCCATCTCGACCTATTGCCCGAGGAAGGTTTTTACTTTCACGCAGTGCCGCCCAAAGTAAAAGGCTTTGGCACGTTTCCGGTTCGTGCGTATGCAGAGTTGAAGTAGCGATCTGTCTTACTTTCCAGGCGCGATTGAACGTGGACGCTCACTCAGTTGCCGGATGGCTCCCATGGATTAATGGTTGGTAAGGCTGAACTATGATTAAAATCTTTGGCGTTACGGGTAACCAGTGTTAGGTTTTGAACCAAGGCGGTAGCTGCAATGATGGCGTCTGGTAATTTTATTCTAACTGCTTTACGTATCTCAGCCGTTTTATACTTAATAGCCTGTTCAAGCTCAATAACAAGCACATCTTTGATAAAGTTGGAGAGTACGTCTAAGTCCTTCTGAGTAGCTGTTTTCCAGCACAGAAGCTCAATCTCTGTTATTGCCGAAATGCAGGGAATAGATTCTTTTAGTAATCCGTCCACAACTTTCTCAGCGCGTGGAGGAAATTGTTGTTGCAAGTAGTAGATAGTTGTGTTGGTATCCCACAGGTATCTCACTCCCATGCGTTTCGTAGTTCGTCCAATTGATTATCCAATTCGCTGATAGGCTGCTTGGTCATCGCGCCTTTGTAACGTTCCCAGTTTTTTGAATCGGGGGTGGGCTTTTCCTTATGCACCCGAATGAGTTGAAGAAGTTCCAGATCCTGCAGGAGCTTGAGTGCTTTTTCGTTGATGATATCAATCGTAACCGTGCGTATCATAATCCGGCTCACCAACCTGGTACCTCAAATTTATCTAAAATTAGTGTTTTTTTTTGAACCCACCTGGCGAATCTGCTAAGGGTTAACGAAGCGAACCTGTGTGAACCGTTTCCCTTTCAAAATGCGCGTCTTGACGGGAAACAAAATCCACCACTGCCTGCACCACCTCTTTTGATTTCAGGTTGTGTCCAGTACCCCGGGTTATCATCAATCGCGAGCCCTTCCAACTTTCGTGGATCTTTTTTGAATTCTCCACGGGTGTTTCGTCATCCTCTTCATCGTGAATGAGAAGCCCGTGGCTGCCAACACCTGCTGCAAATGCCGGAGCCGAGAAATATTCCGGCTCCTGCCCCACCTCTTTCACAAACCTGTTGCGCACCAGTTGCATGGTGCGTGGTGTAAGGCGCAACAGGCTTCCGTAGAACTCAAAAAATTCACGCGCCTCGGCCGGTGGCGCTAGCATAACGAGTTGCTTGGGCGAAAGATGCTGATGTTTATGAAACGTATAGAGCGATGTGAACGCCCCGATGGAATGCCCCACCACCGCGTGAAACGCCCCCGTGGTTTGCATGAGTTTCACCAATACCTCACTGTAAAGTGGCACCGTCATAAAATGGCCTGAGCTTAATCCGTGCCCCGGACCATCCAGGGAGTAGACCGTGAACCGATCAGCATTCAATTGCTCCACATATTTTTTCCACCGATAGGTATGGCTCTGCCAGCCGTGCACAAATAGTATTTTCTTTTCTCCGTTTCCCCATTTGTACACCATTATGTCTTCGCCCTGGTGCCGGAGCGAATGGCGCTGTGCCGTGTTGAAAAATGCGTGATGCTGGGCCGTTAGCTTGCTTCTTAACGGCCGGCAAAACAGGCGGAACCCTCTTTCGGCTGCCAAGTCGGGTGCAACCCATGCCAGCGTGTTCAAGCCGGTGCCCAGCGTTCGGGTAATGAGTGTCTTCATGCCATCCAGGTTTTTAAGATACCAATCGGTATCTATACGTGTAAAAAAATTTAAAGTTCTATTTCCTTCAATTGTGCTTTCAGGTGTTTGATCATTTTGCCAATGTCGTCATCGTTTCCTTTCAGTTTACTCATCATAATACCTCCTTCCAGCGAGGCAATGATCAGCGTAGCATAAAAATCGCAGTCGGTGTTTTTTTTCAACTGGCCGTGTTCAATACCATTTTTCAGAATATGAATGACGGATCCGCGCAGGGCTTCCAGCATTTTCAGTGCTTCTTTGCGCAGGGCCGGGTGCGCATCGTCCGCCTCGGTGGCGGCATTCAACAGCGGGCAACCGCCTTTCAGCGGTGGCTTGCTGATGTACGACTCGAAGAATTGAAAGATGGCGCGCAGTTTATTGCCAGCCGTTTTTTCTGATTGTATGAGCGGCCGTAATTGCTCAAAGATCCGCGTAGAGAGGTAACTGAGCGTTTCACGTTCCAGCGCATCTTTGCTGCCGAAGTGCCTGTAAATGGCGCCTTTGGTGAGCCCCGTGGCTTCTGTTATTTCGCTGATAGATGTGGCTTTGTAACCCTGGGTGTTGAACAACACCCCCGATTTTTTCAGAATGGTTTCTTTGGTTACTTCCGGGTTGCGCACGCACAAAGATACCGATTGGTACCTAATTTGCAACCAGTTGCTGTACCCACCGCTCTATTACTTCCGGGAAATGCGCATATTCCAACTGGTGTATTTTGCCGGCAATATCTTCGGGTGTATCGGCCGGGCTTATTGCGCAGCTGGCCTGAAAAATAATTTTTCCTTCATCGTAATGTTCATTCACTTCATGTATGGTGATGCCCGTTTCCTTTTCACCTGCCGCTTTCACCGCTTCGTGCACCTTCATGCCATACATGCCTTTGCCGCCAAACTTGGGCAGCAGGGCCGGATGTATGTTAATGATTCGGCCCGGAAACGCAGCCACCAGGCTGGCAGGCACCAGCCAAAGAAACCCGGCCAACACCACGTGGGTAACGTTGGCTTCGCGCAGCCAGCTTATCACTTCTTCGCTTTCGCGGAATTGCACGCGGTTGAATACCCGGGTGGGCACATTGAATTTACGGGCACGCTCCAGCGCGAAAGCCTGCGGGTTGTTGCTTAGCAGCATCACCACCCGCACTGCGCGGTGGGCTTGAAAATGCTTCATAATTGCTTCGGCATTGGTGCCACTGCCCGATGCAAAAATGGCCAGACGATACAAGGGGTTATTCATTACACAAACACGAGCAGCAAAGAACGCTAAACAAAGGCCATGCTCAAAATACCCAACAGCATGATGATTTTACAAAGCGAACTCAATTCATAAAATTCCCTTTTGGTATCGGCCCGGTGCAAGCGCGCCATCAGCACGGCCACAGGCAGAAATAGAAACAGCAGGAAATAATAAATGGGCAGCGCTTCTACCCACACGTGTACGGCCACCAGAATCGACAGGAAAAAGAAAGTGAGCAGATAGATAAACGTTTTGGTTTTGCGCAGCCCGAAAACAATGGGTAGTGTGCGGCAACCAAATGTATTGTCGCCCTTCAGGTCTTCCATGTCCTTAATGACTTCGCGCACCAACGTCATGAAAAAGGCGAAGACGCCATAGATGATGACATAGGTTTTGCCGAAAGCGGGATACAAAAGGGTAACGATAAAGACGGAGAGGCCGGTAAGCAAGGCAACGGCCATGTTGCCCACCAGGGGCAGGCGTTTCAGATTATTAGAATACCACCACAGCAAAAAGGCAGACAAAAAATTGACCACACCAATTTTCCAATTCAACACAAAGCCAAAAGCGGTACCCGCGAGCGACAGCAGTGTGTGTAGAAACAGCGCATACCTTCTGGTTAGCCGTCTGCCGATTACCACCCGTTCGGGTTTGTTAATCAGATCGATTTTTACATCGTAATAATCATTGATGATATAGCCTGCGGCAGCAATAACTACAGTAGAAGTGGTGAGTAGCAGCAGGCGCCAATCAAACAGTAAATCGGGCGAGAGCAGAAAGCCAACCGTGAAATATTGGGTAAGCCCGATGATAAGCAGGTTCCAGAAGCGGGTAATGCGCAGCAGATCGGAAGCAAAGAACGCGGTGGAAGACCCGGCCATGCTTCAAAAGTACAATCAATTTTGATCTGTCCTTAACTCCAGCCGAAAACCAACACCATGATAGTTCACAATCTGAACGGAGGCATCGTCTTTGAGGTATTTGCGCAGTTTCGAGATGAACACATCCATGCTCCTTCCCAGAAAGTAATCGTCATCGCCCCACACGGATTTCAGAATCTCTTCTCTTTTCAGCACGCGGTCCTGGTTGCGGCAGAGCAGCTTCAACACATCCGCTTCCTTTTGGGTCAGCGTTTTGGTTTCTCCATGCCGCGTAAGCGTAAGGTTTTGGCTATCGAACAGATAACTGGCAAGCGCAAATGTGGTATCCGCTTTTCCGAGTTGATTTCCGTTGGCGCGCTTCAGAAAAACCTCAATACGCAGGCAAAGTTCTTCTACACTGAAGGGCTTGGTAATGTAATCATCGCCACCGGCTGTAAAGCCGCTGATTTTGTCCTCCAGCATCGACTTGGCCGTGACGAACAAAATGGGTACCTGCTGATTTTTCTGGCGGATGGACTGGGCCACGGCAAACCCGTCTTTCTTGGGCATCATTACATCCAGTATGCACAAGTCGAACGGGTTTTGAAAAAAAGCCTGCTCGCCCGCTTCGCCATCGCTGCAAAGCGTAACATCGTACCCTTTCATTTGCAGGTTGTCTTTAATCACAAAACCCAGGCTGGGGTCGTCTTCTACCAAAAGAATTTTTGTTGTCATGCCTGCGGAAATACCAACGTAAATGTACTGCCTTTTCCGGTTTCGCTGGTAAGCGAAATTTTGCCTTTGTGCGCTTCTACCACCAGCTTCACATAGTTCAGCCCAATGCCAAAACCTTTTACATCGTGCACGTTGCCGGTAGGCACGCGGTAGAATTTATTAAATACCTTCTTCTGGTTTTCGGCACTGATGCCAATGCCATTGTCGCTTACCTGTATTTCTAACGTGGCGCTTTTGTTGTGCGTGGCAATGATGATGTGCGGCTCGTGCGCGCAATACTTCATGGCATTATCCAGCAGGTTGAAAAACACATTGGTAAGGTGCAGCTTGTCGGCAAATAAGTGTGTGGCTGTGGCTTCCAGTTGCAGGTCGATGCGGCACTTCTTCGACTGCGATGCCAGTGAAATATTTTTTACGGCCTCCTGAATTACTTCGTGCACATCTATATTTTCTTTTTTCAGCGCTACCTGTTCTTTATCGAGGCGCGCCATCTGCAACACACGCTCCACGTGTTGCTTTAGCCGGTTGTTTTCATTCTGAATGATGGTGGTGTAGTTGAGGAGCCGTTCGGGCGAATGAACAATTTTAGGATCTTTTAGAACTTCTGCCGAGATGGCAATGGTGGAGATAGGTGTTTTGAATTCGTGCGTCATGTTGTTGATGAAGTCCTTCTGGATTTCAGAAAGCCTTCGTTGCTTCAAAATGACAAACAGTGTGTACACAAAGAAGAAGATAACCACCAGCATAACGGCCGAAGAAAAGCCCCATATGCCCATCTGGCTGATCAGGTTGGCCTGTACTTGTGGGAATTGCACACCAAAGTAATAGCCATCGTAGTTGCCAGGTTGCCAGGCGGGCAGTTCGGTGCTAACCAGTTTTTTGCTTTTGGGCGAACGGGAGTTGCCCCCTACCATGCACTTTTCGATACAGTCGTACACGCCAAATTCGTAGGTGGCCGTAATGTTTCTTTTCTCAAATTCGGAGCTGATCAGAAAATCGAGCAGGGTGCTGTTAACAGGACCATTGATGGTAACCACGAAATAGTTGGTGGAAACCTGCTCTACGGGGTTGTTGGCCGGTGAAGGCGTTTGGTTGATTTCGAAAATCTGCGTGGCCACATTGCGCAGGGCAGTGGCTACATCGCGGTTAAACTGGTTTTCGTGTATGTCGAACGCCTTGCGCACCCAATAAATCTGCGTGAACGTGATGCCGGCAATGCTCAGGGCCGCCAAAACGATGATGGTGCGAAGGGTATTTCTACTCACAATATAAAGGTAACGAGTATTTGGCGGGCGGGTTTACCTTTAACAAGTCCTTAACATTAATTACCATGTTATTAACAGCGTGGCGCATGTTTTGATGCGAAGTTTGTGTGGTTCGATGGAACAAGCTAAGTTTAACCCAAAATACAGACGAATTATGAAAAAGGTGTTCATTTTGATGGTGCTGACGGGCCTTGCAGCAGTTGGCTATGCGCAGGTAGCAGCAACCGCTGGCAATGCCAATGTGGCGGTGGCTACTTTCCAATCTCAGACTCACGACTTCGGAAAAATTAAACAGGGCGAACCTGTTACCCACGAATTTAAATTTACCAACACGGGTTCCGTTCCCATGATTATTACCAATGTGCAGGCTTCTTGCGGTTGTACTACTCCCGCCTGGACGCGTGAGCCCATTGCACCCGGTGGCGAAGGCTTTATCAAAGCTACCTATAATGCCGCGGCATTGGGGGCGTTCAACAAAACGGTAACGGTAACCGCCAATGTTGAAAACGGCTTTTTGCAACTGGCTATCAAAGGCGAGGTGCAAGCCAGTGTGCCGAACAACTAACTGTTAAAACAGCACTTGTTGAAAAGCCGGATTCGCATCCGGCTTTTTTTGTTGCCCGTGTAATTATTGTATATACAACAATAGTGCGTACTTTTGCTGCATGGGCAGTTTGGAAGACGAGGTAAAACAGACGCGCTTTCAAAGCGAGTATCAGAAGGCCAGCATCAACATACTGCTAACCGGCAGTTGGCTTTACAACCTGAATGCGGCCCACCTGAAAAAATTTGGCATTACGCCAGAGCAATTCAATGTGCTGCGCATTTTACGGGGCAGCCACCCACGCGCCCTTATGTTGGCAGATATCTCCAGCCGCATGATCGACAAGAACAGCAACTGCACCCGGCTGGTAGAAAAACTCAGGCAAAAAGGTTTGGTGAGCCGCGAAATTTGCGAAACAAACCGCAGGCAGGTAGACATTGGCATTACAGACAAAGGCTTGGCACTGCTGAAGAAAATAGATGCCGAAGGCATAGCCTGGATTGAAACCATGAAAAACATTACCAAGACAGAAGCCCTGGAGTTGAACAGGATATTGGACAAACTGCGGGGTTAATCTGGCAACCTTGGCGGTGAAATGGGCGCCCAATCGAAATTGTTCTTCAGACTTAAGCTCAGCAACGCCATATCGGCAAGTGCGGCTTGTTTAAACCCCGATTTGTCCTTATGCATTACCTCTTTACTATAATAGCCCTTTCGGGGACCGGGATTGCGGTGGAAGGTGAAAGGATCTTTCTTTGTTTCGAAGTGCAGCGCATATACCGTAACGCGATAATAGTTGTCAACCATCTGCACAATAAACTTGCCACGCCATTTGCCATCCCAATAGATCCGGGGAGTATTTAAAAAAGTGCGGCCATAGTGTTTGCAGTCAATCTGGTAGTTGTCTATCTCCCCCCTGAATTCCTTCCCATTGAAAGAAACTTTCTTTATAAAAGAGGTGCCGTACAGCATTTTTTCAAGCGCTGCTTTTAAACTGTCTCCATGGGTGGGGTACTCATAAATATTCCGCCAAACGAGTTGGCCTCCGTCAACCTCAAACAAGTCGTATTTCTGTGCCCCAAGACTTCCACAGACAAAAAAGAAGATTGCCACCAGTTGTGTGCGCATGGTAGGTAAGTCACCTAAAAAACTTCACTTATACAAGTATCGCCTACTCAAACCTGCCGCCCTTTAGGCTTACTCTCTTTTGTCTGCTTCGCTTCAAAGTTTGGTTTGCGAGGTCACAAAAAGCCCACTTTTGTGGAAATGGCTCATTTTTCTGAACACTTGGGCCTGTTTCTACCCGATTTGTCCTTAGGATATCTCTATTTTTTACGCTTCATGGTTAAAAAGGACCCTGACTTTTCAAAATTAGATACAGTTTTTTGAAAAAAGGTTCAAAAATTACCCTTAAACAAACGGATTCGGTAATAAATATTTAAAACAGGGTTAAAAGTGAACCCGTATTTGCAAGATTTGTATGGAAATTTTAAAAACAACCTAAACTTCAACCTAACCTTATGAAAAGATCGCTCATTTACCTGGTTTTGCTGATAGGCATCAGCGTGCTGGCGGTGTTCATGCCCGCTGTGCCTGCCAGCATCAATACCGAAGGCATCGTAGCAGGCGATGTAGCCTGGATGCTGGCAGCCACCGCCCTGGTACTACTGATGACACCCGGCCTGGCCTATTTCTACGGAGGCATGATCGACACCAAAAACATCATCTCCACCATGTTGCAGAGTTTCATTGCCATGGGTGTTATCAGCGTGCTGTGGATAGTGGTGGGCTTTAGCCTTGCTTTTGGTGATTCCATCGGAGGCTTCATTGGCAACCCCGCCTCGTTCTTCATGTTTCAAAATGTGCTCGATGGCAAACCCTGGTCGCTGGCACCCACCATACCGCTGGTGTTGTTTGCCTTCTTCCAACTGAAGTTTGCCATTATAACGCCTGCGCTTATTACCGGCACGTTTGCCGAACGCATTCGTTTCAAATCGTATATCATATTTCTGGTGCTCTTCTCGCTCTTTATTTATGCCCCGCTGGCTCACTGGACCTGGCACCCCGAAGGTTTTCTGTTTCAGCTAGGTGTACTTGATTTTGCCGGAGGCACCGTTGTACACATGTCGGCAGGTTTTGCTGCGCTGGCAGCGGCCATCTACCTGCGCAACAAGTCCGAAACCAAAGAGGCCATCGCACCAGCCAATATTCCCTTTGTATTGCTCGGCACCGGTTTGTTATGGTTCGGCTGGTTTGGCTTCAATGCAGGCAGCGCGCTGGGAGCGGGCCCGTTGGCAGCATCTGCGTTTGCCACCACCAATACGGCCTCGGCCGCGGCAGGTCTTTGTTGGGTATTGATGGATGCCGTGCGCGGTAAAAAGCCATCTGCTTTAGGATTTTGCATCGGTGCGGTGGTGGGCCTGGTAGCCATTACGCCCGCAGCGGGTTTTGTAACCATACCCTCCAGCTTGTTCATTGGTACCATGGCGGCCATCATCAGCAACGTGGTGGTTCATTGGAAATTGAAAACCAGCCTGGAAGATACACTCGATGTTTTTCCTTGCCACGGAGTAGGTGGTTTGGTAGGCATGGTAATGACTGCGCTGCTGGCCAACACCGCTGTGAATGGAGCCAACACTACCGGCAACGGCCTTTTGTTTGGTGAGTTCGCACTCTTTAAGGTACACATGATTGCACTGGTCATTGTGGTGGCCTTCATCTTCATCGGTTCGTTCATCATCCTGAAAATCACAGATCTGATTTCACCGATGACGATCAGCAGCGAAGAGAAGAAAGTGGGTTCTGATCTGGCACAGCATGGAGAGAACCTGGCACCGTACGACTTGAAGAAGGAGATGGCTGCAGCTTAAAAAAATCACCAAAGAGCCCCGGGGATATTGCGACACACCCACCGGGATCTCTCTGGCTTATTGTTAAAAAACAACGATCAAAATTATGAAAAACCTGAAAAATATAAGCCTTGTTTGTTTACTTACTTTGTTAGCTATCTGTGCCCATGCGCAGGAAAATATGCCAGTACTGGCGGCATTGATTACGGACAATAAGGCGAAACAGCCACAGCCATTAACCGCACCCGTTACGCAGGCTACTTTCGAAGCTGTAACCCTTGATACAAATACTAAAGCAGAGGAGGAAGAAGAGGAGGAACCAACCTTTCAATTGTCGGGCTCGATTGACACGTATTTTCACACGTCATTCAAAACCCAAAACGCAACAGGAGACGGCTACGCGCCCTCCACATCTTTCAGTGACCTGAAAGGATTTTCTCTTGGCATGATTAACCTGATTGCTTCCTATTCAGGTGAGAAAGCGGGCTTTGTAGGTGATCTGGTTTTGGGGCCCCGTGGCCAAGCGGCTGTATTCGGATCGGCCTCAGGCCAGTCCATCATCAATCAGGCGTATGCGTTTTATAAGTTCTCAGACAAAGTAACTTTCAACCTCGGTCAGTTTAACACTTTTGTAGGCTATGAGGTGATCTCTCCGGTAAACAATTTTAACTACTCTACTTCGTACCTGTTTTCCTGGGGACCGTTCAACCATACTGGTGCGCGGCTGGACTTTGCTTTCGACAATGGTATGGTAGCGAAACTGGCGATTATGAATCCAACAGACCTGGTTGAGTTTAATCCGGTAGACACGTACACGTTGGGTGCACAGATCGGAAGAACATCAGATGCCGGGGGCATTTGGCTAAATTTTGTGTACGGAGATCAAGACGGAACCCTGGGCGATGCGGCAGGACCACTGGACACATCGGCAGGCGCCTTGTTTCAAACGGACCTCACGCTGGGCTTTAACCTAAGCGAGAAATTCTACCTGGGCTTTAATTCCTCTATGCAGAGCGTGGCTACCGGAGAGGAAGTTGATGTGAACGACAACGTGGTGAAGAGTGGTGGCGACCCAACATCTTTTATGGGGGTAGCAATATACCCACGCCTTACTTTATCGGAGAAACTGGCGCTGGGTCTTCGTGGAGAATATTTCTCTATCAAGAATGGGCACTTGTCTATAATTGGTTTGGATGAGAATGGCGATGGAAGTGTAGTAGAATTTACACTCTCGGCCAACTATAAAGCGGGGCCCCTCACTTTTATTCCTGAAGTTCGGGTAGACAAGTCTACAGAGAACTCCTTTTATAAAGGCACCGAGGCAAAAGATATGATGGCCACCTTCAACTTAGCTGCAGTCTATAAGTTTTAACAATTACTAACCTTAACCACTTAATAAATTATGTCGAAAACAAAACTCGAATACATCTGGTTGGATGGTTACGTACCCACCCAGAGTTTGCGCAGCAAAACCAAAATCGTAAAAAACTTTAATGGCACGTTGGATGACTGCCCCATGTGGTCGTTCGATGGCAGCTCTACCGAGCAGGCACCGGGTGGATCGTCAGATTGTTTGCTGCAACCCGTGGCGTTGTTTCCCGACCCGGCACGCAAAGATGCCTTTCTGGTAATGTGCGAGGTGCTGAGCCCGGACGGCTCTCCGCACCCCAGCAACGGGCGCGCTACCATCGAAGATGACGACCGCGATTTTTGGTTCGGCTTCGAGCAGGAATATTTCTTGTGGAACCCGGCCACCAACAAACCGTTGGGCTTCCCGGAAAATGGTTATCCCTCTCCGCAGGGCCCTTACTATTGTTCTGTGGGTGCCAAAAATGCATTTGGTCGCGAGATCATTGAAGAGCACCTGGACTATTGCCTGGCTGCCGGCATCAACGTAGAGGGTATTAACGCGGAGGTAGCTCCCGGCCAGTGGGAGTTCCAGGTGTTTGCCAAAGGCGCAAAGGAGGCAGGCGATCAGGTGTGGGTGGCGCGCTACCTGCTGGAGCGCACCGCAGAAAAATATGGTGTCGCTATTAACTGGCATTGCAAGCCCTTGGGCGCTACCGACTGGAATGGCTCAGGCATGCATGCCAATTTCTCGAATTCGCTGTTGCGCGAGGCAGGCTCCAGAGAAGTGTATGACGAAGTATGCAAAGCTTTTGCCCCTGTGGTGAAAGAACACATAGCCGTGTATGGCGCAGACAACCACCTTCGCCTCACCGGCAAACACGAAACACAGTCCATCGACAAGTTCTCTTACGGAGTTTCTGATCGGGGTGCGTCTATACGCATACCCATTGCTACTGTGGAGAATGGTTGGAAAGGATGGCTGGAAGATCGCAGACCGAACAGTGCGGCTGATCCTTACAAGGTGGCAGCGCGAATCATCAAGACGGTAAAGATGGTTACGCCTGAACCTGTATTGGTACATGCCAACGGCAATGGCCGCGCCAAGTAAGTTTGTTGGGTAAGGGAGGGTAAGGAGAAGTCGAAAGGCTTCTCCTTTTTTATTTAATAGGGAGAGGGGCTTACACTTGTCCACCCGCCATCCACAATCAACGTTTGGCCTGTGATGTGCCGCGCAGTTGGCGACACCAGAAATAAGGCAGCCTGCGCAATGTCTTGCACGGAGGCAGGTCTGCCCATGGGCGTTATCTGCGACCAGGTTTGGGCATACTCAGGGTCGTTCAATGTTCTTTCGGTAGCGGTGGCACCAGGTGCCAGCGCGTTGATGGTGATCTGATGGGGAGATAAATCAATTACCAAGTTTTTGGCGAGCATTTCGAGTGCAGCTTTGCTCATGCCATAGGCCGCCAGGTTTTTGTGGGCCTGGTGGCCCGTTACAGACGACATGAATAAAATGCTGCCCCCCGTTCCCTGACGGATCATTTGCCGCGTGGCCGCTTGTGCCAGGAAAAAACTCCCGGCCAGGTTTACTTCCATTACACGCATAAAATCCGCACGCGTGTAATCCAAAAAATCGCCAAACAAGGTGATACCCGCATTGGCCACTACGATGTCAACCTTGCCAAACAACTTCACGGTTTCGTCTACCAAATTTTGAATAAAGTTTTCCTCGCTGGCATCGCCCGCCAGGTGCGAACAGATGCCATGGCTTTTGGTGATTTCTTGGGCACCGGTTTTGGCAAGTGATTCTTCCCGGTCGTTCAGCATAACAGAAGCACCTGCCTGTGCCAGTTGTTTGGATATCTCAAGGCCTATGCCCTGGCCAGCCCCGGTAACAATGGCAGAAAGATTATGCAGTGGTTTCTGATTCATAGGCGCGTTACCAATAAAATTATTGAATTTTCTTTAGTTAGCAGAACGCGCAAATCCATGGCTACCTTTTCTTGTTCTCCTGCATCATTTCAGAGAAACCCTGCTTACGGGCGAAACCATCCAACGCCATGGCGATGCGTTTGGCTTTGGTGGGCGCGGTTTTGGCGCTCTCAATCCAGCGGCTATAGTACTTTTGGTGAGAGCCAGGCAGGCTCTTGAAAAATTTTAAAAGCGCGGGTTCGTTTTCCAGGCAACTCATCAGGTCGGGCGAAAGGATGATTTCCCGTTCATCTACCGTTAAGGAAACATTCAACTTGTCGCCTTCCTTTTTACCGAGTGCTTTTCGCATCGCAGCATTCAGAGGTAGAATAAACATACCCTCGCCCATGGGTATCAAGGCCACTTGTTTGATGGCGTGTTGATCTAACTTTCCTTTTACCCGGAAAGATACCTTACAGCCGGGTTTAAGTTGGGCAGCTTGCCGGGCCGAAATCGCCAGGTAAGTCCAGCCCGTTTTTTCGCCCTGCTTTCCGAACTTGAGAATGCGGGTCTGGAATGTGATTTTGGAACTTGCCATAGGAACAGCGAAGATACATTTCCTGCTGACAACCGTGTAGCAGCAGCGCATGGTTGCCCGCAGACCGCTGGAAATATTTTAATGAAAGCTTATCAAAATCGTTGGAGCGACTTCAGAAATTTACTGCATCTTTCAAACTCAGAATGAAACCCATGCGCTTCTTATTTCTTTTTACGTCTTTTTTATCAGTGTATGCCTTGCAAGCGCAGGAGCTACCTTATGTAATACTCGTTTCATTCGATGGCTTTCGCCACGATTACGTGGAGCGCTATCATGCGCCTACGTTCAAAAAATTTATTGCAGAGGGGGCACAGGCGGAAGCTTTGATCCCTTCATTTCCGAGTAAAACCTTTCCCAACCACTATACGCTGGTAACCGGTCTTGCGCCTGGCAAACACGGGCTGGTAGACAATTATTTTTACGACAAAGCCACCCGCACCCGGTATAGCATGCGCGATACCGCTCGAGTGCGTAATGGCTACTATTATGGAGGCATACCCATCTGGCAGTTGGCCAGACAGCACGGCATTAAGTCGGCCTCCTTTTTTTGGGTGGGCTCGGAGTTAAACGATGTAAAACGGAGACCTGATTATTTCTATCGGTACGATGAATCGTTGGATTCGCGTGTGCGCGTACAACAAGTATTGAGCTGGTTACGGCTGCCAGCGCCCGAGCGACCACACTTGATCTTGCTCTATTTTTCTTCGCCCGACCATGAAGGCCACGAGTTCGGTCCGCTGGCTGAAGAAACCAAACAGGCGGTGCTGCGTGCCGATTCATTGCTGGCCGATTTAATGCAAGGCTTGCAAACTGTTGCACTGCCTGTTAATGTAATCCTTGTGTCCGATCACGGCATGCAAGAATTAACGATGAAAGAAGAAACCTTTATTTTTTTGGATGAGTTGATCGATAAGAAAGATACCTCGGTGGTGATGGTGAACGGGGGAACACAAACCCACCTTTACTTCAATCATCAGTCGAAGAAAGATTCTGTGTTCAGTGTTCTGCAGGCGAAAGAGAAAAATTTCCGGGTGATTCGAAAAGAAGATTTCCCGGCAGCCTGGAGTTATCGGCATGAACGCGCAGGCGATTTACTGTTGACTGCCGAGCCCGGCTTTTATTTCCGGGAAGGATCTCGTCCGCATTTTTTGGCCCGGGTGCAGATGGGTGCACTGTTTGGCGTGCATGGGTACGATCCGGCTCAGGTACCCGATATGAAGGGGATATTCTATGCGTGGGGCCCCAACATCTACCAAGGGGTACGCTTGCCTGCTATCGAAAATATTCACGTATACCCGCTGTTGGCCCAACTGCTTGGCTTGCCCCTTCCGCCCATCGATGGAAGCTTCGAACGGGTGAAACGCATGTATAAGAAGTAGCCGTTTCGAAGAAAAGGACAGCCTATTCAATACGCAGGGTCTGCACCGGGTTCTCGCGCGCCACGCGCCTTAACTGTGTAGAAATGGTAAAGCCCACCGTTATTACCATGATAGCAATGGCCACCAGGTAAGGCCACGCAGTAGTTGGTATGTGCTCAGGGTAGGCGGCCTTCAGCAACAGATCTGTGAGGTAGGCACCCAGCGGGGCGCCCGCAGCAAAGGCAATCAACACAATCCAAACATAGTCGCGATTCATCAGCCTGAAGATTTGAAGTATGCTGGCACCAAACACTTTTCGAATGCTGAACTCCTTCAGCCTGCGCGTAAGGTTGTACGACACCAAACCATAGAGCCCCATGGCCGCCAGCAGCACCGCCACACCCGATATAAAAAAGATAACTTTGTTGTTGGCGCGGTTGCTGTTCAGAAAATGATCGAACACCTCGCTTTGCATAATTCCCAGATAGGGATCATCGGGGGCAACTCTTTTCCAGATGGCTTTTAGTTCTTCTGCAGTAGCGTTCACAGCACCTGCTTCGGCCTTTACTACCAGGTAGTTGAATGATGACGCAGGTGCAATGGTAAACATGGCGGGTTCTACCGGCCAATAGAAATCGTTGTAGTAAAAGTCTTCTACCACACCCACTACGTAACGTTGAATGCTATCGGCCATGAAGCTTTCCTTCAATGGTTCTGTCCAGCCCATTTTTTTCACAAAGCGTTCATTCACCACCACCGACTCAGTTTTATCCGAAGTGATTTTTTCATCTAAGAACCTTCCTGCCTTCAATCGCAGGTTCATCGATTCGAGGTAATTAAAGCCTACTGGAAAATGCGTAACGGAGTATTCCTGCTCGTTCACCCGGATAAGGGCTTGCTGGGTAGACCGGCCAATGTGGTTTTGGGCACCGGCATAGCTCAACACATTTTTATTCGACACAAGGCTCTGCTGAAATGCTTCAAACTGATGAGGGTCGGTAAGGTGCACGGCAATAGATTGGTCGCGGTTGTAGCCCCAGTCTTTGCCTTCGAAGTAGTAACTCGACCATACGAAAACCAGGCAGCCAACCACTGTAACGATCGATAGGGTGAACTGAAGGGTGAGGAGTACTTTGCTGAAAACACTTTTGCTTCCGAATTTTTCTTTGCCGCGCATGATGTGTACGGCATTGAATGACGAAACGTACAATGCCGGGTAGGCACCAGAAATCAATGCGACTACCACGAGCAAGCCGCCAAAGAAGGCAAACATCATTTGCAGCGAAGAGATTTCGAATTTAATTTTTACCGGATACAAAGAATCAAAACCGGGCACCAACAGAAAATAGGCAAGGGCCGTGCCGGCTAACAGCGCGATGGCACACAACAGAAGATTCTCTACCAAAAACTGCTGAATGATTTCGCGCTTGCCTCCGCCAATCACCTTGCGGATTCCGATTTCTTTCAGGCGCGTACTCACAGAGGCTACTGCCACATTCATGTAATTGAAACAAGCGAGCAACACCAGAAACGTTCCAATAACAATGAAGGCCACCATGGCAGCCGGTGAATTGCTCCACGACAGCGAGCCGTAGATATCATAGCTTTCTTGCGCTACATCGGGCAATGGCAGTACCTGCGATGAAATCATGGGACGTGTGGTGTTGGCCTGGTTTTGGTATTTTTTGTAAACATCCAGCGTAGGCTGCAGTTGCGAGAAGTCGCTGCCTTGTTTGCGCAGCACAAACGTTACGCTCAGGTTTTTCGACCAGTCTTCCAGTTGATCGGGGTGGAGGTCTTCCCACACAGCCGTGGGAACCATAAAGTCAAAATACATGCTGGAGTTGGCGGGGGTATCTTCCAGTAAGGCACCTACCGTAAACTCTTGCTTATAGCCGTCTGCAAATTTCATGGAGATGGACTGGCCTACCACATCTTTGTTGCCGAAGTATTTAATGGCCATCTCTTCACTCATCATGATCTGGTTTTTGTGCTGCAACGCATTGCTGCTTCCGGCCAGTACCCTGAAACTAAACAGAGTGAGAAAATCCGGGTCAGCGAAGTGAATGGTTTCATGAAAGACCGTGTTGCCCACGCGCACGGCAGCACTGGAGCGGCCCAGGCGCACCACCGACTCCACTGCGCTATTTTCTTTCAGCAACGTTGCCAACGGCACGGGCGATCGCGCCCAACGCTTGGTGTCTTCGCCTTCCTTCATGGTGTTTACTATCAACCCAATCCGGTCGCCCTTTTCATGCATGGCATCAAGGTTGTAGTAAGAGTCTTCAAGGATGAAGATCATCACCGCGCACCCAATGGCTACGGAAAGTCCGATAATGTTGATGGCCGAAGGTGTTGCATTGCGCAACATGTTTCTCACGCCCGTTATGAAGTAGCTACGAAACATAGTCATGAAGTTGGTTGAATGTGTTTGAGGTATGGATTTGCGAATATTCCTCCACCGGAAGAATCGTATTACATTCCAGCTAAACAGGAGCTTTGCCTTTCTTTCATTCGTTTTGGCTGTCCGGAAAAACAACTCGTAGGCATCACCCTGTATTTCCTCCAGCAAATCGGGCCGGCAGTACCACTGCAGAAACCGATCGGCCCAGCGAGGTGGCGTTGCTCGTTGTTGGTTATTTGTTGCTGACTTCATGGTTTTAGCAACCAACAACTAATACCCCACAACGAGCGGTTGCAAGGCTATTTTCGGAATTTGACTATAGAGCTGGTTGCGCAGTTCATTGGCTTCTTCCAAAGCACGCTTGCCGGCTGCCGTAAGCAAAAACAAGCGTTTCCGCCTGCCACCCCGCTCTTCGGTGGGGTCGCTCATTTTGGATTTCAGAAAACCTTTTTCTTCGAGGCGGGTGAGCACTGCGTGCACGGCACTGATGTTGAGGCTGCGGCCGGCCTGTCGCTCCAGTTCGTCCATCACGGCCACGCCATAGGCCTCGGGGTATAATATGCCCACCGTCAAAAGCACCAGTTCCTCCAGTTCACCCAAATACGTTCCTTTCATAACAATCGGTAATTAGCTCTACATACGTGAAAGTAATGAATATGTTTCAGTTTTGTAGAAGTAAATATCCAACAGGTTCTCAGCCCCTATGCTTTTGTGAAATCAAGATTTCAGAACTTCACACCTATTCGGCAGATGAAAATATCGGTTGCACGGCCCTATGCACACCACCGAATTTTTGCCAGAGTGCCGCTTAGACCGAATTAGAACGCAATGGCCTTAGTTGACAATGCCTAATTTTTGTTCTGAAATCCTTTCGACATAGATGGCTCCTCTTCGCTCTGCAAAAATATCAGCCGTAAGCATAAGCGAGCCTTGTAATAACATGCCTATACCCGAGCCAAGCCAGAATTGCTTTTGAGGTAAAATGAAAATGAGCAAAAGGCCGCCTGGTACCAACGCCACTTCAACTTTTTTGAAAAGACTGAAATTTTTCATAACGGTCTTCATTCGAGCCAGTTCTAAGGCTACAAACCCTGATTGGCTTTTTGCAAAGCTGTTGTATGCCGATCTGTCTTGTGAATTGGGGTAAGCTATACTTCAAAAACGAAACCCAGCCCGAAGTGAACCTAGCATAAAGGGCTCTTCACCTACTTCTTTTTGAAGCGTTTCATCTTCATAGATCGGCCACGGGTTGCTCTTATAAACTACACCGGCTATTCCAAATTGAGGTACAACGTACCATTTCTTTGCCTTGTCCAGGTGAAATTGGTAGCCGATGTATCCCGACATCAGCCAATCGAAACTCTTGTAGGTTTCACTTGTGGTTACGTGATCTTTCAATACGCCCAACCCGGTTGTTTGGTTGAATTCCAGGTGCAAGCCATTCCATACGGATTGCCGGTAGCCCGTAACAATGCTGTAGTCGGCAAAGTTGCCTTCCGTTTCACGATCGCGTGGCAGGTCGGCATTCAATCCGACAATAAGATCTCCACGCAGCTTTTCATTTGACCACAATGTTCTTGTATAGTGAACGCGCAACGTTTGCGATATGAACGGCCAAAGCACTTCGGCCTCCAGTGCATTGCGCAATGTTTGTTGATATTGAGCTGAAGCATGAGTTAAACTCAATAATAAAATGATGTAGGTAATAATTTTCATGATTGGTTGATTTAAGTATTTTTAAATTAGAATCTTAGACCGATTTGGAATGCAAGATTGGAGTTGCGGAAGTTTGTCTCCCCGATGCCGGTTACTTCACCTTGGCGCCAAGCAGCCTCATATTCTGCTGAAAGAACAATCCCATTCCCGTTATTCAACATGAAGTCGTAACCCAGGCCGGCTACAAAGGCATTGCCAATGGCAAATTGATGATTGTATTCTTTTTGTGATTCATTGCGGTATTTCTGGGTGAACTGGCTAACGAAATAATAATCAGTCATAACAAACAATCCTGTTTTTGCTTCCCTGCTGAACGGAAATACCTTAGCGGTAATGGCGGCTCCCCAGAAATTGAAAAACATTTCGTCTCCGTTATCGCCTTGCGATCGCCCCCGCACCCAGCCTTTTGAATTTTAGCCCTGCGTTCAGATGATGTGCCCAACTCAATTTTCGATAAACAGCCAGTGTGGCTACACCGCCACCCGATGTGGAGAAGTTGCCAGCCTCGTAAGCGGACTCAAGGCCTTTGCCAAATTGGGTAATACCATAACCAGCCTTGAATTCGCCATAGGTAAATGAATGTTTCTCATTTTGGGCCCGCGCGGTTAGTATGCCGATCAATCCCAAAAAGGTTAATAATATGTGTTTTAAATGTGTCATCGTTTTTTCGTTTGTTGATGACACAAAAATGGGGCATGCGTTAGCCCTTGTTCATTGACTATGGTTAAGATCGAATCAAAGGGTAATTCTTTTTCTAATTCTACTTAACGATTCGGGGCTAATGCCCAGGTAGGATGCCAGCATGTATTGAGGGATGTCTTGTATGAGTCGAGAGCTTTTTTTGAGCAACGCCAAGTAGCGTTCTTCGGGTGTTTCAGACTGAAAGCTATCTAGACGCTTGGCTACCGCCACATATAAACGCTCGGCTACGAGTTTGTCCAGTCGCTCGAAGGTATGATTTTGTGCAAACAATCTGCGCAGGTCGCTGCGGTGGAGCTTCCAAATCACACCAGCTTCCAGACACGCAATATAATGATCGGAAGGTTCGTTGGTAATGAAGCTGCGGTAATTGCTGATGAAATCGCCAGGGAAGAAAAAAGCCGTTACACGCTCTATCCCCTCTCGCATGTGGTAGAATCGAAATATCCCACTTTCCGCAAAACCACGAAATCGCATACCTTACCTTGTTCCAGTACAAGTGATTTTTTCTCGAAAGTTGTTTGATAGAAAAGTTGTTCCATCAACGCCCACTCTTCATCAGTCAATGGGTGCAGGTGTTCAAAAAATGCGCGAATGCGTTGCATTTCGTTACGGAGTTCAGTCGTTTCTCTTCAGTAAATTTGCTCCCAACCGGCTCAGACTCTCGGGCTTGATGCCAATCATGGAGGCTATGTATTTCTGTGGTACTTTTTTAATGAAATGCGGAAAATGTTTCATGAAGTACAAGTATCGTTGCTCGGCATCGCTAGCAAGTTGTGGATTCAAGTGGTTTAAAGTGTTGAAACAATTCATCGATGCCTGCCTCCGTAATAGGTATAATCCGTTGCATGTGGTGGCTAAACAGGGCAGGCACTTGCTGCATATTTTGAAATTAAGAGGCTTTCACCATTTTTCCATCCTTCTTCGCCTTGCTTCTTCCCCAATCGGCCATAGCTTCTAAAACAGGAATTAACGATTTGCCTTCCTTGGTAAGTTCATACTCCACACGCGGTGGCACTTCTGGGTAAAGGGTTCGTTTTACCAAGCCATCTTCCTCCAACGCACGCAATTGAAGTGATAGCATCTTGTCTGTAATATCCGGAATCACATCTTTCAGTTCTTTGAATCGCTTTTTGTCTTTGCGTAAATACCAAAGCACTACGGTTTTCCATTTTCCGCCAATGAAGGAGGAGGTTACATCCAATGCACAATGGTAATCCTGCCCGTCAATCACAAACTTGTACTGCTCATGGTTGATTTTCATAAGTTTTTTTCGATTTTTTCCGCATCCATCATGACGATTTCCCAATTCTGTCAAACCTGATAGTAACTCCCTTAGACTACACGTTCTTGATTTGCTGCATAGCTAAACTATACTTTTGATAGCAAATAACCAAAAAAGCAAAACGTATGAAAATAGCAGTGTTAGGAACCGGTGTGGTGGGAGATACCATCGGTTCGCGATTAATTGAACTGGGGCATCAGGTAATGATGGGTTCGCGTATCATGAACAACGAAAAAGCAAAGGCTTTTGTAGCCAAGCACCAAAGTGGAGCCTTTGCCGGAACGTTTGCCGATGCAGCTGCTTTTGGTGAACTGATTTTTAATTGTACCAAAGGCGATGGATCGATTGAGGCACTGAAGGCGGCAGCAAAAGCCATTGACGGAAAAATTGTAATAGATGTATCCAACCCGCTCGACTTCAGCAAAGGTATGCCACCGTCATTGATACCATCTTTGAGCAATACAAACTCTTTGGGCGAAGAAATTCAAAAAACGTTTCCGACTGCCAAGGTGGTGAAAACGCTCAACACTATGTGGTGCGGGCTAATGGTGAACCCCAGCCTGGTGGGTGGCGGAAATCATACTAATTTTATTTGTGGAAATGATACCGATGCGAAAGCAAAAGTGAAACAGCTATTAAGTGAGTTTGGCTGGAAAAATGAGAACCTGCTAGATCTGGGTGACATTACCAACGCCAGGGGTACCGAATCGGTATTACCCATTTGGTTGCGTGTGTGGGGGGCCACTAAAAACGGGGCATTTAATTTCAAAGTAGTGAGCTAATCGGTGAACAAGGCATGCTCCACGAGCTCGTGCTCGTGGAGCCTTCCCGTAAATTGGCACGGGTAAGCCATGATTTAAGCAACCTACAGAAAGTTAGGCTCGCCTATAGCTGACAAAGGTGTTTCACAACTAAACACGAGGCTAATTCGTTAAAGTATTCAGTTTATCTCTAAAAATACCACATTCAAACGTTGACGTAAGGTTAATGCCGTTTGCGTAGTGATTTTAATGGGAACTTATACGGGGCTTTTGTAGCTTTGCACACCCTATAAATGATGTTCTGCGGAACAGATATCAATCAAAAATGGCGTAATCAGGCCCTTAGGCTTCTGATTGGCTGGTCGCTGACGATCCTGTTCAGCTATTCCATTTTTTCAGCGGGTTTTGTTTTTTTGGATAATGGGAAGACGAGTGCGTCAGCCATCCATCAGCAACATGCACCCGAGCAGCCTTCTGACATACCTTTCGATGCCGACTCTGCTCCGTTCGAGACCCAGGGCGAAAAAGACTTAAAAGATGCCATTGATGATGAATGGACGGTACTGCATTGGTCCATCGATCTGAACCAATGGTTGCGCCACCATAGCGACAACCTTTCTTTTTTTCAACACGCCAGGTGTGTACAAAACAAGCAGGCCATTTCTCTTTTCGTGCTCCACCATTCGTGGAGGAGTTTTCTTTCCTGACTTTCTGAATTCGCTTTAGTAAAGCGCGAGGCCCTTGCGATTCACCCGAATCCATGAAGGTCTGTTATCGATTCATTCAAAAAGTCATAAAAGTTACATGAACAAATTTCTTATTCCGGGCTATTTGATGCTCGCATTATTTTTTACCAGTTGCCATCAGCATGGAAAGGAACACCATGAAGATGCCACTTACCTGGTTTCAAGTCCCATCAGAAAAGACACCATACTCTTTAATAAATATGTATGCCAGATACAATCCATTCAGCACATTGAGTTGCGTGCACTGGAGAAAGGTTACCTACAAAACATTTATGTAGACGAGGGCCAAATGGTTAAAAAGGGCCAGCGGATGTTTCAAATCATGCCGCTTATTTACCAGGCAGAAACAGAAAGAGCCGAAGCCGAGGTAAACTTTGCAGAGATTGAATACCTGAATACAAAAAATCTGGCCGACAAAAAAATTGTGTCGCCCAATGAATTGGCGTTGGCCAGTGCACGCTACGAGAAGGCAAAGGCCGAACTGGCGTTGGCAAAAGCGCATTTGGGTTTTACTGAAATACGAGCCCCCTTCGATGGGATGATGGACCGTTTTTATGTGCGGCTAGGCAGCCTCATAGATGAGGGAGAGCTACTCACCACCCTATCGGATAACAGCAAGATGTGGGTGTACTTTAACGTGCCCGAGGCGGAGTACCTGGATTACATCACCCGAAAGAAAACGGATGCTCCACTGAAGGTAAAGTTGGAAATGGCCAATCACAAACTGTTTCAGCACGATGGTGTGGTGGAGACCATTGAGGCAGACTTTGATAACGAAACCGGAAACATCGCTTTTCGGGCAACCTTTCCAAATCCCGAAAGAATATTAAGGCATGGAGAAACCGGCAGCATACTAATGCCTACCCTGCTATCTAATGCGTTGCTGATTCCACAGGTGGCCACCTTCGAAATTCTGGATAAGAAGTATGTTTTTCTGGTCGACCAAGACGGTGTAGTGAAGTCGCAGCAAATTCTGGTGGGTGCGGAGATGCCTCATCTTTATGCAGTATCTGCCGGACTTAAAGAGGGTGATCGGATATTAATTGAAGGCTTGCGAAAGGTGAAGAACAATCAAAGAATTCACTTTAAGATCCAGCCCCAGCAGCAGATAGTAGCCGAGCTTACCAAGCTTCACGCAGAGTAGGGTAACGATCTAACGTAAAGCTTTATGTTTAGCAAATTCATTCAGCGGCCAGTGTTGGCCATGGCTATTTCGCTGGCCATTGTTTTTCTTGGTGCACTCGCTATCATCAACAGGCCTGTTTCGCAATTTCCTGAAATTGCCCCGCCCCGTGTTAACATTTTTATTGCTTACCCCGGCTCCAGCGCGCAAGTGCTGGTAGAGTCAACTCTTATTCCGCTGGAGCGAGCGATCAATGGCGTACAGGGAATGCAATATCTGATATCGGATGCCACCAGTGCAGGCGAAGCCACCATTCAGGTGGTGTTTGAACCGGGTACCGATCCTAATGCGGCCGTTGTAAACGTAAAAACACGCGTAGATCAGGTAATGAACAATTTGCCGTTTCTGGTTCAGCGTGAAGGCATCATCATCACCCCCATTCAGCCAAGCATGCTGATGTATGTGAATCTGTACAGCACCGACAAAAATGCTGACGAGAAATTTTTGTACAACTACGCCAACGTTCATTTGCTGCCCGAGCTGCAGCGCATCAGTGGCATGGGGAGGGCACAGATTTTAGGTAGCCGCCAATTTGCCATGCGCGTGTGGCTAAAGCCCGATCGAATGCGCGCCTACAATATTTCTACCGAAGAAGTGATGGAGGCACTAAGCGAGCAGAGTGTTATTGGCAGACCTGGACGCCTCGGTCAGGCCTCGGGCAAAAGCGCTCAATCGCTGGAATATGTACTCACCTACAAAGGGCGCTTCAACAAACCCGAAGAATACCAAAACATTGTTATTCGGGCCAACCCAAAGGGAGAGATTCTGAAATTGAAAGACATTGCTGAGGTAGAGTTGGGTAGTGAGTTTTTCGACATTTATTCGAACAAAGATGGCTACCCGGCCGCCTCTATTGTATTGAAGCAGAATTTTGGCAGCAATGCCAGCAAGGTAATTGACGGTGTGAAGGCCAAGTTGAAAGAACTCGAAGCTGATTTTCCGCCCGGCATGAGCTACGAAATCAACTACGATGTTTCGAAGTTCGTGAATGCCTCAATCGACAAGGTGTTGCACACGTTGGTAGAGGCTTTCTTTCTGGTAGCGTTGGTGGTGTTTTTGTTTCTGGGCGATTGGCGATCAACCATCATTCCTACCATAGCAGTGCCCGTTTCGCTTATCGGTGCTTTTGTGTTCATGCAAATGTTCGGGTTAACCATTAATTTAATTACGCTGTTTGCATTGGTGCTGGCAATTGGTATTGTGGTAGACGATGCCATTGTAGTGGTGGAGGCAGTGCATGCCAAAATGCATGCCGAACATTTATCTCCTTACAAGGCGGTGCAGAAAGTGCTGGGCGAAATCAGCGGAGCCATCATTGCCATTACCCTTATCATGACTGCGGTATTTGTACCTGTGGCCTTTATGAGTGGCCCGGTGGGCATGTTCTACCGCCAGTTCTCCATCACAATGGCCAGCGCCATTATCCTTTCTGGTGTGGTAGCCCTTACACTTACACCCGTACTTTGCGCTATGATTTTAAAAAATGATCATGGCAAGATGAAGCGCCACACTCCGGTTACGCGGTTTATTGATTGGTTTAATACCCAGTTTGACAAGGGTACCGGCCGTTACATCAGGTTGCTCAAACTCATTGCGCACCGGCAGGTTGTAACCTACGGAATTTTGCTCGCCTTTGGTGCAGGCATTTTTCTGGTAGACAAAACACTGCCCGCGGGTTTTATTCCCAACGAAGACCAGGGCATGATTTACGCCATCATTCAAACACCCCCAGGCAGCACACTGGAGCGTACCAACGATGTGTCGCGCAAGCTGCAGGAGATAGCCGAAGAAGTAGAAGGAATTCAATCTGTATCATCATTAGCAGGGTACGAAATACTAACAGAAGGCCGTGGCTCTAATGCGGGTACATGCATCATCAACCTGAAAGACTGGTCGGAGCGCAATCAGTCAGTAACCGAAATACTCGAAGAGTTGGAAGAGAAAACGAAAGATATCGGTGCCGTGATTGAATATTTTGAGCCACCAGCGGTACCCGGCTATGGATCTTCCGATGGATTCTCTTTGAGGCTGTTGGACAAAGCCAGCACCATTGACTACCAACAATTCGACAAAGTAAATGCAGACTTCATGCAGGAGCTTGAAAAACGCAAAGAGTTAGCCGGGTTGTTTACCTTTTTTGCGGCAAACTATCCGCAATACGAGCTGATCATAGATAATGACCTAGCCATGCAAAAAGGGGTTTCTATTGGCAAAGCCATGGAAAACCTTAACATCTTAATTGGTAGCACTTACGAGCAAGGCTTTACACGCTTTAACACATTTTTTAAAGTGTACACGCAGTCGGCTCCCGAATACAGAAAGTTACCCTCCGATGTTTTGAATCTGTTCATCAAAAACAACCGCGATGAAATGGTGCCTTATTCAGCATTCATGAAGTTACGCAAGACGCAGGGCCCTAATGAAATTACACGTTTCAATTTATACACCTCTTCGGCTATTCGGGGGGTGCCGGCTCCAGGCTACACCAGTGGGGACGCTATTCAAGCCATTCAAGAGGTAGCGAAAAAAACACTACCGCAAGGATATGACATTGCGTGGGAAGGATTATCGTACGATGAGGCCCACCGTGGCAATGAGGCACTGTACATATTTATGGTGGTGATCATTTTCGTCTACCTGGTGTTGGCTGGTCAGTATGAGAGTTTCATTATTCCTTTGGCCGTCATTCTATCGCTTCCCGTTGGGGTATTTGGATCATTCCTATTATTAAAACTCATGGGGTTGGCCAATAACATTTACGCGCAGATCGGACTGATTATGCTGGTAGGCCTGTTGGGGAAAAACGCAGTATTGATCGTTGAATTTGCTGTACAAAAACACCAGCAAGGTATTCCCATTCTGGAATCGGCCATTGAAGGTGCACGGGTGCGCTTCCGCCCCATTCTCATGACATCGTTTGCCTTCATTGCAGGTTTGATTCCTTTGGTGGTTGCCACCGGCCCGGGAGCCATTGGCAACCACACCATAGGTGCCTCGGCTTTGGGTGGAATGTTATTTGGTACGGTGTTCGGTGTGATAGTAGTGCCGGGGCTGTATTACATTTTTGGTAGCTGGGCCGATGGAAGGAAGCTGATTCAAGATGAAGATGAACGGCCACTTACCGAGCAGATGATGCAGGAAAATGCCAACGCCTCGCTTTTAAAAAGAATCATTAAACGGATAGGAAAGAAAAATGAAAAGCAATATTAAAATAGGTATGTGGACACTGGGCCTGGCTGCCGTGTTATTGGGTTGTGCCGGGCCGCAAACGGCTCTGAGGATAGAGAGTAAATCAGTTCCGCCTCATTTTTACGCGGCCGGAGACTCCGCGAATGTGGCGAAGATGGATTGGGAGCATTACTTCAACGACAACAGCCTGACGGCCTTGATTGACTCTGCGCTCAGCAAAAATCAAGAACTGAATGTTACGCTGCAGGAAATTGAAATAGCGCATAACGAAGTGCGCGCACGCAAAGGGGAGTACCTTCCATTTGTAACAGCCGGTGCCGATGCAGGTGTTGAGAGAGACGGAAAATATACCCGCTTTGGAGTTTTGGATGAAAACCTGGAGGCGGAGCCTGGCAGGCCTTTCCCAACGCCCTTTACCGACTTTCGTACAGGTGTCTATGCCTCCTGGGAACTTGATGTTTGGAAAAAGCTACGCAACGCCAAAAAGGCAGCAGCCGCCCGTTACCTTGCCAGTGTAGAAGGAAAAAATTTTCTGGTTACAAATTTAGTCGCAGAAGTTGCAGGCTCGTACTATGAGCTGATGGCGCTCGACAATTTGCTGGACATCATTCAGCAGAACATTACTTTACAAAGCGATGCCCTTCGAATTGTGAAGCAACAAAAGGAGGCCGCCAGGTTAACGCAACTGGCAGTTAACCGCTTTGAAGCACAGTTGCTCAACACCCGCAATTTGCAGTTTGAAATAAGGCAGCGCATCGTAGAAACGGAAAACCGACTTCTTTTTTTAACCGGAAGTTTCCCCAGAACCATTGAGCGAAATTCTTCCCGGTTTAACGCCATTCAGTTGGATTCCATCGCTGCCGGCATTCCGTCACAACTATTGCTAAATCGGCCAGACATTCGCCAGGCGGAGTGGCAATTGACCGCTGCCAGGCTGGATGTCAAAGCAGCAAGAGCGAACTTTTATCCTTCGTTCGGTATTCGGGCAGGGGCCGGTTTTCAATCTTTCAATGCAGCCTATCTTCTCAACCCACAATCCATGATTTTCAACTTGGCAGGCGATCTGGTGGCACCGTTGATTAATCGCAACGCCATTCGGGCCACTTACAATAGCGCCAATGCCCGGCAGATTCAGCGTTTGTACGCGTACGAACAAACGATTTTAAGCGCCTACCTCGATGTGCGTAACCAGCTTTCAGGTGTTAGTAACTTTGCGGCAAGCTATAAAACCAAATCGCAAGAGGTGGAGATTCTCACACAATCCATTGGCATCTCTAACGAACTTTTCAGTTCTGCCCGTGCCGACTACCTGGAGGTGCTTCTTACACAAAGGGAAGCGTTAGAATCGAAGATGGAGTTGATTGAAATTAAGCTAAAGCAAATGAACGCAAAAGTGAACATTTACCGCGCGCTGGGAGGAGGATGGCGCTGACCTTAGCGATAACGTAAAGGATCACGCATTAACATTAAGTGTTACGTATGTAGCCGTTTTGAGGGCACCTATCCAATGTGTGCCCTCAACCTTGCAGCAATGAATCGACCATTTTAAACATTTACCCCAACAGCAGGGAGGCCTTTTTCAATTCATCGGCCAGAATGGTATGCGGACGATTGGGGTAAATGTCGAGCGACACCCGCGCACCACCTTTCTCCAGCAGCCGTTTGGATTCTTCGCTGCGCGCCAGGGGCACGTGCGGATCGCTGGGGCTGTTGGTCATCAGAATCGGAGCGCCCTTAAAATGCCCGTTGTAATGTTCGGGGTAGATGCGATCGCCAATCAGCCCACCTGTTAATGCAATGACGCCACCCCAGGGTTGCGCGAACCGGGTGGCCACTTCCAGGCCGAGGCAGGCACCCTGAGAAAAGCCCAGCAGGTAAATTTGTTCGCTACGTAGCCCCGCTCGTTGCACGTCATCAATGATGGACTTCACCAGTTGCACCGCGCTGCTCAGCCACGGTTCGTTTTGTGCCAACGGTGCCATGAAACTGTAAGGATACCACGTGTGGTTGGCAGCTTGCGGGGCAACCACATAAAAGTCGGCTACAGGTAGGTGAGAACGCAGCGTCAATATATCTTCTGCGCTACCGCCCCGACCGTGCAATAAAATCATGGCCTTCTTTGCTTCGCGCAACGGCAGCCCGGCCTCAACAATTTTTTTGGTGTGTTGCATCAGTCCATGAATTTATCGGTATTCAACTGAATGGGCTTCAGCCCTTTTTCGATTTTGTCGCGCGAAGATTCATACCAGGCGGGCAACTTCAGCGCGTCCCCGAGTTTAGACGGATGCTCATCTATGGCAAAGCCGGGAGGGTTGGTAGCGATTTCAAAAAGAATGCCTCCGGGTTCGCGGAAGTAAATGCTGTGAAAATACTGGCGATCGAGCACGGGCGTTACCTGCACACCTTTGGTTAACAGCTTTTCGCGGACTTCTAATTGGGTAGCGTCATCGGGCGTGGCGAACGCCAAGTGGTGAATGGTGCCACCTCCACCCAGGCCGCGCTGCGAGTCGGGCACACACACGATATCAATAAAGTCGCCCGGAATACCACTGGCCGAATACCGGAAGCGATTCCCTTTTTCGGCAATCAATCGATGATCCATGCTTTCCAACAGCAGCGCTGCCGTTCGTTCATATCCTTCTTCCGCCAATTCGGCTCCGTAGAAACCCTTCACCGCATTTTCTGCCGGGATGGCGCCATAGGTAAAGCCTGGCCGTTGGTCTACCTGGTTAAAAACCAATTCCAGACCAAGTCCATCCGGGTCTTGAAACGAAATGAACAACTCGCCATCCAGCCTTTGCTGGGGGGCACTGTGGTTGATGTTGAATTTCTTCAACCGTTTTAGCCAGTAGTCGAGGCTGGAGGCAGGTGCAGAAAAGGAAGTCACCGTCATCTGTCCCTTGCCATGGCGGCCGCGCATAATGCCGGCAAAAGGAAAGAAGGTCATGATGGTACCGGGTGCACCCGTTTCGTTGCCATAGTATAAATGGTATACATCGGGGGCATCGAAATTGACCGTTTTCTTCACCATGCGCAGGCCCAGGATGCCTGCGTAGAAATCGAGGTTTTTTTGGGCATCATCGGCCATGGCCGTTACGTGGTGGATGCCGGTTACGAGTTGCTTGTTCATTCGGTGTAAAGTTAGGCTATCCAGGCCCTAAATAATGGTTCTGGCTCTTTTTGTCTGCTGTAACGGAAAAATAAATAAATAGTTGTATATACAACAATTGTTATAACTTTGTTTACCTTTTCATTGAGACCACAAACACAGCCGCGCAGAAACGGCTCTAAAAATCACATGAAAACAAGATCTGTCTCCCGACTATTATATGCCCACCAGGCCGATATGGGCGGCCTGCCCATTCGCCAATCGCTGCCCACCCGGCAGGTGCAACAGATAGACCCCTTTTTGCTATTGCACCATGCCGATGTAAAGGTACCTCAGCACATAGAACCCGCGCATGCTGGTGTGGGGCCCCATCCGCACCGTGTTTTTTCGCCCGTTACGTTCATATTTCAGGGTGGCGTGCACCACCGCGACAGCCGCGGTAACAACAGCACCATTTATGCGGGTGGGGCACAGTGGATGAATGCCGGAATGGGCATCATTCACAGCGAGCGCCCACCGCACGATATTCATAAAAAGGGTGGCCGCCAGGAAATCATTCAGTTGTGGATCAACACGCCAGCCCGGCACAAAATGGATCAGCCCGCATATTTCGCGGTAACGGCAGAGGGTGCGCCCGTGATAAGCACCGATGAAGGCCGGGTGCGAGGTAAAGTTTTCGCGGGAGAAGTGTTGGGCGTTAGGGGCCCCATAACAGCGCAGAGTGAGGTCAATGCCGCTACTTTCGACCTCAAACAAGGAGGCCAGGTGGTTATTCCGCTGCCCGCAAACCACAATGCATTTATCTATTTGCTGGATGGTAGGCTAACCGTTGCAGATTTTGGACTGGTGGAAGGTTTGCACCTGGTTCATTTTGCCAATGATGGAGAAGGCATTGCTTTCGAAGCGTTGGAAGACACGCGCCTGCTGATGATGAGCGGCCAACCACTGAATGAAGAGGTGGTTTCGTATGGACCTTTTGTAATGAATACACAAACCCAGATAATGGAAGCGATGCGCGACTACCAAATGGGTAAAATGGGCGTACTGATCGAAGATTAGCAACCGAAAAAACGATGTCAACTTTAAACTCTAAAACTATGTCAACTCAAGAAGTAACTTTTCTCAAAGCCATCAAAGGCGGCTTTATTGCCGGATTCATCGGGGCTGGAGCCAATAATTTGTGGAGTGTAATTGCGGCTGCCTTGGGGGCCACCGTTCCACCCAATTTTATCATAGCTATTACTATGTCTTCCATCTTTCCGGTATTGGTGGGTGGTGTGCTGTTCTTTGTGTTCGTGCGCTTTATACCTAAAGGTAAATTAGCGTGGACGGTTTTGGCGGCAGCATTTCTTGTACTCAGCTTTTTCCCCGTTTTCAACACGCCCCAATTGCCCGATGGCACGGTCGTAGACGATACCTTTCCCCTCCTGGTAGGCCCCATGCATGCCATATCGGGATTGCTGGCCATCTGGGGTATTCCCAGGTTTTCGAAATGAACCCTTCTGCGCTTAGTTTGTTGTAACGGATGAACAACATCATTGAAATGGAAGTAGCGATCAAACAAAAATCGAATCAAGTGGAATTTCCCGTGGCCGACCTGATCAGTCAACGCAAAAGCGTGCGGGCATTTTCAAGTCAGCCTGTTGAGCCATCAAAGATCAAATCACTTTTCGAGGCTACCAGGTGGGCACCGTCTAGCACAAATGAACAGCCGTGGATGTATATTTATGTTACACCAGATCAGCCGGAGCTATGGTCCAAAATGTTCGACTGCCTGAATGACGGCAATAAAGTGTGGGCAAAGCACGCACCATTGTTAATTTTAAGTCTGGCTAGGAAAAATTTTTCGCGGGCAGACGTGCCGAATGCCTATGCGCTGTACGACCTGGGCGGGGCAAACGCACTGTTGTCTGTGCAGGCGGTAGCCATGGGGTTACAAGTTCGGCAGATGGCGGGCTTCAACCACGCCAAAGCCAGGGAGGTGCTGAACATACCCGATGGGTACGAAACCGGTGTTTTTATGGCCATTGGCTATCCAGGCGATCCTGAAATTTTGCCCGAGCAACTGAAGCAGCGCGAGTTGGCGCCACGCGAGCGCTACCTGCAGCAAGAATTTGTTCGCAACGAAACATTTTAAGATATGATTGTTGCCACGATAGGGAAGGAACATTATAGAACAGAAATAGTCGCCACGGGCCATCACCTGGTGGCAGATGAACCCGTGGACGTGGGCGGTCAAAACCAAGGACCCGCCCCCGGTCAGTTTCTGCAAATGTCGCTGGCAACGTGTACCGCCATTACGCTACGCATGTATGCCGACCGTAAACAATGGCCATTAGAACATGTGCGCGTGGAGGTGGACACAGAAAAGATGGAGGGAAAAACGCTGTTCAAACGCCAATTGATATTTGCTGGAGACCTGACGGACGAACAAAGACAAAGGTTATTGCAGATTGCCAATGCTTGTCCGGTACATAAGGCGCTTACCGGGCCGATTGAAATAGAAACTTTTCTAACCTAGTTTAGCTATCTTTAATGCGCATTTTAGCTGCGGTATGAAGCGTTTGTTGTTCTTTTTTCTCTTAGTGCTCGCCATCGGTGCGTGCGAAAACGAGCCTTATATATTGTCGCCTTTGCGGATTACGGTGCTTCGCAACACGGTAACCGCTGTTACCAACAACTACCAATACCGCCAGCAAAAGCTATACATGTTCAGGTCGGTGAATGGCAATACGAACCTGGCAACCCATAAATTTTTGTACGAAAGCGACCGCCTGCAACAAATCATCAGCGACAGCACAGCGGCCTCCTACACGCTGACCAGGCTGCATTATAATGAAGACGTGTTGGAGCGCGATTCTGTATTTACGGTAACAGCCGACCAGGCAAGCTTGCTGAAAGTGCGCGTGTACCAGTTTAATGCTGCCAACGAATTAACAGGCATGGTGCAGCACGTATGGAGTGGCGCTGACGTTGCAACGGAGGAATTTGCGTTCGAACGCCAGAACGGCAATGTTGTTCGGCTAACCAAGTATGCACTAACAGACGCGGAGAAAAACTCCGTACTCGACTTACAGATAACCTACAACAACAGAAACAATATTTACCCGCAACAATGGGCTTTCTACTACACCCTGCCGCCCGAGCAATGGTTTTGGTTATCAGTTAATGGCCCGATAAGATTGACGGAAGAAGGTAAAAAGGATGTAGTCAATAATTTCTTGTTTAACAGACTGGACTATCCATACGCCTTCGATGCAGCCATGAAAGAGCGATACGTTACCACTTACACAGAAATTCTGTAACCGAATCAGAGATGAAGCAAATCACCAAACACTACACCAACGGAGAAGTAACCATTGTGTGGAAACCCGATGTATGCATTCACTCAGGTGTCTGCTTTCGCGGATTGAAAGAAGTCTTCAACCCCAATGCCCGCCCATGGATTACTCCGGAAGGTGCCACTACCGACCAGATAGTTGACCAGGTTAAGAAGTGCCCCAGTGGCGCGCTTACCTTCTATATGAACAACGAGGCGAAGAGTGCTAGTTAGCCAATGGTAGGCTGAAAGATACCGTGGTGCCTTTGCCTTTTTCGCTGGTGATGTGAAACTGCCCACCGTTTCTTTTCAAGAAATCCTTACAAAGCAGTAAACCCAGTCCCGTTCCTTTTTCCTGGGCAGTACCCGTGCGGGTAAAATATTCATTTCGCAGCAAAACGGAATCAACCTCTGCCTGCGACATCCCAATGCCGCGGTCTTCAATAATCACCCAACCAATCTACCATACTAGCAAACCCTATTCTGCCGGGCGAGCATCGACCATTTTCGTTGCGACTGGTGCCGCCTATATATTGAACGATCCTTTATTGGGCCGCAATTAGGCCGGCCAGGGCCGCATATCTGGCAAATACCACCCATACCCTACACACTACTCACATCAAACCCACACAATTCAATTTTTGGTTTGATCTTTGAACAAGTCACAAGGTTGCATCTGAAAATGCAAACCTTTATTCAACCCCCACTATTCACAAAACAAAAGAGTTATGAAAAAAATGTTTGGGTAGCAGTATTGATGTTGTGCGCGCTCACGGCCACAGCACAAGAGTACAAGCCTGTAAAAGTTGGCCTTGGTTTGGGCTACGCCAGCCCCGCAGGCGAAGGATCCAAAGGCGGGGTGTTGGTTTATTTGGAGCCGGCTTACCGCGTGAACGATCAGATTGCAGTTGGTCTGCGTCTGGAGTTGGCAGCAATGGCCCGTGTGGCAGTGGTTGGCAATGCTTCGGGTGGTTCTGCCGATGCGGAAGTTTCAGCCAACGGATCGTATACGCTTAACGGTCAGTATTACTTTCTCAACGGCACATTTCGGCCCTATGCAGGGTTGGGCTTTGGCCTCTATTCCATGGCATCTGCTACGGTTTCCGGATCGAGTTCGGGAAGTGGTTCTGCTTCTACCGAAGTTTCAGGCGATTCAAAAATTGGATTTTATCCAAGACTCGGTTTCGACCTTGGGCATTTTTCAATGAACCTGGAGTATAATATTATCCCTAAGACTGAAAGCACAGTGGTAGTTGCAGATGGGAGTGGAGGCACCTCTACCACAAACTGCACAGTTCAAAACAGCTACTTGGGAATAAAGCTGGGATTCTTCTTTGGTGGAGGAAGAAAGTAAGAACTTTACGTATTAAAATTTGTACAGGGAGGCTGCCTTAATAGGGCCGCCTCTTTTTTTTTGTAGTACAGTTGTTCCATTCTCATTAACTTTATTCGATCGGCAATGAAGTGCGCATCTGAAATAAAAAGATACAACATATGAATCATCGCAGAGAATTCATCAGGCGTTCGTTGTTGGCAGGCGCAGGCCTGTGGGTTGCCCCGAACGTATTTAGCTTCGCAGGCTCGCCTGCAGAAAAAATGGTAGTGGGTGTCATGGGCACCAACAGTCGTGGCTTCTATCTGGCCAAAATGCTGGCGCAATTACCGAACATGGAGGTTGGATTTGTGTGCGACCCGGATGAAACGGTGCTTACCAAAACGCTGGCAGAAATTGAAAAACTGAGTGGCAAGAAACCCAAGGGGCTGAAAGATGTGCGCAAGATGATTGAAAGCAGAGACCTGGATGCACTGGTGATTGCTGCGCCCGATCATTGGCACGCCCCGGCCGCGCTGATGGCCTTGCAGGCTGGCAAACATGTGTACGTGGAAAAGCCATGTTCGCACAACCCGGCCGAAGGCGAGATGCTGATAGAGGCTGCTGCCAGATACAAACTACATGTGCAGATGGGCAACCAGCGCAGGTCATTTCCCAGGGTGGTGGAGGCCATGCAGGCGTTGCAGCAGGGTGCCATTGGCCGTGTGTATTTTGCCAAGGGCTGGTATGCCAACGCACGCAAAGAGATTGGCGTTGGGCAAACAATCGCCCCCCCTGCAACGCTCGACTTTGATCTTTGGCAAGGTCCTGCCCCCCGCAGGCCATACAAAAGTAACCTGGTGCACTATAACTGGCATTGGTTCTGGCATTGGGGTACGGGCGAAGCCCTGAACAATGGAACACACGAAATAGATGTGATGCGGTGGGGCCTGGGAGCGGACTATCCCACCAAAGTGGTTTCTGCGGGTGGCCGCTTTGCTTTTAAAGACGATTGGGAAACTCCCGATACACAAACCATCACTTTCGAGTTTCCCAACAACACCGCCATGTTGTGGGAAGGGCGTAGTTGCAACGACTATGACGAACTGAGGAGCGGCCGTGGTGTTATCTTCTATGGCGAAAAGGGCACCATGGTGATACCGGGCGGAGACGACTACAAGATTTATGAGTTGGGTGGCAAACTGGTGAAGGAGGTGAAGACAGACATTCAGCAAGCCGATGCCACCAACACCATGGGTATGGGCGAACGCCTCGACAGTTTGCATCTGCAGAATTTTGCCGATGCCGTTCGTGGCAAAGTAAAGCTCAACTCACCGATTCAAGATGGTCACAAGTCTACCCTGCTGCCACAACTGGGCAACATAGCCTACCGAAGCGGCCGCGCGTTGCAGTGTAATCCGACAAACGGAAGAATATTGAATGATGCGGAAGCCATGAAGCTCTGGAGCCGCGAATATGAAAAGGGCTGGGAGATGAAATTGTAATGGTATTCTAAACGCATTTTTTGAACAACATCACCACCCAACAAACTACTAAAAAACATGAAGAGACTGATTTTTACTTGCCTGATACTGATACCGTTTTTTCTGCATGCACAAAAAGAGAAGTGGACAAACCTCTTTAATGGCAAAGACCTCACCGGCTGGAAACAGGTAAACGGCAAAGCCAAATACGAGGTGGTGAATGGTGAAATTGTGGGCACTTCGGTAAAAGATACACCCAACTCTTTTTTAATTACCGAGAAGACCTTTGGCGATTTTATTCTGGAAGTAACGTTCAAGATCGACCCCGACATCAACTCGGGTATTCAGTTTCGTAGTGTGCAGTCGGCCGATGGCCGCGTGCAAGGCTACCAAATGGAGGTGGACCACCAGCAGCACCGCAGTTGGTCGGGTGGCGTGTACGATGAAGCGCGAAGAGGCTGGCTCTACCCTGTAGACTTAAACCCGGCCGCCAAGAGCGCCTACAAATGGAACGATTGGAATACCTACCGCATCGAATGCGTAGGATCGAGTATACGCACGTGGGTAAATGGTGTGCCAGTTGCTTACGTGGCCGATGATATGACGCTGAACGGATTCATTGCCCTGCAGGTGCATTCGCTTTACCGTGCCGAAGACGAAGGCAAAAAAACCCGCTGGAAAAACATCCGCATACAAACGGAAAACCTGAAGCCTTCGCCTGCTACCGACATGCCGGTGGTAAACCTGCTGCCCAACACACTAACCGACCTGGAGAAACAACAAGGGTACAGGTTGCTTTGGGACGGAAAAACCACCACCGGATGGCATGGGGCCTTCAAGAAAGAATTCCCTGAAAAGGGTTGGGAAATAAAAGACGGTGTGTTGTCCGTGCTCCCGGCTGATGGGGGAGAGTCTACCAACGGGGGCGACATCGTGACGAACGAAAACTTCAGCGCCTTTGAACTTACATTCGACTTTAAGTTAACCGAAGGAGCCAACAGCGGGGTAAAATATTTTGTGGATGAAAAGTATCTCTCTACCGGCTCGGCCATTGGGTTGGAATACCAAATCTTAGACGATGCCAGGCATCCCGATGCAAAAATGGGTGCCGTGGGCAACCGCACGCTGGCCTCGCTCTACGATCTCATTCCCTCTCTGAAATTCCAGAATCATGTAAACCCCATTGGGCAATGGAACTACGGCCGCATTGTGGTACATCCCGACAACCGCGTGGAGCATTGGCTGAATGGACGCAAAGTGGTAGAATACCAACGAGGCACACCCATATTCTATGCATTGGTGGCACGCAGCAAGTACCAGCAATGGGATGGCTTCGGCATGGCGCCCAGCGGACCGATTTTGCTGCAGGACCATGGCAACGCGGTTTCTTTCAGAAGCATTAAGATTCGCGAATTGAAATAATCGTTAAACAAACACCTGTTAGTGCGCAGCGAAGGCTTCGGGCTCTCATTATATACCTCTTGAAAGATTTTTAGGGCCGGGCAACCCTTTCGGGCAACTTCCTGTCTTGGTTTCAGTTTAACACACCGTTATGAAAAAGCTGACCCATGCTTGCATCTTCGTTTCTGCCCTTTTTCTGACCCTCGCGGCCTGTAACGACCCCTTTACAGGCGATGAAGTGCCAGTGGTGTTCGAGAAAATTCAGTTGAATGCAGACGAGGTTTATATCTATGCGGGCGGTGCATCTGAAGGCGTGCGGCTCGACCCGCTGCTGAACGACAGCATCAAAGTGCCGGTCATTGTTTCGTATAGCACGCCCCAATCGGGCACCATTCAGTTCATTACCAATGAGGGCTGGTTTTACAAAGCCAACGAGGGATTTATTGGTACAGATACTTTTACCTACACCGTTTGTTACCAGGGCACATGCTCCACGGCCCCCATTACATTACATGTTGAGAAGCCCCTGCAAGGAGATGAATGCCGCTACGAGTTGAATGGCGAATCGGTTACAACCAAAAAAGACCAGCCGTTGGAGATCAGAATATTTGCCAACGATGTGATTTGCCCCTATCAGGGCAGCAGCATCAACAAGCCAGAGAAGGGAACTTTCACCAGCTATGCCTACTCCGGCAATCTGAAGAATATTGTATACGTCTACTTTCCGCCAAAGGGATTTGTGGGCACCGACCGCTTCAGGTACAAAATATTTACACCTGCAGGCGATCTGGAGGTATATTGTAATATCACCATCACCGAATAGTTACGAATGTCCGAGGCGGAAATCATTCAAGGCTGTATCGCACAGAAAGCTTCTTCGCAAGAGAAGCTTTATGCGCTTTATGCGCGCAGAATGATGGCAGTATGCCTGCGCTATACCCGCTCGCGGGCCGAAGCGGAAGATGTGTTTCACGAGGCTTTTGTAAAGGTGTTTAAGAACCTGGCTTCGTGGCAGGGTGGCTCATTCGAAGGTTGGATGCGCAGAATTTTTGTTAATACGGCCATCAACCACTACCACCAGAATAAAAAATACTTCGACCATGTAGATGCCTCTTATGCAGAAAACCTGATGACCACATCAGAGAATATTCTGGCAGAGCTTTCCACGCAGGAGTTGATGGACTTAATCGGCAGCCTGCCAGAAGGTTACAAAATGATTTTCAACCTGCATGTGGTAGAAGGCTACAACCACAACGAGATAGCAGAGATGCTGAGCATTGCCGAGGGCAGTTCCAAATCGCAGCTATCTAAAGCAAAGACCTACCTGAAAAAACTGATTGAGAACCGATTAACCTCAGCCGCATGAAAGAAAACGACTTTCAAGAAATCGGAAAGAGGCTGCACCACATGGAGGCAGACCCGCCACAGGACGGTTGGAAAAAAATTGGTGCTGCATTACGCGCTGAGCACCCCTCCGCAAAGGCTGTCTGGTGGAGGCGGCATGGATGGAAGCCGCTGCTGTTGTTCATTCCGGCAGCTGTTTACTTTATCTATCCCCAACCCGGCATCGAATCAAACACCCTTGCAGTTGAGATCGCGCAGGTGGAATCCAAACCATTAGAAAACCCCGGTACAGAAGAACGCACCACCGTGCAGTCGAAAGAACGGCCTTCCGAAGGCCGTAACACCCGCCAGCCCAGTGCCGATGCAGGTTCGGTGGTACCTCTGGCCAATGAGCGCAATGGCCAATCAAGTAAATTAAATGAAGAAAGACTGGCCACGTTGAATGAAAATGAATTCGTTCTCTTCGATGATGACGCGATTCGTGCGAAGGAGGATGGCCCAAAAACCGATGATGTGCAGCTGGCCCTCACTGAGTCTGCACCCGATGCCGACAGCGCCCACCAGGTTTTGATTACATCCAACACGGTTGACATAGATTCGGCTGAATTAGAGACCATCATTCCCAATGAGAAGCGGGCCCACCGGCCCTGGCGCATTAGCGCATCCGTTGTTCCACAATACCAGGTGCGCACGGTAATGCCGGCTACAGCCGATGAGGTGCTGGTAACCGATGTGAGCAAACCCGACTGGAGAAGCCAGGTAAGAGCGGGCTGGGCGTTGGGTGTGGGAAAAGCCGTTACGCCCAACCTGTATCTCGATATGCACTTGTCGTACGTGTCTGTTCAGCAAGATATTTACTTTGGCTACGCTACTGGAAAAGTGGACACCTTGGTGGCAGTTTTGCAGGCTGACCAAACGGTTCAGGTAACACCGGTGTACGAAGTGAATTTCCGCGAAATACGCATCCGGTATAATTACGGAGGCCTTAGATTAGCAGCTACTTATTATTTCTGGAACACTGCGCGCAGCCGTTGGAACCTGATGGCCGGTGTGGGTACGCATTACCTGGTTTCAGCCAGCATAAACGAAAAAGTAGAAGACCGCTGGCAGTCCCTGCCCGAGGATAACCTGAACCGGGCGAATGTTAGCTTAACGGTGGGTGGTGGATACAATATATTGTTCAATCGTGGATGGGAGTTGATGATCAACCCTTCCCTGACCTTTTACCTGCGGGAGGCCAAGAATCAATCGCTACCTTATAGCATGAACCAACGATCGGCAGGTGTAACGTTGATGTTGTCCAAAACGCTGGGCATGGGCGAAGCCCGTTAACCCGAACGCCCCAAACGGAAATGTGTCGCAGGCGTTCTCCGCGGGTTCGCTTCGACCCACTTCGCACATTCTGGAATAGCGCTTACATATTCAATCATTTTTGTCCATCTTTAGCTGTATGAGTAGTTCTGCTATTTCTACAGCCTTGCTTTCATATGGCATGTCGGGCACGGTATTTCACGCACCGCTTCTTCAGTCAGTGCCCGGTTTTCGCATCGCGAAAGTGGTACAACGCAAGGAGCCAACGGCTGCGGCACGATTGGCCGGTGTAACGGTTGTGAAAACCGTGGAAGAGGTCTGGAGTGATCCCGCGATAGAGCTGGTTATCGTTAACACACCCAACGATACACACTTTGACTACACCAGACGGGCGTTGGAAGCCGGTAAGCACGTGGTGGTGGAGAAGCCTTTTACGATTACCACGCGCGAAGCCGATGTGCTGATTGAGTTGGCGCAAAGCAAAAACCGGGTGCTCACGGTATTTCAAAACAGGCGCTGGGATGGTGATTTTCTGACGGTGAAAAAAGTGTTGCACGAAAACAGGGTGGGCAAAGTAGCCGAATTCGAAGCCCATTACGATCGCTTTCGCAACTACATTGAACCCAATACGTGGAAGGAGCAAAGCGGCCCAGGTACGGGCATTCTCTATAACCTGGGCTCGCACATGTTAGACCAGGTGCTGGTTTTGTTTGGTATGCCGCGCGAAGTGGATGCCCGCATCGGCATTCAGCGGCAGGGTGGTGTGGTAGACGATTTCTACGACATTCGTCTGAAGTATTCGGAGTTTTATGCAATCGTAAAATCCAGCTACCTGGTGAAGGAGCCCGGCCCGCGTTATATTTTACATGGCAATGAAGGCTCTTTCATTAAGTATGGCCTCGATCCGCAAGAGCAGGCGTTGAAGGAAGACAAACTTCCTTCGCAGCCTGGCTGGGGTACAGAACCCAAAGAGTGGTGGGGTAAATTGAACAATCAACAGGGTGTAACACATATTGAAACCCTGCCGGGAAATTATCCCGCGTTTTATCAAAATGTATTTCAAGCCATACGCGAGCACAAGCCCTTGGCGGTAACGCCCCGGCAAGCCCGCGATGTGATATACCTGATTGAAGCCTGCTACCAAAGCAACGCAACGCACCGGGCCATTCAACTTACCTTATAACACAATCAGCATGACACAATCCTCCTCTATTAAAATGGGCAACTACCGGTGGACCATCTGTGCCTTGTTGTTTGTGGCCACTACCATCAATTACATCGACCGGCAAGTGATTGGCTTGCTGAAACCAACTTTGGAGCAAGAATTTGGCTGGTCGGAGTCTGACTATGCTACAATTGTGATGGCTTTTAACGGTGCCTACGCGTTGGGCCTTTTGCTGTTCGGCCGCATTGTGGACTGGGTGGGTACCAAGATGGGTTATGCAGTAGCGGTATTTTTCTGGAGCATTGCAGCCATGCTGCACGCAGTGGCACGTACCACGTTTGGCTTTGGTGTGATGCGCTTTTTCCTGGGTATCAGCGAGGGGGGCAACTTTCCCTCGGCCATTAAATCAGCTGCCGAGTGGTTTCCGAAGAAGGAGCGCGCCTTGGCCACCGGTATATTTAATTCGGGCACCAACATTGGCGCAGTGGCAGCGCCCATTCTGGTGCCGTGGATTCTGGGCGCGTACGGCTGGCAGGAGGCTTTTATATACACGGGGGCCCTCGGCTTCATCTGGCTTATTTTCTGGTTCATCTTTTACGAAATTCCCACGCGCCAAAAGCGTTTGGGCAAAGCAGAGTTCGATTACATACACAGCGATGAGGATGAGAAAGGTGAAGAAAATCAAAAACCTGCCTCCTGGTTTCAATTGTTAAAGTACCGCCAAACGTGGGCTTTTGCTTTGGGTAAGTTTCTGAGCGATCCCATCTGGGGGTTTTTTCTGTTTTGGTTGCCATCGTATTTTTCAAGTGTCTACGCCATAGACTTTCGTAAGCCCAACCTGCAACTGATAATAGTCTACAGCGCCACTACCATCGGCAGCATTGGCGGAGGTTATTTGTCTTCCTACCTCATCAGGCGTGGTTGGAAGGTTTTCAAAGCCCGTAAAATTGCGATGTTGTTTTTCGCCCTAAGCGTGTTGCCCATTGTGTCGGCCTCGTGGGTAGGCAGCATGTGGATGGCCGTGGGTTTGATAAGCCTGGCCGTGGCGGCCCACCAGGCGTGGAGCACCAATATCTTTACAACGGTGTCGGACATGTTTCCCAAATCAGCCGTTAGTTCGGTGGTAGGCATTGGCGGGATGGCCGGCTCTATTGGCGGCATGTTATTCCCTTTGTTTGTGGGTGCCGTACTCGATCATTACAAGTTGCTGGGTAACATTAATGTTGGCTACAACATACTTTTTGTGATTTGCGGCAGCGGCTATCTGATTGCGTGGCTGCTGATGCATTGGCTGGCGCCCCGAATGGAGCGCGTGAAGTTATAAGAAAGCGAACTTAGCTCGCTACAAAATGGTAGCCCACACCTTTGATAGTGATGATTTCAATGGTCGGGTCGTCTCGTAGGTAGTCGCGCAGTTTGGTAATGTACACATCCAGGTTGCGCGAGTTGAAGAACGAATCATCTCCCCAAACGCGCATGAGAATTTCTTTGCGATTAACGGTGGCGTTTTTGGTTTCCGCCAGTATGCTTAACAGCACGGCTTCGCGGTGCGATAGTTTGCGTGTGTGGCTGCCTTTCTTCAACTCGTAGCGCTGGGTGTGAAACTCGAACTGCCCGATCTGGATGACTTCTCCATTGGAAGCATTGTTTTTGCGGGTCAGACTCAACAGGTTGTTTACCCGGGCAATCAACTCTTCCATGCTGAAAGGTTTTTTCAGGAAATCGTTGCCACCCACCTCAAAACCCTTTAACAAATCTTCGGTTTGTGTTTTGGCCGTAACAAAGATAATCGGCAACCCCGGGTTAATCTGCCGTATACTTTTGGCAATGCTGTAGCCATCTTTATTGGGCAGCATTACATCCAACACGCAAATGTCGGGTTGAATTTTTTGAAAGGCAGCTAACACCTGGCCGCCATCTGCTACCATGTTCACTTCATAGTCCCGGCTCTCCAGGCTTTCCTTCACTATTCTGCCCAAAAACGGTTCGTCTTCCACGTAGAGAATTTTGGTTTTCATGCTACACGGTTATTTGGGTAAAACAATTCTGAACAAACTGCCTGGTCCTTCGCTGCTTACAACTTCAATGCTGCCGTGGTGGCTGCGTATTACACTATCTACATAACTCAATCCTAACCCATAGCCTTTTGTGTTGTGCACATCGCCTGTGGGCACACGGAAAAATTTTTCAAATATCTTTTTACGGAATTCCGCTGGAATACCGATGCCTTCGTCTTTTACCAGTATTTCGATCTGGCGTTCTCCGTTTATCAGCGACACATTGATTTTGGGTTTACCGGGGCTGTACTTCAGGGCGTTATCCAGCAGGTTGTAAATAACATTAGTAAGGTGTACGCCCCCGCCCGCCACAACAAAGTTCTCGCCTCTTTTTTCGAAGGTAACAGTGGCTTTTTGTTTTTCGAACAGCAGCCTCATGCTGTTCAGAATCTGGTTGATGAGTTTTTCCAGATCCACGGGCTCGGGTTGAAAACTAACGCCTTTGTTTTCGAAGATGGCAGTCTTCAGCACTTTGTCTGTAAGTATGGCCAACCGGTTGAGTTCGCTCTGGGCAATTTCAAGGTACTCTTCCGTTAGCTTGGGGTTTTCCAATCCACGAAAGTTCTTCAATGCCTCCAATGCCACGCTTACGGTGGTAACAGGCGTTTTTAATTCGTGGGTGATGTTGCTGATGAAATCATTCTTGAGCGCCATCAGTTTTTGCTGCGCGCGCAGGCTGCGATACATTAAAAAGAAGGCGGTGCATGTAATCAGTGTAAGAAAAGCAGAAAACAATATCTGTGGTGTGATTTGCTGCAGTAGAATGGAGCGCACCCCGCTAAGGGTCACGGCATAACGATGAAAGGGGTCGAAGCGTACCCATTCGGAGTGCAGTGTGTTTGAGAACAGACGCGCGCGTTGCAACGAGTCTCCCTCTGCCTCGCGTGGCCTGATGAAACCAAAAGCCATGTCGGGTGGGGTAGGCTGTTGCAAACGCATATGCTTCACAACAGGTGTGGCGGCAATGCCAACCCGTTTCAGTTCGGCCTCGAACCGGCTTTGCACCGAATCTACGTGCAGCGAGTCGAGGTTAACGCGCACAATAAAGTTGCTGCCGTTTTTTATCTGCCCTTCGTGCAGGCTGCTGATCAGCGGACGCACCACCGATTGTATCGAATCCACATCGGGCGTAGATGAAATAAATATCTGAAGGCTGCTTGCCTGCTCGCGTAGTTGCATCCTGCGCCCTGACCACACGGCTTTGGTCGAGTCGGATGCCTGGGAAAAGAACACATTGACAGAGTCCCTGCGTTTGCTGGGTGCAAGGGGCTCGATGCGTTTCAGAAAGAATGTATCGCGCAAAGCGAAAACGGTAGAGCGAAACAAGCCACTGGTTTCTCTGCGCAGATCGAAGTAGGCTTTCTCGTACGAAGACCGCAACCAAAAAGCCTGCAACACCAGCAGCAGTAGTATGCTGCTGATCATCAGGGTAAATGTGGCGGCCAGCCGGTTGATTTTCATACAACAAAGGTAACGGGATTCAAAGAGTAGTGATACCGCCTTTAACCTTAATTAACCTTCCTTTCAGAACTATTAACCCTGCCCGGCCATCTCTGAACGTACTTTTGAATTAAAAAATCAACCATTTGAAACTAACAGCTACCATGAAGAAAATACTGATCCTGCTGGGTGTGCTTGTATCGCTCACCGCAGCCAATGTTGTGCTGGCTCAGACAGCCGAAGGCGTTATCACCTACGAGATAAAGGTGAACCTGCACCGCAGGCTTCCGGCCGACCGCCAGGATATGAAGGCGATGATACCGGAATTCCGAACCACCAAAGAGCAACTTTTTTTCAATGCCACCGAGTCGCTCTACAAGCCATTGATTGAAGACGAGGAACAAGATGCCAACACCCAAGGCGGGGGTGGCTTTCAGATTCGCATGCAACAGCCTAACAATGAATTTTACTTCGATCAGTCTACACGCACGATTGTTTCGAAGCAGGAGTTCATGGGTAAGAATTACCTCATTGAAGATACACTGAAAATGACACCTTGGAAATTCGGCACGGAAACCAAAACCATTCAGGGGTACGAATGTAAGCAGGCTTACTACACCGATGAGTCGCGCCCCGAGCAGAAGCAGGAAATCACCGCCTGGTACACAGACCAGATCAGGCCTTTCCTCGGGCCCGAAAGATTTCATTCGCTGCCTGGGGCAGTGTTGGCGGTAGATATCAACAATGGCGAACGCGTGCTGGTGGCCAGGTCGATAGAGTTGCGTGCACTGAAGAAGAACGAGATGAAGCGGCCGACCAGCGGCCAGAAAACTACGCAGGCAGAATTCCACGCCATGGTAGAAGAGCAAATGAAGCAAATGGGCGGCCGTGGTGGCATTATGATTCGTAATTGAGGCAACCGTGTTGATGAAACAAATGATGAGAAAACTATTTTTTCTTTCGGTGCTGATGTTGCCTTTGGCAGCATGGGCCCAAAAATTCACATTAAGAGGTCAGCTAACGGATACGCTATCGGCACCCATGCCCTCGGCAACCATTATGTTGCTGAATCCTGCCGATTCATCGCTGGTTAACTTTGGCGTAAGCGATGCAAAAGGAAACTTTGAGATAAAGAACCTGAACCGGTCCGACTATCTTTTCAAAGTGTCTTTCGTAGGTTTTGCCACCCACACGCAATTGATTCGCCCCGCGGCCGGCCTGGTGGAGGTGAACCTGGGCCAGGTTAAACTGCAGCCACAGTCTACCGAGCTGGACGAACTGGTGGTGCAGGCAGAGAAGGCACCCGTTACGGTAAAACGCGACACGATTGAATTCAATGCGGGCTCATTTAAAACCAAAGCCAATGCCAACGTGGAGGATTTGCTGAAGAAAATGCCGGGCATGGAGGTAGACAACGATGGTACCATACGCGCGCAGGGCGAGCAGGTGCAACGTGTGATGGTAGACGGGCGCGAGTTTTTTGGACGCGACCCCAAACTGGCCACGCGCAACCTGCCTGCCGATGCCATAGACAAAGTGCAGGTGTTCGATAAAAAATCGGACCAAGCGGTATTTACCGGCATAGACGATGGGCAGAAGGAGAAAACCATCAACCTGGAACTGAAGGAGGAGAAACGGAATGGCGCCTTCGGAACGCTGATGGCGGGAGCAGGAACAGGCGATCGGTTCCAGGGCCGTGCCAGCATCAACAAGTTCGGTAAAGGAAAACAAATTTCCCTGCTGGGTATGGGCAACAACATCAACGAGCAGGGATTTTCTCTGGATGATTACATGAACTTTACGGGAGGCGCGCAGCAGATGATGGGTGGAGGCGGAGGTTCGGTGCGGCTGCAGTTCGATGCCAACAATGCCAACGGTGTACCGCTGAACTTTGGTGGGCGGCAGAGTGGGATCATGACCAACTACGCGGGTGGTGTAAACTTCAATCGCGATTTAAATGGTAACAAAACCAAAATCAATGGCAGTTATTTTTACAATCGCGTGGAGCAAAATACGATCCGTTCCCTGAACCGGATTAACTATCTGCCCAACGACCAGACCTATAACTTCAACCAGGAGAGTGCGCAGCTAAGTGCCAACGACAACCACCGGGTAAACGTATCCATCGATCACAACATCGATTCAGCTAATTCGCTTCGTTTTACCACTTCTGCCACGTACAATAATTCCGAACAATCTGTTCGCAGCACCAGCGAGACTATGTCTGTACTCAACACGTTGCAAAACGAAAGTGCCAGAAATACCTTTACGCAAGGCGAGAGCATATCGCTTAATTCCTCGCTGCTGTACAGGCACCGTTTTGGCAAAAAAGGAAGAACGTTTTCCACCAACCTCACTTTCGGGTTGGGCCAAAACGATATGGACGGCACCCTCAATTCGGCTAACCAGTTCTACATTGGCAACCAGGAAAATCAAACCATTGAACAAATCAACACACAAGCCACCGATAATCTGTCGTATGGCACTACACTTTCGTACACCGAACCATTGGGTAAACGCAGGTACCTGGAAGCAAACTACAACTTCAGGGTAAACCAGAACAATGTAAACCGCGAGGTATATAATGAAGAAACCGGGCAGCTGATTTTCGACAACAACTTGAGCAACAAATACACCAGCGCCTACACGTACCATCGGCCTGGCTTTAACTTGCGCGTAAACCGGCCGAAGTACAACGCGGCCCTTGGGGCGAGTTACCAAATGACTTCATTGAAAGGCGAACTGCTGCTGCGTGGGGTGGATATCAACCAGCAATTTGAAAACATACTGCCGGTGGCGCGCTTCAATTACGATTTCTCTTCGTTTAAACACTTGCGTGTGGATTACGAAACATCTATGCAAGAGCCCACCATTCAGCAGTTGCAGCCCGTAATCGATAACTCCGACCCGCTGAATATTTACGAAGGTAATCCCGATCTGCGCCCCGGATATTCGCACCGTTTGAATATGAACTTCACTATGTTCGATCCGGCAAAATTCCTCAGCTTCTTCCTGTTTGGAACGGCCACCTACACCGCCAACGCCATCACCAACTCGCAATCGGTAAACGCGCAACTGGTGCGCACCACGCGCCCTGTAAACGTAAGCGATAATCGAATGCTGAATGCCAATGCCAGCGTGGGTTTTCCTTTAAAAAAATTGAAGAGCCGTTTTAACGTTGGCCCTTCAGTTGTTTACAATGAAGGCATCAATGTGCTGAATGGCGAAGAAAACACAGTGGTAGCCCAAACGTGGGGTGGTAATGTGCGCTACAATTTTAATTATAACGATGTATTTACGCTCGACTTAAGCGCTAACCTGAGCCAGCAACGAACCCAATACGATTTTAACAAAGATTTGAATCAGCAGTTTTTGAATGAAACCTATTCTGCAGAGGCCAATCTCACACTTCTAAAAAATTACCAGGTAAACAGCGCTTTCGAATACCTCGTGTACACCAGTCAGACAACGGGCTTCAGTCAAAGTATTCCATTGTTAAATATCTGGCTTTCGCGCTTTGTGTTGAAGAACAATGCAGGCGAAGTGAAGATAGGTGTAACCAACCTGCTCGATAAGAGCTTGAGTGTGTCGCAAACAGCTACTGCCAACTACCTGCAGCAGGAAACCATCAATAATCTGGGCAGATTCTATATGGTTAGTTTTACATATGCCCTGAACAAACAACTCAACCCAATGGGTGGCGGCCGCAGACCCGGCATGCGGGTGATGTTCCGCGGAGGCTAAGCCACCTGCTTTTAGAATTCAAGATTTGATAACTTGTGCAAGGAAGTCAAATCTTGAATTTTGAAAGTGGATTGCCCATCTTTCGGGCATGAAGCATATCATTTTTTTGCTGACGGCAGTTGTATCGATTGTTGAATTGAAAGGGCAGGCGTACATACCAAAGTTCGATGTGCAGGGTCATCGAGGTGCGCGTGGCCTGATGCCGGAAAATACCATTCCTGCCTTTTTGCTGGCGCTCGATTCGGGAGTTACCACACTTGAAATGGACCTGGCCATTACAGCCGACCGTCAGGTCGTTGTATCGCACGAACCCTGGATGAGCGCGGCCATCTGCCTCGATTCGGCAGGCAACGAAATTCGCGAGAAAGACGAAAAGCGCTTTAACATCTACAAACTGACGTATGCCGAGGTGCGGCAGTTCGATTGTGGCACCAAAGTGCATGAACGTTTCCCCGAACAACAAAAGATGGCGATAACCAAACCGCTTTTGCTGGATGTAATTCTGGCAGCCGAGCGGCACATCAAAAACAAAACGTTGTATGAGGTAGATTATAACATCGAAATCAAAAGCGATCCTTCCGGTGACAACAAATTCCACCCTACGCCAGCCGAATTCTCAAACCTGGTGTACGAACTTATCGACCAGTACCTGCCGTGGGATCGCATCGTCATCCAGTCGTTCGACTTCCGGGTGTTGAAATACTGGCATCAAAAGTACCCGCATGTGCGGCTGGCGGCACTGGTAGAAAACACGGGCGGCATCGATAGCAACATTGAAAAACTGGGCTTCAGGCCCTCTATCTACAGCCCTTACTATAAACTCCTTTCAAAGGCGGACATCAAATACGCCCACGATTTGAAAATGCGCGTAATACCCTGGACGGTGAACGAACCAAAAGAAATGGAAGAACTCAAAGCCTGGGGTGCAGACGGCATCATTACCGATTACCCCGACCGGGCAAAGAAGTTGGGGTATACGCTTAAGTTTCAGAATGTGAAGAAGTAGGCAATCCTTTGGCATGTGCAAGCCGCTCGGAGTTGACGAAGTGCGGGCGAAGAACTCATCCATCAGGTAGAGCGCGCTGAATCATATTCTCACAAACATTTTTGAATATTGGTGGTTTCGTTCATCCAATAGGTTTAGGTGGAGCAGCTCTTATAAAATTCAAATTCTTATAACTAATCTTGCGGTCTTAAAAATCAAACAAGAATGAAATACGATGTATACGGCATAGGCAATGCCATTGTAGATATTGTTACCGAGGTAGAGCACTCTTTCTTTGAAGCCAACGAGGTGGAAAAGGGCGTGATGACGCTGGTGGATGAAAAACGCCAACAGCACTTAATGAAAGCCATCGACATGAAGAAAAGTAAGATGTCGGGGGGAGGATCTGCTGGCAATACTGTGGTGGCGGTAAATCAGTTTGGGGGCAAGAGTTTTTATTCCTGCCTGGTAGCGCACGATGAGTTGGGAAAATTTTTCCTCGATGATTTGAAGCGCAACGGTGTGGAGACTAATCTGAGGTATGAAGATTGTCCGCAGGGCCATTCCGGTCGGTGCCTGGTAATGACATCGCCCGATGCGCAGCGCACCATGAACACGTTTCTGGGCGTGAGTTCTTTCTTGTCGCCAGAACACTTGGACGAGCAAGCCATCAAAGATTCTTCTTACTTATACCTGGAGGGCTACTTGGTGGCCAGCCCCAAGGGTTTGGATGCCATGAAGGCTGCCAAAAAAATAGCCGAGAACAACCGTGTGCACGTGGCACTTACCTTTTCAGACCCCAGCATGGTGAAGTATTTCTCTAAACAGATGGAAGAAATTGTGGGCGCCAGCGTAGACCTTTTGTTCTGCAACGATGAAGAGGCCATGATCTTTACCGGCACCACCAACATACTGGAGGCGCGCGAGAAGTTAAAGCAGATAGCCAAACGTTTTGCCATTACGCTGGGCGCCAACGGAGCCTTGATTTACGATGGCGATACATTCATTCAAATAGAACCCTACAAGGTTCGGGCAGTAGATACCAATGGCGCAGGCGATATGTTTGCCGGTGCCTTTTTATACGGCATTACGCACCGCCACAGTTTTGCGGAAGCGGGTAAATTGGCCTCCCTGGCATCATCGCGGGTGGTTGCGCAGTGGGGTCCGCGCCTGCAGCCGGCCCAGGCCCAAACCGTGCTTGCCGATTTGATTGGAAGCTGAAAAAGAGGCTAAAAACGGTGTTAGGGGTCAAATTCGGTCAAAACTTGTGGTTTTTGCCCGGCTCAAGCCTTGTAAATCTTCCAAATACTGATCATCTTTGCAGCCCTTTAAAAAATAAGGGCAAACTTTTTAGAAAATGAAACGCACGTACCAACCTTCCCGCAGAAAGAGAAAGAACAAGCACGGTTTCCGCGAGCGCATGGCAACTGCCAATGGCCGCAGAGTACTGGCTTCACGCAGAAGAAAGGGAAGAAAAAAACTCACCGTATCGGACGAGAAAACGTTCAAGAAAAAGTAATTCTGCCCTTTGGTTAACCCAGGGGTCTTGATAATGTAAACCTCATGGGCAAGTTCACGTTCCGCAAGGAAGAAAGACTTAAAAAAGAGCTATGGATAAAGGAACTCTTCGCTAAGGGTTCCTCTTTTCATTTATACCCATTCCGGGTGCTGCAATTGCCCCACCCACTGCCTGAGGCACCCCATAACCAGGTTTTGTTTTCTGTTTCAGCCCGAAATTTCAAAAAGGCGGTAGACCGCAACACCATTAAAAGACGGATGCGCGAGGCATATCGCCTCAACAAGCATCAATTAAACGGCAACCAAAAATGGCTCATTGCTTATATTTATACCTCCAAAGAAATGGAACCCTCGGTATTGATTCATGAGAAAATGATACAAACACTGAAAAGAGTAGCCAGGTAACGCGAAATACCCATGCACCTACAGACAGGGTGAACGGGCATGGAGATTCCATCTGGCAAGGAGCGGAAATGAGACTAACAGATGAAAAGAATACAGATTTGGATAGCAGCACTTGTTTTGGCAACCGGCACGGTGGCCTTTGTAGCTCCGGCCGAGAAGTATTTCGAAATAGCCAAAAGCCTCGATATTTTCTCCACCTTATTTAAAGAGGTAAATGCTTACTACGTAGACGATGTCGATCCCAAGAAACTGGTAGACAAAGGCATTCGAGGTATGCTGGAGTCTTTGGATCCCTACACGGATTACATTCCTGAAGAAGAACAAGAAGCCTTCAGCATTCAAACCACCGGGCAATATGCAGGCATGGGTGCTTTGATCGGGGTTGTTAACAAAAAAACAGTCATTACCCATCCATACCTCGGGTTCCCGGCACAACGCGCTGGCCTGTGGGTGGGCGATGAAATCATTTCTGTAAATGGAACAAATGTGCAAGGCAAGCCCACAGCCCAAGTAAGCGCCCTGCTGAAAGGCAAGCCCAAAACCCAGTTAGAGGTTACCGTGCGCAGGTATGGCGTAAAAGATCCCATCACCTTTAAAATCGAACGCGACCGCATCAAAGTGTCTAACGTGGTTTATCATGGCATGGTAGACAACCGCGTGGGCTACATTAAACTAGACGACTTTACACCCGGTGCCGGCAAAGAGGTGGAAGAGGCCGTGGTGAAACTGAAAGGCCAGGGGGCAAAAAGTCTGATCATCGATTTGCGCGACAACCCCGGGGGTTTGCTCTACGAGGCGGTCAATATTGTCAATCTCTTCATCCCGAAAGGTCTGGAAGTGGTGGCCACAAAAGGCAAAGTGCCAGAGTGGAACAAATCGTATGTTACCCTCAACAATCCGCTCGATACGGAAATACCATTGGCGGTGCTCACAAGTGGGGGCAGCGCATCGGCCTCAGAAATTGTGGCCGGTGCCCTGCAAGATTACGACCGTGCTATTTTGATTGGCGAAAAAACTTTTGGTAAGGGATTGGTGCAGACTACGCGCCCGCTTGCCTACAACGCGCAGCTAAAAGTTACCACCGCTAAATATTATATACCCAGCGGTCGCTGCATTCAGGCGCTGGATTACACCAACCGCAAAAGCGATGGCACCGTGGAAAAATTTGCAGACTCGCTTAAAGTGGAGTTTAAAACAAAGAAAGGCCGCAGCGTTTTCGATGGGGGCGGCCTCGACCCGGATATTTTGGTGAAACCCGAACCCTTTGCTTCGGCTGTGGAAGAATTGGCCACCAGAAATTTTTTCTTCGAATATGCCACCATTTACCGCGCCACCAATCCACGCGAGCCCGCTGCCATGAGTAACTTCCGCCTTACCGAAGCAGAATACAATGCCTTTGTTGACTGGGTGCGCAAACAACAATTCGAATATGTCACTGGCTTAGAGTCGAAGGCAGACGAATTGATTGCGGCCGCGCGCGAAGAGCGTTACTACGAGGTGTTAAAGTCTGACCTTACAGAATTGAAAAAGAAAATTGCCGACAACAAAGAAACCGATTGGGTAAGATACAAGTCGGAAATATCTTCATTGCTCGAAGAACAAATTGCCTTCCACTACCGGTTGAATGCCGGGCTGGCAGAAATTTCACTTAACCGCCACAAAGAGATATTAGAGGCAAGACGAATCTTAACGGACTCAGCGGCCTACCTGAAAATGCTTCAGCCTCAATAACGATCGTGATCTTAAGCATCGAAACGTCTACTTTTTTTTGCTCGGTTGCGCTTCACAACCAGGGCAGGCTGTTGGCAGAAGTACAGTTGCAGGTGCCGCAGGCCACCGCTTCGCAACTTTCGGTCATGATAAATCAGGTGTCTGTTCTCACAGGCATCAAACCAGGCCAGCTCGAAGCCATTGCCGTTTCATCGGGGCCGGGCTCTTACACAGGTTTGCGAATAGGCGTGGCTACGGCCAAAGGGTTGTGCTTTGGTTTAGGCATTCCGCTTATTGCGGTGGGGTCGCTTCCGTTACTCGTGCAGCAGGTTATACCCTTTAACAGTAGCCAACACTGGCTTTGCCCCATGTTAGATGCCAGGCGCATGGAAGTTTACACACAACTGTTTGATGCCAGCGGCCAGGCTCAGTCTGAGGTGCATGCGTTAGTGGTAGATGAAAGCAGCTACAAAGAAACACTCGACAGGCAGCCGATACTTTTTTTTGGCAACGGGGCCGGTAAATGCCGCAACACAATTCGGCATCCACATGCCATTTTTCTTTCAGATGTTCAGCCCTCTGCGGGCAAACTAGGCGAACTCGCATTCCAGAAATTCGTGTTACGCGCATTTGAGGATGTGGCCAGCTTCGAGCCGTTCTATCTGAAGGAATTTATAGCCAAAAAACCAAAAACTGGTCATGTGTGTTGACATAGAACAGTCGGAACAGTAATGGAAAACGAAATAGTAAATCGTGTCGCTGGCAGCAACCTGGTCACCTTCGATCTGGAGAAATATTACACAACGGGCGAGCGTGTGTTATACGATCTGAAAGATCAGCTTTTTCAGGGACTCATCCTGAAAGAAAAAGACTTCAGGGAACATATTAAGAGTAATGATTGGTCGCAGTACACCAACAAGCTGGTGGCTATTACCTGCACGGCCGATGCCATAGTGCCCACCTGGGCCTATATGCTTTTGGTGGTAGCACTTAAGCCTTACGCACACAGCATTTTTTTTGGCGATTTGGCGCAGCTCGAGGTGCACCTTTTTTCGAAAGCCATTTCTGCGGTTGAGTGGCGAGATTTTCAAGATGCAAAGGTGGTGGTAAAAGGATGCAGCCATTTGCCGGTACCTGTTTCTGCCTATGTAGAAGTAATGAATAACTTGCTGCCAGTGGCTGCCTCGGTCATGTTTGGCGAGCCCTGCAGCACCGTACCCCTCTATAAGCGCCCAAAAACCTGACTTTTGCCCTTTTTTGGGATAAAATATTCTGAAAATCTTTGGGGGCCGATTTGCATAACGCATTTTACCCATTATCTTTGCACTCCCTTTTGAGGGGAAAGCCCGAAATCTGACGGATTTTGGGGGTTTTGAAATAGATAGAACAATCAAAACCACGGGTGCCCCGGCTTTTCGGAGCGCAACGTTCATTGAATGAATGTACTTGATAGCGGACCCGAGATAACTCGATGGAGGGTTATTTCGAGTCGATTCTAAAGACCTCGCAGGAGTAGAGATACTTTTGAA